>CAXTBR010000179.1:0-2044 GCA_964242785.1 uncultured Lichenihabitans sp. | reverse complement strand
GGCACGAGCCCCCTGGCGATGATGAACCTGCCCGCGGCCTCGAAGTGACGGCCGCGGCTCACTCCTTCTCGGTCGAGGCCCGGTAGATCTGTTCGATGGCGCCCGCCAGCGCCGCGTCGAACGCGGCGTCGCTCATGTCGTGCCGGAGGTCGTCGATCAGGGCGCGCGAGAAGCTGGCGATCATGCCGTGGTTGGCCGCGAGGCGCCGGCAGGCTTCGTCCCGCGGATAGCCGCCGGACAGCGCCACGACCCGGGCCACGCGCGGGTCCCCCATCAGCCCGGCGTAGAGGTCGGGCACGTCGGGGATCGTCAGTTTCAGCATCACGCGGCGGCCCTCCGGCAGGGCGTCGAGCCTGCGCCGGATCTCCTCTAGCAGGATCGCCTCGGCGCCGGGCTTGTCGGGGCTCTTGATCGAGACTTCGGGCTCGATGATGGGCAGGAGCCCGTGGCCGGCGATCTGGGCCGCCAGTTCGAACTGCTGCGCCACCACGGCCGCGATGCCGTCCCGCGAGGGCAGATCGATGACGGAGCGCATCTTGGTGCCGAAGACGCCGAGCGACACGGCCCGGGCCAGCAGCGGGTCGAGCCCCGGGATGGGCTTCATCAGGCGGACGCCGTCCGCCTCGTCCGCGAGCCCCTTGTCGACCTTGAGGAAGGGCACGACGCCCCGCTCCTGCCAGAGGTAGGCCGGGACGGAGCGGCCCTCGGCCTCCCCGTCCATCGTGCCCTCGAACAGGATGGCGGCGATCACCTCGGCCCCGGTGAAGGAGGGCGCCGTGATGATGCGGACCCGCATCTCGTGGACGAGCGCGAACATCTCGGCGTCGCCGCTGTAGGCGCTCTCCGGGATCCCGTAATGGTCCAGGGCCTTGGGGGTCGAGCCGCCGCTCTGGTCGAGCGCGGCGATGAAGCCCGCCTTGCCCGAGACCTGCGCCATCATCGTGCCATCGACCATCATCGCTGCCCTCGACCGGATCCGTTTCCCGCGGCAGCCCGCATCTTGGCCGCTCGGCGCACCGTGTACAAGGCCCGGACGACCGATCCGCGACAGGCCCGACGCCAAACGCAAGCGCCGGCCGGAGCCCTCGGGGGAGCTCCGGCCGGCGCCTTCCACGGATCCCGCACGGATCCCGCGCGGACCCCGAGGGTCCGCGCCGTTGAAGTCCCTACTCGGCGGCCTGCTGGGCGGCCTGGGACTGGGTGGGCACCTCGGAGATCGTCTTCAGGATCTGCGAGGCGATCTGGTAGGGGTCCCCCTGGGAGTTGGGGCGGCGATCCTCGAGGTAGCCCTTGTAGCCGTTGTTCATGAAGGAATGGGGCACGCGGATCGAGGCGCCGCGGTCCGCCAGCCCGTAGGAGAACTGGTGGATCGAGGCCGTCTCGTGCTTGCCGGTCAGGCGCATGTGGTTGTCGGGGCCGTAGACCGCGATGTGGTCCTCGCGGTTCTTCTCGAAAGCCTTCATCAGGCGCTCGAAATACTCCTTGCCGCCCACCTCGCGCATGAACTGCGTCGAGAAGTTGGCGTGCATGCCCGAGCCGTTCCAGTCGGTGTCGCCGAGCGGCTTGCAGTGGTACTCGACGTCGATGCCGTACTTCTCGCACAGGCGCTGCAGCAGGTAGCGGGCGACCCACATCTCGTCGGCGGCCTTCTTGGAGCCCTTGCCGAAGATCTGGAACTCCCACTGGCCCTTGGCCACCTCGGCGTTGATGCCCTCGTGGTTGATGCCGGCGTCGAGGCACAGGTCGAGGTGCTGCTCGACGATCTCGCGGGCGACGCTGCCCACGTTGGAATAGCCCACGCCCGTGTAGTAGGGGCCCTGGGGCGCCGGATAGCCGGCCTCGGGGAAGCCGAGCGGGCGGCCGTCCTTGTAGAAGAAATATTCCTGCTCGAAGCCGAACCACGCGCCCTCGTCGTCCAGGATGGTGGCGCGCTTGTTGGACGGGTGCGGGGTCTTGCCGTCCGGCATCATCACCTCGCACATCACGAGGACGCCGTTCTTGCGGGTGCTGTCGGGGAAGTGGCGGACCGGCTTCAGCATGCAGT
>CAXTBR010000178.1:0-2089 GCA_964242785.1 uncultured Lichenihabitans sp. | reverse complement strand
GACGGCGTCCGTCTGCGAGCGCACGGCCGCGGCACCGAAGACGGCGAGGCCGATCAAGGGTGGGATCGCGGCCAAGCCGCCCCAGAGGAGGAGTGCCCGTCCCCGGCGCTTCGTGGGCCGGGCCGCGAGGACGTTCCAGGCGACGCCGGCGCACGCCCCCAGTCCCAGCGCCAGCCCGGCTCGCGACCCCGAGGCCGCGATGCCGAGCAGCATCAGCAACCCGGCCGCCGCGAGCCACCCCGGCCCGGCCCGCGACCCATGGCCGTGGCCGACGAGCAGCCCCCCGGCAAGCACGACGAGGGAGGCGAGGAAGGTGGCGTGATGATTGCGGTTGGCGAAGAAGCCGACCGCGTCGGTGCGCGAGGCGGTGGCGTAGAATCGCAGAAGGCTGTCCGGGCCGCCCGCGATCTGTCCCAGGCCCAGGACGGCGTCGATCGCGCCGAGCAGGACCGCCAGATGCAGCAGGCGATCCCGCCCCGCCCGTGCGAGGTGCGGGACGGCGAGGAACAGCGCCACGGCCGGCAGGAGGCCGAGCCACAGCCGCTCCGTCTCGCCCGGCGCGAGGCTGAGCGGCAGCCAGGGGAGCGCGATGCCGGCGGCGGCATAGGCCTCGGCGACCGGCGCGCGCCCGGGGAGCGTCGTCCAGACCTGCGGCGGGAGCGGGATGAGCTGGACCGCCGGCAAGCCCAGGATCACTGCCGCGAGCCACCAGCTCGAGCGGGAGCGAGCGGCCGGAGCCGCGTCGGCCGTCGCGGTCAGGACCAAGAGCGGCAGGCTGAGCAGTTCGGGGATCGCCGGGAGCATCCGGCCTGGCGCGGCGCTCCCGCCGAGGAAGCATCCCGTCAGCAGGAGCGCGGCGCAGAGCGGCTCGACCGCGCGCTGCGCAAGGATGGCGCGACGTCCGGCGCTACTTGGCGCTGACCGTCGCCGCCGGCACGATCGTCGGCGTGCGGTTGCCGCCTCCGTCGGCAAGCCCGAAGCCGAGGGCCAAGGCCGCCGCACCCGCCGCACCGCCCGCGCCGACCACGAGGCGGCGGTCCAGCTCACCCGTGACCGCCGGGCTGTCCGGCGCACCGGACGGAGCCGTCACCGAGGCGCAGGTCTTGCCGCCGGTCCGCGTGATCGACACGAGGGCGTCCGCCGCGACCGGCGCACTGCACGACGGTCCGAACGACAGCCTAGCAGCCGCGTCTCCCGTCAGGACGCGGTCGCCGCCGCGCAGCACCGTCCCGGAGGCGAGCTGCACGAATTCCCCGCCGCGGGACACCTGAAGCCCGGCAGCGGAGGTGATCTGGGGCGCTCCGCTGCTACAGATCAGGCCGCCCTGTCCCTCACAGGCGGCGAGGGCGCTCCCCGGAACGGCAAGGACGACAGGTGCGAATGCAAGTGCGACGACCCGAGAGCGTTTCATCGTGGGCTACCCCTACGGAAGAACGCGACGCTAGCCCGCGCGCCGCGTCCGACGCAACGCGAAAATCCGTCCGCTCACCGGTTGTCGGGCTGTGTTGTGGACACGGCACGGTATCGCGGAGATAGCATCCGACGGCGGATGATCGGGTGACGGATGGACCGGGGCGGGATGGGGGCGGGAGCGATCAACGCGGTGGTCCGGCTCCGGCCGCAGGACGCTGCCGTGCCACATCCGCCTCGCCGCGCTCGACCTCACGGCCGCGCGTCGGTCGTCCGCCGCGCCCGACGGCCCTCGGATCCTAGCGGGCGGCACCGGCCTCCGTTCCAGGTCGGCACGGTCGTACCCGGACGCAACGGCGGGCGGCCCGTGCTGCGCCCGCGCGCGGCACATTCGAAGCGCGCGAGCGGCTGATGCAGAGTATCCGACACTATGCGCGCGAGTTTCTGTTCGCGATGCGTATGGGTGCGACGTTTCGCGATGGCATTCGCCTGGCGCGAGCCACGGTCTCGTTCCACCTCAGCAACCTGCGCCAAACCCGCGCAGCCTCCGCCCCTGAACGATACCGGGTCCGCCTTCTCGGACGCGCCCACGATCTATGGCTGCGGACCTTTGCGGGGGATTTGTTCGTTCTCTATGAGGTTTTCTTGTCGAGATGTTACGATGTGCCCGAGACTGACT
>CAXTBR010000177.1:0-2387 GCA_964242785.1 uncultured Lichenihabitans sp. | reverse complement strand
AGAGCAACAGCCTTCCAAGCTGATGACGAGGGTTCGATTCCCTTCACCCGCTCCATTTTTGCGCTAAGGCGCTGTTTTCCCTAGGATCGTCTCACGTTCAGCCGAAGCCGCCTCGATTCGGGGCGGAAACCGGTCAGAATTCTGGTCAGAATCCAGCGTGAGGCGCAGCCATGCCGCGGTCGAGCAGCACCGGTTTGCCGTTCCTGGTCCGTCGTTCGGACACAGGCAAGTTTTCCTACCATCGCGACGTGCCCGCCCACGTCGCCGCCTTCGTGACGGGGGAGGTGAGCCTGCCCTGGACCAGGGGCGTGCACCTGCTCGGGGGCCGGCCCACCATCAAGGTGTCGCTCAAGACAGGTGACGAGGCCACCGCCCGGGTCCGCTGGAACCGGGTCCACGAGCAGGTGGAAGGGCTCGTGCAGATGGGCCACGTGTTGGCCGCCGAGAGGGAGCATCGGAACCGTGAGCGGAAGGCGGTCGAACTGTTACCGGCCGGCGCCGTCGCCACCATCGCGGGGCAGGCCAGGCACGACCTCTTGGCCGAGCACGATCGGACCTGGATCGATCCGACCTTCACCTCACCCCTGACGGGCATCGTCGTGCAACTGATGCGGGAGGCCAGCCGTGTCGTCCCACCCGAGCTCATCGACGAGAGCCGGCGCTTCGCAGACGCTCTGCGCCTGCGCCTGCGCGAGGCGAGGAGTGCTCCCGCGTCTCGCGACCTTAGCATGCTCGGTCTGGAGATCGAAGGGGCTGAGATCGCCGACCCGCAGCTCCTCGCCGCCCTCCACGACCTCGGGGCAGGGCGCACCGGACGGCTCACGCCCGACCAGAACGCGCCCCTGAACGCTTTCGGCTCGTCGTCGACGATCCCGAGCGAGCTTGACCGTCGCCTCCAGGAGAACGGCTTCGATCTGCCCCAAGGTCACCCAGACCGCCGCGCCCTCGCGCTGGCGCTGCTCAGGACCTCTGTGACCGGGCTTGAAGCCGTCGGGGCGAGGGACAGCGGCGCCGCGGTCGAGACGCCGGAACGCCCGCCAGCGATGGCGCCTGCGCCACCGTCAGCACCGTCGATCAAGCCATCCCTGTCCGACATGCGAGAGCGCTGGATCAGGGACGTTCGGCCGGAGATGAAGCAGGTCGACGACAGCGCCCTCTACGTCGGCTACTTCGTCAGTCAGTTCGGAGATCTGCCTGTCGACCGTATCACGAAGCCGATGCTGACCGAGTTCACGGATCTGCTGTCACGCTGCCCCCGCAACGTCCCGCATGCGATCCGTCGTGCCTCCCTCGGGGACCGGGTCGCCTGGGGCGAGAAGCCGGCCAACCTCAGCCGGGCGAGACTCGCCCGTCGGACGATCAACGCGAAGGGCCTGGGCTCGATGTCGGCTGCGCTGGCGGCGGCGCAGAGACCGGGACACATCGAGGCCAATCCGTGTGCCGGCATGGGCATGGAGGTCACCGAGGCTGACGTCGTCAAGCGCGCACCCTACAGCCTGCGCGACCTCCGGCGCATCTTCAGCACGTCGGTTTACATGGATCCGATCGATATTCCGCTCAGCGGCTGCGGTCCCGTCGCTCATTGGTTGCCGCTCCTCGCGCTGTTCACCGGTGCACGTCTCGAAGAGCTCGGACAGCTGTTGGTCAGTGACATCAAATCGTTGGGTGTGGTTTGGTGCATCCACATCACCGACGTTCCAGACGAGGACGACGGGGAGGCGTGTTGGGACGGGGACATCGTCAAGGCCGTCAAGACGGCCGCGGCACGACGCTACGTTCCGGTTCACGATGAGCGGGTCCGGTGCGGTTTCCTGGCATTCGTTGCCCAGCGCAGGAAGGACGGCTTCAGGTGGCTGTTCCCCGAGCTGAGGGCCTACCGCGGCCGAACGACGAAGGAGTGGAGCAAGTTCTGGGCGAGGCACACGGACGAGCACGTGACCGCATCGCCCGCCAAGACCTTCCACAGCTTCCGCCACCTGTTCGTCGCGATGCTGCGCGCCGCGCGAGTGGACCGTGACGTCATCAAGGCGCTCGTCGGACACGCCAACAAGGACGTGACGGCCGGCTACGAGGTGGTCGATGGTGCTCCGTTCTCAGTCGAGGTCCTCAACGAGGCCGCTCCAGCGGACGCGCGTGGACGGGCTCGACCTCAAGCACCTCCATGGGCGAGGTCTGGATGAGGTTGCTCAAGACGAAGCGATGATCGAGTGATCTATCTCCTCCATGCTGGCCTGACACTCCGCCGTCTTCTTGGGAAAAGCATGGGCCGCTTCGCGCCAATCTCCGCTTTGGGTCAGGACCAGCCATCCATGATCCACCGGAGCGTCGACGAGGCGCCCTCACTCCAGCGCCTGATACACGACCGCGCGCATCGCGATCTCGGGCAC
>CAXTBR010000176.1:0-2425 GCA_964242785.1 uncultured Lichenihabitans sp. | reverse complement strand
AGGCCGTGGCCTACCGCCAGATGTCGCTGCTGCTGCGCCGCCCGCCGGGCCGCGAAGCCTATCCGGGCGACGTCTTCTACCTCCACTCCCGCCTGCTGGAGCGCGCCGCCAAGCTCAACGACGCGCAGGGCAGCGGTTCCCTGACCGCCCTGCCGGTGGTGGAGACCCAGGCCAACGACGTGTCGGCCTACATCCCCACCAACGTGATCTCGATCACCGACGGCCAGATCTTCCTCGAGACCGACCTGTTCTACCAGGGCATCCGCCCGGCCGTGAACGTCGGTCTGTCGGTGTCGCGCGTCGGCTCGGCGGCCCAGACCAAGGCGATGAAGAAGGTCGCCGGCCGCATCAAGGGCGAGCTCGCGCAATACCGCGAGATGGCGGCCTTCGCCCAGTTCGGCTCCGACCTCGACGCCACGACCCAGCGCCTGCTGAACCGCGGCTCGCGCCTGACCGAGCTCCTGAAGCAGCCGCAGTTCGCGCCGCTGAAGATGGAGGAGCAGGTCTGCGTGATCTACGCGGGCGTCAACGGCTACCTCGACCAGTTGCCCGTCAATCGCATCCGCGCCTACGAGGACGGGCTGCTGTCCCTGCTGCGCTCCAGCCACGTGCCGCTGCTCGACGCCATCCGGACCTCCAAGGACCTCAGCGACGATTCCGCCGGCAAGCTGAAGGGCGCCGTCGAGGGCTACACCAAGTCCTTCGCCTGACGGCCTCGACGCGGCCCGATCCTCCATCGCTCGGCCCCGGACCCCGCGGTCCGGGGCGCCTCCTTCTCCGACAAGAGCCCCCGCCATGCCGTCCCTGAAGGACCTGCGCAACCGGATCTCCTCGGTCAAGTCGACCCAGAAGATCACCAAGGCCATGCAGATGGTCGCGGCCGCCAAGCTGCGCCGCGCCCAGATGGCGGCCGAAGCCGCTCGCCCCTTCGCGGAGCGCATGGAGAAGGTGCTGGCCAACCTCGCGCGCGGCATCGGCGCCGGCCCGCAGGCGCCCAAGCTGCTCGCCGGCAACGGCCGCGATCAGGTGCATCTCCTCGTGGTCTGCACGGCCGAGCGTGGCCTCTGCGGGGCCTTCAACGGCTCCATCGTGCGGCTGGCGCGCGAGCACGCCAACCGGCTGCTGCGCGAGGGCAAGACCGTGAAGATGCTGCTCGTCGGCAAGAAGGGATTCGAGCAGCTCCGCCGGCAGTTCGAGAACGACATCGTCGAGGTGATCGAGCTCCGCGCCGCCAAGCAGATCGGCTTCGGCGAGGCCGACCCGATCGGCAAGAAGATCATCGCCATGTTCGAGGCGGGCGACTTCGACGTCTGCACGCTGTTCTTCTCGCGCTTCCGCTCGGTCATCGCCCAGGTGCCGACGGCGCTGCGGCTGATCCCGGCCGAGTTCCCCGAATCCACGGACGCGACCGGCACGGGCGCGGCCTACGACTACGAGCCCGGCGAGGACGAGATCCTGGCGTCGCTGCTGCCGCGCAACATCTCCATCCAGGTGTTCCGCGCGCTGCTGGAGAACGCCGCCTCCGAGCAGGGCTCGCGCATGAGCGCCATGGACAACGCCACCCGCAACGCCGGCGAGATGATCAAGAAGCAGACCCAGACCTACAACCGCACCCGCCAGGCGATGATCACCAAGGAGCTGATCGAGATCATCTCGGGCGCCGAAGCGCTTTGAGCGCCGAGGCCCTGTGACGGGGTCCCGACCGCGCCATCTCTTCAGCAGACGCATCGTCGAAGCCGCCGCGCGCCGCGCGCATCACGTGAGGACACCATGGACGATTTCACCCGAGACGGCGCCGGCAACAGCCTCAACGCCACGACGAACCGCACCCCCGGCCGGATCACCCAGATCATCGGCCCGGTGGTGGACGTGAAGTTCGAGGGCCACCTGCCCGAGATCCTGAATGCCCTCGAAACCTCCAACAACGGCAACCGCCTCGTCCTCGAAGTGGCCCAGCACCTCGGCGAGAACGCCGTGCGCTGCATCGCCATGGACATCTCCGAGGGCCTGACCCGCGGCCAGTCCGTGACCGACACCGGCCAGCCGATCCTGGTGCCGGTGGGCGAGGGCACGCTCGGCCGCATCATGAACGTCATCGGCGAGCCCGTCGACGAGGCCGGCCCGATCGTGACGGACGACACCCGCGCCATCCACCAGCCGGCGCCGACCTACGCCGAGCAGTCCACCGAGGCGCAGATCCTGGAGACGGGCATCAAGGTCGTCGACCTCCTGGCGCCCTACGCCAAGGGCGGCAAGATCGGCCTCTTCGGCGGCGCCGGCGTCGGCAAGACCGTGCTGATCATGGAGCTGATCAACAACGTCGCCAAGGCGCACGGCGGCTACTCGGTCTTCGCGGGCGTGGGCGAGCGGACCCGCGAGGGCAACGACCTCTACCACGAGATGATCGAGTCCAAGGTCAACATGG
>CAXTBR010000175.1:0-2436 GCA_964242785.1 uncultured Lichenihabitans sp. | reverse complement strand
CCCCCTCATCCGCCCGCTTCGCGGGCACCTTCTCCCCGAGGGGAGAAGGGCGCAAACGCCCAGCCTCAGTGATGTGTGCCAACGCTAGATCCTGCCGCCGCGCGCTGGGCGGCACGCGGGAGCATGGTGTCGACCTTCGGCCGCCTCCTCGCGCTGGATCCCCGCCTGCGCGGGGGATGAGCGGATGGAGGACAGCCGCCCTCTGGAAAACACGTGAGACGTCAGGCCCGCGCCAGCTCCGGCCGCGATGGTCGCGCCGGGATCCCTGAAGAGGATCCCTACTGGGCGGCGACCTGGTTCTTGATCTGCTCGTAGACGCTGCGGCGCACGACGCGCTTCTTCACGAGGTCCTCGACCGAGCGATAGGGCCGGTGCTGCACGATGCTCTGGCCGATGTGGCCGCCGCCGAGGTGGTCCAGGACCTCGACCGAGGCCCTGTTGAGGTCCACGCCCTTGCCGGACGGCGCCGGTGCCGCCTCGGATGCCGGCTGCGGCTCGGCCGAGGCGACCTCGACGGGAGCGGGGGCTGCCGCGGGCTCGGGTTCGGCCGGCGCGGGCTGCGGGGCCAGGGCGACGGGCTGCGGCGCGGGCTCGGCGGGCGCCGCATCGGCGAACTTGCGGGGCTGGGTCGGGGCGTCGCCGAGCGGGCCGGGGTAGACCACGCGGACAGGGGCGGCCTCGGGCGCGGGCGTCGCGGGGGGCTCGGCGGCCGTGACGGCATCGGCGGGCGCCGCCGGAGCGGGTGCGGCGGGGACGGGCGGCGGCGTCATGGCCTGCGCGGAATCGGCCTTGGCGAGCAGCTTGCTGCCCGACCCCTTGGTGATGATCATCGCGGCCTGAGCGATGACGCCCAACGACACGAGCAGCACCGCCAGGATCAGGAAGCGGCCAACAATCGATCTCGTCACCATGCCGCCATCTCCCGCTGCCGCCCCCGCCCGCGGGGCGAAACGCGACCGTCCGCTGGCGGGCATAATAGCCATGTGTGGCGAGACTGCGAAACGCGGATTCGAAAACGTTCCACGCCGAAGCGCCCCGCAGTGGAAAATTCACCGCCTCGAAGGCGGGGCGGTCGGCGTCGCGCAGGTCGTCATCGCCCGTGCAGATCGTCCCCAGCATAGACTCGGTTTCAAAAGACCCTCGGGCTTTTGCTGGTTTCAGGGCGGAGCCCTGAAGCACGGTGCCTGACATCGCACAGTACAGGCGTCACCATCATGTCGACTCGACGGATCCTTCTTCAGGGCTCCGCCCTGAAACCCGCCAAAGGGCGAGCCCTTTGGAAACTGTTCCATCGCTCGTGGGGACCCTCAGCGTTCCGTCAGCTTCAGCTCGATGCGGCGGTTGCGGCCCATGGCGTCCTCCGTCGTGCCGGGGTCGATCGGCTGGAACTCGCCGAAGCCGGCCGCGACGAGGCGCTGCGGGTCGACGCCCTTGGAGACGAGATACTGCACGACCGCGATGGCGCGCTCGGCCGACAGCTCCCAGTTCGACTTGAACTGCGGCGACACGATGGGCCGCCTGTCCGTGTGGCCGTCGACGCGCAGCACCCAGCCGATGCCGGGGGGGATCTCGCGTTCGAGGTCGATGGCGGCGGCCGCCAGCTTGTCGAGCTCGGCGTCGCCGGCCGGCTTCACCACGGCCTGCCCGGTGTCGAACAGCACGGACGATTCGAAGACGAAGCGGTCGCCCACCACCCGGATGCCGGGCCGGGCGCCGATGATCTCCCGCAGCCGACCGAAGAAGTCGGACCGGTAGCGGTTGAGCTCCTGCACCTTCTGGGCCAGGGCCACGTTGAGGCGCGAGCCGAGGTCGGCGATCTTGACCTGGGCCTCCTGGTCGCGCGTCTCGGACGCGTTGAGCGCCGCCTCGATGGCGGCGAGCTGGCGGCGCAGGGCCGCGATCTGCCCGTTCAGCACGTCGACCCGGGCGAGCGCGCGGCCCGTGAGGTCCGCCTGGGCGTCGAGCTTGCGCCCGGTGTCGTCGGCCGCCGTGTCGGCCGTCCCGGCCGCGGCGGCGCTGCTCTGCAACTGCGCGACGAGGCCGTCCTTCTCCTTGTCGGCCGCCTCCAGCGTCGCCTGGAGCGAGGCGAGGCTCGACTGTGTGTCGGATTTGCCGGCGCGCTCCAGCGCCAGCAGCGACGTCAGCTCCTCGATCTGACGGTTCAGCCGCGACAGGGCCGAGTCCTTGGTCGACACCTCGCGCGACATGAAGAACTGCGACAGCATGAAGACCGACAGCAGGAAGGTGATGACCAGCAGCATGGTCGACAGGGCGTCGACGAAGCCCGGCCAATAGTCGATCGTGCGCTGCGGGCGCCGCGTGCGGCCCAGCGCCATCTCAGCGCACCCCGGCGGCTGGGGAGTCCTGCCCTTCTCCCCGCTGGGGAGAAGGTGGCGCGCAGCGCCGGATGAGGGGGGATCCACCCCCTGTGGAAGC
>CAXTBR010000174.1:0-2494 GCA_964242785.1 uncultured Lichenihabitans sp. | reverse complement strand
CAAGCGCTACACCACGACCGGCATGGCGACCGACCAGGGCAAGACGTCCAACATGAACTCGCTCGCCATCGCGGCCGGCGCGCTCGGCAAGACCCTGCCCGAGGTGGGGCTGACGACCTTCCGCCAGCCCTACACGCCCGTGACCTTCGGGACCCTGGCGGGGGCCGCGCGCGAGGACCTGTTCGACCCCGTGCGCCGCACGCCGATCCACGGCTGGGCCGAGGCGCAGGGCGCGCGGTTCGAGGACGTCGGCCAGTGGCGGCGCGCGTGGTTCTTCCCCGAGCCGGGGGAGGACCTGCACGCCTCCGTCGCGCGCGAGGTGCGGGCGACGCGCGAGGTGGCGGGGATCTTCGACGCCTCGACGCTCGGCAAGATCGAGGTGGTGGGCCCCGACGCCGCCGAGTTCCTGAACCGGCTTTACGCCAACAGTTGGACCAAGCTCGGCGTCGGCCGCTGCCGCTACGGGCTGATGCTGAACGAGCCCGGTTTCGTCATGGACGACGGCGTGGTGGGGCGGCTCGCCCCCGACCGGTTCCACGTCACCACCACTACCGGCGGGGCGCCGCGCGTGCTCCACCACATGGAGGACTACCTCCAGACCGAGTTCCCCGAGTTGAAGGTCTGGCTCACCTCCGTCACCGAACAATGGGCCGTCATCGCCGTGCAGGGCCCGCGGGCGCGCGACATCCTGGCGCCGCTGGTGGGCGGCATCGACCTCTCGGCCGCGGCCTTCCCCCACATGGCGCTGCGGGAGGGCATGGTCTGCGGCGTGCCGGCCCGGCTGTTCCGCGTGAGCTTCACGGGGGAGCTCGGCTTCGAGGTCAACGTGCCGTCGGACTACGGGCGCGCCGTGTGGGAGGCCGTGTGGGCGCGCACGGAGGCGCTGGGCGGCGTGGCCTACGGCACCGAGGCCATGCACGTGATGCGGGCCGAGAAGGGCTACGTGATCGTCGGCCAGGAGACGGACGGCACCACCACGCCGGACGACCTCGGCCTCGGCGGCATGGTGGCGATGGGCAAGCCCGACTTCGTCGGCAAGCGCTCGCTCGGCCGGCCCGACCTCGTGGCCTCGGGCCGCAAGCAGCTCGTCGGCCTGGAGGCCGAGGGCGATGCGGTGCTGGAGGAGGGCGCGCAGATCACGCCCAACGCCGACCCCGTCACCGGCACCCACGCCATCGGCCACGTCACCTCGTCCTACCGGAGCCCGACGCTGCGCAGATCCATCGCCCTGGCGCTGGTCGAGGGCGGACGCGGCCTGACGGGGCAGGTGGTGCACGTGCCGATGCCCGGCGGCCCGATCCGCGCCCGCGTCGTGCCGCCGGTGTTCCACGACCCCGAGGGGAAGCGCCTCCATGGCTGAGCCGCAGATGTCGAGCGCGGCCCGCGAGGGGCCGGCCGCGGCCGGCGCCCTCGTGGCGGTCGGTCTGCTGCCGCCCGCGACGCGCTTCTCGTTCCGCGGCGCGGCCGCCGCCGCCGACGCCTGCGCGGCCGCCTTCGGCTGCGCCCTGCCGCGCGACGCCTGCCGGGCCGCCGAGGCCGCGGGGCGCTCCGCCCTGTGGCTCGGCCCCGACGAGTGGCTGCTGCTCGCGCCCGAGGGCGAGACGGCGCCGCTGTTCCGCCGGATCGAGGAGGGCTTGGGCGCGGAGCCGCACGCGCTGGTCGACGTCTCACACCGGCAGGTCGGCTTCGCGGTGGCCGGCACCGCGGCGCCCGCGCTGCTCAACGCCGGCTGCCCGCTCGACCTCGACCTCGCGGGTTTCCCGGTCGGCATGTGCACCCGCACCGTGCTGGCGAAATGCGACGTGGCCCTCTGGCGCCGCGCGCCCGACCTGTTCCGTCTGGAGGTGAACCGATCCTTCGCGGACTATGTCGCGAGCTATCTCAGGGTGGCGGAGCGGGGCCTGGGATGAGGGCGGGCCGGGGGCCACGCGCCCCCGCCGCCGTCACGCGGTTGTCACCGCGATCCAACATGCGATAGGGAGCCCTGGCGCCCTGCGGCGCGAACCCCGTCAGGATCCCCGCATGGCATCGAAGTTCGTGGCCTTCACGTCGCTCGGCCGGCGCGCGCTGCCCAACCAGTGGGACCTGATCGCGCTGTCGCTGATCTTCGGGCTCTTCGTGCTGGTGGTGCGCGGCTCGCACGACATGGCCGTGCCGCTGCCCGCGCCCGATGCCTCCCCCGTCACGCTCGACTACGCCTACCTGCCCTATTACGCGCTGCGCACGACGCTGCGTATGTTCCTGGCGCTCGCGGCCTCGCTGCTGTTCACCCTCACCTATGCCACGCTGGCGGCGAAGAGCCGGCGCGCCGAGGCGGTGCTGATCCCGCTGCTCGACGTGCTGCAGTCGGTGCCGATCCTGGGCTTCCTGTCCTTCACGGTGACGTTCTTCCTGGGCCTGTTCCCCGGCAGCGGGCTCGGCGCCGAGATGGCCGCGGTCTTCGCCATCTTCACGAGCCAGGCCTGGAACATGGCCTTCTCGTTCTACCAGTCGC
>CAXTBR010000173.1:0-2519 GCA_964242785.1 uncultured Lichenihabitans sp. | reverse complement strand
TTGGGCATGGAGACCGCGAGGGCGAAGTCGCCGGCGTTGAGGCCCCGCACCGGCAGCGCGATCGCGCAGACACCCACGGCGAACTCCTCCCGGTCGATGAAGACGCGCTCGGCTCCCCTCCGAAGCGCGGTCATCACGGCCCGGCGATCGGTCACGCTGTTGGCGGTATAGCGCTTCAGCGCGCGTCCCAGCAGAGCGCCCGCGACCACGGGATCGAGCTGGGACAGGTGGGCCTTGCCGCTGGCCGTGCAGTGCAGCGGCAACGGGGTCCCCAGATGGGAGACCACGCGCAGGGCGCGGGCCGAGGCGACCTGGTCCACCACCACCGCCGCGTTCCCCTGCAGCATCGTGAGGTCGACCGTGTCCTCGATCTCCGCATGCAGCCGCTCGAGATGCGGCCGGAACACCTGCGAGATGCCCCGGTGCACGGCGGCGGCGAGGCGCGCGACCTCGGCGCCCAACCGCACGCCCGGCACGACCCCGTCGGCCGAGACCAGCCGCTCCGCCGCGAGGGCGCCGACGAGCCGCTGGACGGTCGAGCGCGGCAGGCCGGTCGCCTTGGCGAGCTGGCCGAGGCTCGACCCCGCGGGCCGATCGGCGAGCGCGCGCAGGACCGCCGCGGCCCGCGTCACGACACGCATCTCGCCCCGGGCCGGACCCTCCTCGTCGGGCGGAGACGGGGTCCGAGGGGGGATGCTTGACATGGACGACCGCGAAACCCAGGATGACCGTAAACCGGTATGGCTGTATCGCTTGGTGGTACAGCACGTTTGCAGCCTCGACGGCAAGAGCCGGCCTCTCGACAGGTCGGCCCGGCAGGCATCGGCAAGCCGGACGACGGGAGGACGACCATGGGCCTGTTGACGGCAAAGCTGCTGCTGACCTTCGTAACGCTGGGCTACAGCCTGATCCCGGCCATCTTCGACATGAACGCCACCCACGCCACGAACCCGATCTGGGCGCCGCACGCGCGCTTCCACGTCGTGTGGCAAGTGGTGAGCTACGTGTGCATGGCCGTGATCGCGCTGGTGCTGATCTGGGCGCCGGGCCAGCTCCCCATCGAGCGGCTCTGGCTTGCGGCGGCGCTCGCAACGGCCGCCTACACGGGCTTCTTTGCGGCCGTCTTCACCGTCGCCTGGTACGGCGGCGCCCACTACGACGTGAACGGCGTGCTGCCCTACCGCCCGCCCGTGATCGGCTCGCGCATGGCGTTCGAGGTGAACATCACAATCTTCACCACCATGGCGATCGTGCTGACGGCCGGCATCGCCTGCCTCGCCGTGGCCTCGGCCGGTTGACCCGCCGCTTCGTCGCCCCGAAGCCCGGTCCCGGCCGACCCTGCCGCGGAGGGAACGGACGATGCTGACCGACGAGGAGCGCCGGCAGGGTGCGCAGGCGCTGGAGCGGGCCGCACGCGAGCGCAAGGCCATCCCGCAGCTCAGCCGCACCTTCCCCGCCATCCAGATCGAGGACGCCTACCGCATCCAGGATCTATGGACAGAAGCGCGGATCGCGGCGGGCGCCCGGGTCGTCGGGCACAAGATCGGGCTCACCTCGCGCGCCATGCAGATGGCCTCCAAGATGACCGAGCCGGACTACGGACGCATCCTGGACGACGCCTTCTTCAACGACGGCGCGCAGATCGGGGCCGATCGCTTCCTGAAGCCGCGGCTGGAGGTCGAGCTCGCCTTCATCATGGGGGCGAACCTGGAGGGAGCGGGGACGCGCATCTACGACGTGATGCGGGCGGCCGAGTTCATCGTGCCGGCCCTCGAGATCATCGACTACCGCACCGAGGTGCCCCGCGCCATCACGGACACGATCGCCGACAACGCCGCCTTCGGGGCCATCGTGGTCGGCGGACGCCCCATCCGGCCGATGGACGTCGACATCCGCTGGGTCGGGGCGACGCTGTCCAGGAACGGCATCATCGAGGAGTCGGGCGTCTCGGCCGCCATCATGGGCCACCCGGCGGCCGGCGTCGCCTGGCTGGTCGACAAGCTCGCCGCCGTGGGCGGCCGGCTCGAGAAAGGCCAGATCGTGCTGGCCGGCTCCTTCACCCGGCCCGTCGACGTCGCGGCGGGCGATGTGATCCACGCCGACTACGGCCCGCTCGGCGCCATCGGCGTGTCGTTCACCTGAGCCGCCCGGTTGCAACGGGCGGCCGGATGCGCTCAAGAAGCAGCGGACGCAGCTCACGGCCGGTCCGGCCGCCCGTGGGCCCCTTTGCTCCTGAGGACCGACCCGAGGACGTGTGACATGGCCCGTAAGCCAAACTATGATTTCGAGCGCCGGGAGCGCGAAAAAGCCAAGGCCGCCAAGGCCGCGGAGCGGGCGAAGGCGAAGGCTGAGGCCGCTGCCGCCGCCACCGGCGGCCAGCCGGAGAAGCCCCCCGAAGGGCCCGACGCATCGAAGTAGCCGATGGCCGTCCCGGACGCACCGCCAGGGCTCCGCGTCCAGGTTGACGGATGCCGCGTTCGCCCTTCTCCCCGCCCGGGGAGAAGGTCCGCAAAGCGGGG
>CAXTBR010000172.1:1909-2668 GCA_964242785.1 uncultured Lichenihabitans sp. | reverse complement strand
GGCGTCTTGCCTTTTGGGCGGCAAGCCTCGATCAGCGGCTCCAACTCACCCCATTGCACGTCTGACAGCATCACGCTTTAGGGCCTGAAAACAGGAAAACCTCAGACACCAGAGTTCGTCCAAGCGACAACAGGCCCTAGTCCCGGCATGTGGTGATACATCTGATACCCCAGGGAGGGACGCGCTATGGGACAGGTTCTCCACAGCAGCGCCACAACGACTGAGACGGTCCGTCGGGCAATCCAAGCTCGTCAAGAGAGCGTGAGAGCTGCCGCCAAGCGCTACGGCATCAGCCCGACCACCGTGCAGAAGTGGCGTTCACGCCCGACCAGCACCGATGCGCGGATGGGGCCGAAGGAACCTCACTCCACCGTGCTGAGCCTGGAGCACGCGAGGCGGTCATCGTCGCCTTTCGCCGACATACCCTGCTGCCACTGGATGACTGCCTCTACGCGCTCCAGCCCAGCATCCCGCAAGCGCTACCATGACGTCGACCACGACGAGCTGCGCCGCCGCCTGCAGCTGTTCGTGGAGGCCTACACTTACGGTCGCCGGCTCAAAACCCTGCGCGGCCTCACGCCCTACGAATTTATCTGCCAGACCTGGACGAAAGAGCCCGAACGCTTCAGGCTCGATCCGTCACACCACATGCCGGGACCAAACATCGGGGCGCCCGCTACGTCGCCGCGCGGGTTCTGCTCGACGGCCCGTTCGGGGATGCGCTGCGGTCGTTCCGATGCACGGACGCGGAGGGAGGAC
>CAXTBR010000172.1:0-1899 GCA_964242785.1 uncultured Lichenihabitans sp. | reverse complement strand
ATGGGGTTCAGGTCTCGGTCGCGGCCGAGACGATCCTGGCGGACATGACCGGCCGAGCGGTGACTTGGCGGCATGGCACCAAGGGGCGGCTGCGGGCTCGCTTCTGTGCGCTGCGCGTCCGGACGGCCGATGGTCCGACCCAGCGGATCGACGCAAAAGGCAACCAGCACCTGCACGGGCCGTTCGGGGATGGGCTGCGGTCGTTCCGATGCACGGACGCGGAGGGAGGACTCGCGGGGTTGGCAAGGCGAGTGCGTCCGAGCAATCGATCAGGCTGTCGGCGTGATCCTCGATGAAACCGGGACGGCGCGGCGTCCCGCGCTGGGCCGGTGGCCGCTTCGGCGCGAAGCGCGTCAGCGGGGCTGGATATCGAGGGCCGAGAATGAGACGACTCCGCTCGCCACCTGTTCCGCCGCCGTCCGGGCGTAGATCTCCAACCCGAGCGCTTGCGTTCGGCACTCGGTCTCGGGAACGGTGAATTCCAACGCAAAGTCCCGCCACGCCGTCGTCCCGACGAGAGGTTCGGACGCGGCCAGCGCGTCGTCGGGCTTCTCCAGGCAGACAATGCGCCAACGGACGCCGCGCTCGGCACGCAAGCGGTCCGTGCGGACCCGGCCCGTCAGCCTGAAGGCGCCGGGTGCCAGGACGAGGCCGTGCCGGAGCGGCTGAAGCGGGACGCGCCCGCCGAGGAAGCCGACGGTCAGGACGCGGTCGTCCCCCGTCCCGCCGACCGAGGCGGTCGCGCCGGGAACCGCCGGTATCGTCCAGTCGAACGGCATGTCCGAGACCGGGTACCGGAAGCGGCCGTTGTACAGGTAGGCGAGGCCCGCCCGCCGCTCGGCGGAGAGGCTGCGCAGCCACGCGAGATAGGCCCGATCGACGGACCCGCTCGCTACGAGCCCATTCAGGTAAAGGCGCAGTTCGGCTTCGCTCAGGCCGGGCGGCCGAGCCTGGAGGTGATCCATCAGGCCGACGAAGCCACCGGACGCGCGCCATCGCCGCACCGCGACGGCGAGGAACACAGAGCGCCACGGCGGCTCGGCGCGCAGCAGGTCGGCGAGCGCCGCGACGGCCGCCGGGTCCATGAGGACGGGCGCCAGTGCCGCCGTCAGGTTTTCGAGGACGTCCGGCCGCGCGCGGGCGATCGTGTCGAGATGCGCGAGCGCCGTCGAGTAGTCGCCCCGGCGCAGGCTTCGGGCCATGAGCCAGGTCTGGGCCTGGAGGCCACGCGGCCACCACGCGGCCGCGATCCCCATGAGCCGCGCCGCCTGCTCGTCGGCTCCGACGCGCTCTGCGGCGAGGGCGAGCACGACGTAGGCGTCGGCGGCCAGCGGCTCCGCCTGCAGGACGGCCTGCGCCCGCGCGACGGCGGCAGCATTCGGGGCAGGGGGCCGGCCCTCCGGAGCGGCCGGATTCCCCGCATCGGCGCCGGCCATGAGAGCGGTGATGGTCGGCGGCGCTTCGGGAACGACGACCGTCCGCGCGATTCGCCACGCCGCCAGAGCGGACAGGATCAGCGCGGCGATCGCCACGGCCCGCCGCTCGGTGCCGCCCGCGCGTCCGGCCGAAGGGGACGGGTGTATCGCGGCGCCTTCGGATCCCGACAGGCTTGGCCGAGGCAGCTGGCGCGCGCGCAACCCGCCCCGGCCTAGGTCGTCGCGGGACGACGGGCCTGTCATCCGAGTTCGGCTCGGACGCCGGGAATCACGGCGTCCGTGCGCGGACCGGTCGGACCCGTCCGGACGCAGGTCAACTCCTGGGCAAGCCCCAGCTCCTGGGCAAGCCCCAGCTCCTGGGCAAGCCCCAAGAGGCCGAGCGCACCGATGCCCGGGATCACCAGGCTCGCGGCGACGAGGGCGAGCCACAACGTGCGCCGCAGTGCGTGCCCGATGGAGCGGC
>CAXTBR010000171.1:0-2727 GCA_964242785.1 uncultured Lichenihabitans sp. | reverse complement strand
CTGTTCATCCGCGGCACGGGGCCGATCGGCTATCCGGGCGGCGCCGAGGTGGTGAACATGCAGCCGCCCGCGGCGCTGATCCAGCGCGGCATCCACTCGCTGCCCTGCATCGGCGACGGGCGCCAGTCCGGCACCTCGGCCTCGCCCTCGATCCTCAACGCCTCGCCCGAGGCCGCGGCGGGCGGCGGGCTCGCCATCCTGCGCACGGGCGACCGCGTGCGGATCGACCTCCATGAGCGCACCGCCAACATGCTGCTCTCCGAGGAGGAGCTGAACGGGCGCCGGGCGGAGCTGCAGGGCCACGGCGGCTTCCGCTACGCCGCCAACCAGACGCCCTGGCAGGAGATCCAGCGCGGCATGGTGGACCAGTTCGACCAGGGCATGGTGCTCAAGCCCGCCGTCAAGTACCAGCGCGTGGCCCAGACCATGGGCGTGCCGCGCGACAATCACTAAAGCGGGAGGCCATTTTCCTCGTCAGGGACGATGGCCCGCCGTTGAGCCGCGATCTCGTGCCACCGGGTCAGACGGCGCTGAAGCCGTTGTCGACGTGCAGGTAGGCGCCGTTGACGAAGGAGGCCTCGTCCGACAGCAGGAACAGCGCGGCCGCGGCCACCTCTTCCGGCTCGCACATCCGGCCCTGCTGGGCCGCGATCGCCCCATCCGACACGTCCACGCCGAGGGCCGCGAGGTCCCGGAGCTCCCGCAACCCGTGCGGCGTGCGGATGAAGCCGGGGCAGACCGCGTTGCAGCGCACGTTGCGGTCGCGATATTCGACCGCGATGGCGCGGGCGAACATCTGGCACGCCCCCTTGGTGGTGTCGTAGAGCACCTCGCCGGGGGTCGCGAGCGTCGCCGAGATCGACGAGGTGCAGACGATCGCGCCCCCGCCGGCCGCGATCATCCCGGGCAGCACGGCGCGCGTCATCAGGAACATGCTCTTGACGTTGACCGCCATGAGCCAGTCCCACTCGGCCTCGGTCACGTCGAGGAAGGGCTTCACGATCAGCGTGCCGGCGTGGTTGAACAGGGCCGTGACGGGGCCGAGGCCGTCGCCGACGCGCCCGACCGCCGCCGCCACCTCGTCGGCGACGGACACGTCGGCCGGTGCGAAGACGGCCCGATGGCCGGCGCGCAGGAGATCGGCGGCGAGGGCCTCGCCCGCCTCGACGTTGCGGTCGACGATCCCGACCGCGGCGCCCTCGCCGGCGAAGAGCCGTGCGGCCGAGGCGCCGCAGCCCGTCGCGCCCCCCGAGACGAGCGCGACCCTTCCCGCGAGCCGCCCCATCACGCCTCTCCCACGGCCTGCTCGGCCGCGGCGATCTGGGCCGCCCGCGCGCCGCTCTGGTCGCCGATGGGCGGTCCCTTGAAGCGTCGGCGCTCCAGGCCGAACCAGACCGCGGCGGCCAGGACCAGGGCCGCCAGGGTGACGGTCAGGGCCTTATCGTTGGGCGGTTGGATCCCGATGTAGACCAGCATGGCGGCGCCCAGGATGCAGAGCACGGCGAGGACGCGGTAGGCGTTGCCGAGGTCGAAGGGCCCCATCTTCACCCAGGAGCGGCGGTACGCGAAGAGCCCGGCCGCCACCGGCAGGACGTAGGACAGATACAGGAACATCGTGCAGACCGCCGCGATGGTCGAGTAGACGGGCGCGTAGATGGTGAAGAGCACCGACAGGGTGCAGGCCGTCCAGGTCGCGACCACGGGCGTGCGGTAGCGCGGGCTGATCTTCCGCAGGCTGCCCGAGGCCGGCAAGCCGCCGTCGCGGGCGAAGGCGAAGATCATGCGGCTCGCCGAGGTCACGCAGGCGAGCCCGCACAGGTATTGCGAAACGGCGATGCCGAGGTAGAGCGCGAGCTTCACGGGGCCGGGCAGCACCCCGTCCATGATGGAGAAGAAGGCGTTCCCGCCCTGGCCCGCCGCCTTGTCGAGGTCGGGGGCCGCCAGCACGACGGCCGCCAGCATGGCCCAGCCGAACAGGCCCGACCACAGCACCGAATGCACCATCCCGCGCGGGATCGCCCGCGGGGCGTCGATCGTCTCCTCGGCCGTGTGGGCGGAGGCGTCGAAGCCCGTCACCGTATAGGCCGGCAGCAGGAGGCCGAGCAGGAACAGGTAGGACAGGCTGGAGGCGGCCGGCCAGACGCCGCCCCCGGCGTCGCCCGAATAATCCTTGAAGGTCCACAGCCGGGCGACGTCGATGTGAGGCGCGTAGGCGAGCAGGGCCAGCGTCAGGGCGACCGAGAAGGCGAAGATGATGTAGCCCGAGACATCCGTCAGCTTCGACGTGAGCCGGATACCGCGGTGGTTGAACAGGGCCTGCGAGAAGGTGATGAGGCAGACCAGGGCCGTCTGCACCGCGACCGAATAGGCGGTCGGGGACGCGGGCGTCAGGGCGGCCGTGTCGACCCCGAGATAGGGGAAGATGGCGCCGACCAGGAACAGGTAGGTCCCCACGTTGATGGCCGCCAGGACGGTGACGAGGCCGAGCAGGTTGAGCCAGGCCGTGAGCCAGCCCAGCCCGCGCCCGCCGAGGATCGAACCCCAGTGGTAGAGCCCCCCGGCCGTCGGATAGGCCGAGCCGATCTGCCCCATGGCGAGGGCGAAGAAGAGCGAGAACAGGCAGGCGAGCGGCCATCCGAGGCCGATCGCGGCGCCGCCGACGCTGCTCAGGCCCTGGCTGAACGAGTTGATGCCGCCCGACAGGATGCAGATGATCGAGAACGAGAT
>CAXTBR010000170.1:0-2823 GCA_964242785.1 uncultured Lichenihabitans sp. | reverse complement strand
CGCACCATGCCCATGTAGCTGTTGTTGAGGATGAACACCTTGACGGGCAGGCGGTACTGCAGCGCGGTGGACATCTCCTGCATGTTCATCAGGATCGAGGCCTCGCCCGCGACGTCGATCACCAGCGCCTTCGGGTGCGCCATCTGCACGCCGATGGCGGCCGGCAGCCCGTACCCCATGGTGCCGAGCCCGCCGCTGGTCATCCAGCGGTTCGGCGCCTCGAAGCCGTAGTGCTGGGCGGCCCACATCTGGTGCTGGCCCACCTCGGTGGTGATGTAGGTGTCGCGGTCCTTGGTCAGCTCGTAGAGGCGGCGCACCGCGTGCTGGGGCTTGATCGTGTCCTTCGAGGGCGCGAAGGCGAGCGAGTTGCGCCGGCGCCAGCCGTCGATGCGGACCCACCACGCGGCCAGCGCGGCCCCGTCGGCCGCGTGCCCCCCCTCGCGCCACAGCCGCACCATGTCGTCGAGCACGAAGGCGCAGTCGCCGACGATGCCGAGGTCGACCTTGACGACCTTGTTGATCGACGAGGGGTCGATGTCGATGTGGATCTTCTTCGAGCCCGGCGAGAAGGCGTCGAGCCGGCCCGTGATGCGGTCGTCGAAGCGCGAGCCCACCGCGATCATCAGATCGCAGTCGTGCATCGCGTGGTTCGACTCGTAGGTGCCGTGCATGCCCAGCATGCCGAGCCAGTTCTTGCCCGAGGCCGGGTAGGCGCCGAGCCCCATCAGGGTCGAGGTGACGGGGAAACCCGTCAGGGCCACGAGCTCGCGCAGCAGCGCCGAGGCTTCGGGCCCCGCGTTGATGACGCCGCCGCCCGTGTAGAAGACCGGGCGCTTGGCGGCCGCCATCATGGCGACGGCCTGGCGGATCCGGTCCTCGTCGCCCTTGACCTTGGGCTGGTAGGTCTTGTGGACGATGTTCTGCGGGCCGACGTAGGTGCCGGTCGCGAACTGCACGTCCTTGGGGATGTCGATCACCACCGGGCCGGGGCGGCCGTGCGACGCCACCCAGAAGGCCTCGTGCAGCACGCGCGGCAGGTCCTCGATGCGGCGCACGAGGTAGTTGTGCTTGGTGCAGTGGCGCGTGATGCCGGTCGTGTCGCATTCCTGGAACGCGTCCGAGCCGATGAGGTGCGTCGGCACCTGGCCGGTGATGCAGACCAGCGGGATCGAGTCGAGCAGCGCGTCCGTCAGGCCGGTGACGGCGTTGGTGGCGCCCGGCCCCGAGGTGACGAGCAGCACGCCGACCTTGCCGGAGGAGCGCGCGTAGCCCTCGGCCGCGTGGGCCGCGCCCTGCTCGTGGCGGACCAGGACGTGCCGGACGTTCGGGTGCTGGAACAGCGCGTCGTAGATCGGCAGGACGGCGCCGCCCGGATAGCCGAAGAGCGTGTCGACGCCCTGGTCCTGGAGGGCTTCGACCACCATCTCGGCGCCGGTCATCTGTCTCGACATCGTCGTCTCCGCGGGAGGGGAGTGAGGAATCTGGGCAATAAAAAAGGCCCGCGAGGGGCCTGTGGGATGCGCCGAAAGCGGAAAGCCGAGACGCTAGTCTCGGTCCGCTTCGGGCGCCAGAATTACGATGAGCCGGGTCGACATGGGTTACATGTTTCCTATCGGGGAGGAATGGCTAACACCGCCGATTCCGGGCGTCAAGGCGCGTCGTCGGATCTGGGCCAGGAGAAATCGTCGGCCCGGCCGGGCTTGGGCGGGCCCGGCTCCGCCGCCACGGGGGCACCCGCGGGGAGCGTCAGGCTGGCGAGCTGGCCGTCCGGCGCCACCGGGGCCGCGGTCAGCGGCAGCACCGGGCCGGCCGCGGGCCCCTGCGGTGCCGCACCCGCCGCGGGCTCCGCCGGGCCCCGCGCCGCCTCGCGGCGGATCTGCGCGCTGACGTCAACGTCGAGCGCCGCGTCGAAGCCGCGCGCGCGCTCGACCGTGAGGTTGGCGACGTCGTTGGCCGAGGCGGCGGCTGACCGGTTGCCGAGCCGGGCGATGTCGGGGGCCAGGAAGCTCGCGAGCTTGCGGGCGCCGGCGCGGGTGAAGCCGAGCCCGTCGGCGCGGCGCAGCTTGGCGCTCGCCCCGTCGGCATCGGGCCCCACCGGGCTGTAGCGCCCGGCAGCGTCCGTGAAGGCGTCGAAACTGTCCACGTAGGCGGCGCCGTCGCGGCCGGCGCGGTCGCGGACGATGCCGTTCTGCCGCACGAAATCCGCCGACAGGTCGGGGCTGCGCACCGCCGGCAGCCCCACCCAGACCAGCGGCACGCCGGCGTCGCGGAACAGCCTGGCGACGGCGTCGACGCGCTCGCCGTAGAGCCGCGCCCAGCCGGGCGTGCCGGGCTCGAAGCGGCCGGAGGCGTCGGCGAGCGGCTCGCGGTCCTCCGCGCCGGCGATCACGGCGGCCAGCGCCGGGCGGTCGGGCCGGGCGAGGCGTTCGCGGATCGTCCCCAGGGCCTCCGCGAAGCCCGGCCGGCTGAGGCCGAAGCCGTCGCCCGTGGTGCGCCCCACCGTCACGCCCGGCTCGCCCTCGAGCCCGTCGGCCAGCGCGGTGGCGAAGCGGTCGCCCACCACCAGCACGACCGGCGCCTGGGCCGCGGGCTTGCCCGTCCCGGCCGCGAGCGCCTGCGCGGCGCAGAACAGGGTCGCGGCCAGCGCCACGGCGGCCGGACTCCTGCGGAACGGGCCTCGGATCATGTTCGTCACCGCGTCTCCGCCAGGGTCGCGCCCGGCCAATGACCCTTCAGCGGCCCCCATCCGGCGATGCGGTCGCCGAGCAGCGACACGCCGAGCGCGTAGGAGGTCGAGTTGTTGTAGCTCTTGATGACCTTGAA
>CAXTBR010000169.1:1392-2885 GCA_964242785.1 uncultured Lichenihabitans sp. | reverse complement strand
CCGGCGCATGGCGACGCCGGGGATGCGCGCCGCCGACCTCGAGATGCGCATAGCGGGCAGCGGGGCGCCGGTGCCCTTCGTGGTGGCGGCCGTGCATGCGGTGCTGTTCTACGTCAGCTGGATGTTTCCGCCGGTCTTCCTCGTCTCGCTGGTGATGGGCGACAAAAGATGCTTGCACGACGTCCTCTCCGGCGTGATCTTCGTCCGGCGAGCCTGAGGCCCGCGGGTCGGGGGAGCGGGGTGAGGGTCGACGGTCTTGACGCGTGAGCCCCGCGACGCCCCGCAGTTCTACCTGACGGCGCCCTCGCCGTGCCCCTATCTGCCGGGGCGGGAGGAACGCAAGGTCTTCACCCACCTGATCGGCCGCCGGGCGCCGGCGCTGAACGACACGCTGAGCCAGTCCGGGTTCCGCCGCTCGCAGACCATCGCCTACCGGCCGGCCTGCGAAGCGTGCCGCGAATGCGTCTCGGTGCGCGTCTGC
Organism: uncultured Lichenihabitans sp.; assembly: GCA_964242785.1. Taxonomy (GTDB): domain Bacteria; phylum Pseudomonadota; class Alphaproteobacteria; order Rhizobiales; family Beijerinckiaceae; genus Lichenihabitans. Next base: position 2,404 of record CAXTBR010000169.1, on the reverse strand, counting down.
GTCGACGACTTCACCCCGAGCGGGGGGTTCCGCCGGGTGCTCGCCGCCAACGAGGGCCTGATCGGGACGGCCGTGCCGCCCCGCCCCTCGTCCGAGCAGTATTCCTTGTTCCGCAGCTACCTCGACGCCCGCCACGGCGAGGGCGGCATGGCGGACATGAGCATCCTCGACTACGCGACGATGATCGAGGACAGCCACGTGGAGACCCGGCTGGTCGAGTACCGCCATCGCGGGCCGGACACCGCCGTCACGGGCCGCGGCGAGGGCGAGCTCATAGCCGTGTGCCTCACCGACATCCTGGCCGACGGACTGTCGATGGTCTACTCCTTCTACGATCCCGCCTACGCCAGCCGCTCCCTCGGCACCTACATGATCCTGGACCACATCCGCCTCGCGCGGGCCCGCGGCCTGCCCCACCTCTACCTCGGCTACTGGGTCGAGGGGTCGGCCAAGATGCACTACAAGTCGCGCTTCCTGCCCCAGGAGCGGCTCGGCATCAACGGGTGGGAGCGCAAGGAGCGCCGACCCGGACCCTAGAGCCGCGCCTCGGTCATGTCGCGGGGGACCACCCAGGCGTCGAACTCCGCCGCGGTCACGAAGCCGAGCTTGAGCGCCGCCTCGCGCAGGCTCGAGCCCTCCTTGTAGGCCAGCATCGAAATCTTGGCGGCCTTCTCGTAGCCGATATGCGGGTTGAGGGCGGTCACCAGCATCAGCGAGTTCTCGAGGTTGCTCGCGATCCGGGCCCGGTTGGGCTCGATGCCCTGCGCGCAGTGCTCGTCGAAGGCGCGGGCGGCGTCGGCGAGCAGCATCACCGATTCCAGGATGTTGTGCAGCATCACCGGCTTGTAGACGTTGAGCTGGAAGTTGCCCTGCGACCCCGCGAAGGCGACCGCATGGTCGTTGCCGAACACCTGCACGGCCACCATGGTCAGCGCCTCGCACTGGGTCGGGTTGACCTTGCCGGGCATGATGGAGGAGCCCGGCTCGTTCTCGGGGATCGTCAGCTCGTGGA
>CAXTBR010000169.1:0-1382 GCA_964242785.1 uncultured Lichenihabitans sp. | reverse complement strand
ACCCCGCCCGCGGCCCGCAGGCATACCAGCGCACGTCGTTGGCGATCTTCATGAGGGCGCCCGCCAGGGTCCGCAGGGCGCCGCTCGTCGCCACCACGGCGTCGTGCGCCGACAGGGCCGCGAACTTGTTGGGCGCCGACACGAAGGGCAGCCCCGTCGCGGCCGCAAGGCTCGCCGCGACCTTGGCGCCGAAGTCGGGATGCGCGTTCAGCCCCGTGCCGACCGCCGTGCCGCCGAGCGCCAGCGCGCAGAGCCCGGGGAGCGTCGCCCTGATGCCGGCGAGCGCGTCGTCGATCTGCGCCACCCAGCCGGAGATCGCCTGGCCGAGCGTCAGGGGCGTCGCGTCCTGCAGGTGGGTGCGGCCGACCATCACCACCTTGTCGAACGCCGCGGCCTTGGCGGCCAGCGTATCGCGGAGATGGGTGAGCGCGGGGAACAGCTGGCCCTCGATCTCCTCGAGCGCGGCGATGTGCATCACGGTCGGGAAGGCGTCGTTGGAGGACTGGCCGCTGTTCACGTCGTCGTTGGGGTGGATGGGCGTCTTGGAGCCGAGCACGCCGCCGGCGAGCTGGATCGCCCGGTTGGCGATGACCTCGTTGGCGTTCATGTTGGACTGGGTGCCCGAGCCGGTCTGGAACACCACCAGCGGGAACTCGGCATCCCAGCGGCCCTCGATCACCTCGCCCGCCGCCCGGCCGATGAGCTCCACCTTCTCGGGCGGCAGCTGGCCGAGCGCACCGTTGACCTCGGCCGCGCAGCGCTTGAGCAGGCCCATGGCGCGGATCACGGGGCGGCGCCAGGTGAACCGCGCCGTGCCGATCGGAAAATAGGTCAGCGACCGCTGGGTCTGCGCGCCCCACAGGTGATCGGCGGGAACCTGCACCTCGCCCAGCGAGTCCTTTTCGGTGCGGTACTGGTCGGCCATCGGAGGCTCCGGTCGTCGGGGATGCGCCGCCAGGCGCGGCGCGGACCCGCTATAGCGACACCCGGCCGCGGTTTGAAGCGCGCTTCGCACAAGGGTCGGCTGTCATTGTCGGAAGGCGAGGTTCCGCTGTAGGACAACGCCGCACGGCCGGGGGCGGTCCGGTCGGCGGCAGACAGGGTGGATCGACGATGGGACAGCTTACGAGACGGAGGCGGGCCGGGTCCCTGCTGCTGGCGCTCGCCCTGACGGCTCCTGTCGGGGCAGGCCAGGCCTTCGCCCAGGCGGCGGACGCCCCGGCGCCCGCGACGCCCCCGCCCGCCGCCCAGGCACCGGCAGCGCCGATCCCTGCCCCTGCGCCCGCCCCGCCCCCGCAGGCCCCCGCGGCGCCGGCGCCGACCGCCACGGTTCCGACGCCCCCGCCGGCCGCGGCCCCCGCGCCCGATACCGCGGCCCCGAC
>CAXTBR010000168.1:0-3252 GCA_964242785.1 uncultured Lichenihabitans sp. | reverse complement strand
ACTGCCTCGGTCTGTTGATGCCCGGAGAGCGCAAGAGCGTCGAGCCGAGGGCGGCCGTGACGTCGCCGGGCCGGGGTCTCGGCCCAGCATCGATCCCTGTTGCACGTCGTGGGCCAGGCCGCGTGGTCGGATGACAAGGTCCTGACGCAGGTTCGGGACATGGTCCTGCCCGATGGAGCGGAGCGGGCCGATCGCGGCCAGGATCATCGACGACACGGGCTTTCCCAAGCAGGGCAAGCACGCGGTGGGCGTGACGCGCCAGTCTCGCGGCCAACTCGCCAAGCAGGACAATTGTCAGGTGGCCGTCTCGCTGTCGATCGCCGACCACTCGGCCAGCCTGCCCGTCGCGTATCGGCTCTGTCGTCCCGAGGACTGGGCGGCGGATCCGATCCGGCGGACCAAAGCCGGCGTGCCGGCCGACATCGCCTTCGCCACCACGCCGGAGATCGCGCTCCGTCAGATCGAGGCCACTCTGGCGGCCGGCATCCCGCGCGGCGTCGTGCTGATGGACGCGGGCTACGGGGCCGACACGCGCCTGCGGGACGCCGTCACGGCTCTGGGGTCGACCTACAGCGCGACATCCTGCCCAACACGACGGTCTGGCCCGAAGGCCAGGGACCGCTGCCACCCAAGGCGCGGAGCGGACGCGGCCGACGGCCGACCCTCCTGGGCCGCGATGCCGAACACCGGCCGGTCGACGTCAAGACCCTGGCGATGGGGTTGGCGGCCGAGACCTGGCAGACCGTCACCTGGCGCGAAGGGTCGGCCATCGACATGACGTCGCGTTTCGCCCGCGTGCGGGTTCGTCCGGCGCACGGCGACGAGCGGCCCAGTGAACCGCGCCCCGCGGAATGGCTGCTGATCGAATGGCCGGAGGGCGCGCCCCAACCGATCGAATCCTGGTTCTCGACCCTTCCCGAACACATGTCGCTCGTGGAGATGGTCGATCTCACCGAACTGCGATGGCGGATCGAGCCGGACGATCAGGATCTCAGGCAGGAAGTCGGCCTCGGACACGACGAAGGAGGGGGCTGGCGAGGGTTCCACCACCATGCCACGCTGTGCATCGCGGCTTACGGCTTCCTGATCTCCGAACGGGAGACCATTCCCCCCTCAGGACCGGATGCCGCCCCGAGGCTCGGGCAAACTCCCCTTCACGCCCATCGCAGACCCGGAGGCGCTCCCGCTCCGACCCGAACGCCACGTCCCCAACCCCAGCGCGACATCGCGTCGGCGCCTCACCGCCGCCCTCGCCAGAACACTCCACAGGTGCCCATGCTGCCCCGCTCGGCACATGAAACCGTCCAGATCGCCACCTTCATCACGCAGTGAGATCAGGCGTCGCAGGCGTTCCGCTGGCGAACGATCGGCTCGGATCGTGACAAGACGACCCCCGTGAGGTGAAATGTCTCGAGAAGGTTCGGCACAGCCCCCGCGTGCCGGCGTCCATGCAACCTCGCGTATCGAAGTCACATGGCCAAAGGCGCTGCCGGGAAGGAGATGTCGCGATGAAGCTCCAGTCGAAGATTGCGATCGTGACCGGAGGGGCGAGTGGCATCGGCGCCGCGATCGCCGAACGTTTTGCGGCGGAGGGTGCCCGCGTCGTCGTGGCGGACATGAACGCCTCCGCGGCCGAAGTCTGCGCGAGACGCCTGGGTTCCGCCGCCATCGACCTCCAGGTCGATGTTGCATCCAAAGTCTCCGTCGATGCCATGGTCGAACGAGTCGAGCGGACGGCGGGGCCCATCGATATCCTCGTCAACAATGCCGGCATCTTTGACATGCAGCCGCTGCTCGACGTCGACGAGGTGTCCTTCGACCGCCTGTTCGGGGTCAACGTGCGCGGCCACTTCTTCGTCTTGCAAGCGGTGGCGAAATCCATGGTTCGCGCGGGACGCCGCGGCGCTATCGTCAACCTCGCATCCCAAGCGGGTCGCCGCGGCGAGGCGCAGTCAGCCGTCTACGCCGCCACCAAGGCCGCGGTGATCAGCCTGACACAATCAGCCGCCTTGGCTCTGATCGGGAACGGCATACGGGTGAACGCTCTGGCGCCCGGGGTCATCGACACGCCCATGTGGGACGAAGTCGATGCCCTGTACGCCAAGCTAGAGAGCCTCCCCATCGGCGAAAAGAGGCTCCGGGTCGGGCAGGCGGTCCCTTGCGGGAGGATGGGGCGTCCGGACGAAATAGCCCGCGCGGCGGTATTTCTGGCGTCGGACGATGCCGAATACGTCGTCGGCCAGACACTCAACGTCGATGGCGGAAACGTATTGAGCTGAGTGCGATCGGCGCGGAAGAGGCGGCCGAGCCGGCCGCCTGTGAATGCACTTGAAGCGCAAGCGGGGACGATCAGGGAGGCGACCATGTCGGACGGCCGGAACAGGTCGAGTGTCCGCGTCGCGGTGGCGGCCGGCGGCGCGAGCGGGGGATCGTCGAAGTATTTCGAGATCGTCGGCCGGGACAGGCCACTCAGCTCGACGAAGGCGGCCATGTTCTCGATCGTTGGCTCGTGCCTCCATGCGGCTCGGCGGTGGACCGGAGTACTGCCCCTACCATGAAAAATTGACGCGTGAAAATCAGACGCCCCCAGCGGCCGTGGCTCCTCTCGATCCAGTGATGAAGTCCAGTTTCAAAATTTTACTTGCGCCAAGTTTGAGGTTGACCAGGGCGTTGGTCGATCCTAAGATCACATAGGCAGAAGAACCCACAAAGGGCCCTGCCTTAGTGGTTCGAAAAACATCTGTCAGGAGGAAACGTTGAGGAATACTCTCACATCATTGGCTGCCGTCGCGATCGGCTTGGGTACGCTGCTCGGCAGCCTTCAGGCACAGGCGCAGGGCAAGAAGTTCACGATCGCCCTCGTCCCCGGCCTGACCACCGACGCTTTCTATATCACGATGCACCGCGGAGCCGAAGATGCCGCCAAGGCGCTCGGGGTCGACCTCGTCTTCCAAGGCGCACCCGAGTTCAATCCGGTGCAGCAGACTCCCGTGCTGGACGCTGTGATCGCCCGTCATCCCGACACGATCCTGATCGCCCCGACCGACAAGACGCAGTTGGTGCAGCCGCTCAAGAAGGCCGCCGACGCCGGCGTTCCGGTCATCACCGTCGACACCTTCATCGGATCGGGCAACTACCAGACGGGCTCGGGCGATGCCGACTTCCCGCTGGCCTACATCGCGTCCGACAACGTGCTCGGCGGCAAGATGGCGGCCCGCGCGCTCGCCAAGGCGATCGGCGACAAGGGCAAGG
>CAXTBR010000167.1:0-3254 GCA_964242785.1 uncultured Lichenihabitans sp. | reverse complement strand
ACCTCGGCAACCTCGCCCAGCGCTCGCTGTCGATGATCGCCAAGAACTGCGGCGGCACGGTGCCGGCGCACGGCGCCCTCACCGAATCCGACCGCGCCCTCCTGGCCGAGGCCGACGCGCTGCTCGACGGCGCCCGCGCCGCCCTGGCCGGGTTCGCCCTGCACGACTACCTCGCTCAGGTGTGGCGGGTGGTCGGCGCCGCCAACCGCTACTTCACGGCCGAGGAGCCCTGGATCAAGCGCAAGGCCGACCCTGAGCGCATGGCGACGGTGCTCTACGTCACGGCCGAGGTGCTGCGCGAGGTGGCGATCCTCGTGCAGCCCGTGATGCCGGCCGCCATGGGCCGGCTGCTCGACATGCTCGGTGCCGAGGCCGGCGCGCGCAGCTTCGCCTCCCTCGGCCCGGAGGGCCGGCTGCGCGTCGGCGCGGCCCTGCCGCCGCCCGCCGTGATCTTCCCGCGCTACGTCGAGGCGGAGGCGCCTCCCGCGGCCGGAACGGGCGCCGGGGCGGCCGGGTGATGCTGACCGACAGCCACTGCCACCTCGACTTTCCCGAATTCGCGCCCGAGCTCGACGCGGTGGTGGCGCGCGCCCGCGCGGCCGGCGTGTCCCGCATCATCACGATCTCGACCCGCGTGGCGCGCCACGACGAGGTGGCGCGCATCGCCGAGCGCTTTCCCGACGTGTTCTTCACGGTCGGCACCCACCCGCATCAGGCCGCCGAGGAACCGGACGTGCCGGCCGAGCGCCTCGTGGCGCTGGCGCGGTACCCGAAATGCGTCGCCATCGGCGAGGCCGGGCTCGACTACCACTACGACGAGGTGCCGCGCGACGTCGCCGCGCGCGTGTTCCGCACCCACATCGCGGCGGCGCGGGAGTCCGGCCTGCCGCTGGTGATCCACGCCCGCGAGGCCGACGACGACGTCGCGGCCATCCTCCGGGACGAGATGGCGCGCGGGCGCTTCGCGGCGGTGCTGCACTGCTTCACCTCCTCGGCGGCCCTCGCCGCGACGGGGCTGGAGCTCGGCCTGTCGATCTCCTTCTCGGGGGTCGCGACCTTCAAGAGCTCGGAGGCGCTGCGCGCCGTGGCCCGCGACGTGCCGCTCGACCGCATGCTGGTCGAGACGGACGCGCCCTTCCTGGCGCCCGTGCCGCACCGCGGCCGGCGCAACGAGCCCGCCTTCGTGGTCGAGACCGCGCGGGTGTTGGCGGAGCTGAAGGGGCTCGACCTCCCGAGCTTCGCCGAGGCCACGGGCCGCAACGTCGACCGGCTCTTCTCGAAGCTGCCGCCGCGCACCGCCACGGCTCCGGAGACCGCCCCGACATGAGCGGCACCATCACGATCCTGGGCTGCGGCTCGTCGGGCGGGGTGCCGCGGGTGGGGCAGGGGTGGGGCGCCTGCGATCCCGCCGAGCCGAGGAACGAGCGCCAGCGCTGCTCGATCCTCGTCGAGCGCCCCGGCCCGGCCGGCACCACGCGCGTGCTGGTCGACATGTCGCCCGACCTGCGCCGGCAGCTCCTGTCGACCGGGATCGACGGCCTCGACGCCATCGTGCTGACACACCCCCACGCCGACCACGTCCACGGCATCGACGACGTGCGGCCGCTGGTGCTCGGCGCCCGCCGGCGCATCGAGGTCCACATGGACGAGGCGACCTCGCGCGACGTGACGGCGAAGTTCTCCTACGTGTTCCGCACGCCGCCCGGCAGCCAGTATCCGCCGCTGCTCGACGAGCGGCGGCTCGCGGCCGGGCAGGCGCAGCATTTCGACGGGGCAGGGGGCGCCATCGCCATCACGCCCTTCCGGCTGGAGCACGGCGAGATCGATGCCCTCGGACTGCGCATCGGCGACGTCGCCTACACGCCCGACCTCAACCGCATCCCGCCCGAGAGCGAGCGCTTCCTTGAAGGGCTCGACCTGTGGATCGTCGACGCGCTGCGCTACGCGCCCCACCCGAGCCACTTCTCGCTCGCCGAGGCCCTGGCCGAGATCGCCCGCTTCAAGCCCCGGCGCGCCGTGCTGACCAACCTGCACAACGACCTCGACTACGCCACGCTGCGGGCCGAGCTGCCGCCCGGCGTCGAGCCGGCCTACGACGGCATGGCCCTGCCCTTCGCGTGACGGCTGACCCTGCCGTCGCGGCGCCCGCCGCGAGCCTGCGCGTCACGATCACGTCGCTGGAGATGTTCGCCTGCCCGGAGGCCGCCCGCGCGGTGCCGTCCTGGCCGGCGGGGGCCCGGGTCGAGCGCGCGCTGCGGCCGGGCGTGGCGTTCTACCGCTTCCTCTACGACACGGTCGGCGAGCCCTGGCTCTGGGCCGACCGGCGGCGCTGGAGCGATGCGGCCCTCGCCGAGCGGGTGCAGCACCCGCAGGTCGAGGTCTGGGTGCTCACGGCGGACGGGCAGCCGGCGGGCTACGCGGAGCTCGACCGGCGCGCGCCGGGCGAGGTGGAGCTCAGCTACTTCGGCCTCCTGCCCACCTTCATCGGGTGCGGCCTCGGCGGCCGGCTGCTGCGCTTCGCCGTCGACCGCGCCTGGACGCCGGGGATCCGGCGGCTGTGGGTCCACACCTGCGACCTCGACCACCCGGCGGCTTTGGGCCTGTACCGCCGAGCCGGCTTCGCGCCGTTCCGGACCGACGTCATTACGCTGCCGGACCCGCGCCTCTCCGGCCTGATCCCGCGTTCCGCAGCGCCACACAGGCCGGTCGTCGGGGGCTGACCCGCCGCCGTCGCCTCTGCCGACGAGCCTCGGCCAGGTCGTCATCGCCGACAGGAGCTTGCGCCCGCCCCGCCGCTCGTCGGGCCGGATCTGTTCAGGGCTCCGGGATCTGTGCGAACGTCGTGATCCATGCACGTCTCGTGCCTGCCTCGCGGGGAGACAGGGTCGGCCTGCGTCCACGCCGGCGATCGTGAGCCATCGATTTGACCGAAGCACAGCCCACCGCGGCCCATCCCATTCGTTCGCCCGCCCGTGCTGGCGAGGTCTTCCGCGTGTTCCTGAAGCTCGGCCTCATGTCCTTCGGAGGCCCGGTCGCACATATCGGGTATTTCCGGGACGAAATGGTGATCCGGCGCAAGTGGATCGACGAAGCGGGCTATGCCGACCTCGTCGCACTCTGCCAATTCCTGCCAGGCCCGGCTTCGAGCCAGGTCGGTTTCGCCCTCGGGCTCCTGCGGGGCGGGCCGCTCGGCGCGATCGCGGCCTGGGCTGCCTTCACGCTGCCATCGGCCGCACTGCTCATCCTGTTCGCGT
>CAXTBR010000166.1:0-3259 GCA_964242785.1 uncultured Lichenihabitans sp. | reverse complement strand
ATGGACATCATCAAGCTCTACGGCGAGGCGCCGGCCAACTTCCTCGACGTGGGCGGCGGCGCCACGAAGGAGAAGGTGACGGCGGCCTTCAAGATCATCACGGCCGACCCCAACGTGAAGGGCATCCTGGTCAACATCTTCGGCGGCATCATGCGCTGCGACGTCATCGCCGAGGGGGTGATCGCGGCCGTGAGGGACGTGGGGCTCGACGTGCCGCTGGTGGTGCGGCTGGAGGGCACCAACGTGCAGCTCGGCAAGGACATCATCTCCAAGTCGGGCCTCAACGTCATCCCGGCCGACGACCTCGACGACGCCGCCCAGAAGATCGTGACGGCCGTGCGCGAGGCCGGCGGCACGGCGCAGTCCGTGACGCCCTGACCCGGAAACATCGAGGATGAACGACTCCCTGAAGGCCGTCATCATCGAAGTGGGCGGCGGCGATCTTCGCGACCATCACATCGATCTTCGAGGGGTGTTCGGCCTTTTCCCGGGCGATTGTCTCGGCGGAAGCGATCGGTCCGCGGCGGGTCACGCGGTCCGCCTGCAACTCGGTTCAGAGATGGTGGAAACGGACATCGACGAGGAGAAGCCGTCTTTCACGAGCGCAGCGCCGTCCCTCGATTCTTTGAAAACGAGCAGCTCGCCGAAGGTGACCTGGTGTTGATCGAACGTGTGGGCGACCGCTCCTACAACGTCTCCAAAGCGTCGAAGCGCGGCTTCAAATACTACCTGTAGAAGGCAAAGATGTCCGTCCTGATCGATCACACCACCAAGGTCCTGTGCCAGGGCTTCACCGGCAAGAACGGCACGTTCCACTCCGAGCAGGCCATGGCCTACGGCACCGCGATGGTCGGCGGCACCTCGCCGGGCAAGGGCGGGCAGACCCACCTCGGCCTGCCGGTGTTCGACACGGTGGCCGAGTGCCGCGACGCCACCGGCGCCGAGGCCTCGGTGATCTACGTGCCGCCGCCGGGCGCGGCCGACGCCATCCTGGAGGCCGTCGCGGCCGAGATCCCGCTCATCGTCTGCATCACCGAGGGCATCCCGGTGGCCGACATGATCAAGGTCAAGCGCGCCCTGTCGGGCTCCAAGTCGCGGCTCATCGGCCCGAACTGCCCGGGCGTGATGACGGCCGGCGAATGCAAGATCGGCATCATGCCGGGCAACATCTTCAAGCCGGGCTCGGTCGGCGTCGTGTCGCGCTCCGGCACCCTCACGTACGAGGCCGTGTTCCAGACCACCGCCGAGGGCCTGGGCCAGACCACGGCGGTCGGCATCGGCGGCGACCCCGTCAAGGGCACGGAATTCATCGACGTGCTCGAACTCTTCCTCGCCGACCCCGAGACCACGTCGATCATCATGATCGGCGAGATCGGCGGCGCGGCCGAGGAGGACGCGGCGCAGTTCCTGGCGGACGAGGCGAGGCGCGGCCGCAGGAAGCCGACGGTCGGCTTCATCGCCGGCCGCACCGCGCCGCCCGGCCGCCGCATGGGCCACGCCGGCGCCATCATCTCGGGCGGCAAGGGCGACGCCGAGAGCAAGATCGCCGCCATGGAGGCCGCCGGGATCCGGGTGTCGCCCTCGCCGGCGCGCCTCGGAAAAACCCTCGTGGACGTCTTGAAGGGCTGAACCGGGACGGGCGCCGCGCTTCCATCGGGGCCGCCCAGCGCCTATCTAGTGGGCAGCGACGGGTCGGCCGACGCGGCTCTCGGCGGTGGCCGTCGCCGATCAAGGAACACCATCTTCATGTCACAGCGGGACGACGAAGCCCTCCTCGGATCGAGCTTCCTGTCTGGCGTCAACGCCAGCTACCTCGAACAGCTCCAGGCCCGGTACGAGACCGATCCCGGCAGCCTCGACCCCGAGTGGCGGGCCTTCTTCGACACCCTCGACGACGACCGCGCCGACGTGGTCAAGAGCGCCGAGGGCGCGTCCTGGAAGCGCCCCGGCTGGCCGGTGCTGGCCAACGGCGAGGCCACGGCCACGCTCGACGGCAACTGGGGCGTGCCGGCCGAGGCCGCGATCGCCGGCAAGATCAAGGCCCGGGCCGAGAAGCCCGCCGAGGCCAAGGCGCCCGACGCGACCCCGGCGGCAGCTCCCGCGGCCCCCGGCATCTCGGACGAGGACCTGCGCCGCGCCACGCGCGACAGCCTGCGCGCCCTGATGATGATCCGCGCCTTCCGCATGCGCGGCCACCTCCACGCCAACCTCGACCCCCTCGGGCTCGAGCCGGAGCGCGAGAAGCAGGAGATCTCGCCCGCGGCCTACGGCTTCACGGAGGCCGACTACGACCGGCCGATCTTCATCGACAACGTGCTGGGGCTCGAGACCGCCACGGTGCGCGAGATGCTCGACATCCTGCGCCGCACCTACTGCTCGACCATCGGCTTCGAGTTCATGCACGTCTCGGACCCGGACGAGAAGGCGTGGATGCAGTTGCGCATCGAGGGGCCGGACAAGTCGATCTCCTTCACCCGCGAGGGCAAGCGCGCCATCCTGAACAAGCTCGTCGAGGCCGAGGGCTTCGAGAAGTTCCTGGACGTGCGCTACACCGGCACCAAGCGCTTCGGCCTCGACGGCGCCGAGGCCATGATCCCGGCCCTGGAGCAGATCATCAAGCGCGGCGGCGCGCTCGGCGTCAGCGAGATCGTGCTCGGCATGGCGCATCGCGGCCGGCTCAACGTGCTCAGCCAGGTGATGGGCAAGCCCCACCGCGCCATCTTCAACGAGTTCAAGGGCGGCTCCGCCTCGCCGAGCGAGGTCGAGGGCTCGGGCGACGTCAAGTACCACCTCGGCGCCTCGTCGGACCGCGAGTTCGACGGCAACCGGGTCCACCTGTCGCTGACCGCCAACCCGTCGCACCTCGAGATCGTCGACCCCGTCGTGCTCGGCAAGGTGCGGGCCAAGCAGGACCAACTCGACGACCAGGTCGAGCGCGAGAAGGTCATGCCGCTGCTGCTGCACGGCGACGCCGCCTTCGCGGGCCAGGGCGTGATCGCCGAATGCTTCGGCCTGTCGGGCCTGAAGGGCCACCGCACCGGGGGGTCGGTCCACTTCATCATCAACAACCAGATCGGCTTCACCACCTACCCGCGTTATTCGCGCTCCTCGCCCTATCCGTCCGACGTCGCCAAGATGATCGAGGCGCCGATCTTCCACGTCAACGGCGACGACCCCGAGGCCGTGACCTTCGCGGCCAAGGTGGCGGTCGAGTTCAGGCAGCGGTTCCACAAGCCCGTCGTCATCGACATGTTCTGAT
>CAXTBR010000165.1:0-3278 GCA_964242785.1 uncultured Lichenihabitans sp. | reverse complement strand
CAGGATCATGGCGTCGGCGATGTCGGTCACGGCGAACTCGTCGAAGCACAGCAGGCGCGCCTCGGCCGCGATGGCGGCGGCGACCGGCGGGATCGGGTCGTCGCCCTTGGCCTCCCCGCGCTTGCGCGCCTCGCGCCAGGCGTGGATGCGGGCGTGGACGTCCGCCATGAAGGCGTGGAAATGCACGCGGCGCCTGGGCTCGACCGCGGCGCCGTCGTGGAACAGGTCCATCAGCATGGTCTTGCCGCGCCCGACGTCGCCGACGAGGTAGAGGCCGCGCGGCGGCTCGTCGGGCTTCGCGCCGAACAGGCGGCCGAGCAGCGAGGGCCTGTCGGCCTCGCCCGCCGCGAGCGCCGCCGCGAGCCCGTCGAGCCTGGACGCCACCTCCTCCTGCGCGGGGTCGGGCTGGAGGTCGCCCCGCGCCACGCGGGCGCGGTAGCGGTCGAGAACCGTCGTCAAATCCGTCCACCCCGATCGCCCGCGGCCGAGGGGACAGCGGTGCGCGTCCCTTGCGGGCGCGGGGTGCCTCCCGTCAAGCGGCCGCGCGGATCACCGTCCGTCGGGCGTGGCCGGCGCGGTGTAGCGGGTCTCGACGGCGGCGCGCACCAGCGCCCGCGCCCCGTCGAGCCCCAGCCCCTCGTCGGCCGCCACGACCGCGACCTCGTCGGCGAGCCCGTCGTCCTTGATGGAGGTCCGCATCCAGCGCTCGAAGTCGCCGTTGCGGAGGTGGAACAGGTAGGTGTCGGGGTCGACGCCGTCGCCGACCTGGAGGAACATCGACAGGTTCTGGGCCCGGAGGTTCAGCGCCGCCCCCGGGCCGCGGAAGAAGAAGCTGCGGTCCTCACCCAGCGTGCCGTCGGCATATTTGCGCGTGTGCCGCTTCACCGCGCCTTTGGGGCTGTGGACGGCGATCAGCACTGGCGGCGCGTCGCCGCGGCATTCCCAGTAGATCGCCTCGCCGACCTTCGGGCCGCGCTCCGGCAGCGGGGGGCAGGGCCGGCCGAGGCTGCGGCTCAGCACCTCGATCAGCCCGAGGCTGTCGCGCCCGATGATCAGCACGGTGCCGAGGCTGCGCAGCGCCCCCGTGGCCAGCGTGTCGGGGTGGACCGTGACGAAGATCGTCGGCACCTGGGCGTCGAGGTTCACGCCGTCGCCCGCGTCCCGCCCGCGCGGCAGCATGTGGTGCGCCTCGTCGATCAGGACCCAGTGCGGCCGCCCGTATTTGGCGCGGATGTCGAGCACGGCCGGCAACAGGCCGGCCAGCACGCCCGGCCGGTCCTCGATGCTCGACCCGAGCAGGTTGACCGTCACGTTGGTCCCGAGCCTGCGCACCGCGTCCAGCACCGCCTCGGGCGCCACCGGCGTGTCGGCGTCGCCGAAGGTCACGGCGTCGAAGGCGCCGTAGTCGCCCTCGGGGTCGAACAGGCAGAGCTGGAAACCCGCCGCGGCCAGCCGCTCCAGGATGGCGGTGGCGAGGGTCGACTTGCCGCCGCCCGACGTGCCGGTGATCAGCACGCTGCCCCGGTCCGGCCGGAGCAGGACCTCGCGCCTGTCCGCCAGCGTGACGCCGACCGGCACGGCGTGGCGCGCCACCGCGGCGTCGAGCAGGCGCGGCTCCGCGTCGAGCCAGGTGGCGATCGCCTCGGCGACGCCGGCCCCCCGCGCGGCCCCGGTCACGAGGTCGGCGGCGGCCTTCACGGCCGGCAGGGCGTTGCCGACCGCCACCGCGCAGCCGCAGGTCCGCATGAAGGCGAGGTCGTTCTCGGCGTCGCCCGTCGCCACGACGCTGTGGGCCGACAGGCCGAGGTCTTCGAGCGCCGCCCCGAGGCCGGACGCCTTGTTGATGCCGTTGGGCAGCACCATCACGGCGCCCTTGTTGAAGATGATCTGCAGGTCGAGGCCGAGGTCGCGGATGGCTTCGAGCACGGCCGCCTCGTTCGGCTCCCAGGTCGCCACGATGACGCGCCCGACCGACAGGGGCCGGAGGCCCAGGGCTTCGAGGCGCTCGACGAAGGCTTCGGGCGGCGGCGGCCCGAGCGCGCGCGCCTCCCGCGTGGCGGGGGCGTAGAGCAGCGCGCCGTTCTCGGCCACCACGCGGTCGAACAGGTCGAGCCGGGGGCAGACGCGTTCGAGGTCCGGCAGTTCGCGGCCCGTCACCAGGATGAGCCGCCGCCCGCTGCGCTTCAGCCGCTCCAGCGCCGCCAGCGTGTCGTCGTCGACCATGCCGTCATGCGCGACGGTGCCGTCGTAATCGGTGGCGAGCGCCTTGAAATACTGCATGGCCCGATCCTCAGGGTTCCCGCGTCGATCAGTGCTGCGCTCGGCCGGCCTTGCCCCTCTGCGACGAGCGCTCATTCGCAGCACTGATCGATGTGGTGACCTGAGCCGGCGGAGGACCGTCCGGGCCCCGCCGGTCACCGTCGCGCCCCCCGAAGGTCGAGGGTAGGGCGCCGGTTTGACGGCCGCGTGACACCCGCGGTCGGATCGGCACCCCTACGGGCGCGCGTCGCGCCGGGCGTGATGGCGGTCGAGGATGCGCTGGCCGATGCGGCGGGACGCTGAGGATCCATCCCGGTCGGATGGGGACGCCGGCCCGTGGAGCGCCATCCGGGGACGCGACCGCTCATCTATCCACGCGCCGCCGGCCCTCGGCCGAGGTGCCTCCGTTCAGGCGCCGCCGACGATCAGGTAGCGCGTCCACACGCCGAAGATGGCACCGACGACGACGAGCAAGCCGTTCAAGAGCGTTCCGCATCCGATATCGCGCAGGATCATGTTCGACCCGGCGCCGATCGCCAACGATCCCAGAACCGTCAAGAAGCCCAGGACGATGAGCGAGGACGTCGACAGATCCGACATGGCTGACAGCATGGCGTAGCACCCGAGAACGGAAATTTAGGACCCTGGATAGTATGATCCGCTCAAAGATCTAATGATTCGTTCACGGGTTGTCTTTCCCGGATCGATTGCTGTCGTGGATATCATGATATGACTGCAGGCAGCAAAGCGATCGTGGTTGGCACGCTGTTTCTGTTTGGTTACGGCGGCGGTTTCTTTCTCAGCGCGCAAGCCAGCAAGCACGTCGATCTGCTCGCCCCCGCTCATCACCCGAAGTCTGGCCAGGGATCAGGCCAGGACTCCGGTCCAGTCTCGACGGGTCGCGAAGGCTCTGGCGGCGGCGCTGGTAGGGCCGGTGGCGGTGGCGGTGGCGGCGGTGCTGGTAGGGCTGGTGGCGGTGGTGCTGGTAGGGGCGGCGGTGGCGGCGGTGGCGGTGGCGG
>CAXTBR010000164.1:0-3391 GCA_964242785.1 uncultured Lichenihabitans sp. | reverse complement strand
CCGCCCGTCGTCAACGTGTCGGGGCCGCGCTACGGCGCCATCCACGGGCCAGACCGGCGGCTGATGGGCTTCAACAACATCGAGCTCATCACCGACCGGCCGCTGGAGGTGAACCTGCGCGAGATGGCCGAGGTCAAGAAGCTTTATCCCGATCGCGCGCTGGTCGCATCGGTCATGGTGCCCTGCGACGAGGAGAGCTGGCGTCGCATCCTGCCCCGCGTCGAGGCCACGGGCTGCGACGGCGTGGAGCTGAACTTCGGCTGCCCGCACGGCATGAGCGAGCGCGGCATGGGCGCGGCCGTCGGGCAGGTGCCCGAGTACATCGAGATGGTGGCGCGCTGGTGCAAGGCCTTCACCCGCCTGCCCGTGATCGTCAAGCTCACGCCCAACATCGCCGACATCCGCCAGCCCGCCCGCGCGGCGAAGCGCGGCGGCGCCGACGCCGTGTCGCTGATCAACACCATCAGCTCCATCATGTCGGTGGACCTCGACCGCATGTCGCCGGCGCCCCACGTCGACGGCAAGGGCACGCACGGCGGCTATTGCGGGCCGGCCGTGAAGCCCATCGCGCTCTCCATGACGAGCGAGATCGCCCGCGACCCCGAGACGCGCGGCCTGCCCCTGTCGGCCATCGGCGGCATCACGACGTGGCGCGACGCCGCGGAATTCATCGCGCTCGGCGCCGGCACCGTGCAGGTCTGCACCGCCGCCATGACCTACGGCTTCAAGGTCATCGACGAGATGACGACGGGCCTGTCGGCCTGGATGGACGCCAAGGGCTACCGCGGCATCGAGGACTTCCGCGGCCTGGCGGTGCCCAACGTCACCGACTGGCAGTACCTCAACCTCAACTACGTGGCCAAGGCGCGGATCGACCAGGACCTGTGCATCAAATGCGGGCGCTGCCACATCGCCTGCGAGGACACGTCCCACCAGGCCATCACGGCGCTGGTGGACGGCGCGCGCAAGTTCGTCGTCAAGGACGAGGACTGCGTGGGCTGCAACCTGTGCGTCGAGATCTGCCCGGTCGAGAACTGCATCACGCTGGAGCACCGCCACGGCGGGACCGACCCGCGCACCGGCATGCCCTACGACCAGCCCTACGAGAACTGGACCATGCACCCCAACAATCAGGCCGCGAGGCTGAAGGCCGCCGAGTAGCGCTACGGCGCCCGACGGTCTCGCCCTTCTCACCTTCGGGGAGAAGGTCCGCACAGCGGGGATGAGGGGGCTTCCACAGGTGGTGGATCCCCCCTCATCCGGCGCTACGCGCCACCTTCTCCCCGGAGGGGAGAAGGGCACGCGACCTCAACCCCTCAGCGCCGCATTCCCGGGGTCGTAGGGGCTGTCCGGGATCACCAGGGCGCGGCGGCGCTCGCCCAGCACGATGATCTCCAGCTCGGTCCCGACCTCGCCGAGGTCCGGCCGCACCATGGCGAGGGCGAGGCTCTGGCCCGTGCGCCACCCGTAGCCGCCCGAGGTCGTGCGGCCGGCGGCCTCGCCGCGGTGGAGCACCGGCTCGGAGCCCCGCGCGTCGGCGTCCGTCACGCCCTCGATCCGCAGCGTCACGGCGCGGTTGGCGAAGCCGCGGCCCCGCCACGCCACCAGGGCGTCGCGGCCGAGGACGTCGCCCTTGCCGAGGTCGACGAAGCGGTCGAGGCCCGATTCCAGCGCCGCATATTCGATCGACAGCTCGCGCCCGATCAGCTTGTAGCTCTTCTCCAGCCGCAGGCTGTCCATGGCGCGGATGCCGAAGGGCTTGATGCCGAACGGGGCGCCCGCCGCCATCAGCCGGTCGAACACGTAGTTCTGCACCTCGATCGGGTGGTGGAGCTCGTAGCCGAGCTCGCCCACGAAGTTGACCCGCATCGCCAGGAGCCCCGCGGCCCCGACCGAGAGGGGCCGCGCCGTCAGCCACGGGAAGGCGGCCGCCGAGACGTCGATGTCCGCGACCTTCGCCAGCACCTCGCGGGACCGCGGCCCGGCCAGCACCAGGACGCCGTGCTGCGTCGTCACCCGGTCGAGCCGCACGCTGCCGTCGGCGGGCAGCAGCTTCTCCAGCACGTCGAAATCGTGGCCCTCCAGGGCGCCGGCCGAGACGAGGTAGAAGCGCTCGGGGCCGACCTTGGTCAGCGTGAACTCGGCCCGCACCCCGCCCCGCGCGGTGAGCAGGTAGGTGAGGGTGACGCGGTGGAGCGCCTTCGGCACGCGGTTCGTCAGGATGCGGTCGAGCCAGGCGGCGGCGCCGCGGCCCGACACCTCGATCTTGGCGAAGGCCGACATGTCCTGCAGGCCGACGTTCTCGTGGACGTTGCGGCACTCGGCGCCGACGAAGTCGAAGTAGTTCGACCGGCGGAAGCTCCAGCGCTCCTTGACCAGCGGGCTGTCGGCGAGCGGCGGGTGGTTCTCGTTGAGGATCACGTTCTCCTTGGCGAGATCCTCCTCGCTCAGCGCGTAGTCGAGCGGCGCGAAGAAGTTCGGCCGCTCCCAGCCGTAGACCGAGCCGAACACGGCGCCGAGCGCCTTCATGCGGTCGTAGCAGGGCGTCTGCCGCAACGGGCGGGCGGCCGCGCGCTCCTCGTCGGGGTAGTGGGTGGAGAAGACGTTGGCATAGGCCTCCTCGGCCTTCTCGACGAGGTAGCCCTGCGCCGCGTAGCGCCCGAAGCGGCGCGGGTCGACGCCGCCCATGTCGATGCTGGGTTCGCCCTCGACGATCCACTCGGCGAGCTGCCAGCCCGCGCCGCCGGCCGCCGTGATCCCGAAACTGTGGCCCTCGTTGAGCCAGAAGTTGCGCAGGCCGGGGGCCGGCCCGACGATGGGCGAGCCGTCCGGCGTGTACGCGATGGCGCCGTTGTAGACCTTCTTGATGCCGACCTCGCCGAAGGCGGGGACGCGGGCGATGGCGGCCTCGATATGCGGCATCAGCCGCTCCAGGTCCTCCTGGAACAGCTCGTATTCGCTGTCGGCGGAGGGGCCGTGGAGGTAGCAGGCCGGGGCGCCCTTCTCGTAGGGGCCGAGCAGCAGGCCGCCCGCCTCCTCGCGCATGTACCAGGACGAATCCGACTCGCGCAGCACGCCCATCTCGGGCAGGCCCCGGCGCTTGCGCTCCAGGATGGCGGGGTGGGGCTCGGTGACGATGTACTGGTGCTCGACCGGGATGACAGGCACGCTCAGCCCCACCATGCGGCCGGTCGTCCGCGCGAAGTTCCCGGAGGCCGAGACGACGTGCTCGCAGGTGATGTCGCCGCGATCGGTCTTCACCAGCCACTCGCCGCCGGCCGTGCGCTCGATCGCCGTGACGGTCGTGTTGCGGTTGATCTCGCCGCCGCCGTCGCGCGCGCCGCGGGCCAGCGCCTGGGTGAGGTCGGCGGGCTGGATGTAGCCGTCCTGC
>CAXTBR010000163.1:0-3420 GCA_964242785.1 uncultured Lichenihabitans sp. | reverse complement strand
CTCAGAAGAAGCCGAGCGCCTTGGGCGAGTAGCTGACCAGCATGTTCTTGGTCTGCTGGTAGTGATCCATCATCTTGAGATGGTTCTCGCGGCCGATGCCCGACTGCTTGTAGCCGCCGAAGGTCGCGTGGGCGGGGTACAGGTGGTAGCAGTTGGTCCAGACGCGGCCGGCCTGGATGGCGCGGCCGAAGCGGTAGGCGCGCGTGCCGTTGCGGGTCCACACGCCGGCGCCGAGCCCGTAGAGCGTGTCGTTGGCGATCGACAGCGCCTCCTCCTCGCCGTCGAACTTCACGACCGAGACCACGGGGCCGAAGATCTCCTCCTGGAACACCCGCATCCTGTTGTGGCCTTCGAGGACGGTGGGCTCGACGTAATAGCCCTCGCCGATCTCGCCGCCGAGGTCGGCCCGCTTGCCGCCGGTCAGCACCTTGGCGCCCTCCTGCTGGCCGATGTCGAAGTAGGACAGGATCTTCTCGAGCTGGTCGTTGGAGGCCTGGGCACCGATCATCGTGCTCATGTCGAGCGGGTGGCCCTGCTTGATCTTCTTCACGCGGGCGACGGCGCGGTCCATGAACTTGTCGTAGATCTTGGCGTCGACCAGCGCGCGGCTCGGGCAGGTACAGACCTCGCCCTGGTTCAGCGCGAACATGGCGAAGCCTTCGAGCGCCTTGTCGAAGAAGTCGTCGTCCTGATCCATCACGTCGGCGAAGAAGATGTTGGGCGACTTGCCGCCGAGCTCCAGCGTCACCGGGATGATGTTGTCGGACGCGTATTGCATGATCATGCGGCCCGTCGTCGTCTCGCCCGTGAAGGCGATCTTGGCGATCCGCTTGCTCTGGGCCAGCGGCTTGCCGGCCTCGAGCCCGAAGCCGTTGACGACGTTGATGACGCCGGGGGGCACGATGTCGCCCAGGAGCTCCATCAGCACGAGGATGCTGAGCGGGGTCTGCTCGGCGGGCTTCAGCACCACGCAGTTGCCAGCCGCCAGGGCGGGCGCGAGTTTCCAGGTCGCCATCAGCAACGGGAAGTTCCAGGGGATGATCTGGCCCACGACGCCGAGCGGCTCGCGGAAGTGGTACGCGACCGTGTCGTTGTCGATCTCCGACAGGCTGCCTTCCTGCGCCCGGATCACGCCGGCGAAGTAGCGGAAATGGTCGACCGCGAGGGGCAGGTCGGCCAGCGTGGTCTCGCGGATCGGCTTGCCGTTGTCGAGCGTCTCGATCATCGCCACGAGTTCGAGCTTCTGCTCCAGCGTGTCGGCGATGCGGTTGAGCACCTTGGCGCGCTCGGCCGCCGAGGTCTTGCCCCAGGCGTCCTTGGCCTTGTGGGCGGCGTCGAGCGCCAGCTCGATATCGGCCGCGGAGGAGCGCGGGACCTCGCAGAGCTTCTTGCCCGTGACGGGGCTGGGGTTGTCGAAGTAGCGGCCTTCGACGGGCGCGACCCACTGGCCGCCGATGTAGTTGTGGTAGCGTTCGCGGATCAGGACCTGCTTCGAGACCTGGTCGAGGGCTTGCTGGAACATGGTTTCCTCCCGGGGGCCGACCGCGCCGTTCGGCGTCGATCATCGCGCTGGTGTCGGGACAGGGTCGCGCGTGTCACACACGGACCGACCTGAAGGCGCCTGTCCTATCCAAGCTCGTCACAGTCTGCGCCCGCTTCCGGATCCGGTCAACGCCCTTCGCGGCGGCTCCGACGGATCGGCACGGTGGCCCCAGCGCATGGGGATCCGCGTTCATGCCGCGTGAACGCGAGGGCGACCGGTCAGGGTGCG
This sequence comes from uncultured Lichenihabitans sp., assembly GCA_964242785.1. GTDB lineage: Bacteria > Pseudomonadota > Alphaproteobacteria > Rhizobiales > Beijerinckiaceae > Lichenihabitans. Next base: position 1,649 of record CAXTBR010000163.1, on the reverse strand, counting down.
GTGTCCGGCTCCTGCCGGGGCGTCAGGGGCCGCGCCTCGCGCCTGCCGAAGTGGCGCCAGTGCGTCAGCGCGTCGAAGCCCGCCCAGGCCACATCCGGGTTCGCCGCGAGGTAGGCATCGGGATCGAAGCCGCATTCATCGAGCGACATCGGTCTGCCCTCACCCCGGCCGGACAGGCGCCAATGGGTCCAGGCATCGTCAGCGGCGGCCGCGACGTCGGGGTTCGCCGCGAGATAGGCTTGACCGTCGAACCCGGCCGCTTCGGCGTCGATGGCGGCCAGGGCTTCGAGATGGCCGGGGAGGTGCGTCCTCGCGGCGTCGAAGCGGAAAGCCCCGAGATACAGGTCGGGACGCCCGGGATCGTTCGGGACGTCGATGGAGCTCGGAAACTCCTCGGCCGCATCCTCGCAGGGGTACAGGTCGCGATGGACGAAGGTGACCTCCAGGAACTGCGGGATCGCCTGCTCGCCGGCGAAGACCCGGCCGCCGAAATTGTTGCCGTGGAGGTGGACGACGTCAAAATACCGGCGCAGGCGCGACAGCGCCCGCATCATGAGCCGGTAGTACCCGTCGCTCTGCACCTCGCCGACGGCGTGGAACTCGCACAGGATCTGCGGGAAGCGGGACAGGGTGGCGTCCTCCGCCTCGGCGAAGAGGCCCCATTCGGACCCCTCGATGTCAACCTTGAGCAGGGTCGCGTGCGGGTCCGGCGATCCATACCTGTCCAGGAGCGAGGCGAGGTTCTCGGCGCCATCCGTCGCCGCGGCGTCGATCCTGGTGCGATGGAAGTTGAAGTGGCGGTGACGCCGTGGCGGGCCCCCGACGGTGTGGTCGAACATGTGGACCGCGATGCCACGCTCCGCCACGGCGGCGTCCCAGTCGACGTTGGGACCGACGCCGAGCGAGAGGGCCGTGCGGAGCCTGCCGAAATCGTCCAGCATGACGTAGCCGCCGTCGCCATCGCCCCCGAGCCGGACCTTGCGGTGAACCGTCGCGCGGCGCGGCGTCAACAGGCGCCCGAGCAGCACGAGACGCGCCTGAAGATCGGGCGACAGGGGCCTGCGGCGCGCCTCGCCGAGCGCCCGGAGATGGTCGAGCATCATCCGGTCGCGCGTCGATCCCGCCGCCGCGACGAGCTCATACCCCAGCGTGCGCGACAGGACACGGTTGCACGCATTCGCCATCCGTCCCACGCGTGCCTCCTGCTGCCCGCTCCGATGTCGCGGGTATAGCGAGATTGCGCACTCATGCGCGCGGACGACACCGAGAAAACTCGAGCCTCTCCGTCGCGAACCCTCAGAGTTTGTCAATGTATCGAACTTGTGCCTGAATGCCCTCTGAAAGAATTGAGGAATTTCTGCCCGTTTTGGGCCGGATGGGCATTCATTCACAAACTCTCAGTCCAGCTCGACCACCAGCCCCTCGTGCAGCGTCACCCGCCGGTCCATGCGGCCGGCGAGCTCCATGTTGTGCGTGGCGATGAGGGCCGCGAGGCCCGTGGCGCGGATCAGCGAGGTCAGGGTGGAGAAGACGTGGTCGGCCGTGTGGGGGTCGAGGTTGCCGGTGGGCTCGTCGGCCAGGAGGAGGCCGGGCGCGTTGGCGACCGCGCGGGCGATGGCGACGCGCTGCTGCTCGCCGCCCGACAGCTC
>CAXTBR010000162.1:0-3604 GCA_964242785.1 uncultured Lichenihabitans sp. | reverse complement strand
GTTTCAAAAGGCCCTCGGCCTTTTGCGGGTTTCAGGGCAGAGCCCTGAAGAGGCTGCTGATTTTTCGTCAGGGTTCCGCCCCAGCAGAAACCCTGTCTTCCCCACCCTCCCTCATCCTGAGCGAGGCGCTCCGCGCCCTGCTCGGGATGCTAGCTTTGGCACACATATCGGCGCCCGCGAGGGGGTGCCCTTCTCCCCAGCGGGGAGAATCCGGATCCCATCCCGGCTCGCCGGGATGGGATCCGGGTGGCGCGCAGCGCCGGATGAGGGGGGATCCACCACCTGTGGAATCCCCACTCATCCGCCCGCTTCGCGGGCACCTTCTCCCCGCTGGGGAGAAGGGCGCAAACGCCCAGCGTCAGTGATGTGTGCCAACGCTAGGCTCAGGATGAGGGGGGGGATGGGGCATTTTCGAGCCTCGATGAGTGGCCGATGGGGCTCTGCCCCAAACCCCGCCAAAGGGCTCGCCCTTTGGAATCCCTCGCGAAGGACCGACGTCACCCCGGACTCTGATCGACGCCTTTAGATTCGAAGCTGCCGCCCGCCCTCGTCCAGGGCCGAGCGGTTCGCCAGGAGCGTCGCGAGCGGCAGCGAGGCCCGAACCTGGCGGTCGAGGTCGAGGTCGGCCTCGATGTGGCGCAGGTGCTCGGCCATCAGCGCCACGGCGCGGTCGCCGTCGCGGGCGCGGAGGGCCTCCACGAGTCCGGCATGCTCGGCGTCGCCGCAGTCCGAGCGGCCGCGGTGGCCGTAGAGCGCGATCACCAGCGACGACCGGGCGATGAGCTCTTCGAGGAAGCCCTGCAGCACGCCCTGGCGGGCGATCCGGGCGATGAGGGCGTGGAAATGTCCGCTGAGCCGGATGGCCCGGCCGCGGTCGCCCGCCTTCAGCGCGTCACGGGCCTGGACCAGGACCTCGTCGAGGCCGAGGCAGTCGGCGGCCGACGCCCGCGCGGCGGCGCGGCGGGTCGTCTCGGCCTCGACGACCCGCCGCGCGTCGAACAGGTCCCGCGCGTCCCCGGGGGTCGGCGACGCCACCGAAGCGCCGCGGTGGCGCGCCAGCACCACGATGCCGTCCTGTGCCAGGGACCGGAGCGCGCCGCGCACGAGCGTCCGGCTGACGGCGAAGTGGCTCGCCAACTGGTCCTCGGGCAGCTTGGTCCCGGGCGGCAGGCGCTGCTCCACCACGGCTTCCAGGATGGCGGCGTGGATGGCCCCGACGCGGTCCTCCGAACCATATCCCGCCGCCGCCGGAGCCTCCGCGCCGCGCCACGCCGCCCCGCCCGTCCCGTCCAAGCCCACACCGTCCTCCGCACGCCGTCGCAGATCCGTTGCAGGTTCCGGACCGCCGGGCCCCGGCGTGGATCGTACACAATCCAGCCCAGGATTTGGGCACAATCGTCGCGCCGCAGCCGTTCGGCCCAGCGAACGGGCAGCGGCCCCGCGGGCCTCGCGATCGGGCTCCCTCGCGCCGCCGCTGGCATGGCCGTTGCTATGGAGGCTCCACGAAGCCGGGACGATGCCATGCGACAGCCGGATCTCGAACTGATCCAACTCACGAAGCGGTACGGCACCACGGTGGCGGTCGACGCCATCGACCTCAAGATCGAGGCAGGGTCCTACTGCTGCCTGCTCGGCCCCTCGGGCTGCGGCAAGACCTCGACGCTGCGCATGATCGCCGGCCACGAGGCGGCCAGCGGGGGCGACATCGTCTTCGGCGCCGCCAACATCACCGACCTGCCGCCGGCCAAGCGCGGCACCGCGATGATGTTCCAGAGCTACGCCCTGTTCCCGCACCTGAGCTGCGTCGACAACGTCGCGTTCTCGCTGAAGATGAAGGGCATCGACAAGGCCAAGCGCCGGGCCCGCGCCGCCGAGATGCTCGACCTCGTGGCCATGGGGCATTACGGCGAGCGCCTGCCGGCCCAGCTCTCGGGCGGCCAGCAGCAGCGCGTGGCGCTGGCCCGCGCGCTCATCACCGAGCCCCAGATCGTGCTGCTCGACGAGCCGCTCTCGGCCCTCGACCCCTTCCTGCGCACCAAGATGCGGGTGGAGCTGAAGGCGCTGCAGCGCCGGCTCGGCATCATCTTCGTCCACGTCACCCACAGCCAGGACGAGGCCATGGCGCTGGCCGACCTCGCCGTGATCATGAAGGACGGCCGCATCGAGCAGGCCGGCAGCCCGCGCGAGCTGTTCAACGCGCCCCGCACGGCCTTCGTGGCGCGCTTCATCGGCGGCCATAACGTGCTGGAGGGCGCGGCCGGGCCCTTCGCGGTGCGGGCCGACCGGCTCAACCTCAGCCGGCCCCGGGCCGGCGCGCCGGCGCAGGGCGCGGGCGACGCGCTCGACGCCGTCGTGCGCAGCGTCGAATACCAGGGCACCTTCGTGCAGCTCACGCTCGACGGCGCCGGCCGCGAGATCACCGCCACGCTCGACGAGCCGACCTTCGACGCCCTGCCGTTCCAGCCCGGCGACTCCGTCGCCGTGTCCTGGAGCCAGGGCGACGTCCACAGCCTCGCCAGCGCGGCCTGACTTCCATCCAACAGGGGATTGCCACCGTGACACAGGACATCAAGCCGACCGTGAGACTGTCGCGCCGCACGCTGCTCCGGGGCGCCGGCGCCGCGGCGGGCGTGGCCGCGGGCTCGGGCGCCATCACGGGTTTCCCGGCCGTGTGGTCGGCCGAGCCCAAGGTGCTGCGCTACCTCGGCACCGCCGTGAACCAGTCTGCCGACATCGCCAAGAAGGTGAAGGAGGACACCGGCATCACCCTCGAATACGTGGCCGTCACCACGGACGACGTCACGAAGCGCGTGATCACCCAGCCGAACTCCTACGACATCGTCGACACCGAATATTTCTCGCTGAAGAAGCTCGTCCCGGCCGGCAACCTCAAGGCCATGAGCGGCAAGAAGATCAAGGAATACGGCAACATCACGCCCGTCATCACCAAGTGCGAGCTGGCGGACGGCAAGAAGATCGGCGACCAGGGCACCGCGCCCAAGAAGGTGATGTTCGTCGAGGGGCCGAACTCCAGCAAGTTCGCCTCCGAGATGACCGAGTGGGCGACGCTGATCCCCACCGTCTACAACGCCGACACGCTGGGCATCCGGCCCGACCTGATCAAGCGGCCGATCTCGAGCTGGGCCGAGCTGCTGAACGCCGACTTCAAGGGCAAGGCGGCGATCCTCAACATCCCGTCCATCGGCATCATGGATGCCGCCATGGTGATGGAGGCCACGGGCCAGCACAAATATGCCGACAAGGGCAACATGACGAAGCCCGAGATCGACATGACCATGAAGCTGCTGACCGAGGCCAAGAAGTCGGGCCAGTTCCGCGCCTTCTGGAAGGACTTCAACGAATCCGTGAACCTCATGGCCTCGGGCGAGACCGTGATCCAGTCGATGTGGTCGCCGGCCGTCACGGCCGTGAAGTCCAAGGGCATCCCCTGCGTGTTCCAACCCCTGAAGGAGGGCTACCGCTCCTGGGCCTCGGGCTTCGCCGTGTCCAAGGCCGTCACCGGCATGAAGGAGGACGTGGCCTACGAGTTCGTGAACTGGTTCCTGTCCGGCTGGGCCGGCGCCTACCTCAACCGCCAGGGCTA
>CAXTBR010000161.1:0-3690 GCA_964242785.1 uncultured Lichenihabitans sp. | reverse complement strand
GCGTCTACTTCGCCATGCTGACGCTCGCCTTCGCGCAGATCGCCTGGTCGGTCGCCTTCCAGTGGACGGGCGTCACGGGGGGCGACAACGGCCTCCTGGGCATCTGGCCGGCGCCCTGGGCCGCGACGCCGCGCGGCTTCTTCTGGCTGTGCCTCGCCCTGGCGGCGGGCGCCGTCGGCCTGATCCGGGTCCTCGTCTTCTCGCCCTTCGGCACGGGGCTCAGGGCCGTGCGGGATTCGGCGCTGCGGGCGGAGGCGCTCGGGCTCGGCCGCGCGCCCGTGCAATGGGCGGCCTTCGCGTTCGCCGGCGCCGTCGCGGCCCTGGCGGGGGCGCTCTTCGCCTTCCTCAAGGGCAGCGTCTTCCCCGACGCGCTGGGGATCTCGACCTCGGTCGACGGGCTCGTGATGGTGCTGCTCGGCGGCATCGGCACCGTGTCGGGGAGCGTCGCGGGCGCGGCGCTCTACAAGGCGCTGTCGATCTGGCTGATCAGCCAGACCGACCACTCGAAGCTGGCGCTCGGGCTCGTCATCATCGGCCTCGTGGTGGCCTTCCCGTCGGGCATCGGCGGGCTGGTCGAGCGCGTGGCCGGGCGGCTGCGGCGCGCGCCGGCCGCGGAGCCCGCCCCGCTCGCCGACGCGGGGAGCCTGCGGTGAGCGCGCTGCTCGAGATCGAGGCGCTGGCCAAGTCCTACGGCGGCGTGCGCGCGGTGCGCGGCGTCTCCTTCTCGCTGGCCGCCGGCGAGGTGCTGGCGCTGATCGGCCCGAACGGGGCGGGCAAGAGCACCTGCTTCAACATGCTGAACGGCCAGATCCGGCCGGACGGCGGCACGATCCGGCTCGGCGGGGCGGACGTCACGGGCCTGCCGCCGCGCCGCATGGCGGGCCGCGGCGTCGCCCGCACCTTCCAGATCACCGCGACCTTCGCGTCCATGACGGTGCGCGAGAACGTGCAGGCGGCCTGCCTGATCCACGCCGGGGGCGCGGCCTCCCCGTTCGGCCGCGCCGACCGCCGCTTCGTGGGTGAGGCCGAGCGCTGGCTCGACCACGTCGGCCTGCTGGCCCAGGCGGGCCGGCCGGCGGCCGAACTCGCCTACGGCGACGTGAAGCGGCTGGAGCTCGCCATGGCGCTGTCGGGCGAGCCGAAGCTGCTGCTGATGGACGAGCCCACGGCCGGCATGGCGCCGAAGGAGCGCCACGCGCTGATGCGCGTCACGGTGGACCACGCGCGCCGGGCCGGGGTCGGGCTGATGTTCACCGAACACGACATGGACATCGTCTTCGCGCATGCCGACCGGGTGATGGTGCTGAGCCGCGGCGCCCTCATCGCCATGGGCTCCCCCGAGGAGGTCCGCCGCGACCCGGAGGTCCGCGCCGTCTACCTCGGCGGCGGGCTGACCTTCGCGGCGGCCGAAAGCGTGGCGCCATGAGCGCGATGCTGCGGGCCGAGGGGGTGAACGGCTGGTACGGCCGCGCCCAGGTGCTGTTCGACGTGGCCGTGACGGTGGGGACGGGCGAGGTGGTGGCGCTGCTGGGCCGCAACGGCGCCGGCAAGTCGACGACCTTCCGGGCCATCGCGGGGCTGCTCGAGCGCCGCGACGGGCGGGTGACCTTCGACGGCGCCGAGGTGTCGCGCCTGCCCACCCACGAGATCGTCCGGCGCGGGCTCGCCTACGTGCCCGAGGACCGGCGCATCTTCGCCGACCTCACGGTCGAGGAGAACCTGGCGGTCGGCCGCCAGCCGCCCCGCGCCGGGGCCGCGACCTGGACGACGGAACGGCTCTTCGCCCTGTTCCCCAACCTGGCCGAGATGCGCGGGCGGCGCGGCGGCGCGATGAGCGGGGGCGAGCAGCAGATGCTCTCCATCGCCCGCTCGCTGATGGGCAACCCGCGCCTCGTCCTGCTCGACGAACCCTCGGAGGGCCTGGCGCCCAAGATCGTCGAGGACATGGCGCTGGCCATCCTGGCCATGAAGCGGGAGGGGCTCGGCATCCTCCTGTCCGAGCAGAACCTCCACTTCGCCCGGCTCATCTCCGACCGCGCCGTGGTCATCGACCGCGGCCACGTCCGGCTCACCGGCACGGTCGCCGAGATCGCGGCCGACGCCGAGGCCTGCGCGGCCTACCTGTCGGTGTGAGGCGATCTGTGTTTGACCGCTCCCTTTCACCGTTCACCCCCGTGCCTACGGGGATGAACGGATGATGGAGCGTTCCGAGCCGATCGATCGGAAGCCGGACCGGGCGTCGGACCGGGAGCCCGTCGCGCACCATCGCATGTCGGCCTTGATCGATGCGGCGGGGCCGAGCGTGATCGGCTTTGGGACGCCCTTGAACTGGCAAGGCGTGTCTCCGAGGCCAAGGGCTCATGGAAGGGAAGCAGCTCGGGAGCGGAGGGACCCGAAAGGGCGTGCGGGTCTGGGCGGTGCTGTGAAATTCCCCTTTGCCCTAAAATTCAGTGAACACTTGCCGATCTCCTGATCCTGGCCGGCGAGCACATGTTTCGCCTTGACATGTCAACCCCGCACTAAGCAGACTTGCGTTACAAGGCCAACGCCTCGCCTGCTCGGCTTTTTGTTTTGTCGCAGGTTTCCGTCGAAAGAGCGTGTGGCGCCCTCCCGAAACCTGCTGAGGCGAGAGATCGCCTCGGGGCTATGTGAAGGGCCGTCATCCACCTGTGCGAGAGTGAAATGTCAGCCAACGCCACCGATGAGCAGTCTCAGGTCGATGTCAATTATCGCGCGTTCCAAGCGAAGCTTTCCGAGCTTCTGGCCACGCATGCCGGCAAGCTGGCTTTGATGCACGATGGCGATATCGTCGATTTTTTTGACTCATATGCCGATGCAGTTAGGTTCGGAGTAGAAAAGTTCGGTGAGATCAGGAATTTTTCCGTTCAAGAAGTGACTCATAGTGCGCTTTCGATGGGTCTGTATTCCTATGTTGGTCACGTTCAATAACAGCGCAGCAGGACCGACACTGGAAATAGGCATTGCACCAGCTCAATCTGGTATCCAAGTGGTGGTTTCTCCGCCACCATCTACCGTCTGGATCAACGCGATAGCGGACACTGGAGCTAGCGCAACCTGCGTTTGCGCCGGCGCAGCCACTCGCGCTGCCCTTCCCATCATTGGAAAAGGGAGCATTCGGAGCGCCAGTCACGTCATGCCCGTGAACCAATTCTTTGGAGATCTTTGGATCAGAGGACGTATGAGTGGCGGAACTTTGCTGGCGTGGCCGTTCAGGAATAGAGTATTTCTCGAACTTGCCCTTCCTGGTTCAAACTACGAAGCCCTTCTTGGGATGGATATCTTCAGGGAAGGCATCTTGATGGTCCACGGACCAGAGGGAAGAACGACCTTCGCGTGGTAGTTTGGCCGTCGTTCTCCATCCCCGATTCACCTTGCTCCCGCGTGCCGCTCATCGCACGGTGGCAGGATAGGGGCGGCCTTCGGCCGAACATCGTCGCGCTGGATCCCCGCCTGCGCGCATAGGCGCTAACATTGGAGCAAAAACCTTGTTTCCCCCACCCTCCCTTATCCTGAGCTAGCGTTGGCACAGGTATCGGCGTCCGCGAGGAATGCCCTTCTCCCCAGCGGGGAGAAGGTGGCGCGCAGCGCCGGATGAGGGGGGATCCACCACCTGTGGAATCCCCCTCATCCGCCCTTATCGCGGCTTCGCCGCGACGGGCACCTTCTCCC
>CAXTBR010000160.1:0-3693 GCA_964242785.1 uncultured Lichenihabitans sp. | reverse complement strand
TTGCTGGTGATGTCCGCGATGGCGGGCGACTGCCAGCCGGAATCGAGGCTGAAGAACGGGATCTTCGACTTCGCGAGGTCCTCCAGCGCGCTGTGCGCGGCCGTGAGGGTGCCGTACATCACCAGGATCGCGTCGGCCTTGGCGGTGATCGCGTCCTCGATCTGGCTGACGAGCTGGCCGGGATCGCCCTTGGCGTCGGTCTGGGTGATCTTCCAGCTCTTGTCGAGCCCGGTCGCCTTCAGCCACTGCTGGAACCCCTCCCAGGACCGCTGGTCGGACTGGGCCGCCATCTGCTGGGCCACCACGGCCACGGACAGGGGTTTCGACTTCTCCTGCGCGAAGGCGGGCGTGCTGCCGAGCATGAACTGGGCGACCTGCGCGCCCCCGCCCATCAGGCCCGCGGCCCCGGTCAGGCCGAGCCCCCCGAGCAGGCGGCGCCGCGACGGGCCGCCGGATTCGTCTTGCTGTGTCATCCTGTGTTCCTCCTTCGAGTCGTTGCGGGCGCCCTTTGCGGGTCTTCGTGTTTGGCGGTCGTCACGCGAGAAGCGCGGCGAAATCCTGCGGCTTGTCCCAGTGCGGCATGTGGCCTGCCCCGGCGATGAGGTGCACCGCGACCCGGCTCGGGGCCGCGGCCACCTGGGTCCAGGGCACGACGCGGTCCTCGACGCCCCAGACGAGTCGGACGGGCAGCGCCAGCGCCGCGAGGTCGGCCACGACGTCGATGCCCTGCCGGCCGCCCGGCGCCAGCTCGGCGGCGAGCCCGCGCAGGCGCCCGCGCGCGAATTCGGACGCCATGGCCTCGAGCTGGGGGCGTGACAGGGCTGGCGGGTGTCGGGCGAGGCGGCGCAGCAGATGCGCCAGCGCGCCGCCGGTCGCCGCCGAGGCCATGCCGTGGACGAAGTCGGCGTCGATCTCGCCCCCGAGCCCCGCCGGCGCCACCAGCGTCAGGGCCGAGGGCGCGAGCCGGCCGGCGGCGGCGAGGCGGACCGCGACGGCGCCGCCCATCGAGTGGCCGAGGATCTCGGCGCCGCCGAGGCCGAGGGAGTCCGCGAAGCCCGAGGCGGGATCCAGCACCGCGTCGAGGCCCGCGGCCTCGATGGCGGTGGCGCCGTGGCCCGGCAGGTCCGGGACGACCACGCGCACGCCGCCGCGCGACAGGCCGGCGGCGAAGCCCGCCCAGGTGCCGCCGTCGGCGCTGAAGCCGTGCAGCAGGAGCAATGTGCGCCGCACCGCGCCCGAGGGCAGCCATTCGCGATAGGCCATCCGGCCCTGCGGCAGCGACACGAAGCGGAGTTCGGGCATCGACGACTGAACGGAGGCGGCGGGCGCCGGACGGCCGGCCGCGGCCTCGACGTCCCGCTTCTCGATGCGGCCGCGCCGGCCGGATCCGGCCAGGGTCGCGAGGTCGAGCCCGGCCGTGCGGGCGAGGCGCCGGGCGAGCGGGGTGGCACGGCGGCGGCCGACCGCATCGACGACGGGCGATGGTGGAGCGGTGAGCGCCGCGACGGGTGCGGCCGGCGGTGGCGAGGCGGGTGGCGGCGCGCCCGCGGCCGGAGGGGCGGGTGCGGGGCGGACGGTGCCAGCCTCGGTCGCGCGATAGCGGGCGATGGGGGCGCCCACCGCCACAGTCGACCCGGCCTTGGCCAGGATCTCGACCAGCTCGCCGTCCGCGAGCGCCGGCATCTCGACCGTCACCTTGTCGGTCTCAATCTCGGCCAGCACCTCGCCGCGTTTGAAGCGCTCGCCGGGCCGCTTCATCCAGGCGGCGAGGCGGCCCTCCTCCATGGTCTCGCCCATGCGGGGCAGCGTGACTTCAGAGAGTGGCGCGGACGCGACGAGGGCCGCAACTGCCGTCGGGGCCGGAGCGCCCGCGGCGTCGTAGCGGCCGAGCGGCGCCCCGACCGCGATCTCGGCGCCCTCGGGCGCGAGGATCTCGGTCAGCCGGCCGCTGTCGAGCGCCGGCATCTCGACCGTGACCTTGTCGGTCTCGATCTCGAGGATCGTCTCGCCGCGCTCGAAGCTGTCGCCGGGCTTCTTCAACCAGACCGCGATCCGCCCGGTCTCCATGGTCTCGCCCATGCGGGGCATGGTCAGGAGGGCGCTCACGAACGCACCATGCGCTTGACGCTGTCGCGGATCAGCGCCGCAGACGGGATGCTGCCGCTCTCCAAGTCCGGCGATACGGGGATCGGGATGTCCTCGCCGGCGATGCGCAGCACGGGGTCCTCCAGGTAGTCGAAGCACTCCTCCGTGATGCGGGCCGCGAGTTCGGCCGCGACGCCCGCGGTGAGCACGCCCTCGCTCAGCGCCACGGCCCGCCCCGTGCGGTTCACCGAGGCCACCACGGTCTCCATGTCGAGCGGGTTCAGCGTGCGCAGGTCGATGACCTCGGCCTCGATGCCCTCGGCGGCCAGCTCGGCCGCGGCGTCGAGCGCGAAGAACACCATGCGCGAGTAGGTGACGATCGTGACGTCGCGGCCGGGCCGGCGCACGACGGCCCTGCCCCAGGGGGCCGCGGGCCGCTGGAGGTCAGCCTCCTCCTTGCGCGTGTAGAGCGCCTTGTGCTCGATGAAGACCACGGGGTCGGGCAGCGTCAGGCTGTGGCGCAGCAGATGGTAGGCGTCGGCGGCCGTGGCCGGCATGGCGAGCCGCAGGCCGGGGGTATGCATCACCCAGCCTTCGAGGCTCTGGGAGTGCTGGGCGCCGGCGCTGCGCCCCGTGCCGCCCTGCGTGCGCAGCACGAGCGGCACGCCGATCTGGCCGCCGAACATGTAGCGGATCTTGGCGGCCTGGTTGGAGAGCTGGTCCATGACGAGGCCGAGGAAGTCGACGTACATCAGCTCGGCGACAGGCCTGAGGCCGGTCATGGCGGCGCCGACCGCCGTCCCCACGATGGCGGGCTCGCTGATCGGCGTGTCGAGCAGCCGCTCCGGCCCGAACTCCTTGATGAGGTCCTTGGTGACGCCGTAGGCGCCCCCATAGAGCCCCACCTCCTCGCCGATGACGATGACGCTGGGGTCGGCGCGCATCGCGTCCTGGAGCGCCTGCCGCAGCGCGTCGCGATAGGTGATCTCGACCATCGCCCAGCCCTCAGGCCCGCGCCAGGATGCGGTCGATCCGCGTCCGGAGCGGCTCGGGCTCGGGCTCGCCCACCCCGAAGACGTCGCGGAACATAGCGGCCTGGGCCGGCGCCTCGGCAGCCGTCGTGAAGTCGATGGTGGCGCCCATCTCGCGGGCGACGTCGGCGTCGAGCGTCTCGAGGGCCGTCTCGCTGGCGAGGCCGCGGTCGAGGAGGGACGCGCGGGCGCGGGCGATGGGGTCGCGGCGGCGGCCGGTCTCCTCCTCCTCCGGCGTGCGGTAGGGGCTCTTGTCCTTGCGGCCGTGGCCGAAGAACCGGAAGCAGGACACGGCCATGAAGCCCGGCCGGCCGGCGCGGGCCTTGTCCATCAGCCCCTGCGCGATGGCGAAGACGTCCTCGACGTCCTCGCCATCCACCATGGCGGCCTCCAGCCCGAAGGCCTCGGCCCGTTTCTCGAAGGCCGTGTTGCGGGTCGCGCGGTCGATGCGCGTGCCCATGCCGTATTGGTTGTTGATGCAGACGAACAGCACCGGCAGGTCCCATAGAGCCGCCATGTTCATGCTCTCGTAGAGGATGCCCTGCTGCATGGCGCCGTCGCCGAAGAAGGCGACCGA
>CAXTBR010000159.1:0-3786 GCA_964242785.1 uncultured Lichenihabitans sp. | reverse complement strand
ACCTACGGGGCCGACACGGCGCGCTGGTTCATGCTCTCCGACAGCCCGCCCGACCGGGACGTCATCTGGACCGAGGAGGGCGTGCAGGGCTCGGCCAAGTTCGTGCAGCGCCTGTGGCGGCTCGTCGGCGAGCTGGCCCGGGCGTCGGCGCCGGGCGAGGCCCCGCCGGAGGGCGCGCAGGGCCGCGCGCTCGACGTCCGCAAGAGCGCCCATCGCGCGCTGATCCGCGTCGAGGAGGACGTCGAGCGGCTGCGCTTCAACCGCTGCGTGGCCCATATCTACGACCTGTCGAACCAGCTCTCGGCCGCCATCGGCGCCACCGAGGAGCCCGTCGTCCCGGGCTCGGCGCTGGCCCGCGCCTTCGGGGAGGCGGCCGACATCCTGGTGCAGGTGCTGGCGCCCTTCATGCCGCACCTCGCCGAGGCCTGCTGGGCCGTGCTGGGCCACGACACGCTCGTCGCCGCGACGCCCTGGCCGCGGGCGGACCGCGCCCTGGTGGTCGAGGACACGGTCACCCTGCCCGTCCAGGTGAACGGCCGCCGGCGGACCGAGATCACCGTGGCGCGCGACGCCGGGACGGCGGTGATCGAAGCCATGGCCCTGGCGGCCGCGGTCTCGCTGGGCGTGACGGCGCATAAAAAGGTCATCGTGGTGCCGGGAAGGATCGTCAATGTCGTGGTCTGACCGCCGCCCCGCCGCGCGGCTGCGGCCCGTGCTCCCCGCCCTGCTCGGGGGGATCGCGCTCGGCCTCGGCGGCTGCTTCGCGCCGATATACATGAGCGCCGGCGGCCGCCTCGGCGGCGACCTCCAGGCCATCGCGGTCGACCCCGTGCCGGAGCGGCTCGGCCACTACCTGCGCGACCAGCTCATCACCGACCTCAACGGCACGGGCGACAGGCCGGACCCGCGCTACCGCCTGCAGCTCACGACGGCCGAGCGCGTGCAGACGGCGCTGGTCGACATCACCACGCAGCGCGCCCAGAACGCCACGGTGGTGACGGACATCAAATACACCCTCGTGCCGATCGAGGGCGGCCCGCCGCTGGCGACCGGCACGGTGACGAGCTTCGCCACCTACGATCGCTCGTCGCAACGCTTCGCCAACATCCGGGCGGCGCGCGACGCCGAGATCCGCGACGCCCGCACGGTGGCGGACGAGATCACCGCCCAGCTCGCCGCCAAGCTGGGCGGCAAGGCCGCCGACTGATCGTCTGTCGAAGCTCTCAGGCGAGAAACACCCCACCCTCCTCATCCTGAGCGAGGGTCCGAAGGACCCGTGTCGTCCTTCGACAAGCTCAGGATGAGCTCGCGTTGTCACACATCACTGAGGCTGGGCGCCTGCGCCCTTCTCCCGCTTGCGGGCTAGCGTTGGCCCACATCTCGGCGCCCGCGGGGTGGTGCCCTTCTCCCCAGCGGGGAGAATGGCGCTGACGCCCAGCGTCAGTGATGTGTGCCAAAGCTCGCTCAGGATGAGGGAGGGTGGGGGAAGCTGGGTTTCTGCTGCAATCTGGGTGCCTGTGGGCGGAGCCTGAGGGCGCCTGTTGCAGTCCAAGGCCGACGGCGGGAGGGGCGGCTCCGCCCGTCCCGCCGGTCCTTCACGCCGCCGCGGGCATCGTCGCCATGTCGATGACGAAACGGTACTTCACGTCGCTCTTCAGCATCCGCGCGTAGGCCGCCTCGATCTCCTCCATGCGGATCATCTCGATGTCCGAGGTGATGCCGTGCCGGCCGCAGAAGTCGAGCATCTCCTGCGTCTCGGCGATGCCGCCGATCAGCGAGCCCGCGAAGTTGCGGCGCTTGAAGATCAGGCTGAAGGCGTTGGTGGCCAGCGGCTTGTCGGGGGCGCCGACCTGGCACAGCGTGGCGTCGCGCTTGAGGCCGTTGAGCAGCGGATTGATGTCGTGGGGCGCCGCCACGGTGTCGAGGATGAAGTCGAAGCGGCCGGCCTGGGCCGCCATGGCGTCGGGGTCCTTCGACAGGACCACCTCGTCGGCGCCGAGCCGGCGCGCGTCCTCCGCCTTGTCGGGCGAGGTCGTGAACAGCACGGTGTGGGCGCCCATGGCGTGGGCGAGCTTCACGCCCATGTGGCCGAGCCCGCCGAGGCCGACGATGCCGACCCTCTGGCCCGGACCGACCTTCCAGTGCTTCAGGGGCGAGTAGGTCGTGATGCCGGCGCAGAGCAGCGGCGCCACGGCCTTGGCGTCGAGGTTGGCGGGGATCTTCAGCGTGAAGCTCTCGTCCACCACCACGGCCTGTGAGTAGCCGCCGAAGGTGAGGCCGCCCGACACCTTGTCCTCGCTGTTGTACGTGAAGGTCTGGCCCTTCTCGCAGTAGTTCTCGAGCCCCTCGGCGCAGGACGGGCAATCGCGGCAGGAATCCACGAGGCAGCCGACGCCCGCGAGGTCGCCGACCTTGAACTTCGTCACGCCATCGCCGACGGCCGACACGCAGCCGACGATCTCGTGGCCGGGCATGCAGGGATAGAGCGTGTTGCCCCACTCGTTCCTCGCCTGATGCAGGTCCGAGTGGCAGACGCCGCAATACAGGATGTCGATGCGGACGTCCTTCGGGCCGGGATCGCGGCGCTCGAAGGAGAGGGGCGCGAGCGGGGCGTTCGCCGCTCCCGTGGCGTAGCCGACGCAGGTGAACATGTGAGATTTCCATCGCAGCGGCGCGCACGATCAAGCCGTGGCGCTCACGGGCCGTCGCGCGGCCCCACGTCCTTAATGGGCCCCCCCGCCGTCGCGGACAAGGCGGGACGGGATTCAGCCGTTCCAGTGCTGGCAGACTTTCGGCACCATCACGGTCGCGGAGCCGGGGGCCAGCACCAGGATGCACTCGAAATGGTGCGAGGCGTCGCGGATGACCAGCGTGCCCTGACCCTCGCCGGGGAGGACCTCGTAGCTGTCGCGCTTGCGCTCCTGCCCGGGGCACGGCACCTGACGGCCGATCTCGCGGCCGGACTTGTTGCGCAGGGGCTGGCCCTGGTCGTTGAACCAGATGGCGCAGGCCGTGAAATCCGGGGACTGACCCACCTGGAAGGCGCGGGCGGGCCCGCTCGCCGCGAGGGAGGACAGCGGGACCAGGGCGGCCAGGGCCGCCACGTTGAAGACCAGGCGGGCAAGCTGCATGCGACGGAGGCTCCGACTCGGACGGGACGCGGGCGGCCGATGGGCCGCCCACGCGCCCCGCAGCGGGCGGACTCGGGAGGGAGCCCGCTCGGACGACAGGGCGGGCACGGCGCGAGCCGGACCCTGGGCCGGCTCCCTATCATCCTCGCGGGAGCCGCACCATCCGTCGCGTTCCGGCGTCGTCAGGTCAGCGCGAGGCCTTGTAGAGCTTCGTGGCGATCTCGAACATCTCCTCGGGGGCATAGTCCGGCGAGAAGGCCGAGGCCACGCCGTCGAGGTCGTGGATCTTGCCGCCGTCGGGCAGACCGTCGATCACTTCGAGCTCGCCCGGGGGATCGCCGGGCAGAGCCTTCTCGCCGTTGCCCCAGATGCCGCGCATGTTCTTGTAGTCGGTCGGGCTCCAGGTGTAGAGCCGGCGATGCGAGCCCTCGTCCAGGTACTTCTGGCACTCGGGGATCTTGCTGAGGTCGATGTTGGGGGTCGGCAGCATCTTCTCGATCGACACGCCGGTGATCTGCTTCAGGGCCAGCGCGTAGGCGTGGGCGTGGACCGAGCCGCGCACCAGGAGGTAGCCGCAGACCTCGCGGCCCGTCGCTTCCGTCATGGTCTCGTAGACGCGCAGCTTGTGGATGCGGGCGCCGCATTCGAGGTGGAA
>CAXTBR010000158.1:0-3988 GCA_964242785.1 uncultured Lichenihabitans sp. | reverse complement strand
CGCGGCGTCAAGGGCCAGAAGGCCCGCACCGGCGTGCGCATCAAGGGCTTCGAGGGCGGTCAGATGCCGCTGCATCGCCGTCTGCCCAAGCGCGGCTTCACCAACATCTTCAAGCTCGACTACAACGAGATCAACGTCGGCCGCATCCAGACGGCGGTCGACGCGGGGGTGCTCGGCACCGGCCCGATCACGGTGGAGTCGCTGGTCGAGGCCGGGCTCTGCGCCAAGCCCCGCGACGGAGTGAAGATCCTCGGCGCCGGCGAGATCAAGGCGGCGCTCGCCTTCGAGGTCGCCTCGGCGTCGAAGTCCGCCGTGGCGGCCATCGAGGCGGCCGGCGGCTCGGTCAAGGTGCTGCGCGAGCCCAAGGTCAAGGCGGGGGCCGAGGCCCAGGCCTGATCGCCCGACGGCGGGACTCCCCCCGCCCACGTCCATCGACAGAGCAGGGTGGCGGCGCCGAGCCGACCACCCTGTTCCTTTATGCGATGGCCCGTGCCGCCTTGGCGCCGCCACGGTCCGCCACCACCTTCCCGGCGGCGGATCCCCGTCCCCGCCTTATCTTTCGCATCCGGCCTTCCTCGGGGCGGGGTGGTCGCGCTATGAACCGGCACGAGGACGTGCCCCCTGGAGCAAGTGAATGGCGTCGGCAGCGGAACAGCTCGCAGCGAACATCAATTTCGCCTCGATCGGCAAGGCCGAGGAGCTCAAGAAGCGGATCTGGTTCACGCTGGGCGCGCTCATCATCTATCGCCTCGGGACCTACATCCCGCTGCCCGGCATCGACCCCGCGGCCTTCGAGGCCAACTTCTCCGGGCAGAAGCAGGGCGTGCTCGAACTCTTCAACATGTTCTCGGGCGGCGCCGTGCAGCGCATGGCGATCTTCGCCCTGAACATCATGCCGTACATCTCGGCCTCCATCATCATCCAGCTCATGACCTCGGTCGTGCCCTCGCTGGAGACGCTGAAGAAGGAGGGCGAGGCCGGGCGCAAGGTCATCAACCAGTACACGCGCTACCTCACCGTGATCCTCGCGGCCTTCCAGGCCTACGGCATCTCGGTCGGCCTGGAGGGGCAGTCCGGCATCGTCGCCGACCCGGGCCTCTTCTTCCGCATCTCGACCGTGCTGACCCTCATGGGCGGTACCATGTTCCTGATGTGGCTCGGCGAGCAGATCACCTCGCGCGGCATCGGCAACGGCTCGTCGCTGATCATCTTCGCCGGCATCATCGCGGCCTTCCCGGCCGCCATCGGCCACACGCTGGAGCTCGGGCGCCAGGGCGCCATCTCCACCGTGTTCATCCTGGCGGTGGTGGTGGTGGCGATCGCCACCATCGCGTTCATCGTCTTCATGGAGCGGGCGCAGCGCCGGGTGCTGATCACCTACCCGAAGCGGCAGGTCGGCAACCGCATGTTCGAGGGCCAGACCTCGTTCCTGCCGCTGAAGCTCAACACGGCGGGCGTCATCCCGCCGATCTTCGCCTCGTCGCTGCTGCTGCTCCCCACCACGGTGGCGAACTTCACCCAGATGAACGGCAACGGCGGCGGCTGGCTGGCCACCGTGACGAGCTTCCTCGGCCACGGCCGGCCCGCCTACATCATGCTCTACCTCGCCCTCATCGTCTTCTTCGCCTTCTTCTACACGGCCGTCGTGTTCAACCCCACCGAGACGGCCGACAACCTGCGCAAGCACGGCGGCTTCGTGCCGGGCGTGCGGCCCGGCGAGCGCACCGCGCAGCACATCGACACCATCCTGACCCGGATCACGGTGCTGGGGGCCGGCTACCTCGCCATCATTTGCCTTCTGCCCGAGCTTCTGATCTCCTATGCGGCGCTGCCCTTCTACTTCGGCGGCACGTCGTTGCTGATCGTCGTGAGCGTGACCATGGACACCGTGGCTCAGGTTCACGGCCATCTGCAGGCCCAGCAATATGAGAGCCTGATCAAGAAGTCGCGGCTCAGAGGGAAGAAGCGATGAGGATAGTGTTTCTGGGCCCCCCCGGGGCCGGGAAGGGCACGCAGGCGTCGCGCCTCACGGCGCGGCACGATATCCCCCAACTGTCGACGGGCGACATGCTGCGGGCCGCCGTGAAGGTCGGCACGCCGGTGGGGCTGAAGGCCAAGGCCATCATGGAGCAGGGCGGCCTCGTGCCCGACGCCGTCGTGGTCGCGATCGTGGCCGAGCGGATCGTCGAGCCGGATGCCGCCAGGGGCTTCATCCTGGACGGGTTCCCCCGCACCGTCGCCCAGGCCGAGGCGCTCGACCTGATGCTGACCACCAAGGACATGGCGCTCGACGCCGTACTGGAACTGGCGGTCGACCCCGCTGTGCTCGTCACGCGCATCGCGAAACGGGCCGCCGAGACGGTCGCGGCCGGCGGCACCGTGCGGCCCGACGACAAGCCCGACGTCCTGGCCAAGCGCCTCG
Organism: uncultured Lichenihabitans sp.; assembly: GCA_964242785.1. GTDB lineage: Bacteria > Pseudomonadota > Alphaproteobacteria > Rhizobiales > Beijerinckiaceae > Lichenihabitans. The sequence goes on along the minus strand of CAXTBR010000158.1, from coordinate 1,566 downwards.
ACACCTATCGCGAGCAGACCGCCCCCGTGTCGCACTACTACGCCACCTCGGGCCGGCTGCGGACCATCGACGGCATGGCACCGATCGACGCCGTGTCGGACGCCATCGACTCCGCCCTCGCGGCACGGCCGGCGGCCGAGCCCGTCCCGATGCGCGAGCCGATGTCAAGCCATCCTTGACGACCCGCCGGGAAGCCGTTAAGGCGACCCTGGCGTGCCCATGACACAGCGGCGCCGGGCCGTCCCACGCGGGAGCCCGGCCCTTCGCCGTTGCCCGCAAGCCCGAACAACAGCGTCATCCGGCACGGCGGTGCCCGGCGCATGGAGAAGACACGTGGCCCGTATCGCTGGCGTCAATATCCCGACCAACAAGCGCGTGGTGATCGCGCTCCAGTACATCCACGGCATCGGTGGACAGAAGGCGCAGGAGATCTGCCACAAGGTCAACATCCCGGCCGAGCGCCGCGTGGCCCAACTGTCCGACGCCGAAGTCCTGCAGATCCGCGAGACGATCGACCGCGACTACCTCGTCGAGGGCGACCTGCGCCGCGAGAACTCGATCAACATCAAGCGCCTGATGGACCTCGGCTGCTATCGCGGCCTGCGCCATCGCCGCCAGTTGCCCGTCCGCGGCCAGCGCACGCATACGAATGCCCGCACCCGCAAGGGCAAGGCGAAGCCGATCGCCGGCAAGAAGAAGTGACCGGCGGCTAGTCCGTCACCCCCGGGCCCGACCCGAGGATCGATCGAACATCTCCCGAGCGCCTGGCATCACGGGCGCGCTTGAAGGACCCAGGACAAGACTATGGCCAAAGAAGCAACCCGCGTCCGCCGTCGTGAACGCAAGAACATCGCCTCGGGCATCGCCCATGTGAGCTCGACGTTCAACAACACGATGATCACCATCACGGACGCCCAGGGCAACACCATCTCGTGGTCGTCCGCCGGCACCATGGGATTCAAGGGCTCGCGCAAGTCGACCCCCTATGCGGCCCAGATGGCGGCCGAGGACGCGGCCCGGAAGGCTTCCGAGCACGGCATGCGCCTGCTCGAAGTCGAGGTGTCGGGTCCCGGTTCGGGGCGTGAGTCCGCCCTGCGCGCCCTCCAGGCGTCGGGCTTCACCGTGACGTCGATCCGCGACGTCACCCCGATCCCGCACAACGGCTGCCGCCCGCGCAAGCGCCGCCGCGTCTGATCCGACACTTTTCGGGGCGGGGCGGCGTCCTCCGGCGCCGCCCCGCCCCTCGTTCCGCCGCGCCCCCGCGGCGCATCAGCCTCTCCCCGCGACGGGCGCCTTCGCCGGCGGGAAGCGCGACGGCTCTCCCGCCCGCCGAGGTGCCCTCCCTCACGCCGAAGCGCGCCGCCCCTCGCCGGCGGGCTTCAGGCTCGGAACCCCGCCCATGACCACCGTGATCTCCAAGAACTGGCAGGACCTCATCAAGCCCAACAAGCTCGAGGTCCAGTTGGGCGACGACGCCAAGCGCGCCGCCACCGTCGTGGCCGAGCCGCTCGAGCGCGGCTTCGGCCTGACGCTCGGCAACGCGCTGCGCCGCGTGCTGCTGTCATC
>CAXTBR010000157.1:0-4324 GCA_964242785.1 uncultured Lichenihabitans sp. | reverse complement strand
CCCGCGGGAAGGGACGTCGCCCCCCTTCCGGCCCACGGCTGAGACCAGGCTGCTTCGAGGAAACCGACGTCGACCGCCCGTGTCATCGTCGCGAGCGCAGCGAAGCGATCCATGGTCGGGCTTCCGCCACCGTGGCATGGATCGCCACGGCGCTCACGCGCCTCGCGATGACGATCGACGGATGTTCACCTGGCGCATCTCGCGATCATGATGCCATGAAGGGTCAGCCCTGATGACACGCACCCCCGACCTCGGCGCGCTGTTCGGCGCGGCGGCCGACACGGCCACGTTTCTCGGGCTCGAGGCCTGCCCGGATCTCGCCGCCCTGAGCGCGCCGATCGCCCTCCTCGGCGTGCCCTGCGCGACGCCCTACCGGTCGGTCGGCGCCTACTGCTGCAACGGGCCCGCCGCCCTGCGGCGCGCGACCGCGGCCCTGACCGCGAACCTCGACCGCTATGATTTCGACAGCGGCGGCCCGGTCTTCCCGGAGCCGCGCCTGCGGGCCGTCGACTGCGGCGACCTTCCTTTTGATGAGACGGACGGGGCGGGCAACCGCGCCCTCATCCGCGGCGCGATCGCGACGATCCTGGGGCGCGGCGCGGTGCCGGTCGTCCTCGGCGGCGACGACTCCGTCCCGATCCCGATGCTCGAGGCGCTGGGCGCGGCGGGGCGGAGCTACACCGTCCTGCAGATCGACGCGCATATCGACTGGCGCGAGACCCACATGGAGGAGCGCTGGGGCCTCTCCTCCACGATGCGGCGCGCCTCGGAGATGCCCCATGTCGGACGCATCGTCCAGGTCGGGGCCCGCGGCATCGGCTCGGCCGCCGCGCAGGACCACCGCGATGCCCTGGCCTGGGGCGTGCGCTTCGTCACGGCCCACGATCTGCACCGCGGCGGCGTTCAGGGGGTCCTCGACCTCATCCCGCAGGGAAGCGAGATCGTCGTCTGCCTCGATGCCGATGCGCTCGATCCCGCCCTCGTGCCGGGCGTGATCGGCCGCGCGCCGGGCGGGCTTACCTATCACCAGGTCGTCGACCTCATCCGCGGCGCGGCCGGGCGGGGCCGGATCGCGGCCATGGACGTCGTGGAGTTCATGCCCGAACGGGACGTGGACGGCATCGGGGCCCTCACGCTCGCCCGGTTGATCACCACGGCGCTCGGGGTGATCGCAAGGCAGCAACCGCCCGGATCCGGGCCCCGGGCATGACGCCGGTGTTGGTGCCGGTTGCAGGAATCGAACCCGCGACCTTCTGATTACAAATCAACTGCTCTACCAACTGAGCTAAACCGGCCCTGGACCCGACCTAGCAAGTGGCCGGACGGGGTGCAAGGCGGGGACGGACGGCGCCCCGCCGCCCGGCCGCCTGGAACCAGCGCATGGACCGCTTCGACCTTGGAGACTACCGGCGGCCGATCTCGACCCGATCGCCGGAGACCCAGCGTTGGTTCAACATCGGCCTGAACTGGTGCTACGGCTTCAACCACGAGGAGGGCCTGAAATGCTTCGAGAAGGCGCTCGAGTCCGACCCCGCCTGCGCCATGGCGCATTGGGGCATGGCCTATGCGGCCGGGCCCTTCTACAACCTGACCTGGACGGAACACGGCGAGGCTGAAGCCGCCGCGGCCACCCGGCGCTGCTTCGATCACGTCGGCCTCGCACGTGCCCATGCCGAGGGCGCCAGCGGCGTGGAACGGCACCTGATCGAGGCGCTGGCGTGCCGGTTCCAGCAGCCGCACCGCGTCTCCCCGGCGGAGTTCGAGCAGTGGGACGATGCGTATGCGGCCGCCATGCGGCGCGTCTATGCGGTCTTCCCCGACGACCACGACGTCATGGCGCTGCTGGTCGACGCCCTGATGATGCGCACCGTGCGGCGCCTGTGGGATCTGAGGACGGGGCGGCCGGCGCCGAACTCGGACGTCCTCGAGGCGCTCGAGGTCTGCGAGCGGTCCATCCGGATCGCCGAGGAGGCCGGGGCGGCGCAGCACCCGGCCATCGTGCACCTGCACATCCACCTCCTCGAGATGTCCGCGACGCCCGAACGCGGGCTGCGGTCGGCGGACCGGCTCGGCTCCCTCTGCCCCGATGCCGGGCACATGAACCACATGCCGGGGCACATCTACGTGCTCTGCGGGCAGTACGAGAAGGCCGAGGCCGCGAGCCGGCGGGCGGTCCGCGCCAACGACCTCTATCTCGCCTATGCGCAGGAGCCCGGCTACTACCTGCTGGGCTGCTGCCACGACCTCCATCTCATGATGTTCGCCTGCATGTTCCTCGGCCGGTCCGGGCCGGCCCTGTGGGCGGCCGACAAGGTGAGGCGCCTCGTGACTCGGGAGGTCGTGAGCCTGCCGGACCGCCCGAAGCTCACCCAGACGGTCGAGGGCTACCATGCCATGAAGTCCCATGTGCTGGTGCGCTTCGGCCGGTGGCAGGACATCCTCGCCGAGCCGATGAGCGAGGCGCCCGAGCTCTACGTGCTGACGACCGCCATGCAGCACTACGCCAAGGGCGTGGCCCATGCGGCGCTCGGGCAGTTCGCCGAGGCGACGCGGGAGCGCGAGCGCTTCCATCGGCACCTCGCCCGCATCCCGCCCGAGCGGCGCTTCCTGAGCAATCCCACCCGCGCCTCGCTGGCCGTGGGCGCGGCGTTGCTCGAGGGGGAGCTGGCCTACCACCAGGGCCGTCACGATGAGGCCTACGACCACCTGCGGCAGGCGGTCGAGCGCGACGACGCCCTCTCCTACACGGAGCCCTGGGCGTGGATGCACCCGCCCCGCCACGCGCTGGCGGCCCTGCTGCTGGACCAGGGCCATGTCGCGGAGGCCGAGCGCGTCTACCGCGACGATCTCGGCCTGAGCGGCACGGTGCAACGCTGCGCCCAGCACCCGGACAACGTGTGGGCCCTGCACGGGCTGGTCGAATGCCTGACGGCCCGCCAGGACACCGCGGAGCTGCCGGCCCTGCGGGGCAGGCTCGCCGAAGCGCTCGCCAAGGCGGACGTGACGATCAGCGCCTCCTGCCTGTGCCGCACGACGGCCCCGGCGGAGCGAGGCTGCTGCCGTTAGCGGCAGCCCGTCATCGCGAGCGAAGCGTGGCGATCCATCGCGTGACACGTGACCTCTGGATCGCCACGGCGTTGCGCGCCTCGCGATGACGAATTGTCTGCCCGGCCGAGGGTCAATAAGGCGCCGGCACGTCCTCGAGCGCCACGTAGACGCTTTTGAGCTGCGTGTAATGCTCGACGGCCGCGCGGGAGTTCTCGCGGCCGAGCCCCGACAGCTTGACCCCGCCGAAGGGAAGCTCGACCGGGGTGATGTTGTAGGCGTTGATCCAGCATGTGCCGGCTTCGAGGCGGGCGATCACCCGGTGCGCCCGGGCGAGATCCTTGGTGAAGACGCCGGCCGCGAGGCCATAGGGGGTGGCGTTGGCCCGGCTCACCGCCTCGTCCTCGTCGGCGAAGTCCAGCACGGTCATGACGGGGCCGAAGATTTCATCGCGCACGATGCTCATGTCGTCCCGGCATCCCTCGAAGATGGTGGGCGTCACGAACAGCCCGCCGGCGCAGAAGCCCTGCGTCGCGCGCTCCCCGCCCACCAGCACGCGCGCGCCCTCGCGGCGGCCCGCCTCGATGTAGCCGAGCACCTTGGCGAGGTGGGCCTCCGACACCAGCGCCCCGACGTGGGTGGCCGGGTCGAGCGGGTCGCCGATCACCATGGCGCGGGTGCGCGCTTCGAGCCGCTCGAGGAAGCGGTCGCGGATCGTCCGGTGCACGAAGACGCGGGTCCCGTTGGAGCAGACCTCGCCGGCCGAGTAGAAGTTGCCCAGCAGCGCCCCCGTGACGGCATTCTCGATCCCCGCGTCCTCGAATACCAGGATCGGCGACTTGCCGCCGAGCTCCAGGGTCACGTGCTTCAGCGTGGCGGCCGCCTCCCGCATGATGGTGCGGCCCGTCCCGGCCTCGCCCGTCAGGGACACCTTCCTGATGCCGGGATGCGCGACGAGCGCGCGGCCGGTCACCGCATCGCCCTGGACGACGTTGAAGACCCCGTCCGGCAGCCCGGCCTCGCGGAACGCCTCGGCCAAGTGATTCGCCGTGAGCGGGGTCAGCTCGGAGGGCTTGAAGATCATCGCATTGCCGCAGGCGAGCGCCGGGGCCGCCTTCCAGCAGGCGATCTGGATAGGGTAGTTCCAGGCCCCGATGGCCGCCACCACGCCCAGCGGCTCGCGGCGCGTATAGGCCCATGAGCCGCCGAGCTCGATGTGCTCACCGGCGACGGCGGCCGCGATGCCGCCGAAATAGTCCAGGCAGTCGGCCCCCGAGAC
>CAXTBR010000156.1:0-4392 GCA_964242785.1 uncultured Lichenihabitans sp. | reverse complement strand
CAGCGACAGCGCGTCGGCCCCGCCCTGCACGGCGGCCCGGCCCGGCGCGACGATGTCCGTGATGTTGGGCGTCAGTTTGACGATCACGGGCAGGCACGTCGCTTCTTTGACCCAGCTCGTGACCAGGCCGCAGTATTCCGGCACCTGGCCCATCGCCGCCCCCATGCCGCGCTCGCTCATGCCGTGCGGGCAGCCGAAGTTGAGCTCCACGCCGTCGCAGCCCGTGGCCTCGACGCGCGGCAGGATCTGGCGCCAACTGTCCTCGTCGCAGGGCACCATGATGGAGGTCACGAGCGCCCGGTCCGGGTAGAGCTTCTTGACCTCGGCGATCTCCCGGAGGTTGATCTCGAGCGGCCGGTCGGTGATGAGCTCGATGTTGTTGAAGCCCATCAGGCGCCGGTCGGGGCCGTGGATCGCGCCGTAGCGCGGGCCCGACACGTTGACGACGGGCGGCCCGTCCTCCCCCAGGGTCTTCCACACCACCCCGCCCCATCCCGCCTTGAAGGCGCGGAGCACGTTGGTCTTGCGGTCGGTCGGGGGCGCCGAGGCGAGCCAGAAGGGGTTCGGCGAGCGGATGCCGAGGAAGGTGGTCGACAGATCGGCCATCACGCGGCTCCCTGGAGGGTCGAGGCGGCCCGGAGGGCGGCGTCGATGGAGTGTGCCGCCCGCTTGCCGTCCTCGACGGCGCTGACGGTCAGGTCGGCCCCGCCCGCCACGCAGTCGCCCCCGGCCCAGACGCCCGGCAGGGTCGTGCGGCGCTCGGCGTCGATGCGGATGCGCCCGCCGTCGAGCGCCAGCGTGCCGGTGCCGAGCGGCGCGTCGAGGAAGGTCTGGCCGATGGCGCAGAGCACGAGGTCGGCCGGGATCTCCACCGTCTCGGGCGCGCCGGTGCCGCCCGGTCCCCGATGCTCGAACAGCGCGGCCGAGACCGCGCCGTCGCGGCCCGCGAAGCCGCAGGGCGTCATCCAGTGGCGGATCGCCACGCCGTTCGTCTGCGCCAGTTCCTGCTCCCAGCGGCTGGCCTTCATGTCGCCGGGTCCGCGGCGGTAGGCGACCGTCACCTCCTCGGCCCCGAGCCGGCGCGACTGCACGGCCGCGTCGATCGCCGTCATGCCGCCGCCGATCACCACGACCCGGCGCCCGACCGGCACCTCGGCCTTGTCGCTCGCCTGCCGCAGCATCTCGATATAGCCGACCGCGTCGACGATGTGCCGGTGCTCGCGCATGCCGGGCAGGGCGTTGAAGCCGCCGAGGCCGAGGCCGAGGAACACGGCGTCGTGGTCGCGGCGCAGGGTGGCGAGGTCCGTGTCGACGCCGAAGCGGACCCCGGCCTTCACGGCGATGTCACCGACGCCGAGGATGAAGTCGACCTCAGCCTGGGCGAAACCGCCCGGCGTCTTGTAGGCCGCGATGCCGTATTCGTTGAGGCCGCCGAGCTTCGGCTTGCCGTCGTAGAGCGTCACGGCGTGGCCGAGGGTGGCGAGCCGGTGCGCGCAGCTCAACCCCGCCGGCCCCGCCCCGACAACCGCGACGCTCCGCCCCGAGGCGGGCGCCCGGCCGAAGGGGTGGCGGCCGGAGGCGGCGCTCTCCGCCATCAGCACGTCGGTCGCGTGGCGCTGGAGCGAGCCGATGCGGACCGGCTTGCCCTCGGCGTGCTCGCGCACGCAGGCGGCCTCGCACAGCTCCTCGGTGGGGCAGACCCGCGCGCACATGCCGCCCATGATGTTGGCCGACAGGATGGTCTCGGCGGCCCCGACGTCGTTGCCCTTGGCGATCTGCCGGATGAACAGCGGGATGTCGATCTCGGTCGGGCAGCTCTGCACGCAGGGCGCGTCGTAGCAGAAGTAGCAGCGCTCCGCCTCGACGAAGGCCTCGTGGCGCGTCAGCGGCGGCGACAGGTCGCCGAAGTTCCTCGCGTAATCCTCCGCCGTGAGCCTGCCGCCCACGACACCGTCCGTCACGATCGACGCCACGCGACTCTCCCCGCTCTCCCGGATGGGAGTTGACCAGATGGTCAAGTCTCGTCTCGGGTCTCGGGGCTTGTCAAGGCGAAGAGATCGGCAGCACAAGGCGACAAAAGCGGCAGCCGCGACCGGCGCCGGGACGAGGGGCGAGTGACATGGCCGACATCATCGCGCTCGGCGAACCCATGGTGGAGCTGAACCGGCCGAAGGGCGCCGGGCACTACGCCGTGGGCTGCGGCGGCGACGTGTCCAACGCTCTCGTGGCGGCGGCGCGCTCCGGCGCCTCGACGGGGATCGCCACGGCGGTCGGCGACGACGAGTTCGGCCGCCTGCTGTTCGACCTCTGGGCGCGGGAGGGCGTCGACGCCTCGACGGTCAAGCGCGACGCCGCGGCGCCGACCGGGATCTATTTCGTCACCCACGCCGAGGCGGGCCACGACTTCTCCTACCGGCGGGCCGGCTCGGCGGCGAGCCTCTACGGGCCGGAGGATCTGCCGCGCGACGCCATCCGCGCGGCCCGCATCCTCCACGTCTCGGGCATCAGCCAGGCGATCTCGACCCGGGCCGCCGACGCCGTGTTCGACGCCATGGCGGTGGCGCGCGGGGCGGGCGTGCTGCTGTCCTACGACACCAACGTCCGCCTCAAGCTCTGGCCCGTCGCCCGCGCCCGCGCCGTGATCCACGAGGCCATGGCGGGGGTCGACATCGCCCTCCCCGGGCTCGACGACGCGAAGCTCCTCGTCGGCGTCGAGGATCCCGACGCCATCGTCGACCGCTACCTGTCGCTCGGCGCCGGCATCGTGGCGCTGAAGCTCGGGAGCCGGGGCTGCCTGATCGCGACGGCGGACCAGCGGCTGCGCGTGCCGCCGCACCGCGTCGAGGCCGTCGACGCCACGGGCGCCGGCGACACGTTCGACGGCGCCTACCTCGCCGAGTACCTCGTCACCGGCGACCCGTTCCGCGCCGGGCTCTACGCCAACGCCGCCGCGGCGCTGGCCACGCGGGGCTACGGCGCGGTCGAGCCCATGCCGCGGCGCGCCGAGGTGCTGGCGGCGCTGACGGGGGCGGGGGCGGCGGAGTAGCGCCGCCCCGCCCTCACATGGGCGGGACGAGCCCGTCCTTGCCGACGGTGACGCGCTCGGCCTTGAGCCCGCCCTCGCCGCCCTGGGCCTGGACGATGACGTGGGCGCCGGGGACCAGCATGGCCTGATCGCCAGGCGCGAAGCTCACCACCGGCGCCTCGGCCGGCACCGTGATGGTCCGCTCGCCGCCCTTGTACGCCACCGTCAGCGTGTCGCCGGCCTTGCCCCTCACCTCGTTGCCCACCGTGCCGTTGGTCATGGTGCTCTTCGGCCCGAGGTCGAAGGCGCGGTGGCCCTCGCCCGCGCCGCGCATGGCTTCGGGGAAGATGTGGATCTCGCGGGCCACCAGCGTGCCGTCGGGCTGCGTGTCGGCCGCGGCCCCGATGAAGTCGCCGGGCTTCACGTCGGACAGCTTCGCCGGCACCAGCGCCGTGACGGCGTAGCTCGGCGACAGGGTGACGGCGACGTCGCGGCCGCCCGCCTCCTTGACGTGCAGGGCGGTGCCGTCGAGCGACACCACCGTGCCGCGGATGCGGCTCGTCTCGGCCAGGGCCGAGGCCGCCGTGAGGGAGAGCGCCGCGACCAGCAGCGATCCGAGTTTCAGCATGAGCGTCCTCCGTGCGCGGGTCCGGCGGTTTTCGCGGCCTCCCGCCCTGCGTTACAAGGGGCTCACATCCGCGAAGGCAAGGGGACAGCGATGCGCATCGACGGCCGCGACTTCCGCACCATCTGGCTCGACGGCGACGGGGCGGCCGTGGAGGTCATCGACCAGCGCGCCCTGCCGCACCGCTTCGCCACGCGGCGGCTGCGCCGCGCGGGCGACGCCGCCGAGGCCATCGCCGACATGACGGTGCGGGGCGCGCCGCTGATCGGCGCCGCGGGCGCCTACGGCCTGGCGCTCGCCATGGCGGAGGACGGCTCCGACGCGAACCTCGCCCGCGCTTACGACCTCCTGCTCGTGGCGCGGCCGACCGCCGTCAACCTGCGCTGGGCGCTCGACCGCATGCGGGCGCGGCTCGCCCCCCTGCGGCCGGCGGAGCGGCGCGAGGCCGCCTATGCCGAGGCGGCCCGCGTGGCCGAGGAGGACGTCGCGACCTGCGCGCGGCTCGGCCAGCACGGCGCCGCGCTGATCCGCTCCGCCTGGGAGCGCGCGGGCCGGGCGCGGACCGTGAACGTGCTCACCCACTGCAACGCGGGCTGGCTCGCCGCGGTGGATTGGGGCACGGCGCTGGCACCCGTCTACAAGGCCCACCGCGCCGGCGTGCCGGTCCACGTCTGGGTCGACGAGACGCGGCCGCGCAACCAGGGCGCCAGCCTCACCGCCTACGAACTCCTGGGCGAGGGGG
>CAXTBR010000155.1:0-4496 GCA_964242785.1 uncultured Lichenihabitans sp. | reverse complement strand
GGGGCGAGGATTTCTCCGCCTTCGTCTGGGACGCGGTCGGCGGCTCCCCCGTGCAGAATGCCTGGCGCGACAGGGGCGAGGTTCCCGTCGAGTCGGCGGAGTCGCGCGCCCTGTCGAAGGCCCTGAAGGCGCGCGGCTTCAAGTTCGTCGGCCCCGTCATCGTCTACGCCTGGATGGAGGCGGTCGGCATGGTCAACGACCACGTCGTGGGCTGCTTCCGCCACGCCGAGCTCGGGGGCGCCTCGCCCGGATGAGGCCCTGCGGCACGGTCCCGCGCCGGTCCCCCATCGCGCCCGCTCCGGGTTTGTGCTTTCTGGTCGGGCCGCGTCGCGTCGGCGGAGTCAGGAGTGGACGATGGCGATCACCGGCTTCCCTTACAGCGCGGTCTGCTACATCCTGGTCGACATCCCCGGGGAAGGCGAATTCCAGGGGTCCGGCGCCATCATCGGCCCCCACACGATCCTCACGGCCTCCCATCTCCTGTGGGACGCGGATGCCGGCGTCGGGGCCGACCGGGTCAGCGTCTACCCGGGCTTCACGCCGGACGGCACCACCTACAATCCGACGGGCGCGCTGCCCGGCATCCAGTCGATCCACTACATCAAGGTCGCGGACAACAACGACCTGATCTCGGCCGCGGCGACGCAGTCCGACTTCGCCGTCATCGACACCTCGGCCGACCTCAGCGGCTTCGGCCAGTTCGCCCTCGATCCGGGCTTCACGGCCGGGGACGTGATCGCCACGGGCTATCCGGCGGCGCGGAATGGGTATCAGACGGGGACGGAGGGCGTCGTCTCGACCAACCCCCTCTTCTCGGACCTCGACGATTCGAACCTGCGCCTGTCGCCCGGCTACAGCGGCGGGCCCCTCTGGGACAAGGTCGAGCGGGGCGGGAGCCTGATCCCGGCCGTGGTCGGCACCGTGTCGACCAACGCGGACGCCATGAAGCTGACGAAGCGCAAGATCGCGCTGATCCGGCACTGGATCGCCTTTGACAGTCCCCTCTACGCGGGCGGCACCACCACCCCGGGGGGCACCACGCCGCAGATCGACGGCACCGTCTCCGGTTCCGTCGACGCCGCGCGCGTGGCGCCGGGGGGGAGCGCCACCGAACTCGCGGCCGCCCTGGGGTCGAACGGCGCGGAGGACGACGCGTCGGAGGGCGGGCACCATCGCGGCGGCCCGGGATGGATGCGTCCTTCGCGGTTCGGCGCCGCCCTCGCGTCGGCCTTCGGGGGGAGGAGTGCCCACGGCACGCCGGAGCGCGCCGCGGTCGACGGCTCCTTGTCCGACCTCGTCGATGCCATCCACGGAGCGCATGGGGGACACGGCGACATCGGGCCGGCGGCGCCACGCGGCGACCACGCCGGCTCGACTCTGGCTGTGTCCGACGACCGGGCTTCAGCCACCCTGCACGCCCCGAAGCACGACTTCGGCCTCGGCGCCTGATGCGCCTTCCGCTGGCTCGGCTGGAAGCACCCCTCCATCCGCTCCTTCCCGCGCATGCGGGGAGGAGCGGATGGAGGGCAGCGATCGTCCAGTGACCGTGAGACCGGCCGGTTCGATCAGCCGTCGCGCAGCAGCACCGCGGCCGGCAATACAGCGAAGAGGTCGCGTGCAGCCGCGGAAGCGCCGCCGGTGAAGGCCCGCCCGGTGAGCGCGTCCACCCAGCGCCCCGACGGCAGCGGCACGGCGGTGTCGGCGTCGAAGCCCCGCCCCTCGCGCCGCCCGGGGAAGCGCGCCACCGCCACCAGCATCTCGTCCTCGCCTCGCCGCCGCAGGAAGGCGCAGATGCCGTCTGCACCCGCGCCCGAGGCCGCGACCGCCTCGTAGCTGCCGTCCTCGAACAGCGCGGCGTGGTCGCGCCGCAGGGCGAGGAGTGTCGCCGTCACGGCGAGCTTCACGCGGCCGTCGCGCCACGCCTCGGCATAGGTCGCCAGCGCCCCGGCGCGGTCCAGCGCGAGGTCGGCCAGCACGGCGTCGAGGGCCGCGGACCGCCCGGCGAAATCGACGGGCCGCCGGTTGTCCGGATCCACCATGGACAGGTCCCAGAGCTCCGTGCCCTGGTAGATGTCGGGCATGCCGGGGATCGTCAGCTTGAGCGCGGTCTGCACGATGCTGTTGACGGCGCCGAGCCCCGCGATCCGCTCCACGAAGGGCAGGGCCGCCGCGAGGAAGCGTTCCGAGCGCTCGCCGGTCAGCGCCCGGTCCACGAAGGCCAGGGTCGCGGATTCATAGGCCTCGTCGGGATCGGCCCAGGTGGAATGGACCTTGGCCTCGCGCATGGCTTTCGTCATGGCGCCCTTCAGCCGCTCGGCATAGGCCGCCACGGCGTCGCCCCCGTCCCCTCCGCCGAGCAGCTCGACCGGGCAGGTGCCGACGATGAGCTGGAGCAGCGCATATTCGTCGTTGCGGTCGGGCCGGCGCTCGGGATCGGCCTGGGCGGGCTCGGGGCTGAGGATGCGGCCCCACTCAGCCACCGTCTCGGCCCACAGGTCGGGGAACTCCGACAGCACGGCCAGCCGCGCGCGCGTGTCCTCGCCGCGCTTGGTGTCGTGCGTCGAGGTCGTCAGCATGGAATGCGGCCAGTGCTCCGCCCGCTCGGCGTTGGCCTCGTGGAAGGCCGACAGGGGCTTGCCGAAGCTCGTCGGGTGGCCGCCGACCTCGTTCAGCGCGATGAAGCGGTTGAAGCGGTAGAAGGCCGTGTCCTCCAGCCCCTTGGCGGTGACGGGCCCGGTATATTGCTGGAACCGCATGGCGGCGTGCAGCACGGCGCTGCGGCTGAGGCCGCTCTTCGGGCCCGCCATGAGGTCGCCCGTGAGCAGGTCGTGCAGGAAGGTGAAGACGCTGCCGTCGATGGCCGTCTCGGTGCGGCGGGAGCGCGCGATGGCGATCTTCAGCGTGTCCCGGTCGGCCTCGGTCGGCACCCCGTCGAAGTCGAGGTAGGTGCGGTAGATCGGGAAGTTGGCCACCACCTCGCGCAGCGCCCGGCGCAGCAGGTTGCGGGTGAAGTCCGAGGTCTTCGGGTTGCGGCGGGCGACGCGGGTGATCTCGCGGGCGAGGCTGTTCAGCTCGCTCGACATCTCGTTGTCCATGATGCGCTTCTTGCAGGTGCGCAGGACCTTGTCGAAGGGCTCCATCTCGCCCGCGAAATCGGCGTAGATCCGCGAGAAACCCGCCTCGCCCGCGGGGTCGACCATCACGGCGAGGAGCTGGTTCGTGACCTCGTAGCCGGTTGTGCCGTCGACCGGCCAGTCGGGGCGCAGCGGCTCCCCGGGCCCGAGGATCTTCTCCACCACGAGGTAGGGCGCGCGGCCCTCGCGGTTCGGCGCGCGGGCGCGCAGCCGCTCCAGGTAGCCCTTGGGGTCGAGCAGCCCGTCGATGTGGTCGATGCGCAGCCCGTCGATCGTCCCGTCGCGCAGCATGGTGGCGACGAGGCGGTGGGCGTGGTCGAACACCGCGGGCAGCTCCATGCGCAGGCCGGCGAGGTCGTTGATGTTGAAGAAGCGGCGGTAGTTGATGTCGTCGGCCGCGGTGCGGAATTGGGCCGCGCGCCAGAACTGCCGGGCGATCAGGGCGTCGAGCCGGGCCCAGCTCTTCGCGTCCCCGGGCGTGCCGTTGAAGCGCGCCACGGCGGCCTCGACGGCCTCGCCGATCTCGGGCCGGTCGCGCACCGTTTGGACGAGGTCGGCCTTGAGGCCCTCGGCGCGGCGCAGCACCTGCGGGCGCCAGGCCGGCAGGCCCGAGAAGCCGTCGCCGATGTGGTCGAGCGTGACGTCGTCGTCGCCGAGGATGAGCCCGTAGTGCAGCGGGCAGATCGGCAGCATGTGGGTGTCGTAGGCCCAGACCGCGAAGGAGCCGGTGGCGGCATCGAACTTGAGGGACAGCTTGCCCTCGGCGATCTCGGCCCCGTACTGGCCGCCCAGCACCGGCACGAGCAGCTTGCCGTGGAGGTAGGCCTGGTCCGAATCCCAGTCGATGTCGAACCAGCCCGCATAGGCCGAATCCGGCCCCCATTCCAGCACGTCGAGCCAGAAGGGGTTGTCGGCCCCGCCGACGCCCATGTGGTTCGGCACGAAGTCGAGGATCTGCTTCAGGCCGGCGAGTTTCAGCGCCCCGCTCATCCGGGCGAAGGCCTTGGCGCCGCCGAGCTCGGGGTTGAAGACGTTGTGGTCGGTGATGTCGTAGCCATGCGTGCTGCCGGGCCGCGCCTTGAGGTAGGGCGAGGCGTAGAGGTGGCTCACGCCGAGCTTGGCGAGGTAGGGCGCGAGGCCGGCGGCCTCGTCGAAGCCGAAGTCGGGCGTGAACTGCAGGCGGTAGGTGGCGCGGGGCGTCACGGGCATGTCCTCGATGGCGGATCGATGAGCGAATGTCGGCCTTTGAAGCGGAGGCTCATGACGGGTTCCGGGGTGATGATGTCGAGTCCCCCATGTCCCGCCAGTCCGGTTTCAAAAGGCCCTCGGCCTTTTGCGGGTTTCAGGGCAGAGCCCTGAAAA
>CAXTBR010000154.1:0-4598 GCA_964242785.1 uncultured Lichenihabitans sp. | reverse complement strand
CGAGTTGGCCGGCGAGGCGCTCGACCCCGCGGCCGCGCTCACCATGGCGGACCGCATCGCGCTGGCGACCCTGGCCCTCGCGGTCGAGGCGGAGGCCGCCCGGCGTGCCGACGTCGAACCCATGACGGCCGAGGCCCTGCCGGTCCTGGCCGATGCCCTGGCCCGCATCGAGGCGGGCGAACCCCGCTATCCCGGCAGCGCCTTCGACTTGGCGGTGAGGTCGACGTCTTGGGACCGGAGCCCGGCTTGCGGAACGGGTCCTCCCTCGCACGGCGGCACGGAGCTGGGAACCACCGTGGGGTGCTTCGCCAACACCATCTCGGCGGCATCCCTAATCTGATCGCGGGCTTCGCTCGCGGCGTCCCGGTCCGTCACTCTCGCCATCGTCGCCTCCGCAGCACTTCGTCCGCTGCGGACCGTCGTCCGCGCCGCCTGAAGGGCGGCTGAACCCCTCACTGGAGAAGTTCGATGTCGATCTCTGAAACCCGCCTCGGCGGGAACGCCACCGGCTTGCCTGCCGTCCAGGCCGAACCCGTCCTGCCGGCCCCCGCGCCCCTGCCGGGCCTCGCCGCGGCGTTCTCGCGCCGTCGGGCCATCTTGGGAGTCGCGGCGCTGGCGTCGGTTCCTGCGGCTGCCCTGACGGCGGCGGCTGCGCCTGTCGACCCCGATGCGGCCTTGATCGCGCTCGGCCGCGAATGGCAGACCAGCGCAGTACGACAACGCCAAGCTGAGGCGAAACAGTACGAAGCGGAAGATCGAACCCCGGATGTTCCTCCGCCCGAGCCCTTGTTCTTACGTGCAACCGACGATTCCATCTTCGGTGCCTTGTCGACTTGGTATCAGGACTCGGAGCGGCGCTGGTTCTGGCACGATAGTGTCGAGGCACTGCGGAGTGCAGTTTTTTCAAGAGATCGGAACGGCATCCCTCTCCGCAACGAAGCGCGCCGCGACGAGATCGTGGCAGCGGGTGACACATGGCGCGCAGAGGTGGCCGCGGCGAATGCCACGTCCGGTCTCACTGCAGCAGAGGCCACGGCCGAGGCAGAGATCTTGGTGAACTGTGAACTCCGGCGTCGAATCATGATGACCCGGGCCGTCACTTTGCCAGGCGTGTTGCTCAAGGCCCGCGTCGCCGGTTGGTGCTTTCACGGTTCGGCCGGGATGCACGACGACATCGTGGATGAGGGCGAGGGCAGTTCGGCTCTCGGAGAAGACGTTGCGTTCAGCGCCGTGGCCGACCTCGTCGCCATGATCGAACGGGGCACGGCATGAGCGCCACCCTGTCCCGCCGCGGCGCCCTGCGGGGCTCCCTGGCCGCGTCGCTGGGCCTCGCGGCCGGCGTCGCCCCGGTGCTGGCCGGGCCGGTCGCGGTGAATCCCGACGCCCGCCTAGTGGCGATGGCAGCCGAGTTCGAGGCCGTCAGCATCGAATCCGACGCGCTGGCGAGGAGCACGCACCTCGACTGTGACGAGATCCCCGGCTGGCTCGAAATAGAGGAGCGCCGGTATCAGCTCCTCGACGCCGTGATCGAAACGCCGGCCGAGGGCATGGCCGGGATCGTCGCCAAGGCGCGGGTGCTCGGGATACGCGACGTCGAGCAGGACATCGAGAGGGGTCACTATCTCGGTTGCTGGCTCGCCGAGGACGTCGTGCGGCTGTTTGGGGGAGGCGCCCATGCGTGACCTCGTCCCCATCGTCCCGGGCCTGGGCGCCGCGCCGCTGATCTTCGGGGCCACGGCCTCGACGGCCGACGTCCCGGGGCTGGTCGCCGACGTCGAGCGGCGGTTCGCGGCCCTCGAGGCCCACTGCGACGCGGTCGGGGACGTACCGACAGGCGATGCCGAGTTCTACCGGCTCCACGCCAGGGTGGCCGAGGCGGTGGAAGCCTTGGCCGACGCTCCGGCGCGCAGCCTCGCCGACCTCGTCGTGAAGGCTCGCGCCCTGACCTCCTACGCCGCGATCGAGGAGCGAGTGGAGCGGGTCGGGTTCTCGGTCGCGTTCGACCTGTTGCGCCTGCTCGCCGCTGCCCCGCCCTGATCGGCCCGCCTGCCCAGC
This sequence comes from uncultured Lichenihabitans sp., assembly GCA_964242785.1. GTDB lineage: Bacteria > Pseudomonadota > Alphaproteobacteria > Rhizobiales > Beijerinckiaceae > Lichenihabitans. The sequence goes on along the minus strand of CAXTBR010000154.1, from coordinate 2,543 downwards.
CGGCCGGGGATCACGCCCTCGGCCGCGCGTCGATCCCCCATCAACTCAACCTCACAGGTGCTCTTTTGATCGAACGTCGCTTATTCCTCCGCGGCCTCGCCTCGCTTCCGTTCATCGGCGGCAGCGTGGCCCTGATCGGCGCCCCTACGGCCTCGGCTGTGGCGGCGACGCCCGAACTGATGACGCGCTACGTCGCATGGCTCGCCCGCGAGCACCGGCAGGCGCTGGTCGAGCGGTCTCGCCTCATCTTTCCCGAGGAGGTTGCGCGCCACCCACACCTGTTCACTTGGGATGAGGTTCCGGTCGGCTGGATGCCGAACGATCCCGCGGCCCATGCCGCCGTGACGAGTTCGCCGGCCGCCACCCGCGCCGCCGTGATCCTGTCGGCCGCCGGCGTCTCTCTCACCGGGGGGCAGGCCCGTGGCTGACCGCCGGACGCTCCTCCGCGGCCTCGCCGCGCTGCCGCTCGCCGGCCTCGTGCCGGCGACCGCCTTGGCGAACCCCGCCACGGCCGATCCCTTCATCGGCTACCACCGCGAGATCCTGGACCTCTTCGCGGCGAACGACGCGATCGAGGACTTAACCGACGAAGCCGCCAAGCCCAACATGCAACGGTGGCAGGAGATCGACGATCTGGGCAGGACGACCCGCCCGACGACCCTGGCGGGCGCCCTCGGGGCTCTGGAATGGGCTCGACGGGAGCACGTCCAGTTCAACATGGGCGAGGATGAGGCGGACGCGGATCCCTGCAACAGCCTGGTCCTGGCCCTGATTGACGGCGCGATCGGCGTGCTGCGGCAGGCGGTGTCCGGCGGGGTGGTGTCGTGATCGGCCGACAGGGTGCGAAACGGGCCGTGCCGTCACTCGCCCGTCGGCTCGACCGTCCCGGCTCCCGGCCGGCGCCCGAGCACCCGGGCCCAGGTCTCCAGCCCGTCCTGCAGAGCGTCCAGCGCCTCCACGACCACCTGGGCCTCGTCGGCGATGTCGCTGACCATCACCTCGACTTCGGCGTTCATGGTCGGCCCCGTCGCCTTGAACTCGACCGCGAACAGGTTCTCGCCGTCCGGCTCAGGCTCGGCGCCCGGCGTGGCGTCGGTCAGGCGCTGGACCTTCTGAAGCTCGATCTTCCAGAACGAAGCGTCGTCGATGTCGTCGTCCGCCATGCGATCCTCCCCAGGTGGAGCGCTTTGCCGTCGGTCCCACCGCGGCGCGGCTCAGTCCGGCAGGTCCTTGGCGCGCGCGCCGATGAGGCGGTCCGCCGTGACCCGGCCCCACATCGTCGCGGCGACGTGCAACGTGTGCTGCGCGATCGAGACCACGTGCGCCTCGTCGACGAAGTCCGACACGATGATCTCGACCTCGGCGTTGGCGTTCGGGCCGTCGACCTGGAACGTGGCGGTGAAGATGTCCTGGCCGTCCTCGTCCTCCGCCTCGGCCTGGATCCGCTCCAGGCTGAGCAGGCGATAGCTCCAGTCGAGGAAGGTCAGATCGTCCCCCTCGGCCACCTCCGGCTCGACAGCCTGAGGCGCCGCCACCGCATCGCCCGTCTCACGCCTGGCCATGTCGCCCTCCTGCCGCTGCTGTTGGCAGCATCGCAGGATCGGCGGCGCAAGCGCGCCACAGGCGGTGGGAAGCACACCACGGCCGGTGATGACGGCGTGTCCGACGCGAGGGCCGCAGAGGCGCGCGATGCGGTGCGCCGGGCGGTGGGCGATGCCTCAGGGCTGACCGTCAAGGGCCAGATCCGGCAGGCGGCCCGCAACCTCGGCTACGCGGCCGACAGCTGGCGGGTCCGCGAGGCTTGGTACGGCCGGGCCGGGCATTGGACCCCGGCGGCGCTCGACGACCTGCGGGCCCGCGCCTCGGCGTGGCGGGAGCGGACGTGCTCCGCCGCGGAACGGCCCTCGCGTGGCTCCGCGGGCCAGCACGCGCTGGACCGGCACCTCGGCGCGGTGCGGGACTGCATGGCCCGGATCGAGCGACACCTCGTGGAGATCGAGGCCGAGATGGCCCGCCTGCCGTCCGTCGGCGCGGACGCCAGCGACGGAGGCTCGGGATCCGATGTCTGACGCCCGAGTGCACGGAGCCCTCGCCCGCCTGCGCCGCCGCTGCCTCGCGCTGGTGCTGCCGGCGCCGTGAGGGCGCACGCCGCCACCGTCCGTCATCACACCCGAGTCCGGCTCATGCCGGGGGAGAACACCATGATCGAGTTGAACGAGGGAGCCGGCCCCGAGATGCCGGCGAACGACAGGGCGCTGGTCGCGCTCGCGGAGGTCCTGGAGGACCTGGGGAACGAGACCGAGTACGCCTTCGTCCGCAACGGACCCGGCGACGGCGAGGTGCTCGACACGTGCAAGGCGCGAGCCGTGGCCGTCGTGGGGGCCATCGTGGCCCTGCCGTCCGTGACGCTGCACGGCGCCAGCGCCAAGGCACGGGCGGCGCGGGCCAGCACGGCAGTGTCGCTGCTGCCGCGCGCGCTAGTCGACAAGCTCGGCTTCGACATGGCGGCCGACATCGAGCGGCTGCGGGGCGGGGAGGGCGTG
>CAXTBR010000153.1:0-4621 GCA_964242785.1 uncultured Lichenihabitans sp. | reverse complement strand
ACCATGCGGCACATCACGTTGGATGACCTCAATGCTTCAAGCGACGCCGCGCACTGCGGCGGAGGCGCGGGTTCTGGGCCCTGGTGGCGCCAAGATCGTGTCGGCTGCGACCGGCATGGCGGCCAGCACGATCTACAGTGGCCTCAAACACCTTGCGAGCGGAGAGACGCTGGAGGGCGGTCGCCTGCGCGGCCCTGGTGCAGGCCGCAAGGCTTTGATCGAGACGGACCGCGGTCTGGTCGAGGCTTTGCTGGCCCTGGTGGAGCCCGATGCGCGGGGCGATCCGATGTCTCCGTTGCGCTGGACCTGCAAGAGCCTGCGACGTCTGGCGGCGGACTTGTCCGAGCAGGGCCATCGCGTGAGCCATACGGTGGTGGCCGAACTCCTGAAGCGGGAAAAGTTCAGCCTGCAGGCCAACGTCAAGACGCGTGAGGAGAGCGACCATCCCGACCGAAATGCGCAGTTCGGCATCATCAGCACGGCCGTGAAAGGAGCCCTGAGCGAAGGTCAGCCGGTGATCTCGGTCGACACGAAGAAGGAGTTGGTCTGCAATTTCAAGACCAACGGACGGGAATGGCGACCGCAGGGTGAGCCCGAGGAGGTCCGCGTGCATGACTTTCTCATCGCGGAACTCGGCCGTGCGATCCCTGATGGGATCTTTGATCTCGCGGCCAATGCGGGCTGAGTCAGCGTCGGTCTGGATCATGACACCTCGGCCTTCGCGGTCAACACGATCCGGCGTTGGTGGTCCGAGGTCGGCCGGTCGCGCTATCCCGAGGCGAAGCGCCTGGTCATCACGGCCGACGGCGGCGGTTCTAACGGGTCTCGCGTCCGTCTTTGGAAAGTCGAGCTTCAGACGCTCTCCACTGAACTCGGCATCGACATCGAAGTCCATCACCTGCTGCCCGGCACCAGCAAGTGGAACCAGATCGAGCACAAGCTCTTCTGCTTCATCAGCATGAACTGGCGCGCCAAGCCGCTCGTCAGCTACCGCGTCATCGTCAGCCTGATCGGTGCGACCACGACCACAACAGGTTTGACGGTGCGATGCGAACTCGACGAGGCCAATGACCCCAAGGGCATCGTCGTATCCGAGCAGCAGATGTAAGCCCTCAACATCACCCGTGCTGACTTCCATGGGGAGTGGAACTACACCATCCACCCTGAACGATCACAGGGATTAGCTTTAATTTCCTGACATGTCCTTGAGACATAAGCGACAATGCCGAAAACCGGGGGCGCTATGCAACAAGATTTGTCGGGTTGTCCGTGAGCGTCACGAGGTCAACCTCAAAGTGCCTGAGGACGCCGTCCGAATGATGCAGCGAGTCATGGCTTGGCGCTCGCACGGGCCGAGCGGTCGATCGCCGAGAGGGCTTGGAGCCCGTCGAGCGATTGCAGGTTCTGATCGCGTGTGCGGACGGCGGGCGACTTCAGGACGACGACGGACGGCGGCTCGCGATGGCGAGCGCCGTGTCGCCGTCGGTGATCAGACCCGCCACAAGGCCGGCGCGCAGGAGACCGTCGATCGCGTCGGTCTTCTCGAGGCCGCCGGCGACGAGCACGACGCGGCGCCCGCGCAGGTCCTCGGGGTCGACCGCGAGGGTGCGGCCGCTGAGCTCGTGACGGACCTCTCGTCCGCCCGCGTCGAACAGGCGCCCGAGCGTGTCGCAGACCGCCCCACGGTCGCGGATGTCGCGCAGTTCCTCGGTCGACACCATGTTCTGCGTGCGCAGGAAGGCCGTATCGGTCAACTCGCCGGCGCTGATCAGGAACAGGTCGGCCGAGCGCGCCAGCGTCAGAGCTTCCGCAACCGAGCGCTGCGACAGCAGCACGTCGCGGTCGGCCGCGCTGTCGGCGATGAAGGGCACGGGCAGGAAGTGTCCCTCGCCGCCGGTCCGCGCCGCGAAGGCCTGGACCACCTCGAAGGGGTTCGAGGCCGAGTTGCGCGTCAGCGAGCCGAGCAGCGACACAAACAGCGCCTGCGGGTTGCGGACGCCCGAGAGCTGCTGGGCCACCTGTTCCAGCGTGCGGCCCCAGCTCACGCCGACCTTGAGCGGCCCGCCCCCGAGCTTGCCCCGCAGGAAGTTGGCACCGGCCGTGCCGACCGCCCGCCGCGCGATGAGCCCCTGCATGTGCAGGGCGGCGGGATCCGTCGCGACGTCGCCCTCGAGACCGATGGCCGGCGTCGACAGGCAGAAGTCCAGGCCGAAGCGCTCCGCGATGACCCGCTCGGCGTCAAGCTCGCGGCCCGACTCGTGGTGGATGGTCACGCTGACGAGCCCGCGCTCGCGCGCCTCCGCCAGCAGCCGGTTGACCCGGCTGCGGTGCAGCCCGAGCCGCCGGGCCACCTCCTCCTGGGTCAGCCCGGCCACGTGGTAGAGCCACGCCGTTCGAACGATGAGCTCGTCGTCGCTCGCGTGGTTGAGCGAGAGCGACATTCGGGGAGGGGGCGTCTTGATCACCGGAAGAGCTTGACAAGGGTCGGACGCGAAGGCAACCTCTGAACAATTGTTGCTGCCCACGTCAAACGTGACGACAGGTGCGGCCGAGGGGAGGGTTGCATGGACGAGGCTGTTCGATCGCGACCCCGAATTCCCGCTCGGCATCCCCTCCGGACGGGACGGGTCCGATGAGCCACGTGGTCGGCGTCGACGGGGGGACGGAAAGCCTGCGGGCCGGCGTCTACGACGCGACCGGCCGCTGCCTCGCCGCGGCATCCCATCTCTACGACACCCATTTCTTCCCCGGCGCGCGGGCCGAGCAGGACCCGGAGGACTGGTGGCGTGCCCTCGGCCTTGCCGTCCACGAGGCGGTGAGCCGCTCGGGCGTCGCGGCTGAGAGCCTCTCGGCCATCGCGCTCGACACCACCTGCTGCTCGGTCGTCGCGCTCGACGCGGAGGCGCGGGCCGTGCGGCCCGCCATCATCTGGATGGACGTGCGGGCCGGCGAGGAGGCGGCCGCGGTGCTGGCGACGGGCGACGAGGCCCTGCGCATCAACGGCGCGGGGCAGGGACCTGTCTCGGCCGAGTGGATGATCCCCAAGGCGCTCTGGCTGAGCCGCCACGAGCCCGAGTTCTTCGCCCGGGCCGCGACGGTCTGCGAGTACCAGGATTTCATGAACCTGCGCCTGACCGGGCGGCGGGTCGCCAGCCTCAGCAACGTGTCGCTGCGCTGGCATTATTCGACGCGGCGGCCTGGCGGCTGGCCGCTCACCCTGCTGGACAAGCTCGGCCTCTCGGACCTCGCGGCCAAGTGGCCGGCAGAGGTGCTGGCGCCGGGGGCACCCATCGGCCCGCTCACCGCGGAGGCCGCCGCCCACCTCGGCCTGCCGCGTTCCACCCTGGTTGTGCAGGGCGGGGTCGACGCGCTGATCGGCATGGTGGGCCTCGGCGTCGCCCAGCCCGGCCAGCTCGCCCTCATCACGGGGTCGTCGCACCTCCAGTTCGGCGTGCTGGCCGACCACGGCCTCGCGGTGCCAGGTCTCTGGGGCGCTTACCCGGACCTGCTCTATCCCGGCCGCGCCCTGATCGAGGGCGGCCAGACCTCGACCGGCTCTGTCGTGAACTGGCTGCGGCGGCTCGGCGGCGGCTCGCTCGATCTCGACGCGCTGAACCGCGAGGCTGCAGCCCTGCCGCCCGGCTCGGACGGGCTCCTCTTGCTCGACCACTTCCAGGGCAACCGCACCCCCTACACCGATCCGCTATCGCGCGGCGCCATCGTCGGCCTGACGCTCGCCCACGGCATGCCGCATCTGTTCCGAGCCGCTATCGAGGGCATCTGCTTCGGCACCCGCGCCATCCTCGACCGGATGGCGGAGGCGGGCTTCGCCGGGCGCGAGATCGTCATCGGAGGCGGCGCGGCCCGCTCCGAGCTCTGGCTCCAGATCCATGCCGACACGGCCGGGCTGCCGGTGCGGGTGCCGGACACGGCAGACGCCGCGCTGCTCGGCGCCGCGGTGCTGGCCGAGGTCGGCCTCGGCACCTTTTCGACGATCGACGAGGGCATCGCGGCCATGACGCGGCCCGGCCGCGTGGTGGAGCCGAGGGCCGCCGAGCGGTCCCTCTACGACGAGATCTACGGGCGCTATCGGGCGCTCTACCCCGCCCTGAAGCCGTTCCGGCCGGCGGCCCTCCAGACTTCACGGACGCCATGCTGAGCAACACACCGCTCCTCGACCTCTACCGGACCATGAAGCGCATCCGCAGCTTCGAGGAGCACGTGGCCGAACTCTACGTGCGCGGCGCCTCGGCCGGCTCCATGCTGCACCTGTCGATCGGCGAGGAGGGGGCCGCGGCCGGCGTCTGCGCCGCCATGCAGCCGCAGGACAGCTTCACCACGCACCACCGCGGCCATGGCATCTTCCTGGCCCGCGGTGCCGAGCCCGATCGCATGATGGCCGAGATCGGCGGCAAGGCGATCGGCTATTGCGCCGGCAAGGGCGGCTCGATGCACATCGCCGACATGGACCTCGGGCATCTCGGCGCCAACGCCATCGTGGGCGGCGGCATCCCGCACGTCGTCGGGGCGGGGCTGAGCTACAAGCACCTGAAGTCCGACGCCGTGTCGGTCGCCTTCTTCGGCGACGGCGCCATGCAGCAGGGCATCCTCTACGAGAGCA
>CAXTBR010000152.1:0-4808 GCA_964242785.1 uncultured Lichenihabitans sp. | reverse complement strand
CGCCCGCTCGGATATCTATGCCGGCCTCTGGGCCCGCCAGAACGCCCATGCGGCGTCCGAGGCCGCCCCGCGCCGGACGCCTCAGCGCCCGGTGCAGCGATTGCCGGCCTGACGCGGGGCCCGCGAGGCGCGCGGGCCTGGCCGGCCGCCCTGCTGCTGGCGGCGCTGGCCGGGGCGCCCCGGCCGGCAGCTCCCGCCGAGGAGGTGGTCGTCCCGACCTTCCTCGATCCCCACCGCCACGTCGACAAGCCCGACCTCGGCCGCGACCGGGTCATCCGCTTCCTGACCACCGACGACCACCCGCCGTTCAACTTCGTGGCGCCGGACGGCACGCTGGCGGGCTTCAACGTCGATCTCGCCCGCGCCATCTGCGGCGCCCTCGAGGTCGCCTGCTCTCTGCAGGCCCGCAGCTTCGAAGGCCTCGTGCCGGCCCTCGAGGCCAAGGCCGGGGATGCCGTGATCGCCTCGCTGGCGATCACGGCGCAGGCGCGCCGCGCCGTCGCCTTCTCGCGGCCCACCATGCGGGTCGCGGCGCGCTTTGCGGCGCGGGCCACCTCCGCGCCCCCGGCGGTGCTGCCCGAGACCGTGTCGCGATCGGTCATCGGCGTGCAGGCCGGCACCGCGCACGAGGCCTATCTGCGGCGCTTCTTCCCCCAGGCGGTGGTGCGCACCTTCACCGACCCCGACTCGCTGCATGCCGCCCTGAAGCAGGGCGGCATCGACCTCCTGTTCGCCGACGGCCTTGCGACCGCGCTCTGGCTCAACGGGAGCACGGCCGCGGTCTGCTGCCGCTTTGCGGGCGGCCCCTATACCGAAAGCCGCTATTTCGGCGAAGGCACCGGCATCGCGGTGCGCCGGGACGACGAGACGCTGCGCCAGGCGCTCGACTACGCGCTGCTGCGCCTTGCCGCGGACGGCACGACCGCCGACCTCTACCTCAAATATTTCCCGCTCGGCTTTTTCTGAGGCGAGAGGGCGGCGTTGGCGCGACCGTTATTGCGCCGGCGCGGGCTGGTTGCCGGGCGGGGGGTTGTTCGCCGGCGCGGGGCCGGACCTCGGCTGCTTGTTAGCGTAGTGGTGGCCGACCGCGCATCCCGCCGCGGCACCCGCCAGGCCGTGGCCGGCGAAATGGCCGGCGATGCCGCCCACGATCGCGCCCTTGATGCAGCCCTTGGCTTCGGCGGCGGCCGGCACGGCCATCGTGCCGGCCAGCATCGCGGCAACAGCAATCCATCTCATCGGCTCGATCTCCATCCACATGTTCCAGGGCTCAACGCGGACCGCGGGTGAAAAGATCGCAGCCTCAGGGGCCGCGGGCGGGCCGCCCGATGCTGGAGTAGGTAAGGCCCGCGCTGCGCGCCTCCTCGGGCCCATACACGTTGCGCAGGTCGACGAAGACCGGGGCTTTGAGGAGGCTTCGCACGCGCGGGAGGTCGAGGGCCCGGAACTCGTCCCATTCGGTGACGATCGCCACGGCATCGGCGCCCGCCAGGCACCCGTAGGCGTCCTCCGCCATCTCCATGGCGGGCAGCAGGGGTTTGGCGGCCTCCATGCCCTCCGGATCGTAGCCGCGCAGCCTCGCCCCGGCGGCGGTCAGCGTCTCGCAGATCGCCAGGGCGGGAGCTTCGCGCATGTCGTCGGTGTTCGGCTTGAAGGTGAGCCCCAGCAGCGCGACCGTCTTGCCCTGCACCGAGCCGCCGCAAGCCTCGATGATCCGGTGGCCCATGGCGCGCTTGCGCGCATCGTTGACCGCGACCACCGCCTCGACGATGCGCTGGCGGGCCTCGTGCTCCTGCCCGGTGCGCACGAGCGCCAGGGTGTCCTTGGGAAAGCACGACCCGCCATAGCCCGGGCCGGCATGCAGGAATTTGGGGCCGATCCGCTTGTCGAGCCCGATGCCGCGGGCGACCTCCTGGACGTCCGCCCCGGTCCGGTCGCAGAGGTCGGCGATCTCGTTGATGAAGGTGATCTTCACCGCCAGGAACGCGTTCGCGGCGTATTTGATGAGCTCCGAGGTCCTTCGGTTCACCACCACCATGTTGACGCGGTTGAGCGACAACGGCCGATAGATGGCCGCGAGCGCCCGCCAGCCGCGCTCGCTCTCGGCGCCGACCACGACGCGGTCGGGCCGCTTGAAGTCCTCGATCGCGGCGCCTTCGCGCAGGAACTCGGGGTTGGACACGACGTCGAAGTCGAGATCGGGCCGCTCCGCGCGCATGATGCGCTCCACCTCGTCGCCCGTCCCGACCGGCACGGTGGACTTCACCACGACGACGAGCGGACCGGTCGCGGCCCGGGCGACGTCCGCCGCCGCGGCATAGACGAAGCTGAGGTCGGCATGGCCGTCGCCGTGCCGCGAGGGCGTGCCGACCGCGAGGAACACCGCATCGGCCTCCGCGATCCCCTCGGCCAGGCTGCTGGTGAACCGGAGGCGGCCCTGGGCGACGTTCTTCTCGACCAGCTCGTCGAGGCCGGGCTCGAAGATCGGCATCCGCCCGGTCTTGAGGCGGTCGATCTTGCCCTGGTCCTTGTCGACGCAGAAGACCGTATGGCCGAAGTCCGACAGGCAGGCCCCGGACACCAGGCCGACATAGCCGCTCCCGATCATGGCTAGACGCACGCTTCATCCTCCGTTCCGGGGCGGCCGGCGCAGGGCGAGCGCCGACCCCATCGGCGGTGGCATCCCCTTGCGGCGCGCAGGGCTTCCTACCTTACCGGCCGACGCATCGCCATGTCAGCTTGAAGCTGCTAGGGTTATGCATCGGGTGCAGGCCAAGGCAATGATCATGTACAATCCCTGGTACGACGCCACCCTGCTCGCCATGCATTCGAGCGGCGTCGTGTTCCTGCGGGCCATGCGGCTCGCCGCCGGCGGCGCAGACGCGCAGGACGAAAGCCATCGCATGGTCAGCGAGAAGATCCTCGCCAACGCCACCGCGGCCTCGGTCCTGATGGCGGGCGGCTCGCTCCAGACCGTGATCGCCGGCTACCAGGCCGTGGTCGATGCCAATACGGCCCGGCTCCTCACGCCGGGGCCTCGTTCAGACCGCTGACCGGGACGCTCGCGCCCGGCCCGAGCACCACGGCCGTGTTGCCGGGCAGGGTCCAGCCGCCCGCGGCCGTGATCACGGGGGGCGTGCCCGTCCCGCCATAGGCGGGGTGCTCGCTCGAGAACAGCACCGTCCAGGCCCGGCCGCGCGGGGGGGCGGTCAGCGGCTCGGCGAGGCTCCTGAGGTGCAGGTCGCGCCCGAGATTGACGAACAGCAGCCGGTCCTCCTCGCCCTCGTCGAAGAAGCGGAGCACGAAGGCCTCGGGCCCGATCACCGAGCCGTCGACGGCCGGCCGGTGGTTGGCGCTGAACGCGGGCGTCCTGGCGCGCATCGCCAGGAGATCGCGGTGGAAGGCGAGGATGCGGGCGTTCTTCTCCCGCTCGGACCAGTCGAGCTGGCAGACGTGGAAGGTGTGGTCGGATTCGGGGTCGGGCAGCTGCGCCTGCCCCGCCTCGTCGGCGAGGCTCGCGAACATCGCGAGCGAGGTGTGCCGTCCCTTGCGGACCAGCGCCGCGAGATCGGGATGGTGGTCGGCGAAGAACGCAAAGGGTGAGGAGGACCAGAACTCCTGGCCCTGGAACAGCATCGGGGTGCCGGGCATCAGCAGCTGGTAGGTCGTGAGCGCGCGCAGGCGCGCCGGCCCGACGAGCGCGTTGAGGCGCAGGCCGCGCGCTGAGTTCGCGATCTGGTCGTGGTTCTCGATGAAAGTCACGAAGGCGGCGGGCTTCATGTCGAGGGCCGGGACGCCGCGGCCCGCCTTGCTGGCCGCATAGGTCTGGCCCTGGAACAGGTAGCCGTACTTCGCGGCCGCAATCAGCTCCTGGGGGGTGCCCTGGTAGTCCTGGTAGTAGGCCTCGTTACGCCCGGTGGCCGCCACCAGGGCGGCATGGTGGACGTCGTCGTTCCACACCCCGTCGAGCCCGTAGCCGCCCGCCTCGACGCTGCGGATGAGGTCGGTGTTCTGGGGCTCGTTCTTGGCCACGATGATGATCGAGCGATGGCCCGCGGCGGCGCGGGCGGCGCGGGCGAGCGCCGTGATCACGTGGTCCTTGGGCGGGGAGGCGTCGTAGATGTTCTGGGTGGCGTCGAGGCGCAGCCCGTCGAAGTGGTACTCCTCGATCCAGTAGGCGGCGTTGGCGACCACGAGGTCGCGCATCCCGTGCCGGTTGTGGCCGTCGTAGTTCAGCGCCTCGCCCCAGTCGGTGGCGTGGCGGTCGGTGAAGTAGTCGGCCGAGAACCGGCTCATGAAATTGCCGTCCGGCCCGAAGTGATTGTAGACGACGTCGAGGATGACCCCGAGCCCCAGAGCATGCGCCCGGTCGACGAAGCGGCGCAAATCGTCGGGCTTGCCGTAGAGGTGGGTCGGGGCGAACAGGTCGACCCCGTCGTAGCCCCAGCCGAAGCGGCCGGGAAACTCGTTTACGGGCATCATGTTGACGACCGTGATGCCGACCTCTTTCAGGAGCGGCAGCTTCTCGGCCGCCGCCGCCCAGGTCCCTTCGGCCGTGAAGGTGCCGATGTGGACCTCCATGATGACCTGGCCCGCGATGGCCAGGCCGGCCCAGCCGCCGTCCGTCCAGGCGAAACTCGTGGGATCGACCACCGCCGAGGCGCCCTGCGGCCGCCGCGGCTGCGACCGCGAGGCCGGATCGGGATAGAGCGTGTCCTCGCCGTCGAGACGGAAGCGGTACTCCGCCCCCGCCCCGATGCCCGGGACCAGCGCGGCGAAATAGCCGTCGGCCTCGGCGGCCAGGGGGT
>CAXTBR010000151.1:0-5154 GCA_964242785.1 uncultured Lichenihabitans sp. | reverse complement strand
TTCGCCATCTTCACGAGCCAGGCCTGGAACATGGCCTTCTCGTTCTACCAGTCGCTGCGCACCGTGCCGGCCGACCTCGCCGAGGTGTCGGAGGGGTTCCGCCTCTCGCCCTGGCAGAAGTTCTGGCAGCTCGAGACGCCCTTCGCCATGCCGTCCCTCATCTACAACATGATGATGTCCATGTCGGGCGGCTGGTTCTTCGTCGTGGCGGCCGAGGCCATCACGGTGGGCGACACCACGATCAAGCTGCCGGGCATCGGCTCCTATCTCGCGCTCGCCATCGACGCCAAGGACGTGCGGGCCGTGCTGATGGCGGTGCTCACCGTGCTGATCGTGATCCTGCTCTACGACCAGCTCGTGTTCCGCCCCATCGTCACCTGGGCGGACAAGTTCCGGGTCGAGCTGTCGGCCTCGCAGGCGGTGTCGAAGTCCTGGGTGCTGAACCTCCTCGCCCGCACCTTCTGGGTGCGCCGGGCCGCGGCGCCCTTCGAGCGCGCCTTCGACTGGTTCACGGGCCTGCGGCTCGACTTCGGCCGCCCCGGCCGCCGCCGCGCCCCGACGCCGCTCGTGACCCGCGGCGTCGACGTCGCCTGGTTCGTGGTCATCGCCTTCATCGCCTTCTACGCCGCCTGGCATGCGGTGCTGTTCATCGCGACCGCCCTGACCTGGCGCGACGCCCTCGCGACCGTGGGGCTGACGCTGATCACCATGCTGCGCGTCGTGGTGCTGCTGGCCGCCGCCAGCCTCTTCTGGGTGCCGGTCGCGGTGTGGGTCGGGCTCAGGCCGGCCGTGGCCGAGCGCGTGCAGCCCGCCGCCCAGTTCCTCGCGGCCTTCCCGGCCAACGTGGTCTTCCCCATCGCGGTGATCGGCATCCTGCGGTTCCACCTCGACCCCGACATCTGGCTCTCGGTGCTGATCATCTTCGGCACGCAGTGGTACATCGTCTTCAACGTGATCGCCGGCGCCTCGGCCTTCCCCAACGACCTGCGCGAGGCCTCCGCCAACTTCAGGATCACCGGCTGGACCTGGTGGCGGGACGTGATGATCCCCGGCATCTTCCCCTATTACGTCACGGGGGCGCTGACGGCCTCGGGCGGCTCGTGGAACGCCGCCATCGTGGCGGAATACGTGAAGTGGGGGAACGACAAGGTGTCGGCCACCGGCATCGGCTCCTACATCGCCCAGGCGACCGAGGCCGGCGACTTTCCCCGCATCGTGCTCGGCGTCGCCATGATGTCGATCTTCGTCACCCTGTACAATCGGCTGCTGTGGCGCCCGCTGTTCGGCTATGCCGAGCGGCGCCTGCGGCTGAGCTGAGAGCCTGTTTGAGCGCTGGAGCGGGACTGCGTTGAGCCGCGACGTGCCGGATGACAGGAGGGGAGCGATGCCGATACCTGTGGTATCGGTGAGCTCCACGACGCATCAGCCGGCCGTCGCGGCTCAACCCGGAGGGCCGCGCCCTGTTCGGCCCTCGGGGCGTCATCGCGCTCGACCGTGGCGGGGGCCACGCTCTTCACGCGCTTCCTGCCGATCATCCGAACAGGGCTGCGGCGCAGCCCCACTCCAGCACTCAAACAGGCTCTGAGAGAGATCCACCATGCTCGAAGAGGTCAAGGGCGGCCCGCTGCTCGAAGTCCGGCACGTGAGCCAGCGCTATCGGGGCGGCACCGACGAGGACGCCCCGGCCGTGCTCGACGACGTGTCGACCACGCTGTCGCGCGGCGAAATCGTCGGCCTGCTCGGCCGCTCGGGCTGCGGCAAGTCCACCCTGCTGCGCATCGTGTCGGGGCTGATCCGGCCCTCCTCGGGCGAGGTCGTCTACCGGGGCGCGCCGCTGACGGGGCCGGCCGACGGCGTCGCCATGGTGTTCCAGAGCTTCGCCCTGTTCCCCTGGCTGTCGGTGCTGGAGAACGTCGAGATCGGCCTGAAGGCGCTCAAGATCGCGCCCGACGAGGCGCGCCGCCGCGCGCTCGCGGCCATCGACCTCATCGGGCTCGACGGCTACGAATCGGCCTATCCGAAGGAGCTGTCGGGCGGCATGCGCCAGCGCGTCGGCTTCGCCCGCGCGGTCGTCACCCACCCCAACATCCTGCTGATGGACGAGCCCTTCTCGGCGCTCGACGTGCTCACGGCCGAGACGCTGCGCTCGGACCTGATCGACCTGTGGAGCGAGGGCCGGCTGCCCATCCAGACCATCCTGATGGTGACCCACAACATCGAGGAGGCGGTGCTGATGTGCGACCGCATCCTGGTTCTGTCGTCCCACCCGGGCCGCATCGCCTCCGAGATCCGGGTGACGCTGCCCCACCCGCGCAACCGGCTCGACCCGGTATTCCGCCAGCTCGTCGACAACATCTACGCGCTGATGACGCGGCGCTCCACCTCCAAGCAGCCCGGCAAGGACGGGCTCTTCCCGGGCTCGGGCATCGGCATGGTGCTGCCGCGCGTCTCCACCAACTCCCTGGCCGGCCTCATCGAGGAGGTCGCGGCCGAGCCCTACGGCGGCCGGGCGGACCTGCCGCACCTCGCCGATTCGTTGCAGATGGAGATCGACGATCTGTTCCCCATCGCCGAAACCCTGCAGCTCATGCGGTTCGCGGAGCTGGAGGAGGGCGACATCAAGCTCACCACGGCCGGCCGCCGGTTCGCCGACGCCGAGGTCGACGCCCGCAAGAAGCAGTTCGGCGACCATCTCATGGCCTACGTGCCGCTGGCGGCCCGCATCAAGCGCGTGCTCGACGAGCGCCCGTCCCACGTGGCCTCCTCGTCGCGCTTCCGCGAGGAGCTGGAGGACTACATGTCCGAGGACTATGCCGAGAAGACCCTGCGCTCCGCCATCAACTGGGGCCGCTACGGCGAAGTCTTCGCCTACGACGAGGACAACCGGTCCTTCTCCCTGGAGAACCCGACCTGACGGTCCTGCCGGGGACCTCCTTGGACCGCGCCGCGTTGACACCATATGGGGGACGCCGACCGACGGTCCGCCATCCAGGGAGATGCGACGTGAACTCCGACGAACGCCAACTCATCACCGGCCTCTTCGACCGCATGAAGTCGGTCGGCACGCAGGGGCGCGACCGCGACGCCGAGCAACTCATCACCGATCAGGTGCGCACGCAGCCCTACGCGCCCTACCTCCTCACCCAGACCGTACTGGTGCAGGACCAGGCGCTCCGCGCCGCCAACGACCGCATCCAGCAGCTCGAGGAGCAGGTGCGCCACACTCAGTCGGGCGAGGCGCAGGGCCAGGACACGAGCTTCCTCGGCGGGCTCGGCCGGATGTTCGGCGGCGGGGCCGCGGCCTCCTCCGTGCCGGCCACCGGCGCCCAGCCGTATCGCGGCCAGCAACAGGGCTACGGCCAGCAGCCCGGCTATGGCCAGCAACAGGGCTATGGCCAGCCGCCGCAGGCCGGCGGTCCCTGGGGCAACCAGGGCTATGCGCAGCAGCCCGCACCCCAGGGCGGCGGCATGTTCGGCGGCGGCGGTGGAGGGGGCGGCTTCATGACGGGCGCGCTCGGCGCCGCGGCGGGCGTCGCGGGCGGCGTGCTGATGGCCGACGGCATCCGCAACCTGTTCTCGGGCGGCCACAACCCCTATGGCATGGCGTCCGGCGTCGGCGGCGGCGAGGCCGGCGTCGGCGGTGCGGGCGGCGGCGAGACCGTCATCAACAACTATTACGACGGTCCGCAGGGCGACCAGGGCGGCGGCTATCAGGCCGGCGGCTACGCCAACGACGGCGGCGACGCGGGGGGCGACGCCGGCGGCGGCGATCCCGGCGGCTACAGCCAGGACGTGTGACCCGGCTCAGTCCCGGCTGAGGAAGAGGGCGCGGTCCCGCGCGGCCGCGTCCACCAGGAGGTCGTGGACCGCGCGGATCCGCCCGATGCCGCGCGTGTCCTCGTGTTCCACGATCCAATAGGCCCGCCGCGCCCGGCGCTCCGGCAGCACGCGGACGAGGTCCGGGTGGCGGCGCGCGATGAAGTCGTGGAGCGCCCCGATGCCGACGCCGGAGCGCACGGCCTCCAGCTGGCCGATCGCGCCCGCGCACTGGAACGCGACCCGCGCCCCGCCGCAGAGCTCCCCCACGTAATCCAGTGCCGGCGAGTAGTTGAACTCCTCGACGTAGCCGACGAGCCTGTGCCGGGCCAGCGCCGCGGCGTCCTCCGGGGCGGGGTGGCGGGCGAGGTACTCGGCCGAGGCGAAGAGCCCCAGCGAATAGTCGGTGAGCTTGCGGGCCACGAAGCGCCCGGCCTCCGGCTTCTCCAGAACCACCGCGATGTCGACCTCGCGCCGCCCGACCGGCCCGGCCTGGGGGGTGGGCACGAGCTGGATGGCGATGGCGGGATGGCGCTCGGCCAGGGCGGCGAAGAGCGCCGCGAGGTAGTAGGTCGACAGCCCGTCCGGCGCGCCGATCCGCACCGTGCCGGACAGCTCGACGTCGCGGTCGCCGAGCTCCGCCTGGGCCTGGAGGAAGGCCGTCTCCATCCGTTCCGCGGCGCCGAGGAAGCGTCCGCCGGCCTCGGTCAGCAGCACGCCCGTGGTGCGCCGGTCGACCAGCCGGACGTTCAGGGCCCGCTCCAGCGCGGTCACGCGGCGGGAGGCGGTGGCGTGGTCCATGCGCAGCGCCCGGGCGCCGGCCACGAACTGGCCGGCCCGCGCCACGGCCAGGAACACCCGCACGTCGTCCCAGTTCACCCCGACCCCCGCTCTGCCCAGATCCGCACAGCGATTGCGCGCCTGCCGCGATTGCTGTGCAAATTGATCGGCGCATACTGGCCGCAGTCAAGACGATCGAGGGAGAGACACCGTGAAGGACTATGGGCATTTCATCGGAGGCCGGCACGTCGCCGGCACCTCGGGCCGCACGGCCGACGTGTTCTGGCCCATGACGGGCGAGGTCGCCCGCCGGGTGGCGCTGGCCTCCGCCGAGGAGGTCCGCGCCGCGGTCGAGAACGCGCGCGCCGCGCAGGTCGGCTGGGCGGCCGTGAACCCGCAGCGCCGGGCGCGCGTCTTCATGAAGTTCCTCGCGCTGATCCATGACAACATGGAGGACCTCGCCACGCTGCTCGCGCACGAGCACGGCAAGACGGTCGCGGACGCCAAGGGCGACATCCAGCGCGGCTACGAGGTGGTCGAGTTCGTGATGGGCGTGCC
>CAXTBR010000150.1:0-5300 GCA_964242785.1 uncultured Lichenihabitans sp. | reverse complement strand
GTCTCCTGCATCACGATCGCGATGCCGACCCGCAGCGCCTCCCGGGTGTTGCGCAGCCGGATCTCACGGTCGCGGTAGACGATCCTGCCGCTGTCGTAGACGTGGTGGCCGGAGATGACCTTGGACAGCGTGGACTTGCCCGCGCCGTTGGCGCCGAGCAGCCCGTGGATCTCGCCTTCCCGCAGGCTGAAGTCGGCGCCGGCGAGGGCCTTCGTCCGATCGAACGTCTTGGTGACGCCTTCGACCAGGAGCAGCGGCCGCTCGGACGTCTCGGCCAGTGGAGTCGGGGACATCGACGATCCTCGAGGGGCAGGGCGCGACGAGGGCGGCCGGGGCACGGGCGCCATGGACCCCGGCCGCCGCGCTCCTTCGGCGATCAGACGTCGCCGAACACCGTCTTCTTGATGGTCGGGAGCTGCGCGTCGACGGTGCCGCTCGTCACGGCCAGGATCGGCACGACGATGTCCCTGTCCGGCGTCTTGCCCGCGAGCTTGTCCATGAGGGCGGTGCCCGCGTTCGACCCCATCAGGAAGGGCTGCTGCATGCCGGTGACGACGATCTGGCCCGATTTCAGCAGGTCGACGAACTCCGGGATGCCGTCGAAGGCCGCGACGAGGAGGTCGTCGGTCCGCCGCGCCGCCTTGATGGCGCGGAGCGCGCCGAGCGTCGGCTGATCGGTCTCGATGTACAGGCCCCGCATTCCGGGGTTCGCCGTGAGCAGATCCTGGGTGAACTTGAACGTCTCGTCGGTCGTGTAGGTCTGCATCTGCATGATCTCGGCGACCTTGCCGGTGAAGCCGCCCTCCTTCAGGCCGTCCAGAAAGCCCTTGGTGCGCGCCTGACCGTTCTTGCGGGCCTGGGATATGCCCACGATGCCGACCGCTCCGGCCTCCCAGCCCTTGCCCTTGAGCGCGACGGCCAGAGCCAGGCCGACGCCATGGGCGCCCTCGTAGTTGTTGGAACTGACGTAGGAGACGTATTCGCCGCTGTTGGTTCCGATGTCGGCGATGACGGCCGGGATGCCGGCCTTCTGCGCGAGGGCGAGGACGCTCGGCGCCGTCGACGAATCCGTCGGCGACAGGGCGATGCCGGCGGCCCCGCGGACGATCGCGTCCTGGGCGTTCTGCAACTGGGTCTGCGGGGAGTTGTGTGAATCCAGCGCCTGGAACGCGTAGCCGCCGGCCTTGGCGGAGCTCTCCACGCCCTTCGAGACGGCGCGCCAGAACGGCAGGTCGAGCCCGGGGGTGAGGTACACGAGGGTCTTGTCGGCCGCGAAGGCGCTCCGCATCGCCCCCAGCCCCGCGCCCGCGACGAACGTCGACCCAAGCGCCATCTTCAGAACAGTACGGCGTTCCATGATCCATCTCCTCCTGGTGGTCTGTCTGTGATCGCCGCTCTTCGTCGGCTTGGGCTCGGCGGCACGCCCGCCAGGCATCGATCGCCGTCCCCAGGGGTCCTCACGGCAACGAGTGCTTCGTCCTCGACGCTGGCCCGAGAGGCGAAAGCCCCCTCGATCGAAGCCCTCATTGCCGTGGGAGCCCTAGGCGGCGGTGTTCAGGACCGACCGCGTGGTCGTGTTGATGCGCTCGGTGTGGGTGGCGAAGGCCCTCACGGTCGCGTCCGCATCGCGGGCCCGCAGCGCCTCCATGATGGTGTGATGGTCATGGATGCTCAGTTCGATCGCGCCCGGACGGGCGACGGCAGCGCGGCGATACTGCATCATGTGAGCGTAGAGATCCGAGGCGAAGTCCGCGAGCAGCCGGTTGCCGGCCTTGGCGTAGATCGTGAGATGGAATTCGCGATCGCAGATGAGGAACCGCACGGGATCGCCGACGGCCGCACGTTGTGCCGTCAGCGACGCATCGAGGCGCGCGATCGTCGCCCCGTCCATGCGGAGGGCCGCGTCCGCCACGATCTCACGTTCGATGAGGAGCCTGGAGCCATGCACCGCCTCGACCGAATAGGCGTCCATGGCCCGGGCCTTGCCGATGCCGATGATGATCGGCCCGACGTCGGAGCTGATCACGCGGGTCCGCGCGCCGTGGGACACGCTGAGGATGCCGCGCGCCGCGAGCGCCGACACCGCTCCGCGGATCGTCTCCCGACTGACGTTCAGCCCCGTCGCGATGTCGCGTTCGCTCGGCAGGGCGTCGCCGACCTGCAGCACGCCGGAGGCGATCAGCGCGGCGATCTTCTCCCCGATCTCGTCCTTGATCGACTTCTTGGCACTCTCGGCCTCGAACCCGATGACACTCATGATGTCGACGGATCGCAGCCCCTGCATCGCGCGCGCTCTCTGGTCGTCTGGCCCATCCAGCAAACCAGTCACGGATATCCCCAGGGGTTCGCGCTTGTCAATCACTCGACACCGCAGGCTTCGGCGTGGCTCGGCTGGGACGGGCCATCCAGGACCGCCTCGCCCCGTGATGCTCGGCCTCCGGCCGTCGAGCGCCGGCCTGGGGGCTCCACCGGAGACCGGTGCTTCGATCGGGTGGGCCTCGCGCCCCTCCGACCGGCGTCGAGACCGAAGCCCTCATCGTCGTGGGGAGCCTCACCGCGCCAAGCCCAGCAGCCGGTCGAGGTCGATGTGCTCCGCCAGATGCGCGGCGAGGCGGTCGAGCACGGCGTCGACCTCGGCCTCGTAGCGGAGGTCGGAGGGCGGAGCGCCGAGGCGGCGGAGCCAGGCGGCGCGCTGGCGGTCGTCGCCGAACAGCCCGTGCGCGTAGGCGCCGCGCACCCGCCCGTCCGGCGAGGCGGCGCCGTCCTCGCCGCCGTCGTCGAAGCGCAGCACCGGCCGCCGGCGGTCGGGGCCCGTCGTCTCGCCGACATGCATCTCGTAGCCCGCGAAGGGGGCGCCGTCCTCCACCGTGCGGCCCGCCACGGGGCGCAGCACCTTGTCGCCCCCGAGCACGGTCTCGACGTCGAGCAGCCCCAGGCCGGGGCACTCGCCCGGCGGGCCCTCGACGCCGCCGGGGTCGGCGATGCGCCGCCCCAGCATCTGGTAGCCGCCGCAGAGCCCCAGCACCCGCCCGCCCCGGCGCGCGTGGGCCAGGATGTCGACGTCCCAGCCCTCCCGCCGCAGCGCCGCGAGGTCGGCGATCGTGGCCTTCGAGCCCGGCAGCACCACGAGGTCGCAGGGCGGGATCGGCGCGCCCGCCCGCACCATGACGAGGTCGACCCCGGGTTCGAGCCTCAGGGGATCGAGGTCGTCGAAGTTCGAGATGCGCGGCAGCACCGGCACGCAGATCCGCACCCTGGCCCCCTCGCGCGGCGCCTCGCGCCGGTCGAGCGCCACGGCGTCCTCGGCCGGCAGACGCGCGGCCTCGGCGAAATGCGGCACGAGGCCCAGCGCCGGCCAGCCGGTGCGCGCCGCGATGAGGTCCAGGCCGTCGGCGAAGAGCGTGGGGTCGCCGCGGAACTTGTTGACCAGGAAGCCCGCCACGAGCGCCGCGTCGTCGGGATCGATGACCGCGTGGGTGCCGACGATCTGGGCGATGACGCCGCCCCGGTCGATGTCGCCGATCAGCACCACGGGCACGCCGGCCCGGCGCGCGAAGCCCATGTTGGCGATGTCGCCGGCGCGCAGGTTCACCTCGGCCGGCGAGCCCGCGCCCTCGACGAGCACGAGGTCGGCCTCGGCGCGCAGGCGCCCGAAGCTCTCCATCACGGCCCCCATGAGCCGCGGCTTCCAGCCCTGGTATTCGCGCGCGCGGGCGACCCCGGCGACGCGGCCCTGCACCACTACCTGGCTGCCGATCTCGCTCTGCGGCTTCAGCAGCACCGGGTTCATGTGCACGGAGGGCGCCACGCCCGCGGCGCGGGCCTGGAGCGCCTGGGCGCGGCCGATCTCGCCGCCCTCCGCCGTCACGGCGGCGTTGTTGGACATGTTCTGCGGCTTGAACGGGCGGACGCGGAGCCCGCGCGCCGCATAGGCGCGGGCGAGGCCCGCCACGATGAGCGACTTGCCGACGTCCGACCCCGTGCCCTGGAGCATCAGGGCGCGGGCGCCCCCCGGCGCCCCCGCGTTCAAAACTCGATCCCGGCCTGCGCCCTCACGCCGGCGGCGAAATGGTGCTTCGCGGCGCCGAACTCGGTGACGAGGTCGGCGGCCTCGATCATCTCGGGCTTGGCGTTGCGCCCCGTCGCCACGACGTGGAGGCCGGCGCGGCGCGCCCTGAGGTCGGCCACCACCTCGCCGGGCCGCAGGTAGTCGTAGCGCAGCGCCACGTTGATCTCGTCCAGCACCAGGAGCCGCAGGGCGGGGTCGGCCATGAGGTCGCGGGCCTTGGCCCAGGCGGCCTCGGCGGCCGCCACGTCGCGGGCGCGGTCCTGCGTCTCCCAGGTGAAGCCCTCGCCCATGGAGTGCCAGCGCACGAGGTCGGAGCCCTCCAGCATGCGCCGCTCGCCCGTGTCCCAGGCGCCCTTGATGAACTGCACGACGCCGACCGGCCAGCCGTGGCCGAGCGCCCGCAGCACGAGGCCGAAGGCGGCCGTCGATTTGCCCTTGCCGGGGCCGGTGTGGACCATCAGCAGGCCCCTCTCCGTGACGGTCTTGGACGCCACCTCGGCGTCCTGCACGGCCTTGCGGTGGGCCATCTTGAGCTTGTGGCGGCGCTCGGCGTCGTCGGGGGCGGGATCGGTCATGGGGAGGGTGTAGCGCAGGCGGGGGGCGGGGTCACGAAGGCCGCGAGGGCGGTGGTGTCTCAGGACGGATGTCCCGCGCCGTCGTGCCGAGGCGCGCCGGGGATGGGCCGCGCGGGCACGGGCGTCGCCACGGTCCCGGCCGAAGGGCAGGGCGACACGCCGCCTCCGGCCAGCCGGTCGAACGATTGCCGGATCGCAGCGAGGCGATGCCCCCGCATCGGGCGGTGGTCCCGACGTGCCCGGCGCGGAAAAGGACCGCCGGACCGACCCGATCTCCTATCGAGATGGGCCTTAGAAGCGAACTTCAGAGAAGTCGCTCGGCCCGAGGAGGTGTTGGCTGGATGAAACGCGCCTTGATGAAGTCCAGCAGCTCCTCAAACGGCATGGGTTTGGCAAAGATATATCCTTGCACCTGATCGCAGCCGAGTTCCGATAGGACGTGCATGTCGGCCACGTCTTCGACCCCTTCCGCAACCGTGTTCAAACCCAGCTCGGCCCCGAGCGCCAGCACGCTGGCACAGATCGAGCGTCGTTTGCTGTCAGTTGAGCAATGATGGACGAAGCTGCGGTCAAGCTTGAGTTCCGTAAAGGGTAGATCTCGCGTAACTGCTCAGGTCCCTCCGGTTCATGGAAGTGGGTGGCGGTTTCCAGCGCGG
>CAXTBR010000149.1:0-5304 GCA_964242785.1 uncultured Lichenihabitans sp. | reverse complement strand
GCGGCCGTCACTTCGAGGCCGCGGGCAGGTTCATCATCGCCAGGGGGCTCGTGCCGCCGCCGAACACGGTCGAGGGCATCTGGCCGTTCCAGCGGTGGGCCGTCTCGTAGGAGACGACGCCCGGGTTGGCCGCGACGGCGGTGCCGACCTGCTGGATCACCCGTGCCTGGGCGTCGCCGACGAGGGCCGTGGCCTGCGCCTCGCCCTCGGCCCGCAGGATGGCGGCCTCCCGCTGCGAGCGCGCCTGGGCGACGGTGGCCTGCGCCTCGCCGTTGGCCTGGGCGATCCGCACCGTGGCCTGCGCGTCGGCCTGCACCTTCTGCTGCTCGCCCTCGTAGCGGACCTTGACCACCGTGTTCTCGGCCCGGATCGCGTCGTTCTTCGCCTGCACGGCCGCCTCGACCGAGGCCTGGAAGCTCGGGCTGTAGGTGATGCTGCTGAGCTGGAGATCGGTGATCTCCAGGCCGAAGATGGTCTCGAGCGCGCTGCCCACCTCCCGGCGGATCGCGCCGGCGATCTGCTCGCGGTTGGCCGAGATCCCCACGGTGTTCTGCGTCGAGAAGACCCGCAGCACGCGGTCGGCCAGCACCGGGCGGATGTTGTCGGTGATGTCGACGTTGCCGCTCCGGCCCACGCCGTAGAGCAGCTTCAGCACCGCCCCCTCCGGCACCCGGTAGGACAGGCCGACCCCGACCGTCACGGCCTGGTTGTCGATCGTGTAGACCGTGAGGTCCTTGAGCTGGAACGTGTCGAGGCTCGTCTGGATCGTGTCGACCGTGTCCACGAAGGGGATCTTGAGGTGCAGGCCGGGGCCGACGGGCTCCTTCGACACCACCGTCCCGAGCCGCCGCACGCCCGCCATCTCGGTCGGCTGCACGGTGTAGAAGCCCCCCGCCGCGATCGCCAGCCCGGCGATCACCACGGCCGATCCGATCGCCGCCGGGACGGACAGGACAGCGCGCGGAGGCGTCGGGCCGGGCGGCGTCGGGTTGTTCCACGGCTGCTGGGCGTCCGGCATCAGCATGTTCTTCACGGGCGTTCACTCGGGGTGGATGGGGGACGGCCCCGGATGCGGGGGCTGTCGTTCGGTTTCCGTCCGATCGCTCCCCTCCACCGCTCATCCCCGCGCCTGCGGGGATCCAGCGCGAGGAGGCGGCCGAAGGCCGTCGTGATGGATCTCCGCCACCGTGACGGGAGCCGAGAGGGTCGAGGAGAGGGGCGGCCTGCGGCCGACATCTTGCGCTGGATCCCCGCAGGCGCGGGGATGAGCGGTCTGAAAGGGTAAGTCCTGCATATGATAAACGAACGGACCTCAAGCATCCATGTCGAAGCCGAGGCCGAAGTATCAAAATCCCGTGGGTATAGGCTCCCGGGACGTCACGGTTCCGCGGGTCGGGATGGACGCGATCCTCGCCCCCGGCCGCGGATCTTTATGAGATCTTTATAGAGACGGCCCCGCGGCTCTCTCGAATCACTATGCCGAACCTGCGATCTCCTGGGGCACCCGATGGGCCGCCGTCAGTCGCCGGCGGGATGCCGCGCCGCCGCGGCCGTCGTTCCGGAGAAGATCGCCATGCTGGACTTCCTCTTCCTCGCCGGAGGGCTCGCGTTCTTCGCGGTCTCGGTCGGCTACACCGTGCTGTGCGAGCGACTGTAGGAGGCCGCCATGCTGTTCGACTACGTGCTCGGCGGGATCGTGGCCCTGGGCCTGCTCGCCTACCTCACCTACGCCCTCGTCCGCCCCGAGCGGTTCTGAAAGGCCACTCCCATGACCGCCATCGGCTGGATCCAGATCGCGCTCTACTGCGCCATCGTCATCGCGCTCGTGAAGCCGCTCGGGCTTTACATGACGCGCGTCTTCACGGGCGAGAGGACCTTCCTGTCGCCCGTGCTCCGCCCCGTCGAGCGGGGGCTCTATAGATTGTCCGGCATCGACGAGGCCCACGAGCAGACGTGGTACGCCTACCTCGTCGCCATGATCTTCCTGCACGTCGGCGGCTTCGTGATCCTCTACGGGCTGCTGCGGCTCCAGGACGTGCTGCCCTACAACCCCGCCGGCGAGAGCGCGGTCGCGCCGGACCTCGCCTTCAACACTTCTGCGAGCTTCATCACCAACACCAACTGGCAGAGCTACGGCGGCGAGAGCACGCTGTCCTACCTGTCGCAGATGCTGGGGCTGACGCACCAGAACTTCCTGTCGGCCGCCACCGGCATCGCGCTGGCGGTGGCGCTGATCCGCGGCTTCGCGCGCGCGTCCTCGAAGACCGTGGGGTCGTTCTGGGTCGACCTCACGCGCTGCACGCTCTACGTGCTGCTGCCGATCTGCATCCCCTACGCGCTCTACCTCGTCTGGACCGGCATGCCGCAGACGCTCGGCGCCTACGCGGACGCCACCACCCTCGAAGGCGCCAAGCAGACCATCGCCCTGGGGCCGGTGGCGAGCCAGGTGGCGATCAAGATGCTGGGCACCAACGGCGGCGGCTTCTTCAACGCCAATGCCGCGCACCCGTTCGAGAACCCCACGGCCCTGTGCAACTTCGTGCAGATGATCTCCATCTTCTCGCTCGGCGCCGCCCTCACCAACGTCTTCGGCCGCATGGTGGGCGACCAGCGCCAGGGCTGGGCGATCCTGGGCGCCATGGGCGTGCTCTTCCTCGCCGGCGTCGCCGTGGTGTACGCGGCCGAGTCGGCCGGCAACCCGCTGCTGCACGCCCTGGGGCTCGAGGGCGGCAACATGGAGGGCAAGGAGGTCCGCTTCGGCATCGTGGCCTCGGCGCTCTTCGCCGTCATCACGACCGGGGCCTCCTGCGGCGCCGTCAACGCCATGCACGATTCCTTCACGGCGCTCGGCGGCATGATCCCGCTCATCAACATGCAGCTCGGCGAGGTCATCGTCGGCGGCGTCGGCGCCGGCCTCTACGGCATGCTGATCTTCGTGGTCGTGGCGATCTTCGTGGCCGGCCTCATGGTCGGGCGCACGCCGGAATACCTCGGCAAGAAGATCGAGGCCCGCGAGGTCAAGATGGCCATGCTGGGCATCCTGGTGCTGCCGCTGATGATGCTCGGCTTCACGGCGCTGGCCGTGGTGCTGCCCTCGGCGGTGGCGGGCACCAACAACCCCGGCCCGCACGGCTTCTCCGAGATCCTCTACGCCTACACGTCGGCGGCCGCCAACAACGGCTCGGCCTTCGCGGGGCTGTCGGCCAACACGCTGTTCTACAACGTGACGCTCGCCATCGGCATGCTGGTCGGCCGCTTCTTCATCCACATCCCGGCGCTCGCCATCGCGGGGTCGCTGGCCGCGAAGAAGACCGTGCCGGCCTCGGCCGGGACCTTCCCGACCCACGGCGGCCTCTTCGTGGGCTTGCTCGTCGGCGTCATCCTCATCATCGGCGGCCTGACGTTCTTCCCGGCCCTGGCGCTGGGGCCGATCGTCGAGCACCTCGCCGGCGCCTCCGGCCAAGTCTTCGCCGCGGCGCCCTGATCCGGTCCCCCCATCCTTCGAAGCGGGCGCCGCGGGCGCCCGCGCCGCCCCCCATCCCCTCATTCGGAGCCATCCCATGGCCAAGGCTCAATCCAGCATCCTCGACGCCCGCATCCTCGGGCCGGCGGTCGGGGGCGCCTTCCGGAAGCTCGACCCCCGCCTGCAGATCAAGAACCCCGTCATGTTCGTGCTGGAGGTCGTGGCGGCGCTGACCACCGTGCTGCTGGTCCGCGACGCCGTCACGGGCGGGCCCTCGCTCGGCTTCTCGTTCCAGATCGTGCTGTGGCTCTGGTTCACGCTGCTCTTCGCCAACTTCGCCGAGGCCACGGCCGAGGGGCGCGGCAAGGCCCAGGCCGAGAGCCTGCGCCGCACCCGCACCGAGACCCAGGCCAAGGTGCTGAGCGGGCCGGGTGCCGCGGTCGGCGGCCCGCGTGCCGGCTTCAAGATGATGCCCGGCGCGGGCCTCAAGGTCGGCGACGTCGTGCTGGTCGAGGCCGGCGACATCATCCCGTCGGACGGCGAGGTGATCGAGGGCGTGGCCTCGGTCAACGAGGCTGCCATCACGGGCGAGTCCGCGCCCGTGATCCGCGAGTCGGGCGGAGACCGCTCGGCCGTGACCGGCGGCACCCAGGTCCTGTCCGACTGGATCAGGGTGAGGATCACGGCCGCGGCCGGCTCCACCTTCATCGACCGCATGATCTCGCTCGTCGAGGGCGCCGAGCGGCAGAAGACGCCGAACGAGATCGCGCTGAACATCCTGCTGGCCGGCCTCACCATCATCTTCGTCTTCGCCGTGGCGTCGATCCCGTCCTTCGCGTCCTATGCGGGCGGCTCGATCCCGGTCATCGTGCTGGTGGCGCTGTTCGTGACGCTGATCCCCACCACCATCGGGGCGCTGCTCTCGGCCATCGGCATCGCCGGCATGGACCGGCTCGTGCGCTTCAACGTGTTGGCCATGTCGGGCCGCGCCGTCGAGGCCGCGGGCGACGTCGACACGCTGCTCCTCGACAAGACCGGCACGATCACGCTCGGCAACCGGCAGGCGACCGAGTTCCGGCCCGTGCGCGGCGTGACCGAGGCGGAGCTGGCCGACGCCGCGCAGATCGCCTCCCTGGCGGACGAGACGCCGGAGGGGCGCTCGATCGTCGTGCTGGCCAAGGAGAAATACGGCATCCGCGCCCGCGACATGGCGAGCATCAACGCCACCTTCGTGCCCTTCACGGCCCAGTCGCGCATGAGCGGCGTCGACATCGAGGGCTCGTCGATCCGCAAGGGCGCGGTGGATTCCATCCTGGGCTACGTCCAGCCCGGCCCGGCCCCGTCCTCCCGCGGGGGCGCCGCGCTGGCGCTGAAGCCGGTGGCCGTGGGCAACGCCGTGCCCGAGATCCAGGCCATCGCGGACGAGATCGCCAAGGCGGGCGGCACGCCGCTGGCCGTGGCCCGCGACGGGCGGCTGCTCGGCGTCATCTACCTCAAGGACATCGTCAAGGGCGGCATCAGCGAGCGCTTCGGCGAGCTGCGCCGCATGGGCATCCGCACGGTGATGATCACGGGCGACAACCCGATGACCGCGGCCGCCATCGCGGCCGAGGCGGGGGTGGACGACTTCCTGGCCCAGGCGACCCCGGAGGACAAGCTCGCGCTCATCCGCGCCGAGCAGGCCAAGGGCAAGCTCGTGGCCATGTGCGGCGACGGCACCAACGACGCGCCGGCCCTGGCCCAGGCCGACGTGGGCGTGGCCATGAACACCGGCACGGTGGCGGCGCGCGAGGCCGGCAACATGGTGGACCTCGATTCCGACCCGACGAAGCTCATCGAGA
>CAXTBR010000148.1:0-5409 GCA_964242785.1 uncultured Lichenihabitans sp. | reverse complement strand
CACCGTGATCTAGTCGCCGGTGTGGACCCCCATCGGGTCGACGTTCTCGATCGAGCACACGATGATGCAGTTGTCCGCCCGGTCGCGGACCACCTCCATCTCGAACTCCTTCCAGCCGAGCACGCTTTCCTCGACCAGCACCTCGCTGGTGGGGGAGGCATCGATGCCGCGCTCGATGATCTCGATGTACTCGGCCTTGTTGTAGGCGATGCCCCCGCCGGTGCCGCCCATGGTGAAGGAGGGGCGGATGATGGCCGGCAGGCCGATGTCGTCCAGCACCGCCAGGGCTTCCCCGAGCGAGCCGATCTGGTGCGAGCGCGGCGTGTCGAGCCCGATCCTCGTCATGGCGTCGCGGAACAGCTCGCGGTCCTCGGCCTTGTCGATGGCGGCCGCGGTCGCCCCGATCAGCTCGACGCCGTGCTTCTCCAGCACCCCCTGCGCGTCGAGCGCGAGGGCGCAGTTGAGCGCCGTCTGGCCGCCCATGGTGGGCAGCAGCGCGAAGCCGCCCGGCGCCTTGTGGCGCTCGATGGCGATGATCTCGGCCACGATCTCGGGGGTGATCGGCTCGACATAGGTGCGGTCCGCCATGTCCGGGTCGGTCATGATGGTGGCGGGGTTGGAGTTGATGAGGACGATCCGATAGCCCTCCTCGCGCAGCGCCTTGCAGGCCTGGGTGCCCGAATAGTCGAACTCGCAGGCCTGCCCGATGATGATCGGGCCGGCCCCGATGATCATGATCGTGGCGATGTCGGTGCGCTTCGGCATGCGGGGATCCTGGTCTTGCGCGGGGGCGGTCGGGCGTCGTTTCTTAGGACAGGGTCGGCCGCCGCGGAAGCGCCGCGGGCGCGAGCCGCCCCCCGGACATGCAAAGACCCGGCCTTGGCCGGGTCCCCAGGTCGTCGCGCGCCGTCGGAGCCGAGATCACATGGGCGGCGTGACACCGCCCTTGCCGACCACGACCGTGCCCTTCTCTATCTTGCCGTCCGCCGCCTCGCCGGGCGCCGCGATGAACACCTTGGCACCCACCGTGAGGTCGGCCGCCGTGGCGTCGGCGAGCTGCACGATGGGGGTCGAGTCCTTGATCTCGACCTTCTTCTCCCCGCCCTTGTAGGTGAGCGTCACGGTCTGGCCGTCGACGCCCTTCACGGCGTTGTTGACGGTGGCGTTGGTCATCATGGTCTTGGGCTGGAGATCCCAGACATAGTGCCCCTCGCCGGCGCCGCGCATCTTCTCCGGGAACACGACGACTTCGAGCGCCTTCAGGCCGGTGTCCTCGCCCGTGGTGGCGGTGCCGATGAAGGTGCCGGGCTTGATGTCCGCCACGCTGGCCTTCTCGGCGCCGACGACGGCCCAGCCCTCGGCGAGGTTGAACATCAGGGCCTTGCCGTCGCGGTTGGTGATCTTGACGATCGATCCCTCGACCGAGGCGATCGTGCCGCGCTCGTGGACGCTTTCGGCGCGGGCCGGGGCCGCGGCCGCGACGCCGAGGACGGCGGCGAGGGCCAGCGAGGCGCCGTGGCGCTGGATGTCGAACATGGTGAGGATCCCTACAGGTGGCGCCGGCCGGAGGGGTCCGGGGCGGAGTCGCCGCCGGGTCCGGCCGTGTCCCCGCGTTTCGTCCGGGAGGGGGCCGCGGTTACGCCGCCGCCATCGAAGGACGAGACCGTCAGCGGCGGCCGAAGGTCTCGTCCTCGGCTTCCTCGATCTCGGCCTCGACGAGGCAGAAGCCCGGCACGCTGCCGGTCTTGATCTCGTCGACGATCTCCCCGTACCAGAGCACCTGCACGTTGTCGCCGGACTCGCCCGTCACCACCATGGCGGGGCCGCCCGACTTCAACTGCACGATGTCGCCCTTCTTGAAATCCATCGCTTCTCTCCGCACTGCCGCGCCCCGACCGGCCCGTGCCGATCCACGCCGGGCGCCGATCCATCCGCATGGACTGGGAGCATGTCACCCGCGCGACAGTCCCGGCCCAGGCCGGCCCGCCGCCGTGGTAGCATGCCCGCAACGCGCCAGACAGGCGGATCGACGATCGCGAGCGGCGAAAAGCGGAAAGCGGCCGGTCGGAATCCCTGGGCTGCCGCGGCGGTCAGGCCCTCAGGTCGGGGCGAAGAGCTGGAGGATCGGCGCGAGGTCCTTCGTGGATCGGCCGGCGTTCAACGTGGCGAGGAGCGAGTTGCTCGTCACCTCCGTGCCGCCGGCGGCGGCGTCGAGCGGCGTGCTCGGGGGCGTGTCGGTGAGCTTGTCGGCGTCGTAGAGCACGGTGAAACGCTTGACGAAGGCGTCGAGCTTCTTGGGGTCGGTCAGGTCGGACTTCTTGAGCTTGTTGCCGATGATCCGGGCCTGGGCGTCGATGTCGATCTTGGAGAAGTTGGACGGCAGGCCCAGCGTGGTCGTCACCACGCTGAGCAGCGATTTGTCGGCCAGGATCTGGTACATGCTGGTGATGCCGGGGGCGAGGCGCCTGTAGTAGAGCGCGAGCTTCGCGCCCGGGCTGGTGTCGCCCGCCTGGTCCTCCATCACCAGCGTGGCATGGGGGGCGGCCATCAGGTCCGCGGCCTTGGCCGACTGGACGCGCTGGGCCTGAACCCGCGCCACCGTGCCGTCCCTGGCGAAGTCGAAAGCCGCCGCGAGCTTGCGATAGGCCCCCCCGAGGCGGTTCGCGGCGCTCTTCGGGTCGGCGAGGTCGCTGGTCAGCACGGATGTCAGCCGGTCGGTCCAGGCCGCGTCCGACAATCCGGCGGGTCGCGACACGCCGTAGGCCGCCGTGGCGACCCCGACGAGGCTGGGGTCGGACAGGAAGCCGCCGAGCGTCCGGACGGCGCCGATGGAGCTCTGGTAGTAGGTCACGTCGGCCTTGATGGCGGCCGCGTCGGCGCCGGCCGCCGTGGCGGCCTTGCCGTAGAGCGACAGGGTCGAGGCGGTGTCCCGCGCGGCCTGCGCCAGACGGGGCGCCGCCACTCGGCCGGCGGCGTCGAAGTTGAAGGCCGACGCGAAAGCCACGAGGTCGGGCCGGCCGTTCCGCGTGACCGCAGCGTCCCCGTCGTAGACGTGCGAGAAGGCGAAGGCCGACGCCAGGGCGCGGGCGTCGTTCCCCGTCTGGCTCGCGACGCTCTTCGGGTCGTCGGGGTCGCTCGACAGGATGTTCCGGATCACGCTCGCCTTGTCGGCGTCGGTGGCCTTGGCGGCGAAGCCGATGCCGTAGGCGGTCGCCAGGTAGTTCACGACGCGGGGGTCGCCGACGACGTCGTCGAGCGACGCGGCCCCGGCCAGCACGGTCTGGCTGTAGTCGGCCTCGACCTGCCCCTTCAACCGCGCAGTGGCGTCAGGCCCGAGGCGCTCGGCGTAGAGGTCGGCCGTGGCGAGCTTGGCCGAGGCGGTCTGGAGTCCCGTGCCCGAGGCGACGGCCGGGCGGGGCGAAGCGGAGGCCGCGCCCTTCGCGTCGAAGCGGAAGGCCGAGGCCAGGCGGCGCGTGGCGCTGCCGCCCCGCGCCGCGGCGCCGGCCGGATCGGTGGGGTCGCTGGTCAGCACGGCCTTCAGCCGCGCCCGCGTGTCGGCCGCGGAGGCATCGGCCGGCACCGCGATCCCGTAGGCCTTGACCACGTAGGACGTGAGGCGATCGTCCGCGAGGAGGTCGTCGACGCTCTTCACGCCCGGCATGGCGTCCATGTAGTGCTGCGTCTCGGCCGCGGCATCCGCGTCCCCGGCCGCCGCCTGGCCGTAGAGGTCGACGGTGGATTCAGCCTCCGCGGCCGACTGCGCGTAGACCGGCCTGGCGCTGTTGAAGGCCGACGCCAGGGCGACGAAACCCGGCCCGAGCGCCGCGGCCACGCCGCCTGCGGCCGTGGGATCCCCCGACAGGGCGGCGGCGACCGCCGCGCGCTTCGTGTCCGGCGTGGCGTCGGCCGCGAAGGTGAGCCCGTAGGCCTTCGTCGCATAGTCCATGAGGCGCGGGTCGGCAACGAACTGGTCGGGGGTCTTCAGCTTGGGGACGGCGGCGCGGTAATAGGCCGTCTCCGCCGCGGCGAGCGCCTGGCTCGCGTCGTCCGAGCCCGCCTGCTGCCCGTAGCGCGCCACGGTGTCGGCCGTGTCGGCCGGGGACTGGAGGGCGGTCGCGCCGAAGCCGAAGGCCGCCGCCATCGCGCGGAAGCCGCCGCCGAGGGTGTCGGCGGCGTTGCCGGCCTGGGACAGGTCGCTCGTCAGCGCGGCGCGCAGCAGGTCCGAGGTCTGCGCGTCCGTCAGCCCCGCCCCGGCCGGGACGCCGTGGGCCTGGGCGTAGGTGCGGATGGCGGCGGCGCTGCCGCCGAGGCCGAAAGCCTGTGTCGCGTAGGCGACGAGGCGGCCGTCGCTGAGGAAGGCGTCGACGGAGGTGACGTCCGGCATCTCGCGTTCGAAATAGGCGGTCTCGACGGCGGCGGCGGCCTGGGAGGCCGCGTCCGTGCCGACGCTCGCCGCGTAGAGCGCCGCCGTGGACCGGGTGGCGGACACGGACTGAGCGCCGTCCGTCGACGGCCCGGTCCGGTCGGCGAAGCTCTTCGGGTCGTAGCGGTCGCTCTCCAGCAGGTGCGTGACGGTGTCGGCGGGGGTGGTGGCGGGATCGAGGCCATAGGCCTGGAGGGCGATGCGGTAGAGCCGGTGGTCGCCCGCGAGATCGGCGATCGACGACACGCGGCCGATGTGGGCCTTGTAATAGTCGATGTCGTCCTGCTGGGCCTTGGTGGCCTTGGTGGCGGTCGCCTGGGGGCCCAGGACGAGGGTCCGCCGGCTGTAGAGGCCCAGCGTCTCGTCCTCCTGGGTCGCGTCCTGCGCCACGGCCGTGGTGACGACCTTGCCGGTGGTGGTGAAGGCGAAGGCCGCCGCCAGGGTGCGGTAGCGGGTGTCGTTCAGTTTGTTGACGAAGCTCTTGGGGTCCGTGGTGTCGCTGGTCAGGACCTTGCGGATGAAGCCGCGGTTGGGGATGGCGTCTTCGAGGCCGTAGGTCGTGAGCGCGTAGGTGTAGAGCCTCGCGTTCTTGAGGAAGTCGTCGACCGTCTTCACCTTGCCGATGTTGGCCTGGTAATAGGCCGTGTCCCGCTGCACGACCGGCTGCGCGGCGACGCGGCTCACGCTCTTGTCGAGATCCTGGGCGTAGAAGCGATAGGTCGCGTAGGTCGACAGCATGGAACCGAGCCCCCACCCGGACGCATCATCGCGGACGACTAGCGGCGCTCGTGCTTGCGCGGGGCTGACCGAGCCGGGATGACGATCGTCCAAATCAGGGATTCCAAAGGCCGGGGGCCTTATGAAACCGGACTGACACCGATCTTCAGCCTTCGGTCCATCACGGCCAGATGACGGCCGGGGGGAGCGACGACAGGATCGATTCGACGTTGCCGCCGGTCTTCAGCCCGAAGATCGTGCCCCGGTCG
>CAXTBR010000147.1:0-5671 GCA_964242785.1 uncultured Lichenihabitans sp. | reverse complement strand
GCCGGGCCCATCGTCATCGGCCAGGCGTGCGAGTTCGACTACTCGGGCGTGCAGGCGTGCAAGGCGCTGCGGGCCGAGGGCTACCGCATCGTGCTGGTCAACTCCAACCCCGCCACCATCATGACCGACCCGGACATGGCGGACCGGACCTACGTGGAGCCCATCACGCCCGAGATCGTGGCCAAGATCATCGCGGCCGAACGCCGTGCCGTGCCGGGCGGCTTCGCGCTGCTGCCCACCATGGGCGGGCAGACGGCGCTGAACTGCGCGCTCGCGCTGGAGCGGATGGGCACGCTGAAGGAGCACGACGTCGAGCTCATCGGCGCCACCGCGGCCGCCATCGACAAGGCCGAGGACCGCGAGTTGTTCCGCGACGCCATGACCAAGATCGGCCTCGACACGCCGCGGTCCCACCACGTCGGCTCGCTGACACAGGCCCTCGCGGTCATCGACGACATCGGCCTGCCGGCGATCATCCGGCCCTCCTTCACCATGGGCGGCACGGGGGGCGGCATCGCGTACAACCGCGACGAATATATCGAGATCATCGAGCGCGGCCTCGACGCCTCCCCCACCACCCAGGTGCTGGTGGAGGAGAGCGTGCTGGGCTGGAAGGAATACGAGATGGAGGTGGTGCGCGACCGCGCCGACAACGCCATCATCGTCTGCTCGATCGAGAACGTCGACCCGATGGGGGTCCACACCGGCGACTCGATCACCGTGGCGCCCGCCCTGACGCTGACCGACAAGGAATACCAGATCATGCGCGACGCCTCGCTGGCGGTGCTGCGCGAGATCGGCGTCGAGACCGGCGGCTCCAACGTGCAGTTCGCCGTCGATCCCTCGAACGGCCGCATGATCGTCATCGAGATGAACCCGCGCGTGTCGCGCTCCTCGGCCCTGGCCTCCAAGGCCACGGGCTTCCCCATCGCCAAGGTCGCGGCCAAGCTCGCCGTGGGCTACACGCTGGACGAGATCCAGAACGACATCACGGGGGGCGCCACCCCGGCGTCCTTCGAGCCGACGATCGACTACGTCGTCACCAAGATCCCCCGCTTCGCCTTCGAGAAGTTCCCCGGCGCAGAGCCGATCCTGTCGACCGCCATGAAGTCGGTCGGCGAGGCCATGGCGATCGGCCGGACCTTCGCGGAATCGCTGCAGAAGGCGCTCCGCTCGCTGGAGACCGGCCTGAACGGCCTCGACGAGATCCCGATCGACGGCCTCGTGCCGGGCGAGGAGCGCGTCGCGCTGCGGGCCGCGCTCGGCCTGCCCACGCCCGACCGGATCCTCGTCGTGGCCCAGGCCCTGCGCCATGGCATGAGCCACGCCGAGATCCACGAAGCCTGCCGCTTCGATCCCTGGTTCATCGAGCAGATCCAGGACATCGTCGACCTCGAGGCCAAGGTGCGCCGCTTCGGCCTGCCCGGCACCGCGCCGAGCCTGCGCGGCCTCAAGGCCGCGGGCTTCTCGGACGCCCGGCTGGCCGCGCTGTCCGGGCAGAGCCCCGAAGCCGTCACGCGGCTGCGCCACGCCCTTGGGGTGCGCCCCGTGTTCAAGCGCATCGACACCTGCGCGGCCGAGTTCGCCTCGCCCACCGCCTACATGTATTCGACCTACGCGCCGCCCTTCGCGGGCTCGCCCTCCGGCGCGCCGGCCGACGAGGCCCGCCCCTCCGCCCGCGACAAGGTGGTGATCCTCGGCGGCGGCCCGAACCGCATCGGCCAGGGCATCGAGTTCGACTATTGCTGCTGCCACGCCTGCTTCGCGCTGTCCGAGGCGGGCTACGAGACCGTGATGGTCAACTGCAACCCCGAGACTGTGTCGACCGACTACGACACCTCGGATCGCCTCTATTTCGAGCCCCTCACGGCCGAGGACGTCCTCGAAGTGCTGGACGTCGAGCGCCAGGCCGGCACGCTGAAGGGCGTCATCGTGCAGTTCGGCGGCCAGACGCCCCTGAAGCTCGCCACTGCGCTCGAAGCCGCCGGCATCCCGATCCTCGGCACCAGCGTGGATTCGATCGACCTCGCCGAGGACCGCGACCGCTTCAAGCGCCTGCTCGACAAGCTCGGGCTGAAGCAGCCGAAGAACGCCATCAGCTACTCGGTCGAGCAGTCGCGCCTCGTCGCGGCCTCGCTCGGCCTGCCGCTCGTCGTGCGTCCCTCCTACGTGCTCGGGGGCCGCGCCATGGCGATCATCCGCACCGAGGCGGCGCTCGACGGCTACCTGCTCGACACGCTGCCGGGCCTCGTGCCGCCCGAGGTGAAGACCCGCTATCCGAACGACAAGACCGGGCAGATCAACACCGTGCTGGGCGCCAACCCGCTGCTCTTCGACCGCTATCTCACGGACGCCATCGAGGTTGACGTGGACGCGCTCTGCGACGGCACGGAGGTCGTGGTGGCGGGCATCATGGAGCACATCGAGGAGGCGGGCATCCATTCGGGCGATTCCGCCTGCTCGCTGCCGCCCCATTCCCTCGACGCCGCGACCATCGCCGAGATCGAGCGCCAGACCGGTGTGCTCGCCCTGGCGCTCGGCGTGGTGGGGCTGATGAACGTGCAGTATGCCATCAAGGGCGGCGAGATCTTCGTCCTGGAGGTGAACCCGCGCGCCTCCCGCACCGTGCCGTTCGTGGCCAAGGTGATCGGCCGGCCGCTCGCCAAGATCGCCTCGCGCATCATGGCGGGCGAGACGCTGGCGAGCTTCGGGCTCAGGCCCCGGACGCTCGGCCACGTGGCCGTGAAGGAGGCTGTGTTCCCCTTCGCGCGCTTCCCCGGCGTCGACACGGTGCTGGGGCCGGAGATGCGGTCCACCGGCGAGGTGATCGGCCTCGACCGCTCCTTCGACCTCGCCTTCGCCAAGAGCCAGCTCGGCGCCGGCACGGCCGTCCCCACCAAGGGCGCGGTCTTCGTGTCCGTGAAGGACGCCGACAAGGCGCGGATCATCGACACGATCCGCGCCCTGGCGGGCCTCGGCTTCAAGATCCTGGCGACGGGCGGCACGTGCCGGAGCCTGCGCGAGGCCGGCATCGCGGTCACCAAGGTCAACAAGGTGTCGGAGGGCCGGCCGCACGTCGTCGACGCCATCAAGAACGGCGGCATCCAGCTCGTGGTCAACACCACGGAGGGCGCCCGCGCCCTGTCGGACTCGCGCGACCTGCGCCGCGCGGCCCTGCTCCACAAGGTTCCCTATTACACGACGCTCGCGGGCGCCATCGCGGCCGCGCGGGGCATCGGCGGCTACCTCGGCGGCGAGCTCGAAGTGCGCGCCCTGCAAGACTACTTCGCCTGAAGCTTTCGGCGAAGCACGGTTTCCAAAGGGCGAGAGTCCTCTGGAACCGGACTGATGCCGGGCCTCGATCGCGTGACGATGATCTCGGGCCAACACCGCGATGTCGGCTATCCCTCATAGGGTTTCCGGATGATTGCTGCCCTTTGCCGCTCATCCCCGCGCGGGCGCATAGGCGCTAACATTGGGGCAAAAACCCTGTTTTCTCCCACCCTCCCCCCCCCCATCCTGAGCTAGCGTTGGCACACATATCGGCGCCCACGGAGTGGTGCCCTTCTCCCCTGCGGGGAGAGTCGGGAACCCATCCCGGCTCGCCGGGATGGGACCTGGGTGGCGCGCAGCGCCGGATGAGGGGGGATCCACCCCCTGTGGAATCCCCCTCATCCGCCCGCTTCGCGGGCATCTTCTCCCCGCTGGGGAGAAGGGCGCCAACGCCCAGCCTCAGAGATGTGGGCCAACGCTAGCTCATCCTGAGCGAGGGTCCAAAGGACCCGTGTCGTCCTTCGACAGGTTCAGGATGAGGAGGGTGGGGTATTTCTCGCCTCAATGAGCGCCTATGCGCCTGCGCGGGGATGAGCGGAGGGGGAGCCGTTCAGAGCCGATCACCCGGAAGCAGCATCACTTCGGCTGGGCGACGGTCCTCAAGTAGGGCTTCAGCGTCGTGAAACCCTCCGGATAGCGCTGCTTCGCCTCCGCGTCGCCCACCGTCGCCGGGATGATGACGTCATCGCCCGGGCGCCAGTCGGCCGGGGTCGCGACCTTGTGGCGGGCGGTGAGCTGGAGCGAGTCGATCGCCCGCAGGATCTCGTCGAAGTTCCGGCCCGTCGACATCGGATAGGCCAGCGCCAGCTTGACGGCGCGGTCGGGCCCGATCACGAAGACGGTCCGCACCGTGGCGTTGTCGGCCGGGGTCCGGCCCTCCGAGGTGCCCTCGGCGCCGGCCGGCAGCATGCCGTAGAGCTTCGACACGTTGAGGTCCGCGTCGCCGATCATGGGATAGTTCGGCGCGAAGCCCTGCGTGTCGCCGATGTCCTGCGACCAGAGCGCGTGGGCTTGGACGGGATCGACCGACAGGCCGATGACCTTGACGCCGCGCCGGTCGAACTCCGGCTTTAGCCGCGCCAGCGCGCCGAGCTCCGTCGTGCAGACGGGCGTGAAGGTCTTGGGGTGCGAGAACAGCACCGTCCACTGGCCGTCCATCCAGTCGTGGAAGCGGATCGGCCCCTCGGTGGTGTTGGCCGAGAAGTCCGGCGCCGTCTGTCCGATCTGCAGCATGGGATTCAGGTCCTTCAGTTGTTGAAGCGGAAATGCAGCACGTCGCCGTCCGCGACGACGTAGTCCTTGCCTTCGAGGCGGAACTTGCCGCCGTCGCGGGCGCCGGCCTCGCCCTTCAGCGCCACGTAGTCGGCGTAGGCGATCGTCTCGGCGCGGATGAAGCCCTTCTCGAAGTCGGAATGGATCACGCCGGCGGCCGCGGGCGCGCGCGTGCCCCGCGTGATGGTCCAGGCGCGCGTCTCCTTCGGTCCCACCGTGAAGTAGGTGACGAGGTGGAGCAGCGCGTATCCGGCGCGGATGGCGCGGTTGAGGCCGGGCTCGGCGAGGCCGATGGCGTTGAGGTAGTCCTTCTGCTCCGCGGCCGGCAGGACGGCGATCTCGCTCTCGATCTTGGCCGAGACCACCACGCTCTCGGCTCCCTCGGCCTGCGCGCGCGCCGCCACGGCGGCCGAGAGCGCGTTGCCGGCGTCGGCCGACTCTTCCTCGACGTTGCACACGTAGAGCACGGGCTTCGACGACAGGAGGCCCAGCCCGGCGAAGAGCTTGCGCTCGTCCGGCTTGACCTCGACGAGGCGGGCCGGCTTGCCCTCCCGCAGCAGGGCGAGGCAGCGGCCCACGAGGTCGAGGGTCTCCCTGGCCTCCTTGTCGTTGCCCTTGGCCTTCTTCTCCAGGGCGAGGACGCGCTTCTCCAGGCTGTCGAGGTCGGAGAGCATGAGCTCGGTCTCGACGATCTCGATGTCGTCGAGCGGCGCGATCTTGTTCTCGACGTGGGTCACGTCCCCGTCGACGAAGCAGCGCACCACGTGGGCGACGGCGTCGCATTCGCGGATGTTGGCGAGGAACTGGTTGCCCAGGCCCTCGCCCTTCGAGGCGCCGCGCACGAGGCCGGCGATGTCCACGAAGGTGAGGCGCGTCGGGATGATCTCCTTCGAGGCGGCGATCGCCGCCAGAGCGTCGAGCCGCGGGTCCGGCACCGCGACGTCGCCGACATTGGGCTCGATGGTGCAGAAGGGATAGTTGGCGGCCTGGGCCGCCGCCGTCTGGGTGAGGGCGTTGAAGAGCGTCGACTTGCCGACGTTCGGCAGGCCGACGATGCCGCATTTGA
>CAXTBR010000146.1:0-5887 GCA_964242785.1 uncultured Lichenihabitans sp. | reverse complement strand
GTCGAGGTCGAACAGCGTGAAGCTGTCGCCCGCCGCCTTGTCCTTCCCCGCCCCCAGCGAGGCCGCCAGGTTCGACAGGCTGTCGCGTGCCGAGGCCGTGAAGCCTGTGAACATCGAGCCTCGCAGGATAGAGCATGGAAGGACTGGTTTCCAAAGGGCTGGCCCTTTGACGGGTCTAAGGGCGGAGCCCTGAAAATTATATCGTTGTAGAGCATGATAAGGCTGAAAGTTATATTTTGATCTTCAGCCTAAGACTCAGGGCTCCGCCCTGAAACCCGCAAAAGGCCGAGGGCCTTTTGAAACCGGACTGACGGGATGCTCACCGGTCGCGGCCGTGCCTGCCCGCTTCGCGGGCCGACGCCTTGTCGCGCCCGCGCGGGGCGGCCTCGTCGGGCTCGATCCTCACCTCGCCGGCCGCCTCCCAGGCCCGGTGGGCCGGGTGGTCGGCGAGGTCGAGCAGCGCCGAGGCGCCGGGCTCCAGCAGGGCCGTGCCCCGGTCCCGCGTGTGGAAGCCGCGCGCCCCGCGGCTGAGGTTCGTCACACGCGCCCGCACGGCTCAGATCCCGTCGTTGTACGACACGCCGCGCGGCAGCCGCACGTCGAGGCCGCCGAGCCGCATCATGCCGGGGATGACGAACTCCAGCATGCGCTGCTGCGGCGGGAAGAACTGGTGCGGCATGGGCATGTGGAACTTCAGCACCTGCGGGTCGCGCCGGTAGGTGACCATGCGGTTCGTCCCCCCGGCCCCCGCACCCGCGAGCTGGCGCAGCGTGCGGATCGTCAGCGGCTGGCCGGTGGTGGACGTGTAGACGTTGTTGGTCTGCAGGTAGGTGATGACCGTCGTGTCCGAGGTGGCGGAGCGCGGCATGGAGGCGATGGTGCCGTATTGCGCCACAGGCAGCAGTACCGTGTCGTGCAACTCCACCTGGCCGGTCGCGGCCCAGGCGCCGACCAGCGCGTTGTTGACGTCCGCCAGGATCTCGGCCGGCGTCTTGTTGGCCCAGAGCGGGGAGCCCGAGGCGCCGTTGGGCACGGCGGTCTGGGGCACCAGCGTCTGGTTGATCAGGCCGAGGAAGCCTTTGCGGCTGTCGCCCGAGATCGCCACCCGCTCGACGAGCTCGTCGGCCGCGCGCCTGGCGGCCGCCGCCTTGTCGGCCGGGAGGTCCATCCCGGGGATCATCATGGCCTGGTTCACCTCCTCCAGCGAGAAGCGGTAGCCGATCTTGGCGGATTCCACCGTCGTCTCGTAGCGGGAGCGGCTGAGCTCGGCGAAGGGCATGTCGCCGGCGTCGCCGTTCATCCAGTCGGCCTGCCCGACCCCGTCGGTGGTGAAATACGTGACGGTCTTGGCCCAGGGATAGGCCGAGGTGTCGACCGGCACGAGGCGCGGATACTGGATGTCGGCGTAGCGGATCGCGTAGACCTCGCTCTCGATGCTCGACACCTGCGAGACGAGGAAGCCGAGCGCCGCCTGGGCGTCGAAAGTCGCTTTGAGCATGGAATGATCCCGTGATGGCGTGGTGGGGCGGGGGCGGGTCAGCCGAGGCGCAGCTTGGCGAGGCCGGGCGCCGCTGCGGCGCTCTCCCACACGGCGCCCGGGATGGCGGTGTTGCCGGTCGCCGCGGCGGTGAGCGCCCCCGCGGCCGTGACGAAGGCGGGCTGGCCGGGCGACACGGCGGCGGCGGCGTTGACCCACACCACGCCCTTGGTCATCACCCCCACGGTGGCGGCGGGCGCGAAGGCGTCGTTGGCGGAGGGCGGCAGGGTGGCGTCGCGGATCGCGATGCCGCGGAACGCCCCGGCGGCGCCGTTGGCCGAGACCACGAGCTGCTCGGACGCGCCCTGCAGCACGGGGTCGCCGGGCGCCACCGCGACGGCCGCCGCGGGGTCGACCACGCGCGAGACGACGTTGGTCAGCCATTCGCCGTTGGCCATCATGCCGAGGGCGCCGGCGGGGTGGAAGGCGTTGTAGCTGGTCTGGACGGCGGGCATCAGCGGGCTCCTTCGATGGGGTCGGGCTTCCAGGCACCCGCGAGATAGGCGTCGCGGGCCTCGCGGGCGGAGGGGCGCGGGGCGCCGCCGGCCGCGAGCTGGCCGGCCAGCGGGTCGGCGCCGCGGGACCTCGGGCGCGGCTCGGCGCGCAGCGCCGCCACCGCGTCGAAGGCCGCCGCCACGTAGGCCTCGCCCCGGCCCCGGACCGCCTCGGCGCCGAGCGCCGCCGCCAGGACGGCGCGGCGGATCGCGTCGAGGTCGAGGCCGCCCGGATCGAAACCCGCCCCGAGCACCCGTCGCGCGACCTCGACCGCGGCCCCGCGCTCGGCGGCGCGCCGGTCGAGGCTGGCGGCATCGGCGGCCGTGCGGGCGCGCAGCGCCGCGATCTCGCCGTCGCGCGCCTCGATCCCGGCCCGGAGGCGCGCCACGAGGGCGGCGTCGGCCGGCGGGCAGTCGAGCACCGCGGCGGCCGGTGACGCCGGGGACGCCGCGTCCGCCGCCGCGGCGCCGTCCTCGGCCGGCACCGTGCAGGTCGGGCCGCAGCGGCCCTGGTCGACCAGGGCGATGTGGTTGCCGCGGATGTTGCGCTGCAGGGCGTCGTAGGGCTCGCCCTCGGGGGTGAGGCCGGGGATGAAGTCGAAGTCGGCCCAGTAGCCGTTCGACAGCTCGCTCCCCGCCTCGGCCCGGCTCACCGCGGCGGCGTCCGTCAGCACGAGGTCGGCCGCGACGTGGTCGCCGTCGCGCTCCACCGCGCCGCCCGAATGGCCGACCGCGACGCTGCGCCAGTTGCCGCTGTCCACCATGGCGGGTGGGTGGTCGAGCGTCAGGGGCTTGCTGGCGAAGGACGCGAGGCTCGCGGGGTCGAAGACCTCCTCGGGCGGGCGATAGACCCGCACGGGGGCGTCGGGCGGGGCGCCCGGCGGCCCGCCGATCTCGCCCGCGCGGTAATCCTGCAGCCCGGCGCGGCCGATGCGGGCGCGGATCCGGAGGAAGCCTTCCGGCGTGCGGCGGCGGGCGAGCGGCGTCGCCCGGTCGTGGATCAGCATGGATGGCGTCTCCGGGAGGGTGGGATCGGTGTCGTCCGCTGCCGCGGGTCCGCCTATGCTGGCGGCGCGGTGCAACGGTCGCGAAGGCGAGGTCTCGATGCTGTCGGCCCTGGCGATCTCGGGCTATCGCTCGCTGCGCGACGTGCGGGTCGCGCTCGGGCCGCTGAACGTCGTCACGGGCGCCAACGGCTCGGGCAAGTCGAGCCTGTACCGGGCGCTGCGGCTGCTGGCCGAGGTCGCCCAGGGCCGGGTCGGCGCCTCGCTCGCGGCCGAGGGCGGGATCGGCTCGGTCCTGTGGGCCGGGCCGGCGACGGTGACGGGCGCGATGCGGCGCGGCGAGCAGCCCGTGCAGGGCCAGACTCGCCGGGGGCCGGTCAGCCTCAAGCTCGGCTTTTCGGCCGAGGACTACGGCTACGCCATCGACCTCGGCCTGCCGATCCTGCAGCGGTCGATGTTCTTCCGCGACCCCGAGATCAAGGCCGAGGCGGCCTGGACG
This sequence comes from uncultured Lichenihabitans sp., assembly GCA_964242785.1. Taxonomy (GTDB): domain Bacteria; phylum Pseudomonadota; class Alphaproteobacteria; order Rhizobiales; family Beijerinckiaceae; genus Lichenihabitans. Next base: position 2,353 of record CAXTBR010000146.1, on the reverse strand, counting down.
GGGGAGCGGCTGTCGCGCGCCAACGCCTTCGCGATGCGCGAGGGGCCGCTGGCCCGCGTGCTGTCGGAGGCCGGGCGCTGGCGGCAGGCCGCGAGCGCCTTGGCGCCGACCGACAGCCTGATGACCCACTGCGCCGACCCGCTCGGCGCCCCCGAACTCCTGTTGCTGCGCGACCGGATGCGCGCCTGGCGCTTCTACGACACCCTGCGGGTCGACCGCGGCGCGCCGGCCCGCCGGCCGCAGGTCGGCACCCGCACGCCGGTGCTGGCGGGCGACGGCGCCGACCTCGCGGCGGCCGTCCAGACGGTGCGCGAGATCGGCGACGCCCGGGCGCTCGACGCCGCGGTGGCGGACGCCTTCCCGGGTGCCGCCGTGTCGGTGACGGACCGCGATGGGCTCTTCGCCCTGGAGATGCGCCAGCCCGGCCTGCTGCGCCCGCTCGGGGCCGCCGAGCTGTCGGAGGGGACGCTGCGCTACCTCCTGCTCGCCGCGGCGCTGCTGTCGCCGCGGCCCCCGCCCCTGATGGTGCTGAACGAGCCCGAGGCCAGCCTCCACCCCGAGCTGATCGCGCCCCTGGCGCGGCTCATCGCCGGAGCCGCGGCGCGCTCGCAGACCGTGGTGGTGTCGCACGCGCCGGCGCTGGTGGCGGCGCTCGGCGCGGTGCCGGGCGCGCGGGCCTTCGTGCTGGAGAAGCGGCTCGGCGAGACGGTGATGGAAGGCGAGCCGGCGCTCGGGTGGAGATGGCCGGGGCGGTGACGCGCCCGCGCGGCGGGAAAACGGCTCGCCCATCACGTGGTGGGCGAGCCGCGACGCCTATTCGCAATCACGCTGGCAGGCCGTTCAAACACCTCGGTCCTGCGCGCCCAAAATGCCGGCGCGCGGCGCCCCGCGCCATGCCCCAGCGTCTCAAAATCTCGTCGCAGCGTTCCACTGCGGGTTTCATGGCAGTGGCGGTGGGCGGAACGCGAAGCCGAGCGCGTCGGGCTCGACCCCCTCCCAGTGCAGGATCACACGGTCGAGCCGTTCGAGCTGCGGCCGCAGGTCCAGCTCCTGCCGGGCCGAGATCATGTCGGGCGTCGTTGCGCGTGTCGCTGTCGCCCAGGTCCGATCATGGTCGGAGAACTCGACGTTTACGCCCGCGATCTCCCGCAGGATTGGATGGGGTAAGCCCGAACCAGCAGATGGGGTGCTCCAGCGTCGGCGTCGTGCCCATCGTGATCCACTCGGCTTCGATCCGCTTTATGAGTTCATCAGGCTCACCCGGCCAGAACAGCATCGTCGTCGCATGATCATAATCACCCGGACAGACGCCCAGAGCCATCAGACGCCCAATCATATCCAGCGTGCAGCGGCGTATGTCCTCCTGGCTTCGAAGATCTAGGTCTTCGCGTAGAGACTCAGCGATGAAAGACACATCGAAAAAATCGACGTCAGCCGTGGCACGGAGTTCTGATAGAGTTATATCCATTTGACACATTGCAGATCTCAGTAGTGTAGCTTGCGTTGAATCACATGCGGAATATTGATGTCGATGGCCGGCGATGCCGGGGTTGATGTGATAGGGCGCAATGTAACCGTGCCAGCGCCGCCGGGCAGGCGAACCATCGATCCATTATCGAAAGCGATGCCCGTCCCGCCCACACCCAAGTAGTCGAAATCCCGCTGCGCCGCAGCCAAGCCTCCGGACATGATGCGTATCTTCGACGATCTCCCGCGTTGGCCGATGGGCTGCCCATCGGGCCTGGGAAAATCACAGGTCCTCGCGATGGCTGCCTCCTTCGCTGCGGCCTCGACTCTCGCGATTTCAGCTTCAGTCGGGATATAGCCTGACGGCTCCAGCATGCTCAAGTTCTGATTGCTGGGATCAATCGCTTTGAGTGACTGCAAAGCGTCGTTATACCGCGCATTTCGCGAAGTCATGGCCAGTTCAGCCGGCTCCTCAGTTACCTTACGGCTTTCATCCGGATCACGCTCCTGAGCCCACGCCGTCCCGATCGGGTTCAGCATGCTGAAAAACCCCACCCGACCGCTCGCTAGGCCGGACCTATGCAACTGGGCAAAACCTGACGAATGCTGTGGGGAGGACCCTTGAAATTGAGATCCACCGGCGACCGTGGTTGGATCGATCTTCGGAGAAGAAGTCGCGCTCCCGCCGCCACCGCTCGTCCATCGACCCTGCGGGTCGCGCGGTTGGGCGGGGTCGAAGTCGAGCGTCGGACCGGTGCCCGTCGCCTCCTCCGCAGCGGATTCGGCCTCCGCGAACACCGCCGCGGCGTTCGGGTAGACGCCGTCCTCCGTGAGCTGCGCCTCGACCAGCCGGGCCGTGGTCGCGGCCGGCCACAAGCCCAGCCCC
>CAXTBR010000145.1:0-6002 GCA_964242785.1 uncultured Lichenihabitans sp. | reverse complement strand
GTGCCCGATTCTCCCCGAGGGGAGAAGGGCGCAAATGCCCAGCCTCGGTGATGCTTGGATCCAGACGCCGGGGCAGGAGGGTGAGGTGCGGCATCCTCAGCGGACTTCCGGCTCGCGGGCGATGCGCTCCAGCAGGCGGCGCATCTCCCGGTTCTGGTTGGCCTGCCCCTCGACCCAGTCGCGGATGAGCTGCTGCTCGCCGCGCATGTGCTGCACCAGCGTCTGGATGCCCTCGGCGAGGTTGGCCATGGCGGCCGTGGCGGCGCGGTTGCCGGACTGGTCGGTGCCGAGCGCGATGCGGTCGAGCGCCAGGCGCAGGTCGGCCGGCAGGGCCGGGGTCTCGGGGCCGGGGGGGAGCGTCTCGGCCACCGGGGCGGCGGCGAAGGCCGACAGCTTGTCTTCGAGCTGGTTGTAGAAGCGGTTCTGCGCCTGCCCGGCCTGGAGGTCGAGGAAGCCCAGCACCAGCGAGCCCGCGAGGCCGAACAGCGACGAGGTGAAGGACACGCTCATGCCGGCGATGGGCGCGGCGAGGCCGTTCTTGAGGTCGTCGAACATCACGGCCGAATCGTTGCCCGCCGTCATGTTGCGGATGACGCCGGCGATCGACCCCACGGTCTCGAGCAGGCCCCAGAAGGTGCCGAGCAGGCCGAGGAAGATCAGGAGCCCCGTGAGGTAGCGGGCGATCTCGCGCGATTCGTCGAGCCGCGTGCCGACCGAGTCGAGGATCGCCCGCAGCGTCGCCGTGGAGATGGTGGGGGGGCCGCCCGCACCCCGGTCGGCCAGGAAGGTCGCCACGGGCGCCAGCAGCACGGGGGGGCGCGACGCGGCGGCGGCGGGCTGGTTGACGCCGTTGGCCCAGCGGATCTCGGGGAACAGGCGGAACACCTGGCGCAGGCCCAGCACGATGCCGACCAGCAGCACGCCGAGGATCAGCCCGTTCAGCGGCGGGTTCGCCATGAAGGCCCTGGCGATCTGCCCGTAGAGGATCAGGGCCACGAAGCCCGTCAGGATCAGGAACACCGCCATCCGCACCAGGAAGATCCGGGGCGATGACAGGCGGAACGGGTCGCTTCGTGTCGCCATGGGAGGGGCCGGGGGGCATCTCGAAGTCGCGGGGCGCGACGGGATCGGCCCCACCCCTAGCAGATGTCGCGCCATGCCGCGAGGTCCGCAACCGTCACGGTTAAGGTCTCCACGGGGATGAGGGTTTCGCCTTCGAGGCTCGACCCGGAGGCGAACGCCCCCTCGATCGGAGCACTCATCCCCGTGGGGGTCCCGAGCGCGGTCGCCGCGCGGCGTAATCCGAAAGGGGAGGCGGGCCCGCCTATCGCACCCGGCGCAGGATGTCGAGCAGCGCCCGGTGCATGTATTCGTTGCCGGCCAGGATGGTGCCCGCGGCGAGGAGGTCGTCGCCGCCGTCGGCCGTCGACACGAAGCCGCCGGCCTCGCGCACCAGCAGGGCGCCGGCCGCGACGTCCCAGGACTTCACGCCCCGCTCCCAGTAGCCGTCGCAGGAGCCGGCCGCCACGTAGGCGAGGTCGAGCGCCGCGGCCCCGAAGCGGCGCAGCACGCCCGCCCGCGCCATGACCTCGGCCATCTCGGCCTTGAAGCGCGGGTGGAGCTGCGCCCGGCCGAGCGCCGGGATGCCGCAGCTCACCAGCGCCTCGGCGATGTCGCGCCGCGCCGCCACCCGCAGGCGGCGGTTGTTGTGGTAGGCGCCCTGGCCCCGCTCGGCGAAATAGATGTCGTCGGTGGCGGGGTTGTAGATCACCCCGGCGACCAGATGGCCCTCGCGCTCCAGGCCCACCGAGATGGCGAAGACCGGCACGCCGTGCAGGAAGTTGGTGGTGCCGTCGAGCGGGTCGATGTGCCAGGTGTGGCTCGGGTCCGAGCCCTCGACCACGCCGCCCTCCTCCATCACGAAGCCGTAGCCGGGGCGCGCCTTCGAGAGTTCCTCGAACAGCGTCTTCTCCGAGCGCCTGTCGGCCGCGGTGACGAAGTCGCCCGGGCCCTTGACCGACACCTGCAGGTTCTCGACCTCGCCGAGGTCGCGCTTCAGCCCCTTGCCGGCCTTGAGCACGGCGGCGGTCATGACGTTCATCAGGGCGGAGCGGATCATCGGGGGCCTGCGGGCGGGGAGGGGGTGGCGCCGGGCGCCGTGCGACGGGCAAGTGGACCCAAACGGCCGAGGGGGCAACCCTCGCGGCGGCGGATCAGCCTTCGGGGCGGCGCCGGTAGTGGTAGCGCGACAGCTCGGTCGCGAAGCCGAGCCGGCGGTAGAGCGCCAGGGCGGGCGCGTTGGCGGAGCCCACCTGGAGGCAGGCATCCGCGGCCCCGGCGCCCTCGGCGGCCCAGCCCATCAGCGCCGCGACGGCGCGGCCCGCGAGGCCCCGCCCGCGCCGGGCGGGCGCCGTGGCGACGCCGTTCACGCAGAGCGTGCCGTCGTGCACGGCCCCGAAGGCGAGCGACGCGACGGCGCCCTCGACCTCCACGGACGCGAAGGCGGCCGGCACGACGAGGCCGGCGAGGATGCGGGAGCGCAGCTCCGCCGCGCGCCCGTCGAGGCCGCCGAGCGCGGCCGAGGCCGCGAGCCAGCGCGCGCCGGGACGCCCCTCGACCAGCGTGGCGCCCTCGGGGTCGCGGCGGTGCCCCGCGAGGTCGGCGCGCAGCACCAGCGCCTCGTCCTCCGGCGGGCCGTAGCCGGCGCGGTCGAGGGCCGGGGCGAGGTCGGGCTGCGGCATGGCGGTGGACAGGCGGAACAGGGCCGGCAGGCCCTGCGCCGCGTAGAGCGCCTCGCAGGCCGCGAGTTTGCCGTCCGCGTCGCGTCGCGACGGCCCGACGACGTTGACCGCGTTGGCGCGCCGCGTGTGGCCGCCGGAGAAGCGCAGCAGCCAGCCGTCGAGCAGCAGTTCGCGCAGGGCCGGCCACGCCGCGAGGCAGGCCTCCTCGGCCCGCTGGGCCAGGTGCGGGTCCTCCTCCGCCGCCCCCATCAGTTCGCCAGCGTCCGGTGGAGCTCGTCCTCGACCCTCACCTTGTCGGCCGGCGTCAGGCTCGCCAGCACGCCGTCGAGCCAGGGGTCGGCGATGCCGGAGGCGCGGGCCAGCAGGTGCCAGTGCGCGGCCGCGACGCCGTCCCTGGGCAGGCCGCGCCCCGCCGCGTAGAGCCGGGCCAGCCGGTTGGCCGCGACGGGGTTGCCCTCGTAGGCCGCGAGGCGGAAGTAGCGCGCCGCCGCGGCCTCGTCCTTGGGGATGCCCTCGCCGTTGAACAGCATGATGGCGTAGTCGAGCTGGGCCGCCGGGTGGCGCTCGTCGGCCGCGGCCTTGAACAGGGAAGCGGCGCGGGCGAGGTCGCGCGCGACGCCCTGGCCGGCCTTGTACAGGTTGCCCAGCGCGTAGGCCGCGTCCATGTCGCCGAGGTCGGCCGCCCTCTGGAAGTAGCCGGCCGCCGCGGCGTAGTCGCGCGCCTTCACGTCGGCTTCGAGCGTCACCACGCCGAGGTTGTAGAGCGCGCCCGCGTGGCCCTGGTCGGCGGCCCTGCGCAGGTGGGGCAGGGCGCCCGCGACGTCCTTCGGCACGCCCGTGCCGCGCAGCAGGGCGAGGCCGTAGGAGAAGCTGCCCTCGCGGTTGCCGTGGTCGCCGGCGAGCTTGAACCAGCGGTCGGCCTCGGCGACGTCCTCGCGCACCGCGAGGCCCTGGGCGTAGATCTCGCCGATCAGCGCCATGGCGGCGCCGTCGCGCGGGTCCTCGGCGAGGCGCTGGGTCGCCTGGGCGAGGGCGGTGGAGAAGTAGCCGCGCTGGAAGGCCCCGAAGGCCCTGGCGGCCGGGTCGGCGCCCGGCCGGTCCGGTGCCGCGAGGGCGCCGGGGCTCGTGGCCGAGGGCAGGAACCCGCCCGGCGCGGGCGGTGCCGCCTCGGGCGGCGCCGCGCGGCCCGCGTCGGACGGCGCGCCGGCGCCGAGCCCGGGGGGCAGGGGGGGAGCCGCCGCGGCCGCCGAGGGCGTGGCGGCGAACCACAGGGCCGCGAGGAGGATCGCGGCCCGGCCCGGCCGCCGTCCCGGCCGACACCCGGTCACGCCCCCGCCCCTTCGACCTCGCGAGCGGCGGCCTGGGCGAGGGCGGCGCGGGCGAGGGATTCCTGGGCCTCGGCGACCGCGGCGCCCGGCCCGCGCGGGTCGTCCCACACGGCGCCGCAGAGCGCCACGAAGTCGGCCCCCGCCTCGGCCAGCCCCTCGACCTCGCCGAGGCTGCGGGCGAAGCCCACGCAGGGCACGTTGAAGATCTCGGCCCACCAGCCGACCGTCTCGGCCACGGCCTCGGCGTCCGGGCCCTCGGCCGCGAAGCCCGCGTCGCCGAACATCACGTAGTCGGCCCCGCCCTCGCCGGCCCGCATGGCGTCGTCGCGCGTGCCGACGGCCCCGACGCCGACGATGCGGTCGGGCTTCATGCCGTCGACCGCGGCCTCGAAGGGCTCGCCCATCCCCGAGGCGTGGGCGCCGTCCGCCCCCGTGCGGGCCGCGAGGCGCGGGTCTTCGAGCAGCAGCGCCGTGCCGCGGTCCTGCACGGCGGGGGCGACGAGCTTGACCGCCTCCTTGCGGTCGCGCTCGGCCGCTGGCGCGAGCCGCAGCAGCAGGCAGGCGACGTCGCCCGCGTCGAGCGCCGCCGCGATGCGCGGGGCCGCGTCCTCCCCCGGCGAGACCGGCGCCGTGACGAGGTAGAGCCTGGTGCGGGGTTCGGACATCGGATATCTCGGTCTGGTCGCTCGCTTATCCGAACCGATTCCGGCGAAACGGCGGCCCCGTCACCCCCTCGCACGGGAGTTGCACGGGGGACGCGCCTCCTGCCGGGATTCCGAGCCGTGCCCGACCTCGACGCCGTCGTCACCGAGATCGCCGAGGAGATGGCGGGCCGGTCGGACCGGGGCGAGGTGGCCCATTACATCCCCGAGCTGGCGCGGGTCGACCCCCACCAGTTCGGCATCGCGGTGATCGACGCCGAGGGCCGGATCGCGCAGGGCGGCGACGCCGACGTGCCCTTCTCGATCCAGAGCATCTCCAAGGTCTTCACCCTCACGCTGGCGCTCGGCATGATCGGCGACCGGCTGTGGCAGCGGGTCGGGCGCGAGCCCTCGGGCAACCCGTTCAACTCCATCGTGCAGTTGGAGCGCGAGCGCGGCGTGCCGCGCAACCCCTTCATCAACGCCGGCGCCATCGCGGTCACGGACGTCATCGTGTCGGGCTACCAGCCGCGCGAATCGCTGGGCGAGATCCTGCGCTTCATGCAGTTCCTGGCGCAGGACCCCACCATCGCCATCGACGGCGCCGTGGCGGCCTCGGAGAAGCGCACCGGCTTCCGCAACACCGCGCTCGCCAACTACATGAAGTCCTTCGGGGTGATCGACAGCCCCGTCGACTTCACGCTCGGCGTCTACTTCCACCACTGCGCCATCGCCATGACCTGCCGGCAGCTCGCCACGGCGGGGCGCTACCTCGCCCATTCGGGCCGCAACCTCGCCACCGGCCTGTCGGTGGTGCCGGCCGAGCGCGCCCGGCGCATCAACGCCCTGATGCTGACCTGCGGCCACTACGACGGCTCGGGCGAGTTCGCCTACCGGGTCGGCCTGCCGGGCAAGAGCGGCGTCGGCGGCGGCATCCTGGCGGTGGCGCCCGGCCGGGCGTCGATCGCCGTCTGGGCGCCGGGCCTCGACGCGGCGGGCAATTCCCACCTCGGCCGCATCGCCCTGGAGCGGCTCGCCAAGCGCATGGGCTGGTCGATCTTCGGCGATTGATGGGCGGATTGCACAAATATTGTGCGATTCCTGCCCAAGGCTTCGCTGCCCGCCCGTGGCATCGGCCGGATTCACACATCGCCGAGGCTGGGCGTCGGCGCCCTTCTCCCCGGCGGGGAGAAGGTGGCGCGCAGCGCCGGATGAGGGGGGATCCGCCCCCTATGGTGTCCGCCCTCATCGCGGCTTCGCCGCGACGGGCACCCGGGTCCCATCCCGGCAAG
>CAXTBR010000144.1:0-6380 GCA_964242785.1 uncultured Lichenihabitans sp. | reverse complement strand
ACCGGGCCAAGAGCGCCTTCCTGGCCAACATGAGCCACGAGCTGCGCACGCCGCTCTCGGCCGTCATCGGCTACAGCGAGATGATGGAGGAGGAGGTGGAGGAGATGGGCGAGCTGGGGCTGCTCGCCGACCTCAACAAGATCCAGTCCAACGCCCGCCACCTGCTCAGCCTGATCAACGACGTGCTCGACCTGTCCAAGATCGAGGCGAACCGCATGGACACCTTCGCCGAGGACGTCGACGTCGCGGCGCTGCTGCGCGAGGTGGCCGGCACCGTCGAGGGGCTCGTGAAGGGGAAGGGCAACGCGCTCGACCTCGACCTCGCCGAGGACCTCGGCACCATGCGGACCGACGCCGTGAAGCTGCGCCAATGCCTGTTCAACCTGCTCGGCAATGCCGCGAAGTTCACGGAGGCCGGCCGCATCGTGCTCGCGGCGCGGCGGGACGGCGCGGGGCCGGAGGGCACGCTGGTGTTCGAGGTGCGCGACACCGGCATCGGCATGACCGAGGAGCAGGTGGGGCGCCTGTTCCAGCGCTTCTCCCAGGCCGACGAGACGACGACCCGCAAGTTCGGCGGCACGGGCCTCGGCCTCGCCATCACGCGGGCCTTCTCGCGCCTGCTCGGCGGCGACGTGGCGGTGCGCAGCGCCCAGGGCGAGGGCACGGCCTTCACCGTGACGCTGCCCGCCACCATGCCGGAGACCGCGCGGGAGGAGGTGCCGGCGCCGGACCACGGCCCGCTCCCCGTCGAGCATTCGGGCGTGCTGGTGATCGACGACGATCCGGCGCAGCGCGACCTCATGGTGCGCTTCCTCGAACGCCAGGGCTTCGTCGCCATGGCGGCGGCCGACGGCGCCGCGGGTCTGGAGATGGCCCGCCTGCGCCAGCCGCGCGCCATCCTGCTCGACGTGATGATGCCCAAGATGGACGGCTGGTCGGTGCTCACCGCCCTGAAGAGCGACCCGAAGCTCGCCGCGATCCCGGTCGTCATGGTGACCTTCGTGGACGAGCGGACGCTGAGCTCGACGCTGGGCGCCGTCGACCTCGTCAACAAGCCGGTCGACTGGGACCGGCTGAAGTCGGTGCTCGACCGGCTGCGCGAGGCCGAGGGCGAGGTGCTGGTGGTGGACGACGACCCCGGCGTGCGCGAGCGGCTCCGCACGATGCTGGAGCGCAACGGCTACACGGTGGGCGAGGCGGGCGACGGCGCCGAAGCCCTGCGCCGCGTGATGCACGGGCCGCCCCGCGCCATCCTGCTCGACCTCACCATGCCGGTGATGGACGGCTTCGCCTTCCTCCACGCCCTGCGGGAGCGGCCGGGCTGCCGCGACATACCGGTGATCGTGTTCAGCGCGCGGGACATCTCGGCCGCCGACCGGGAGCAGTTGCGCGAGGCCGACCGCATCATCTCCAAGACCGCGAGCCTGGGCGAGCTCACGGGGGAACTGCGCGCTCTGGCGCCGCCCGAGGGGGCGGCGGCGGAGGCCTGACGGCCCGATGACGGTCGCCGCGGGGGCCGCCCCTCGGCCTCCGCCGGCCGGACCGGCCCGGACGAGAACCGCGGCCGAAAACAGGCTCTTGTCGGATTCCGAGGTGATGTTCCCCTTGAACGGATTCCAAAGGCCGAGGGCCTTCTGAACCAGGACTGACGCGACGATCGCGCCCCGACGGCATCACCCCGAAACCCATCATGGGCCTCATGTCGAAGCACATGTCCTCGTGCGGACCTCTGTAAGGGTGATTGGCGAGCCGGAGTCCTGCTTCCGATCCGGGATGACGCCCGAAACGGCCTGCTATGACGTCCGAAATCGGCGGGGTGTTTGACTGCTGGATTCCGTCATCGATCGGCCTCTCGTTCGGAGGATCTCACTCGGCGGATCTCCGATCGGGTCGAGCCCATGACCGTTGCGAACGCCTCGAGAACGGCTGAGGCCTCGCGCGTGTCGAACCGGTGTTGAACGACACCAGAAACACGAAAGCCGCCCCTCGGCGGCCTCGCGTGACTCACTCAAATCATTCGGTGATTTGGAGCGGGCGAAGGGATTCGAACCCTCGACCCCAACCTTGGCAAGGTTGTGCTCTACCACTGAGCTACACCCGCATCCGTGCCGCACTGCGACGACGGGGTTCTGACGCAGATCGCCGGGGTTTGCAAGAGCTTCGATCGGAGCCGCCCTCCGCGCGCGATGGGATGTCGGTTCCCCACGGCGCCGGGGGCCCGGTCGTCGCCTCACCCCGTGGGGGCGGCCGCCCTCCTTACGGACGCTTCGCCCTCCTCGCGATTCGAGCGCCGGCGGGGACCCGGCCCGCGATCTGCCGACGGGCGGCGATCTTTGGAAACCATGGCGTGAAGCCAGGCCGGCGAGGGGGCGGATTCCGGCGTCCACACCGTTTCTCAACGGTTTGGCCGAGCATCTCGCCAGACTTTGGCAAGGATCTGATGGGATGACTTTCCACTGCCGGTCGCGATCTGGGCCGCGCCGACGACGGCGACGGCAGGTCGACGGCGGGCGATCCCCGCCGGCACCGAGACCGAGGAGGGTATCCATGCGTGTGTTGAGACGATCTGCGGTGCTGCTGGCGGCCTTGAGCCTGTTCGGCGCGGCCGCCCAGGCGGCACCCCTGCGGGTGGCGGTCGAGGGGGACGGGGCCTACGCGCCGTTCAGCTTCTTCAAGGACGACAAGAGCCTGACGGGCTTCGACATCGAGATCACCGACGCGATGTGCAAGCACATCCCCGAGGGCTGCGAGATCATCCCGGTCGATTTCGAGGTGATCGTCGACGGACTCGCCGCCGGCAAGTACGACGCCTCGATCTCCAGCATGGCCCTGACGGAGGAGCGCGCCGCGAAGATCCTCTACGGGCCGACCTATTATCGCTCGCACACGATCTTCATTGGCCGCCCCGAGGCGTTTTCCGACACGTCCCCCGCGGCCCTGAAGGGCGTGCGGCTCGCCTCCTCGCAGGGGACGATCCAGATGAAATACCTGGCCGAGACCTATCCCCAGAGCGTCATCGTCGAAGCCAAGGACATGAACGACGCCTATGACAGGCTCGTCGACGGCCGCGTCGACCTCGTCCTGTCCGACGCCATCGTGCAGATGGACTTCCTCCAGTCGAAGCGGGGCGGCGATTTCGGCTACGTGGGCGAGCCCCTCAAGGCCGAGGTCTTCAACAGCGCCGCCTACGTCACCCTGCGCAAGGGCCTCGAAGCCAAGTCGGAGGAGTTCGCCGAAGCCTTGAAGCACATCCGCCTCGACGGCACCTACGACCGCATCAACCGCAGCTTCGTCCCGTTCAGCATCTACTGAGGGCTCCCACGGAGACGAGGGCTTCGATCGAGGGGGCGTTCGCCTCTCGGTCGAGCCTCGAGGACGAAGCCCTCGCCTCCGTGGGGACCCTGAGGACATGACGGCGATCCCACGACGGATGACGCGTCCCATGATCGGCAACCGGCTTCAGCACTTCCGGCCATCGCTTCGGCGGTGGTCGCGCGGTTTGGCGGTCGTGTGGCTGATCGGCGTCGTGCTCGCGGCCCCCGTCGCGGTCAGCCTCCTCGATGAGATCTACGACGACGCCCAGGCGACCTACTCCAAGCAGATCCCGTCCCTGCTCGACAGGAACAGGAACGCCGTCAAGCTCGAACGCCTCGCCTCCTTCATGCGGACCATCGCCATGGCGCACGAGGTGGCGGTCGAGCGGCGCGCCCTGGTGCAGTTGCAGACGCTGGCGCAGAGCTTCGACCTCGACGACGACGTGCGGCTGAGCGAGGGGGTGGCCCACGTGGTGTCGAGCGCGCGCCAGATGATCGCCATCCACGCCGCGCTCCGCCGGCCTCCGGCGCCGTCGTCCGGGACGGCCGAAGCCGCTCCCCCCAACCCGGCCGCGGCCGAGGCCGCGCAGGATGCGCAGAGGCTCGGCGACGAGGCGATCCGGTCGCTGGCCGCGCTGACCGACTACGTCACCACCGATGCGGCGCTGATGGCCGACAGGATGGCCAACAGGATCCAGCTCAACGCCGCCAAGATCAAGCACGGCTGCCTCGCGGCCCTGGCGTTCTTCGTCGCCTTCGGGCTCTTCTTCTTCTGGTTCTTCCAGACCCACGTCCTGAGGCCGATCGACGCCGCGGTCCGCGGGCTGGCGTCCATCAGCGCGTCGGACGGCGCGGGCGTCGCCCTGGCCCGGGCGCGGTTCTTCGAGCTCGACATGATCGGGCGGTCGGTGGAGCAGTACGCCCGGTTCGCGGGCGACCTGAGGACGGCCAATTCGGCGCTGCGCACCCTGTCCAGCCAGGACGGGCTGACGGGCCTGGCGAATCGGCGGAGCTTCGACGCCGACCTCGGCGAAGCCTGCCGCCGGGCGGCCGAGGGCCTCGGGCCCTTCGCCCTCCTGCTGATCGACATCGATCACTTCAAGCTCCTCAACGACCGATTCGGGCACCTCGTGGGCGACCAGTGCCTGCGGCAGGTCGGCATGACGCTGCGGAGCGTCTGTTCGCGGCGCGGGGACGACGCGGCGCGCTACGGCGGCGAGGAATTCGCCGTGATCCTGGCGGATGTCTCGGCCGAGGAGGCGCGCGAGATCGCCGAGCGCCTGCGGGGCACCATCGAGCGCACGCAGCTCTACGCCGCCAGCGCGCAGCGGGCGATCGACGTCACGGTCAGCGTGGGCGTGGCGCAGAGGGCCTCGGGCAGCGCCGACGCGCCCGACCGGGTGATCCGGGACGCGGACGAGGCCCTGTACCGGGCCAAGCGGTCCGGCCGCAACCGCGTCTGCGCGTCCGACGCGGAGAGCGCGCCGGAGGCCGAACGCCAGACGGCGGCGTGAGGGTCCGCGCCCCGCCCGGATCATGCGCCGCCGCCGGGCTCGTCCGTCGGCCATCGCCCGGTCGGGCGTCGTCCCCTCGGTTTTCGAAGGGCTGGCCCTCCGGCGGGTCCAGGGCGGAGCCCTGGAGGGGAGCCGTTTGAATCCGGACCGATGATCGGTGGCGCCCCGTTCGCGCGGATCGCCGGCGCGAGACGGGGACGGCGGTGCTTTTCGCCTTCCCCGGCCGACATCGATGCGGCATGGATCGGCCTCGGCGCGCGGCCTTCGCCCGTCCGGGACCGGGAGAGCGGGGCGATCGATCCTTCCAGCGCGGCCGACGACGCGGCTCCCCTGGTGCCGCGCCCGCACCAGGGCGAGGCGCGCGACGCCATCCTGGCGGCCCGGCGTGCCGGCCGGAGGGGCTTCGTGCTCGGCGACCTCACGGGCCTCGGCAAGACGCTGTCGGTGTGGTCGGCCGTGGCCGCGATGCCCGAGGCCGAGGTGCTGATCGTCGCGCCGAAGGGCGCGCTGCCGCAGTGGCGGCGCACGATCGCCCGCTTCCGGTCGCCGCCGAAGGCCGTGACGCTCATCAACTACGAGCGCTCGAAGTCGCTCCTGGCCCCGCCCGCCGCGAGCGCCCGCAGATCCACCCGCGCCAGGAACAACGAGCTCGCCCGCGAGGGCCGGCCGAAGCGCCGCTGGCCGCTCGTCGTGTTCGACGAGAGCCACCGCCTGCGCAACCCCTACAGCCAGCAGAGCATGAGCTGCCGGCAGGTGGCGGAGGCGGCGGAGTTCGTCGTCTATCTCAGCGCCACGGCGGGCCAGTCGCCGCACGAATTGTCCTATCTCGGCCGCCTGCTGGGGGAGGCGGCGGGCCAGCCTTGCGACACGCTGGCGGATTACCGCGCGCTGATGCGCCGGCTCGGCATCGCCGGGGCCCGGGGCCGCTGGACCAACTGGCGCTGGTCGCCCAACGCCCGCGACCGCACCGCCATGGCGGACCTCCTCTATCGCGGCCCGCGGGCGATCGGCCTGCGCCGGCGGCCCGAGGAGATCGCGGGCTGGCCCGAGGTGCAGCGCGAGCTCGCCGCCACCGCGCTGAGCGCGGCCGAGCGGCGCCTCTACGACGAGAGCTGGCGCGACTTCCGCCGCGCCTTCGGCCTCCTCGGCGGCAGCGCCCGGCGCCCCGCCGGCTGGGCCGCCGACCTCCGCTTCCGCCAGAAGGCGAGCCTGCTGCGCGTGGCCGGCACGGCCGACTTCGCCCAGGACCTGCTCGACGGCGGCGCCCAGGTGGCGGTCTCGGTCGCCTATCTGGAGACCGGCGCGCTGCTCGCCGAGACGCTGCGGGGCCGCGGCTGGCGCGTCGGCGCGATCGACGGGCGGGGCAGCCCCGAGGGCAACGAGGCCGCGCGGGTGGCGTTCCAGCGCGGCGAGTTCGACGCCGTGGTGTTCACCGTCACGGAATCGATCTCGCTCCACGCCAACGAGATGGCGGGCGGCGGGAAGCCCCGCGCCCTGCTGGTCCACGACATGCGCCACAGCGCCATCCAGCTCCAGCAGATCGAGGGGCGCT
>CAXTBR010000143.1:0-6654 GCA_964242785.1 uncultured Lichenihabitans sp. | reverse complement strand
GCGGAGCTTGGCCGGCCTGCAGAAAGCGATGGCGCCAGCGGAAGGCCGTGCTCAACGCCACCCCGCACCGCGACGCCGCCTCGCGCAGGCTCGCCGCGTCCCCCATGGCCTGCGTCTGCGTGAGCCAGCGGTCCCTCTGGCGCAACCGCGCCAATGGCGTCCCCGTCAGGGCATTGAACGTGCGCTTGCACCCGCGACAGCGAAAACGGGCCAGGCCTCGGGCACGCCCCCACGCACCCAGATCCGTGCCGCCGCAGTGCGGGCACGCCCGGTCGCTCCCGCCCCGGCCTTCGAGGAGTTCGCGCACGGCCTCACCCTCGGCGGGCCGCTCCAGAAGGTGACGGAGCGTGTCGGCCTGCTCGGCCGTCAGACGCGAAACCTGGCCCAGAAAAGCCGTGAAAGCACCACCGTCCATCGTTCCACCCCCGTGCACTCCTCGAAGATGGGAAACGGAACCCAGAACCTCAACACTCAACGCGAACAAAGCCTTTTGAAACCAGAACTGACGCCGCGCTCGCGACGCGACATCATCACCCCGGATTCCGCCATGCGCCCCTCCTGTCGGCATCCGCAGCCCGGTAGCGCAGCGCACCGACCAGCAGCGCGAAAGCGGGGGAGTGCTGCCGGCGGCTCGGATAATAGAGGTGATGGCCCGGATACGAGGGGCACCATTCATCCAGCACCTGCAGGAGCCGTCCGCCGTCGAGATGCGGCTGCACATGGTCCTGAGCCAGGTACGCCAACCCGAAGCCGGCGACCGCCGCGTTGAGCATCAGCGTGATGCTGTTGAAGACGAGCTGCCCTTCGACGCGCACCCGCAACTCGTGCCCGTCCCTCTCGAACTCCCACGCATAGAGGCCGCCATGCGTCGGCAGCCTGAGGTTGATGCAGGCGTGGCCGGTGAGGTCCTGCGGGGTGTCCGGTCGCGGGGCGCGGGCGAAGTAGGACGGCGCCCCCACGACGACCATGCGGATGTCCGGCCCGATGGGCACGGCGACCATGTCCTTGGCGACGATGCCGCCGGACCGCACACCCGCATCATAGCGCTGCGCCACGATGTCGATCAGGCCATAATCGACGTCGATCTCCACCTGGATGTCCGGGTTTGCCGGCAGGATCTTCTCCAAGGCGGGCCATAGGACGAGGGTTGCCGCATGCTCGTCGGCCGTGATGCGGACCGTGCCGGCCGGCTTGTCACGCAGGTCGCCGAGCGCCGCCAACTCGGCTCGGATGTCATCGATCCTGGGTCCCACGGTCCGCAACAGGCGGTCTCCGGCGACCGTCGGGGCGACGCTGCGGGTCGTGCGCGTCAGCAGCCGAAGGCCGAGCCTCCCTTCGAGGACGCGGATGGTCTGGCTCAGTGCCGACTGGGACACGCCGAGCTTGGCGGCAGCACGGGTGAAGCTCTTCTCCCTGGCGACGGCCAGAAAGGCCACCAGATCGTTCAGGTTCTCGCCCGCCATCGATAAGCTGCCCTGATAGGTTCATGCGCGTTTTACCGTCTAATGGAAGAAAGACCATGCTGCTAGAGATTGAGCCGTCGCCTCAATCCTCTCGCAACGGACCGATCGCCATGGAGATCAAACGCAGCGGCTCGCAGCCCTCCGGCAAGGGGCCGGCCGACTGGTTCACCGGCACGGTCCGCGTCGATCCGCTGTTCACCGCGCCGGCCCCGGCCCGCGTCGGCGGCGCCCACGTCACCTTCGAGCCGGGCGCCCGCACGGCATGGCACACCCACCCGCTCGGGCAGACGCTCATCGTGACCTTCGGCTGCGGCCGGGTGCAGCGTGACGGCGGCCCGATCGAAGAGATCCGGCCCGGGGACATCGTCTGGTTTCCGCCCGGCGAGAAGCACTGGCATGGCGCGACGGCGACGACGGCCATGAGCCATATCGCCATCCAGGAGAGCCAGGACGGCTCACCGGTCGACTGGCTCGATCACGTCACCGACGAACAATACGGCCGGACCGGACAGGCTTCACGGAAGCTCTGAGCAGCCGGCCGACGTCTTCGATCCGTCGCTGCCCAAGGGCGATCGTTTCACGTCATCCCAGGAACGAGACCATGAACCCCACCTACGATTTCAAAGGCCAGGTCGCCCTCGTCACGGGTGCCGCCTCCGGCCTGGGCCTCGCGACCGCCAGGGCCTTCGCCGAGGCGGGCGCCGCCGTCGTGCTCGCCGACCGCAGCGAGACGCTGTTGCGGGCCGCCACGGACGGACTCACCGCGGCGGGGCATGAGGCGATCGGCATCTCCGGCGACGTGTCGGACGAAGCCCATGCCCAGCACGCCGTCGAGCGCGCGGTCGCTGAATTCGGCCGCCTCGACATGGCCTACAACAATGCCGGCATCCTCGGTCCGATGTGCCCGATGAGCGAGGAGACGTCGGAGGGCTTCGACGAGGTCAATGCCGTCAACCTGCGCGGGATCTGGACCTTCATGAAGCATGAACTGCTGCAGATGAAGACGCAGGGCAGCGGAGCGATCGTCAACTGCTCGTCGCTGGGCGGCCTCGTCGGACTGCCGGGCCGCGCCGCCTATCATGCCACCAAGCACGGCGTGATCGGCCTGACCAAGAGCGCCGCGCTCGACGTGGCGGCGCACGGCATCCGCGTCAACGCCATCTGCCCCGGCTGCATCGACACGCCGATGGGGGACGGGATCGATCCCGCGGCCATGCAGGAGTTCCTCAAGGATCAGCCCATCGGCCGCGCGGGCCGTCCCGAGGAGATCGCGTCGGCCGTGCTTTGGCTGTGCAGCCCCGGCGCCAGCCTGGTGCTCGGCGTCGCCCTGCCGGTCGACGGCGGCTTCGTGGCGCACTGATCGATGGACGCGCCGCCCACGCGCCGGTCGGCGCTCGCCCTCCCCCTCGCCGCTCCGTGGCCGGCCATCGCTGGAGCCTCGATCATGCCCCAAGGACCCGTCGACGCCCGCGAGTCCTGCGGCGGGATCGCGCCCGAGTTCGCCGAGATCACCGACGAGGGGCTGTTCGGCGACGTCGGGGAGACCGGACGCTCGATCCCCCGTGAGCGCCAGAACCCCGGCCATCACCCCGAAACCCATGATGGGCCTCATTTGAAACGCTGCCTTAAGCTCCCGTTGATATCCGTATGACGTCAGGCAGAGGGGCCGTCGACGATGTGGGTGGGACGAACGCCGATGGGATCGACGGGACCGAGGGCCCGGGGCGGCGACGCGGCCCCGCCGGCGCAGGGCCCGGCGCAGGTCCGCAGCCGGTCCGTGCTCGTCATCGAGGACGATCCGCTCCTCGCCGGTGCCATGATCGACGTCCTGGAGGACGCCGAGTTCGAGGCCGAGGGACTCCCCGGGATCGAGGGGATCGAGCGCGCCATGGACGGGGATCCGTTCCTGATCGTGCTCGACGTGTCGCTCCACCGCTCGGATGCCGTCGAAGTGCTCCAGGCCCTCGATGAGCGGGGCTATCACGGCCTCGTGCAACTGGTCAGCGGCGGTGCCCCGGACCTGCTGGCGCGGGTGAAGCGCGTGGGCGAGCGGCGCGGGATGACGATGCTGCCGGTGCTGCGCAAGCCCTTCGCCATGGGCGACATCCGGGTGGTGGCGGAGCGGGAAGCCCGCGCCGTGAAGGACCCCATCGTCCTCGCGGCCCCGCGCGCGGCCGTGGCCGGCGCCGCGGGCCCGCTCGGCGTGTCCCTGGCGCTGGCCCTCGACGAGGGCTGGGTCGAGGTCTGGTACCAGCCGCAATATGACGCGCGCGCGCTGTCGCTCGTCGGCGCCGAATGCCTGTGCCGGGTGATCCATCCCGAGCACGGGGTGCTGAGCCCCGCGGCCTTCCTGCCCGGCGCCGGGCCCAAGGACATGCGGCGCCTGACGGAATTCGTGCTCCGGCGCGCCTGCGAGGACTGGGACCTGTTCGACGCGGCGGGGCTCGGGCTCCGCCTGTCCATCAACATCCCCTGCGCGCTCCTCGCCACCATGCCGCTGGCGCGGCTGCTGCGGCAGTGGATCCCCAAGGCCGGCCACTGGCCGGGCCTCGTGCTGGAGATCACCGAGGAGGAGGCCCTGCGGGACGTCGACGCCGTCCACGAGGTCTCGACGCAGCTCGAGATCTACGGCATCGACCTGTCGGTCGACGACTTCGGCACCGGCTATTCGAGCCTCGCGCGGCTGCGCGACGTGTCCTTCAAGGAGATCAAGCTCGACCGCACGCTGGTCGACGGCTGCGGGGCCGACCACACCCGGGCCGCGCTGTGCCGCGCCATCGTCGAGCTGTCCCACACGCTCGGCGCCACCACGATCGCGGAGGGCATCGAGCGGCCCGACGACCTCGCCTGCGTGCGCGACCTCGGCTGCGATGCGGTGCAGGGCTTCCTGCTCGGGCGCCCGATGACGCGCGAGCTGCTGTCCTCGGAGATCCGCGCCGGCCGGGCCCGCACCGGCCTCCACCCCGCGCCCGACCTCGTCCCCGCCCTGTCGTGAGACCTGCCGGGTTCATACCTCCCGGCAGCCGGGGCTAGCGTTGGCACACATATCGGCATCCGCGTGGAATACCCTTCTCCCCGAGGGGAGAAGGGCGCCAACGCCCAGCGTCAGTGATGTGTGAAGACAGTAGGCCGTGAGACGGTGCGGCTCCGCCCGTCAGAACGGGTGGTACTGGAACAGCCAGGTCTCGCTCAGCACCTGGTCGCCGTGCTTCAGGGTCAGCCGCAGCTCGACGGGGTCGGGCCCCTCGACGATGAGGTCGAACTGCGTCATCCAGTGGCCCGGCACGCCGTCCGCCACGGCCTCGGTCTGCCGGTAGGGCCCGAACCGGCCGCGCGAGGTCTCGACCACGGCCTCGGGCACCGTCCCGAAGGGCAGGGACTCCAGCGGGCCGCCGAGGAACTCGACCAGGAACTTGCGCACGCCCGGCGGGCGCGGCTGGCCGGGCTGGCCGCCGCGGCCGAGCCGCGTCGCCGTCACCCTGGCGAGGGCGGGCGGGAAAGGCTCGGACGCCATCCAGTGCTGCCTGTACCGGAACGCATAGGCGTTGCCGGCCCTGGCGGGCTCGGCCGGCACCCAGGCGGCCACGACGTTGTCGTGGATCTCGTCGTCGGTCGGGATCTCGATCAGCTGCACGGCGCCGCGGCCCCAGTCGCCCTGAGGCTCCACCCACACGCTCGGGCGCCTGTCGTAGTAGACGCCGTCGACGTAGTGGTCGAACGCCCGGTCGCGCTGCACCGTGCCGAAGCCCTTGGGCGACGTGTCCGCGAAGGCCGAGGCGGTGGTGCGATCGGGATCGTTCAGCGCCCGCCACAGGCGCTCGCCCCCGCCGGTCCACAGCGACAGCCCGTCGGAATCGTGCACCTCCGGCCGCCAGTCGATCGCGGTCGGCTTCTCGGTCTCCGAATACCAGTACATGGTGGTGAGCGGCGCGATGCCGAGCCGCGCCACGTCGCGCCGCAGGTGCAGCGTGTGGTCGATCTCGATGACGACGCCCTTGCCCCGCGTCATCAGGAACCGGTAGGCGCCCGTCACCGAGGGGCCGTCGAGCAGCGCGTAGACCGTGAGGCTGTCGCCCCCGCCCGCCGGCGTCTCGATGTAGAACCGGGTGAAGTCCGGGAACTCCTCGGGCCGGTCCGCGACGGCGGTGTCGATCGCCACGCCGCGGGCCGACTGGCCGTATTGGTAGAGTTCGCCGATGGCGCGGAAGTAGGAGGCGCCCAGGAAGGCCGCCCAATCGTTCTTGCGCCAGTCGAGCTTGCCGCCGCGCGGCTCCTGCACCCGGAAGCCCGCGAAGCCGATGCCCTTGGGCAGTTGCCGGGCCGGCGAGTCGGCCGGGATGTTGAACATCGACGGGTCGTAGACGATCTCGCGCGACGTCCCGTCCGCCACCACCAGCATGTCGACGGATTTGGCGAAGAACATGCCGAGGTGGAAGAACGTCACCGGGAAGGCGCCAGGGCCGTCGGCGAACAGGGACTCGTCCGTGTTGAAGGTGACCTTGCCCCATTCCTCGTAGTTCAGCTTGGCGACCGTGTCGTGGGCCGGCAGCATCGGGGGCCGGTAGGGCTCGGCCGCCAGCGCCTCGGCCTGCCGCTTCAGCAGGTCGAAGGAGAAGGGCTTCGGGTCGGCGAGCTTCAGGGCGCCGGTCCCGGCCGCCGCCTGGGCCGCGGCGGGCGTCGCGCCCGCGGGCAGCAGCCCGAAGGCCGACGCGGCCGCGAAGGCCCTCAGCAGCGAGCGGCGGTCGAGGTCGGTCATGTGTCGAGGCTCTGATGAGGGCGGGAACGGGGCCGGGACGCGACCCTCAATGGCTCAGCGGCTCGACCTTGATGGCGGCGCGCATGAAGTAGTAGAGCGCCACGAAGCCCAGGAGGCCGAACACCACCTCGACGCTGCGGGCGATGGCGGGCGCGAGCCCGAACAGCCCGCCGAGCGCCCAGCCGGCCGCCCAGGACATGCCGACGAGCTCCGTGCCCACGAGGATGCACACCGACACGATGGTGGTGAAGTTGCCCCAGTTGATCGATCGCGATGGCGCCAAGTCGGTCCCCAAATGGTCCCCGCGGATGGGCGGTGGTGGCCGCACCTATAGCACGGCGCGGCACGGTGCAAGGCGCGCCCGCCCGCCGCGCCCCCGTCAGGCTAGGGCGTGTCGTCAATTGAGCCAGATGGCTGCGGCTGCGAGATGGACGG
>CAXTBR010000142.1:0-7059 GCA_964242785.1 uncultured Lichenihabitans sp. | reverse complement strand
TCTTGCCCTGGTCGGTCGCCATGCCGGTCGTGGTGTAGCGCTTGACGTGCTCGATCGAGCGGAAGCCCTCGCGCACCGCGAGCGCGATGTCCCGGGCGGTGACATCGTTCTGGAAGTCCACGAAGCTTTTCACGCGCGACGGGTCGCGGCCGTGCGGCAGGGCGCCGAGCACGCCGCCGGCGTCGTCCGGATGGTCGCCCTCGACGGCGTGGGGCGTCGTGGTCGCCCCTGCCCCGCTGCCCGCGGCCGCCGCGCCGGCGGCCCGGCCCTCGTCCAACGCCTGCGCGAGCCCCCAGGCGCCCGCGCAGGCACCGACGGAGGACTGCACCTGGGCGGGGTCGCCCGGCAGGTAGCGCTGGGTCGCGGCGTCGTAGCGGAGCCTGCCGCGCGACTGCGAGAAGAGGTGCACGGCCGGCGTGAAGCCGCCCGACATGAGCAGGCAGTCGCAGGGCACGGTCTCGTGGTCGGTCGCGCCCGCGCCCGAGGCCCGCGCCACGACCGCGGCCGAGATCCGCAGCGAGCCCTTGGTGCCGATCACAGTCCCGCCCGCCGTGACGGGGATGCCGGCCGCGCGCGCGGCCTCGACGGCCGGCCCGGCCGGCCGCGGCCGCACGTCGACGATGCGGGCGAGCGCGACGCCGGCCCTCACCAGGTCGAGGGCCGTGCGGTAGGCGGCGTCGTGGGCCGTGACGATCACGGCGCGGGTGCCGGGCGTGACGCCGTAGCGGTGGAGGTAGGCGCGGGCCGCGTCGGCCAGCATCACGCCGGGCCGGTCGTTGTCGGGGAACACCATCGGGCGCTCGATCGAGCCCGTCGCCAGCACGACGTGCTTCGCCCGCACCTGCCACAGCCGCTCGCGCGGCGCCCCGGCGGCGGGGTGGGCCAGGTGGTCGGTGAGGCGCTGGGTCAGCGCCACGAAATTGTGGTTGTAGTAGCCGAAGGCCTGCGTGCGCGGCAGCACGGTCGCGCCGAGGCGCGCGAGCTCGGCCAGCGTCGCCGCCACCCAGGTCCCGGCCGTCAGGCCGTCGACCACCGCGGCCGGCTCGGACAGGAGGGCGCCGCCCATCTCGGGGTTCTCGTCGCAGAGCACGGTGCGGGCGCCCGCCCGGGCCGCGGCCAGCGCCGCCGCGAGGCCCGCCGGGCCGCCGCCCACCACCAGCACGTCGCAGTGCGCGAAGCGGTTGGCGTAGCCGTCGGGGTCCGCCTCGGTCGGCGCCACCCCGAGCCCGGCGGCGCGCCGGATCACCGGCTCGAAGAGCCTGGACCAGAGCGTCGCGCCCTTGACGAAGCGCGGCCCCATGAAGGTCTTGTAGTAGAAGCCCGCCGCGAACATCGGCGACAGGAGCGAATTGATCGCGCCGAGGTCGAAGCCGCGCGCCGGCCAGGCGTTCTGGCTCGCGGCCACGAGCCCGTCGTAGAGCTCGACCTGGGTCATGCGCAGGTTGGGCTCGGTGCGGGCGCGGTCGCGCCGCACGGTGGTGAGGGCGTTGGGCTCCTCGGCGCCGGCCGCGAGGATGCCGCGCGGGCGGTGGTACTTGAAGGAGCGGCCGACGAGGTGGACGCCGTTGGCGAGCAGCGCCGAGGCCAGCGTGTCGCCGTGGTAGCCCTCGTAGCCGCGCCCGTCGAAGGTGAAGCGCAGCGGCCGGGCGCGGTCGATCCGCCCGCCGCGGGGGGTGCGGTTGAGGGTCGTCACGGGGTGAGGTCCTCGCCGGCGCCGATGCGCGGCGCCTGCCCCTCCGGCACGGGCGCCGGCACGTCGGGGCGCGGCTCGCCCGTGCGGTAGGTCGCGAGGATGGCGTCGCTCACCGTGTCGCGCAGCCCGTTGAAGAAGCGGCCGCAGCCGGAGAAATGCCGCCAGCGCTCGGCCATGATGCCCTTCGGGTTGTCGCGGTAGAACAGCGTCTCGGCCCAGGCGCGGTCGTCGACCGCGGGGTCGCGCGCCACGTGGGCGTGGCCGGCGTTGCGGAACTCGATCTCCGGCCGGGGGCCGCAGAACGGACAGGGGATGAGCAGCATGCGAGTCAGTGCGCCACCGCCGCCGCGGCGGCTTCGTCGATGAGCCGGCCGGTGCGGAACCGGTCGAGCGTGAAGGGGGCGTTGATGCGGTGGGGCTCGCCGGTCGCCACCTGATGGGCGAAGACGTGGCCCGAGCCCGGCGTCGCCTTGAAGCCGCCCGTGCCCCAGCCGCAGTTGACGAAGAGCCCCGGCACCGGCGTGCGGCCGATGATGGGCGAGCGGTCCGGCGTGACGTCGACGATGCCGCCCCAGCTCCGCAGCATGCGCAGCCGCCGCACCCGGGGGAACAGCTCGCAGATCGCGTCGAGCGTGTGGGTGGCGATGTGGAGCCCGCCCGTCTGGCTGTAGCTCACGTAGGCGTCGGTGCCGGCGCCGATGACGAGTTCGCCCTTGTCGGACTGCGACATGTAGGCGTGGATGGTGTTGGACATGACCACGCAGGGCATGATCGGCTTGACGGGCTCGGACACCAGCGCCTGGAGGGGATAGCTTTCGAGCGGCAGCCGCACCCCCGCCATGGCCAGGACGGGACTGGTGTTGCCGGCCGCCACCACGCCGACGCGCTTCGTGCGGATGGTGCCGCGCGTCGTCTCCAACCCCGACACGGCGCCCGAGGGGTCGCGGGCGATGCCCTTCACCTCGCAGTTCTGCACGATGTCGACGCCCAGCGCCGAGGCCGCGCGGGCGTAGCCCCAGGCGACGGCGTCGTGGCGCGCCACGCCGCCGCGGCGCTGCAGCGTCGCCCCGAGGACCGGGTAGCGGATCGCCTCGGACGTGTTGAGGATGGGGCAGAAGGCCTTGGCCTGCTCGGGCGAGAGCCACTGGTTGTCGATGCCGGCGAGCCGGTTGGCGTGGACGTGGCGCTTGAACACCTGCACGTCGTGGATGTTGTGGGCCAGCATCATGCAGCCGCGCGGCGAATACATGACGTTGTAGTTCAGCACCTGCGACAGGTCCTGCCACAGGCCCATGGCGTGGTCGTAGAGCGCCTCGCTCTCCTCCCACAGGTAGTTCGAGCGGATGATGGTGGTGTTGCGGCCCGTGTTGCCGCCGCCGAGCCAGCCCTTCTCCACCACCGCGATGTTCCGCATGCCGTGCTCGGCCGCCATGTAATAGGCGGTGGCGAGGCCGTGGCCGCCGGCCCCGACGATCACGGCGTCGTAGGAGGGTTTCGGCTCCGCGTCGCGCCACTGCCGGGGCCAGCCCTCGTGGCCGGCGAAGCTTTGGCGGACGAGGTTGGCGAGGGAGAAGCGCAAGGCGACGGGGCTCCGGGGCGGTCGGCGGCAATCTCATCCGCGCGACGCCGCCGGTCTAGCACCGGAGCGACGCCGATGGAGGTGCGATGCGACACCGCACCGCCGCTCCCTGCCCTCGCCGTCGGGCGTCAGCAGCCCTTGCAGATGGTCACGTCCTTCTGGCTCTTCTGCTCCTCGTCGCGCTCCACCGGCGTGGTCTCCCCGACCTGGGACCGGCCGGCATCGGGCGCGACGGTGCCGCCTGCCGGGGCCGTGCGGGTCACGTTGCCCCCGCCCGCCCCCGTGCCGGAGGCCGGGCTGGAGTTGGCGGTCTGCGCCGAGGCCGCGACGGGCGCGGCCGCGCAGAGGAGGGCGGCCGCGAGGGCCAGGATGGGTCTGTTCATGGCGCGCTCCTTCGCGCGGGAACGCGGGCCGTGCGAGGCGGGTTTCGCGCCTCGGGCGAGGCTCGACAGCGGGCCGCCGCCCGCGGCAATGTCGGCCCACGCCTCACCGCTCCAGAAGACCCCGGACCCCCATGCGCAGCCGCGACGCCGACCTCCTCTTCATCCCGGGCCTCGGCGGCTCGGGCCCCGACCACTGGCAGAGCCGATGGGGGGCGAGGCTGCCCAACGTCCTGCGGGTCGAGCAGGCCGACTGGGACGCGCCCGACGCCGACGCCTGGGAGGCGCGCATCGTGGAGGCCGCGGGGCGCTGCGCGCGGCCGGTCGTGGCGGTGGCCCACAGCCTGGGGGTGATCGCCCTGGTGCGGGCCGCGACGCGGCTCGCGGCTAGGGGCGGCATCGCCGGCGCCTTCCTGGTGGCGCCGCCGGGCGAGACGGCGCTGATCGGCCTGCCCGGGGTCGACCCCGCCTTCCGCCCCTATCCGACCGATCCGCTCCCCTTCCGCAGCCTGCTGGTCGGCAGCCGCGACGACCCCTATGCGGGGATCGAGGAGAGCGCGACGCTCAGCGCCGCCTGGGGTTCGGCCTTCGTGGACGCGGGCGAGGCCGGCCACATCAACGCGGAGTCGGGCCACGGTCCCTGGCCCGAGGGCCTGATGGCCTTCGGGGGCTTCCTCAACCGGCTGTGACGGGACCCTTCAGCGGCGGTAGCAGGTGCGGTGGGTGACGATCTTGCGCCAGCCCGCGGGCGTCACCGACCGGGCCTCCTCCACCGTGCAGCCGACGTCGGGCGCGCCGGGGCGCGGCCCGTAGGCCGAGCCGGCCGGCCCCGTCACGTCGTCGTAGGCGATGCGCCCGCGGAAGGGCGCGCCGTCGGCGAGATCGTCGTCGGCCGGTCCGTAGGGGCGCGCGAAGCGGGGCGCGAAGCCGGCCGGGCCGTAGCCGAAGGCGGGGCGCTCGATCCCGATGGGGCCACGGCCGCCGTCGGGGCCCTCGCCGTAGCCCGGGCCGCGGCGGTGCCGGTCGGGCTCGCGCTCGTCGAACACGACGGGGCCGGGGTCGCGCCGGGCGCCGTGGAACCGAGGGGCCGGCCGCAGGTCCCCGCGGGGCTCGAAGCCCTCGCCGCCGAACCCGTCATCGCCGTGGAACGCGGGGGAGCGCCCGCCCCCGTCGTCGTAGTAGTCCGCGGCCGCGGCCGCGTGGGGCAGGGCCGCGGCGCCGAGGGCCACGGCCCCGAGCGCCAGCATCACGATGCGGTTCGACATGGATCAACCCTCTTCCCGGTGACGGTGAGGGAGAGTGGGAGGGGCCGCTTGAACCGGCCCTGAGCGGCGCGTTCACCCGGCCTTCAGGGCGGGGACGGGATCGGAACCGAATCGGGACGCCGGTCTCAGGGTTCCCGCATCAATCAGTGCTGCGCTTTGCCGGCCTTGTCCCTCTGCAACGAGCGCTCATTCGCAGCACTGATTGATGTCGGTGCCCTCATCCCCGTCCGGCCTTCGCCCCGTCGGCGTCCATCATCTCGACGAAGCGGCGGAACAGCCCGTGGCTGTCGTGCGGCCCCGGCGAGGCTTCCGGGTGGTACTGGACCGAGAAGGCCGGGCGGTCCGACAGCGCGATCCCGCAATTCGTGCCGTCGAACAGCGACACGTGGGTCTCGACGGCCTCGGGCGGCAGGGTCGCGGGGTCGACCGCGAAGCCGTGGTTCATCGACACGATCTCGACCCGGCCCGTCCGCTCGTCCTTGACGGGGTGGTTGGCGCCGTGGTGGCCCTGGTGCATCTTCACGGTCCTGGCGCCGAGCGACAGGGCGAGGAGCTGGTGGCCGAGGCAGATGCCGAAGGTCGGCACGCGGCGCTCGACGATGTCGCGGATCACGGTGCCGGCGTAGCGCGCCGTCTCGGCCGGGTCGCCGGGGCCGTTCGACAGGAACACGCCGTCGGGCTTCAGCGCCATGATGTCCTCGGCCGTCGCCGAGGCCGGCACGACCGTGACGGCGCAGCCCGCCTCGGCGAGGAGGCGCAGGATGTTGCGCTTCACCCCGTAGTCGATGGCGACGACGTGGCGGAGCGGTGCGTCCTGCCGCCGGCCGAAGCCCCCGTCGAGCCGCCACACCGTCTCGTCCCATTCGGAGCTCCGCTCGGAGGTCACGCCGGGCACGAGGTCCGTGCCGTCGATGCCGTGCCAGCCGGCGGCCCGCGCCAGGAGGGCGGGGCGGTCGAAGCGCCCCTCGGGGTCGTGCGCCACGACGGCGTTGGGCATGCCGCGGTCGCGGATCAGCGCGGTCAGCGCCCGGGTGTCGACCCCGCCGATGCCGATGATGCCCCGGGCTTCGAGCCAGGCGCCGAGCGGCCGGCGCGCGCGGTGGTTCGAGGGCGCCGTGATGGCGGCGTGGAGCACCACCCCGCGCACGCCGCCCTCGACGCCCGGATCCAGCGTCTCGACGTCTTCCTCGTTGACCCCGACGTTGCCGATATGCGGGAACGTGAAGGTGACGATCTGCCCCGAATAGGACGGGTCGGTGAGGATCTCCTCGTAGCCCGTCATGGCGGTGTTGAAGCAGACTTCCCCCACGGCCGCGCCGACCGCCCCGAAGCCCGTGCCCTCCAGCACCGTTCCGTCGGCCAGCACCAGGAGGGCGGTCGGCACGGGATCGGCCCAGCCCGTCACGGCCACGTCTTGTCCATCGCTCATCGGCGCATTACACCCGCGGTCCGGCGGACGATGCCGGCGCGGCGGATCCCGCCGGCGCCCGATCGCTCCCGCCCCTGTCGACGTCTTGAGAAGGCCGCATCGTTAGAGTCAGCACCCCGCGGGGTCAATCGCGGGGGGCGGCCGCGGCGCGGCAGGCCGGAGATCCCCCATGCGTGAACAGCTCCCGACCCTGATGAAGGAGGCCCTGAAGGCGGGCGACAAGCGCCGCCTCGGCGCGATCCGCCTGATCCAGGCCGCCATGAAGGACCGGGAGATCGAGGCGCGCGGCGCCGGCAGGCCGATGACGGACGACGACGAGCAGGCCGTGCTGCGCCGCATGGTGAAGCAGCGACAGGATTCGATCACGGCCTACGAGGGCGCCGGCCGCGAGGAGCTCGCGGCCCAGGAGCGCGACGAGCTCGCGGTCCTGGGCGAGTTCCTGCCCCGGCCGATGGACGAGGCGGAGACCCGCGCGGCCATCGCGGAGGCCATCGCCGCGACGGGGGCGGGCGGCCCGAAGGACATGGGCAAGGTGATCGCCGCCGTGAAGGCGACGCACGCCGGGCGGATCGACTTCGGCCGCGCCAGCGGGATCGTCAAGGAGATGCTGGCGCAGCTCGGCTGAGCGACCGTCGGACGTGCCCGATTCTCCCCGAAGGACTAGGGCGTGTCGTCAATTGAGCCAGATGGCTGCGGCTGCGAGATGGACGGCT
>CAXTBR010000141.1:0-7149 GCA_964242785.1 uncultured Lichenihabitans sp. | reverse complement strand
CCGGGATCACATAGGCGACGATCACCTTGTCGCCCTCGGCGACGACCGAGACGAGGTCGGTCTTCATCTTGGCCGGGATGGGCGTCGGCTTCAGGCCCATCGTCTTGGTGAAGTAGTCGACGACCGGCTGGAGACCGTTCTTCACCTGCGGATTGTGCTGGATATAGTCCTGGGCGATCCACTGGTCGGCGAGCTCCCAGTGGTTCGCCTCAAGCAGGTCCTTGACGATGTGATAGGCCGCCTGCTTGTTGCGGTCGAGCACGGGATCCTTGCTGAAGAACAGCGCGTCGGGGTCAGCGACGCCGACCACCGCCTCCTGCGCGTTCACCCGGGACGCCGGGGCGCCCAGCAGCACCGCACCGAGGGCGGCGGCGGTCAGACATCGTTTCATGTCGTCGTCTTTTCGTTCGAGTGTCCGGCGTCGTGCCGGTCCGTGCGGCGGCACCGATCCCATGCAGAACCGGGCGGGCACCGGCCCGGGCCGGCGGAGCCCCGCGCGCAGAAGGCCCGCGGAGTCGGTTGCCGCATCGCCTCAATAGGCGACGCTGAAGCGCTTGCGCGAATGCTCTTTCCGCTCCAGCTCGTCGACCATCGCGATCGCATAGTCGGCGAAGCTGATCCGGCTGTTCCCCTCGGCGTCGGTCAGCAGCTTGTCGCCGCCGACACGGAATCGGCCGGTGCGCTCGCCCGGCTCGATCAGCGCGGCGGGCGACAGAAAGGTCCAGTCGAGCTCCGGCTCCTCCTTCAGCAGCTTCAGAAAGGCGATCGCGGCGCGCGCCTCGGGCCCATATTCCGGCGGGAAATGCGGGCTGTCGATCAGCTTGGAGCCGTCGGCGGTCTCAAGGCTGGCCGCGCCGCCCATCACCAGAAAGCGCGGCGCGCCCGACGCCTTGACCGAATCGATCAGCTTCCGCGCGTCGGTCGGCAGGAAATGGACGGCGCTGATCACCGCCTCGTGGCCGCGCAGAAGTGCGGTCAGTCCCGCGCCCTCGGCCACGTCGCCCTGCCGCCCGGTGACGCCGTCGCGCGCGCCGAGCGCGTCGATGTTGCGCGCGATCGCGGTGACTTGATGCCCGCGCGAGACCAGCTCGTCGAGGATGCGCGAGCCGCCGCGGCCGGTCGCGCCGATGAGAGCAACTTTCATGGAGGATCCTTACCGAAGACTGATGGGCACCAGATGTGGCATCGAGATCTGGATGGCAAGAACGCACCTTCGCCACCCCTGCCGACCTCGGAGATGCCGCGACGATCCCGGCGTCCGAACGGGGCGCTCGGCCCGAGATGCCGCGCCCGGCCGGTGCTCAACCGCATCGGCGACGCATGGGCGATGGACGCAGCGCAGATTCGTGCGCGATCGGAAGATGGCCAAAGCCGAGCCTGGGCCGGCGGCCGACGCGGGCCTGAACCTCTGATCTCCGTGGGGACCCTTTGCGGGCCCGCGCGGATTGGCCGTCAATCGAAGGGCGGCTGCGTGGGGATCATGGCGAGAGCGAGCAAGCGCAGGGACGGCGGGCCGGCGGTGCCCCGCCCCGAGGGGCGGCTGCGCCTCGGCTTCCCCGTCAAGGTGATGGGCCGGCCCGACCTCAAGAGCAACGACACGCGCCGCTGGCAGGCCGAGCCGCATCTGAAGGTCAGCCTCGAATACCTCGACGCCATCTTCGGCCACCTCGCCAAGCACGACATCGGCATGTACCGCATGTCGTCGGACCTGGCGCCCTACGCCACCCACCCCGACATGCCGCAGTTCCACGCCATGGTGCGGGACAGCGCCTCCGACCTCGCGGCCATCGGCGCGAAGGCGAGGGCGCTCGGGCTGAGGCTGTCCTTCCACCCGTCGCAATACGTCGTGCTGAACAGCCCCGACCCGGAGCTGGTGCGCAGGAGCGCCGCCGACCTCCTCAGCCAGGCCGAGATGCTGGACCTGATGGAGCTCGGCCCCGAGGCCGTGATGGTGATCCACGTCGGGGGGACCTACGGCGACCGGCAGGCCAGCGACGCGCGCTGGGTCGAGACCTGGCACAGCCTGCCGGAGCCCGTGCGGCGGCGCCTCGTGCTGGAGCACGACGACGTGCGTTTCAGCGCCGCCGACATCCTGTGGATCCACGGGCACACGGGCGTGCGGCTGATCTTCGACCATCAGCACTTCCTGTGCCTCAACCCCGAGGGCCTCGACATGGGGATGACGGTGCGCCGGATCCTCGACACCTGGCCCGATGGCGTGCGCCCGAAGATCCACTTCTCGTCGCCGCGGACCGAACTGCGCGAGCTGAAGCGCAAGGACAAGGCGACCGGGAAGGTCAAGACCGTGCACGTCGCGCCGATCTGGACCGGCCACGCCGACTACGTGCATCCCTTCGAGTTCATGGGCTTCATGCGCGGCATCGCGGACCGCGACTTCGACGTGATGATCGAGGCCAAGGCCAAGGACCTGGCGCTGATCCGCCTGCGGCCCGACATGCTGCGCTTCGCCCCCGAGGTCGCGGCGCGCTTCGGCCTCGACGAGGCCGAGCGGGACCGGCTCGACGCCGAGGAGGAAGCCGCCATCGTGGAGAGCACATCCTTGCCGGTGCCGGCCGAGGGCGACGCCGTGGCGGACGAGGCGGCCTGACGCCGAAGCGCCTCAGGCGGCGCTGCAGCGCCCGCAGACGCCTTCGAGCTCCACCATCTGCTTGTCGATCCTGAAGCCCGAGGCCGCGGCGCGGCGCGACAGGGTCGCGTCGACGTCGTGGTCGTCGACCTCGTCGGCCGTGCCGCAGCGGGTGCAGATCAAGAGGATGCCGTGGTGGTCGTGCCCGGGCGAATCGCAGATCGCGAAGGCGTTGCGGCTCTCGATCCGGATGACGAAGCCGTTCTCGATCAGGAAATCCAGCGTGCGGTAGACGGTCGGGGGCGCCACCGGCCGCCCCTGCAGGCGCGCTAGCCCGTCGATCAGCGCGTAGGCCGTGAGGGGCGCGGCGCTCTCCGCCACGAGGCCCAGCACCTGACGGCGCAGCGGCGTGAGCTGCACGCCGCGCTCGCCGCACAGGGCTTCCACGCGGCGGAACCAGCCGTCCCGCCCCCCGTCGCCCCCGTCCGACCCCTGGCTCATCCCGTGCCTCCGAGACCCTATGTGAGCCGTCCGGCCCTCCGCATCAACCCTCGCCCGGGGGGCGGGCGAGAGAGGTATATTGTAACCGGCGCGGTTATAATGTAGCAGAAGGGTGGCGCCGCGCCGGCGTCGATGTCGAAGGATCCGATCCGATGGCGCTCCTCAAGACCGCTCTCTTCACCGGGCTGCTCGCGCTCACCGCTCTGCCCGTCGCGGCCTCCGCGGCCGGCATCGACGTGGTGGCGGCCGAGAACTTCTACGGCGACCTCGCCAGGCAGGTCGGGGGGAAATACGTCACCGTCACCAGCATCCTGTCGAACCCCGACCAGGACCCGCACCTCTTCGAGGCGGATCCCTCGACCGCCCGCGCCCTCAAGGGCGCCAAGGTGACGATCGCCAACGGCGCCGACTATGACCCCTGGATGGACAAGCTGCTGAAGGCCGACCCCGCGGCGGGCCGCGCCGAGATCGTGGCGGCCGACCTCGTGGGCAAGAAGTCGGGCGACAACCCGCACCTCTGGTACGACCCCGCCACCATGTCGGCGGTCGCCAGGGAGCTGGCGGCGAAGTTCGCCGCCGCGGAGCCCGCCCACAAGGCCGAGTTCGAGAAGAACGCCGCCGCCTTCGACGCGTCGCTGAAACCGTTGGACGCCAAGGTCGCGGCCATGAAGGGCAAGTATGCCGGCCAGCCCGTCACGGCCTCCGAGCCGGTGTTCGGCTACATGGCCGGTCTCCTCGGCCTGTCCATGCAGAACGAGGCCTTCCAGATGGCCGTGATGAACGACACCGAGCCCTCGGCTTCCGACGTCGCCAAGTTCGAGGACGACCTCAAGGGCCGCAAGGTGAAGGTGCTGATCTACAACAGCCAGGCCGACGATCAGGCCGTGAAGCGCCTCGTCGGCATCGCCAGGGACAGCCGCGTCCCCGTGGTGGGCGTCACCGAGACGGAGCCGGCCGGCTCCACCTACCAGTCCTGGATGACGAAGCAGCTCGACGCGCTCGACCACGCCCTGGCCGGCAAGGCCTCTTGAGCCTCGTCGCCTTCGACCGCGTGACGCTCGACCTCGGCGGGCGGCCGATCCTGTCGGACGTGAGCTTCGCGATCCGGCCCGGCGAGTTCGTCGGGCTGCTCGGCCCCAACGGCGCGGGCAAGACCACGCTGATGCGCGCCATCCTGGGCCTCGTGCGGCCCCGCTCGGGCGCGATCACGGTCGGCGGGCACCCGGCCGCGCGGGGCAGCCGCACGGTCGGCTACATGCCGCAGGTGCGGAACACGACCGACCTGCGCTGGACGGGCTGGGACCTCGTGGCGGGGGCCGCGGGCGGCCACCGCTGGGGCCTGCCGCGGCTCGACCGCGCGGCGCGGGACGAGGTCGCCTGGGCGCTCGACGTCGTGGGCGCGACCGCGCTGGCGCGCCGCCCCCTGTCCGAACTCTCGGGCGGCGAGCGCCAGCGCCTGCTGCTCAGCCAGGCGCTGCTCGGCCGCCCCTCGCTGCTGCTGCTCGACGAGCCGCTCATCAGCCTCGACCCCACGCACCAGCGGGGCGTGGTGGAACTCGTGGCGCGGCTGCAGCGGGAGATCGGCGTCGCGGTGCTGTTCTCCGCCCACGAGCTGAACCCCTTGCTCAACGCCATCGACCGCGTGCTCTATGTCGGCAGCGGCCGTGCCGTGCTCGGCACGGTCGACGAGGTGATCACCGGCCCGGTTCTGTCGCGGCTCTATGGCTCGCCGATCGAGGTGCTGCGGATCGGCCGGAGGATCTTCGTCATGGCGGGCGACGTCGAAGCCGAGGCCGACGCCCATCGCCACGAGCACGGCGACCACGCCCACCATCACGCCGACGGGGCGCACCGCGATGCTGGCCTATGACTTCATGCGCAACGCCTTCCTGGCGAGCGGCATCGTGGCGGTGCTGTCGGGGCTGGTCGGCTATTTCCTGGTGCTCCGCAACCAGACCTTCGCGGGCCACGCGCTCGCCCACGTCGGCTTCACGGGCGCCACCGGCGCCATCCTGGTCGGCGTGGCGCCGCTCTGGGGGCTCGTCGGCTTCACGGTGCTGGCGGGCCTCGCCATGGGGGCGCTCGGCGAGAAGCTGAGCGCGCGCGACGTCGCCATCGGCATGACGCTGTCGCTGGCGCTCGGCTTCGGCCTCCTGTTCCTCCACTTCTACACGGCCTTCGCCACCCAGGCGACCGCGCTGCTCTTCGGCAACGTGCTCGGCGTGGACCGGACGGCGCTGTGGTCGCTGACCGGCCTGTCGGTCGTCAGCCTCGCGGTGCTGGCCGTCGTGTCCCGGCCGCTGCTCTTCGCCAGCCTGCAGCCGGAGCTCGCCGAGGCGCGGGGCGTGCCGGTGCGGCTCGTGTCGGTGATGTTCCTGGGCGTGGTGGCGGTGGCGGTGTCGGAATCGTCGCAGATCGTCGGCGTGCTGCTGGTCTTCACCCTCATGGTCGGCCCCGCGGCGGCGGCCCGCAACCTGTCGCCGCGCTTCGGGATCGGCGTCGCGCTCTCGGCCGCGCTGGCCCTGGCGGAGGCCTGGGGCGGCGTGACGATGGCCTGGTTCACCGACTGGCCGGTGAGCTTCTGGATCACGGCCCTGTCGGCGCTGGTCTACGGGGGAAGCTTCCTGCCCCTGGGATGGGCGGGAGGCCGGGTCGCGGCGCGGGGCCGGTCAGGCGCTCCGGTGGAAGAGCGGGTGCGGGCGACGGTGGTGTGACGGCGAGTGTCGCGGCCAGCCTCAGTCGTCATAGAATTC
Source organism: uncultured Lichenihabitans sp. (assembly GCA_964242785.1). Lineage (GTDB taxonomy): Bacteria > Pseudomonadota > Alphaproteobacteria > Rhizobiales > Beijerinckiaceae > Lichenihabitans. Next base: position 1,308 of record CAXTBR010000141.1, on the reverse strand, counting down.
GCGCAGGGTCGCCAGCGTCTCCCCGAGAATGGCGGCCGACACGGTCCCGAGGCGTTTGATCAGCCGTTGCTTGTCCAAGGCGCGCGACTGCTCCGGCAAGATCAGACCCGTCACGCCGCGGAATGTCACCGGCACGCGAAAGGCCGCCGCTCTGCTTCCGGACGTCATCGGCGCTACCATGACCAGCCGTAGGTGATCATGGATCTCCGGCGGCGAGATGATCAGGCAGGGCCTCGTCTTCTGGATCTCGCTACCGACCGTCGGATCGAGGATCGCGAGCCACACCTCGCCGCGTTTCACCATACGAGGGCGTCGTCCCCGTCGTTCGCGAACTCCGGCCAGACCAGGGCATCGTCATGCGCGGCCGCCAACGTCCTGGCATCCTCCGCCCAGCCGCGACGCGGTACCTTGACCACGTTGTTCGACTCGCCCCCGTGGCTCGCCGCCGCACCGTCCCGGTCCCCCACGAGCATGGCCAGCGACGCCGGATCGAGCGTCCCCAGGATGTCCCTCAACTTCGCAGTTTCCGCAGAGTCGGGTGCGAAGCCCGAGCCGTAGCGGCGCCTCAACGTCCGCACGAGGAGGTTCCCGTGCCGGTGGCGGATCTCGCCGTCTCGGTCGCGATGGCGACCGTCGAGCCTGGGTTCTCCCATGATGTTGAAACTCCGCGCGGGCGACAGCCGAAGCCGCGACCCGATGAGGCCAAGCGTGCCACCGATGGAGCGCTACGCCGAACCCTGTCGATCCATCACATATAGTCGATCCGACATCGGGAGAGGAAGGATGGACCCGTCCATCGCTCCTCCCCCGAGAAGCGCCGTGGACCCTACTCCTCGCCCTCGCGGCTCTCCGTGAACCGCAGGTCGCGGCTGTAGACGAGGATCTCGCGCTTGCCGGCGTTGTTGGCCTGGCCCACGATGCCCTCCTTCTCCATCCGCTCGACCAGCGAGGCGGCCTTGTTGTAGCCGACGGCGAGGCGGCGCTGGATGTAGGAGGTGGAGCACTTCTTGTCGCGCAGCACCACCTTCACGGCCTGATCGTAGAGGTCGGAATCATCCTCCGCCCCGCCCATGGCCGACTTGTCGAAGACGGGCTTGTCGTCGATGGGTTCGGGCTTGCCATCGTCCGCGCCCTCCTCGGCCACCACCACGTCGAGGTAGGCCGGGTGGCCCTGGGCCTTGAGGTGGGCCACGACGTTCTCGACCTCGCCGTCCGATACGAAGGGCCCGTGCACGCGCGAGATGCGCCCCCCCCCCGCCATGTAGAGCATGTCGCCCTGGCCGAGGAGCTGCTCGGCCCCCTGCTCGC
>CAXTBR010000140.1:0-7510 GCA_964242785.1 uncultured Lichenihabitans sp. | reverse complement strand
ATGTGGTTCTGCACCATGTCGCGCATGGCGCCGGCCTTGTCGTAATAGCCGGCCCGGCCCTCGACGCCGAGCTCCTCGGCCACGGTGATCTGCACGCTGTCGATGTGGGCGGCGCTCCACAGCGGCTCGAAGAGCGCGTTGGCGAAGCGCAGCGCCATGAGGTTCTGCACCGTCTCCTTGCCGAGGTAATGGTCGATCCGGTAGATCGACGCCTCGGGGAAGACCCGGCCGATGCCCTCGTTGACCGTGAGGGCCGAGGCGGCGTTCTTGCCGATCGGCTTCTCCAGCACGATGCGGGTGCGCGGCTGGTTCAGCCCGTGCCGGCCGATCTTCTCGGCGATGGGCACGAACAGGTCCGGACCCGTGGCGAGGTAGTAGACGACGGTGTCGTCCTCGCGCTCGTCGATCAGCGCCGCGAGCTCGCTCCAGCCCGCGTCGTTCTCGGCGTCCGCCGCCACGTAGTGGATGCGCTCGACGAAGGCGTCCCGCGCCCCGCCGGCGTCCACGCCCTTCACGGCCTGGCGCGCCATCTCCCGGTATTCCTCGCCGCTCATCTCGCGCCTCGCCACCCCGATGATGCGGGCGAGGGGCGGGATCTGGCCCGCGAGGTCGCGGTGCATCATGGCGGGCAGGAGCTTGCGGCGCGCGAGGTCGCCCGTGGCGCCGAAGACCACGAGCGTGAAGGGGTCGACGGGGATGACGCGGCTCGTCATGAGGCGGTGCGCTTTCTGTTGATCGGTCCGTGGCGCGGCCGGTGCCGGCCGCCGGCAGGCACGCGGCATGCCAACCGGCGCCAGGAGGGCGCGCGCGGGCGGATGTCGAGCACAGAGGGGCGCGCCGGGCAAGCGGCAAGCGGCCGGCCTTGGAAAGTTGCGGAGATCCGCGCCTCGCGGCGCCCGCGTGCGCCACCTTTGCGCCGAAGCCGCGTTGATGCCTGCCCCATCGCGATCGGAAGGATCCCGCCATGAGCATCTTCGGCAACATCGTCTCCAAGATCTTCCACCACGCCGCCCCGGCCTCCGCCCAGGCCGCCACGGCCGACGCCCCGGCCTCGGCCGGCATCACCTCGTCCCCGGCGCCCGACGGCCCGGCCGCCGCCACCCCCTCGGCCGCCGGCGCCCCCACCGCCTCCGCCGCGCCGACCGCCTCGGCCGCGCCCTCCGGCGGGACCGTGGACGTCGCGGCGGTGCTGGAGGGGCTGGCGGCCAAGAACCCGCAGAAGCTCGACTGGCGCCACTCGATCGTCGACATGATGAAGCTGCTCGACCTCGATTCGAGCCTGTCGTCGCGCAAGGAGCTGGCGACGGAGCTGCACTACTCCGGCAGCACGGACGATTCCGCCGCCATGAACGTGTGGCTGCACGGCCAGGTCATGAAGAAGCTCGCCGAGAACGGCGGCAAGGTGCCGGACGACCTCAAGGTCTGACGTTGCGCGGCGCTCGCCGCCGCGACGGCGAGCGCGCCCTCCCGGTCCCGTTCGCGGGACCGACCGGATTCACGCGTCGCTGAGTCTGGGCGTCGGCGCCCTTCTCCCCGGAGGGGAGAAGGGCGGCCCCGGCTGCCGAGACGGATGAATACGGCAGCGCGGGACCGGGACCCGTCACGGCCCGGTCTTGACGGGCGCCGCCGAGGCGCTCGGGGCAGGTGCGGGCGGCGCGGGCTGGGCCGGGCCCGTCGAGCCCGGCGCCTCGCCGAACGACACCGCCGTGCCTTTGTCCACCATGGCGGCGAGGTCGAGCGCGTCCCAGTTGGTCAAGCGGATGCAGCCGTGCGACTGCGTCTTGCCCACCGCCTCCGGGTTCGGCGTGCCGTGGATGCCGTAGCCGCCCTCGGCGCTCAGATCCATCCACACGAGGCCCACGGGATTGTTGGGGCCGGGCGCGATGGTGAAGGCCGCCTTGGCCTTGACGCCCTTGAAGTGGTATTTCGGCTGGTACGTGTAGTCCGGATTGTGGGCGACCCGCTGGATGACGTAGTCGCCCGTGGGCGCCGGCTTCTCGTCCGAGCCGATCGATGCCGGGTAGTAGGCGATGAGCCGCCCGTCGGCCGCCAGCGCCTCGACGTCGTGCCCGGCCTTGTCGACCACGACCTTGGCGACCTTGTCGGTCGGCTTGCCCGCGGGGAGGTCCGCCACCAGGATGCGCCGGCCGGCCGCGAAATTCGAGCCGGGGTTCAGCGCCATCAGCAGCGGCAGGCTCATGTGGTAGCGCTCGCCCAGGGCCTCGCGGACGTCGTGGTAGCCCAGGCGCTTGAGGCGCGACTGTGCCTCGAACTCCGTCGGGATGCGCGCCGTGAACGGCCCGCCGGCCTCGGCCGCCGTGACCTCGACCTGCTTCAGCGCCGCCGCCGGCCCCCCGGCCGTGAGCCTCTCCCAGCTCGCCCCGTCGAGGCGGCCCGTGGCGGGCAGGCCCATCTGCGTCTGGTAGGCCGACAGCGCGCGGCGGAAGTTGTCGCCGTCGATCCCGTCGATCGTGCCCGGCGAGAAGCGGGCCCGGGCGAGCAGCACCTCGGCCTTGACCACCTCCGGCACGGCGCGCTCGCTCGCCCTGTCGGGCAGGGGCGAGAAACCGGCCTCGTCGACCGCCTTCCCGGCCATCGGCGGCGGGGCGGCGGCCAGCGCCGGCGCGGCGACGGCCGAGGCGAGGGCGGCCGCGAGGAGGGGGCGATGGCGCATGGGAGGACTCGCTGTCTGGTGGCCGAAATCAACGGGACGTGGCGTCCGGAGTTCCTGCCCCGCCTCCATCCTCTTTGCCGCAACCTGCCTCCTCGCCGCAACTTGCCTCGGGGGCGGGGGGGTGGCATCGATGCCGCCCTGACGGGCCGGACGGTCGGGCCGCCCGCGGAGACGAGATCCATGACGGACGAGGCCGCGCGCCGCATCGCCGACACGCTCCGGCAGACCCGCGACCTGATGGACGCGAGCCTGCGGGACGCGGCGCTGCTCGGCGCCACGGAGCGCGCCGCCGCGGCGCTGACCGCGACCCTGAAGGCCGGCGGCAAGCTGCTCGTGGCGGGCAACGGCGGCAGCGCCGCCGACGCCCAGCACATCGCCGGCGAGATCGTCGGCCGCTTCCTGTTCGACCGCGCGCCCCTGGCGGCGATCGCGCTCACGACCGATTCCTCGATCCTGACGGCGGTCGCCAACGACTACGGCTTCGACCACGTCTACGCCCGGCAGGTCCGCGGGCTCGGGCGGCCGGGCGACCTGTTCCTCGGCATCTCGACGTCGGGCCACTCCCCCTCCATCCTGCGGGCCTGCGAGGCCGCGCGCGAGGCGGGCCTCGCCGTGGTGGGGCTGACAGGCGCGGGCGGGGGCGCGATGGCGGGGCTCTGCGACATCCTCATCCGGGTGCCGAGCGAGCGCACCTTCCTGATCCAGCAGGTCCACATCACGGTGGGGCACATCCTGTGCCTGCTGGCCGAGGCCGAGATCTTCGGCGCTGCGCTTCCCCCGTGACGGGTGCCCCGCCCCGCGAGGGCCCGCGCGCGGCCGTGTTCTTCGACCGCGACGGGGTCATCAACGTCGACCACGGCTACGTGGGACAGGTGTCGCGCTTCGAATTCCTGCCCGGCGCCGTGGCGGGCGTGAGGGCCGCCAACGACCGGGGCGCGCTGGCCTTCCTGGTGACGAACCAGTCGGGGGTGGCGCGGGGCTTCTACGCGGAGGCCGACGTGGTCCGCCTGCACCGCCACATGGCGGAGGAGATGGGCCGGGCCGGCGCGCATTTCGACGACATCCGCGTCTGCCCGCACCTGCCCGACGCCCCGGTCGCGGCCTACCGGCTCGACTGCGCCTGCCGCAAGCCGAAGCCCGGCATGATCCTCGACCTCCTGCGGTGCTGGCCCGTGGACCGCGCCTGCAGCGTGATGATCGGCGACAAGGCGAGCGACGTGGCGGCGGCCCGCGCCGCGGGGATCCGGGGACTGCTCTACGGCGGCGGCGCCCTGGCGGAGACGGTGGCGGCGGCCCTCGACGGTCGCGCCGATTGAGATCGACTCTCATCGGCTTCCGGGGTGATGTTCCCCTTCGCAGCGGATTCCAAAGGGCGAGCCCTTTGGCGGGTTTCAGGGCGGAGCCCTGAAAAGCGATGTTCAAGACTGTCGATCGACCGTGCTCGACATGCACTACTCTTCAGGGCTCTGCCCTGACCGCAAAAGGCCGAGGGCCTTTTGAAACCAGACTATACTGGTGCTATCATTGCCCCAGCACCCGCCCCGCGATCCCCCTGAGCTTCTCGACCAGGGCCGGGTCGCGCGCCTCGGGCGCCGTCATGATGGCGCCGTCGAGCGCGCGGTCGGAGCCGGCGGGGCAGGGCTCGTGCTCGGCGGGGAAGTCGCGGATCAGCCGCGACAGCAGCGCCGCGGCCTTGCCGGCATTCTCCCGCACCACCTTGACGACCGAGGCCACGTCGACGTCGCCGTGCTCCGGGTGCCAGCAGTCGAAGTCCGTCACCATGGCGATCGTCGCGTAGGAGATCTCGGCCTCGCGGGCGAGCTTGGCTTCCGGCATGGCCGTCATGCCGATCACGTCGTAGCCCAGCGCCTTGTAGGTGAGCGATTCCGCGCGCGACGAGAACTGCGGCCCCTCCATGCACAGGTAAGTGCCGCCCTTGACGAAGGCGATGTCCTCCTCGCGCGCCGCCGCCGCGATGCGGCCGACGAGCAGCGGCGCCACCGGGTGCGCCATCGACGCGTGGGCCACGCAGCCGTTGCCGAAGAAGGAGCTCTCGCGGCCCGTGGTTCGGTCGACGAACTGGTCGACCAGCACGAAGAGGCCGGGGTAGAACTCCGCCCGGAACGAGCCGCAGGCCGACACAGACACGAGGTCCGTCACGCCGGCGGCCTTGAGCGCCGCGATGTTGGCCCGGTAGTCGATGCCGGAGGGCGACAGCCGGTGGCCGCGCCCGTGGCGGGGCAGGAACACCGCGTCGCGCCCGCCGATGCGGCCGAACCGCAGCGCGTCCGAGGGTTCGCCCCAGGGCGTCGACACCCGCTCTTCGCGCACCTCCTCCAGGCCGGGGAGGTCGTAGACGCCCGAACCCCCGATGATGCCGATCACCGCCGCCGCCATGCCCGTCACTCCGCCGTCCCGCCGAACCCGCGCCGCGACCTTGGCGGCGCCCGCGGCCGAGCGCAAGGCCGCGCCCCGCGCCGATCCCTCCGATGACCCGCTCCGCCGCGGTGCGGCACCGGAACCCGGAGCGGTCCCCGGTGCTATCCCGAACGGGGGCGTGGGATCCGGCCCGCGTGGGACGGCCCTTGTCCGCGTGGGACGGCCCTTGTCCGCGTGGGACGGCCCTTGCATGTCGCCCGCGTCCGGTGTCTCCGTCACACCCTGACCGCAGTCGAGGCCTAGTTCCACCGCATGTTCAAGACTGCCTTCGTGGCCGCGCGCGACCGCCGCCGTCTCTTCGTGATCGCCGGCGTGCTGATCGGCTTCGGCTTCAACAAGGCGGTGGACCGCCTGGGGCTGCAGGCCATCGCCCGGATGGCGGCCCGCAACGCGTCCTTCCCCAACGTGGCCCGGCTGTCGCCGCCGCAGCGCGCGCGGCGCGCCATCGAGGCGCTGGGGCCCACCTTCATCAAGCTCGGCCAGATCCTGGCCAGCCGCTCCGACCTCCTCACCCCCGAATGGACCGAGGAGCTCGGCCGGCTGCACAGCCAGGTGTCGCCCGTGCCCTGGGACAGGATCCGCCCGCAGCTCGAGGAGGACCTCGGCGGCCCGCCCGAGCTGATCTTCGGCGAGTTCGACCACGCCCCCATCGCCTCGGCGTCCATCGCCCAGGTGTACAAGGCGCGGCTGAAGACCGGCGAGGAGGTGGTGGTCAAGGTGCTGCGGCCGGGCCTGCGCAAGGTCATCGAGGCCGACCTGCGCCTGATGAGCAACGGCGCCCGCATCGTCGAGCGCGAGTGGCCGGAGCTCGCCCGCTACCGGCCCCAGGAGCAGATGCGCCACCTCGCGGCCGGCATCAACGGCGAGCTCGATCTCGTCAACGAGGCCCGCAACTGCGAGATGCTGGCCGCGATGTTCGCCGATCGGGACGACATCGTCTTCCCCCGCATCCACTGGGAGCACACGACCGAGCGCGTGCTGGTGCAGGAGTTCCTGCACGGCATCCCGCTGACCGACCACCCCCGGCTGGACGAGGGGGGCTACGACAAGCCGCTGCTGGCCCAGAAGGGCACCGACGCCTTCCTGCACATGGCCCTCATCGAGGGCCTGTTCCACGCCGACCCGCACCCCGGCAACCTGCTCGCCATGACGGGCAACCGCATCGGCTTCATCGACTTCGGCATGATCGGCCGCCTGTCGCAGAAGCGGCGCGACCAGTTGCTGATGATGATCGGCGCCATGCTGGGCCAGAACGCCGACGGGCTGATGGCCGTGCTGATCGACTGGAGCGGCTCCCCGGCGCCCGACCTCGCCAAGCTCGACGGCGCCGCCCACGCCTTCGTGCAGCGCCATTCCGGGGTGAACCTCAACCTCGCCCTGGTGCTGACCGACTTCATGACCATGGCGCGCGAGAACGACCTCGCCATGCCGACCGACCTCGCCATCCTGTTCAAGAGCCTGGTGTCGGCCGACGGCGTGATGCGCCAGCTCGACCCCGCCTTCGACCTGTTCACGGCCGCGGGCCCCACGGTCCAGCAGAACATGAAGGCGCGCTTCTCGCTGGAGGGCCTGAAGAAGAAGCTGACGGGCCTCGGCGCGGGCTTCTTCTCCGCCGTGTCGGACCTGCCGGCCCTGGTGCACCTGATGCTGGTGCGCCTGAAGCAGGGCAAGATGACGGTGGAGATCGAGATCAAGGGCCTGGACAAGCTGATCCACGGCATCGAGCTCGCCGCCACCCGCCTCGCCATCGCACTCGTCGTCGCGGCCTTCACCCTCACCATCGCGCCGCGCCTGCTGGCCCTCGGCCAGGGCGTCTTCGTCACCGCCACGGTGGTGGTGGCGCTGATCGGCATCGGCTGGCTGCTGCTGCTGCGCCGCAAGCGGACGGGCTGAGGCAGGGCTGCGCGGCCCGCGGCAACCAATCGACTCGATCGGGATTGACCGGCAGGCCCGCCCGCGCCGGGCCCACCCTCCAGCCGAGGCGAGTCCCCGATGCGCCAGCACAACGACACGGACCGATCCACCCTCCGGGCCGCGGCCCACGACGTCCACGCCGCGGTGGCGAGCCGCCTCGGCCTCGCCGCCACGGCCGTCGCCCTCGCCGCCACCCTGGTGATCTCCTTCGCGGCCCCGATCTGAGCCGCGGCGCCTGCGGCACTGAACCCCATCATCTGGGGCTCTCATTTTCAGGGCTCCGCCCTGAAACCCGCAAAAAGCCGAGGGCCTTTTGAAAGGCTTTGTTCGCGTTGAGTGTTGATGTGAATGATCACAGAGCGTTGAGCAGGATAGCTTGAGCTGTGCTGGTGTGGCCCAGCCTGTCGGCCATGCGGTGCCAGGCGAGATAGCTGCCGAGGTAGCGCGTGGCGACGCCGTGCCAGCCTCGCATCCACTCCTTCA
>CAXTBR010000139.1:0-7582 GCA_964242785.1 uncultured Lichenihabitans sp. | reverse complement strand
TCACCACCTTGATGCAGCCGTCCTGCTTGTCGCGGAAGGTGCGGTACATCTCCGGCCCGTCCTCCAACCCGACGGTGTGGGTGATGACGAAGGAGGGATCGATCTGCCCCTCCTCGATCCGTCGCAGCAGATCGTCCGACCAGCGGTTGACGTGGGTCTGGCCGGTGCGCACCGTGAGGCCCTTGTTCATCAGGGCGCCGAACGGGACCTTGTCGAGCAGGCCGCCGTAGACGCCGGGGACCGAGAGCACGCCGGCCGGGCGACACGCCATGATCATCTGCCGGAGCACGTGCGGGCGGTCCGTCTCCAACATCATGGCCTGCTTGGCACGGTCGTAGACGGCGTCGACCGAGCCGGTGGCGTGAGCCTCGAGCCCGACCGAGTCGATGCACTTCTCCGGGCCCTTGCCGTCCGTCATGTCGTTCAGGCGCCCGACGACGTTGGCTTCCTCGTCGAAGTCGATGATCTCGGCGCCGCCGGCCTCCGCCATGGACAGGCGCTCGGGGACGCGGTCGATGGCGATGACGCGCTTGGCGCCGAGCAGGATCGCCGAGCGGATCGCCATCTGGCCGACCGGACCACAGCCCCAGACCGCCACCGTGTCGTCCGGCTGGATGTCGCACTGCACGGCGCCCTGCCACCCCGTCGGGAAGATGTCGGACAGGAACAGCAGCTTCTCGTCCGCGATGCCCTTCGGCACCTTGATGTGCGTCCTGTCTGCGAACGGGACTCGAAGGTACTCCGCCTGCCCGCCCGCGTAGCCGCCGGTGAGGGCCGTGTAGCCGAACAGGCCCGCCGTGGTGTGGCCGAAGGCCGTGTCGCCCAGCGTCTTGTTGCGGTTCGTGCGTTCGCACACCGAGAAGTTGCCGCGTCGGCACTGGTCGCACTCGCCGCAGATGATGGTGAAGGGCACGACGATGCGGTCGCCGACCTTCAGCGCCTTGTTGTCGCGGCCGACCTCGACCACCTCGCCCATGGTCTCGTGGCCCATGATGTCGCCGGACGTCATGCCCGGCATGAAGTGGTCGTAGAGGTGCAGGTCGGAGCCGCAGATGGCGCAGCTCGTGACCTTGATGATGGCGTCGCGCCCGTCCTCGATCTCCGGGTCGGGGACGATGTCGCAGCGGATGTCCGCCGTGCCGTGCCAGACGAGGGCCTTCATGGGATCGATCTCCGGACTGCGATCGGGCTGAGGGCGAGCAACGTGCGACGACGAACATTAGTTCACCCGTCTCCGCGACAGACCCAACTCGGGGCGAAACTTGTTGAGCCTCCCCGTCCCGTGCCATCGCCTGATCCTGTTCCGATGACGTGATGGCTCAGAACACGGCGATCAGCAGCACGCCACCGACCATGAGCATGCCGCCGATGACGCGCCACAGGTGAGAGGCTGCCAATGTTTTGGCGTGGCATTGGTTTGGGACGTCAAGGTGGGCCGGCGGGCAAGTCTGAGGGCCGATCGATCGATGATGGTCCCGGGTCGGGTTCGTCGAGGGACCAGGGTGGCTCGGAAGGGCCCGTGTCGGGGGCGCTGAGGTCTGTCACGGGCGGCGCCCGATGATGCGTGTCGGCTCATGCCGGTTTGAGGCGCCAGCTGCAGGCCATGTTGTGGGCGAGGCCGGACCAGCAGGCCATGGCCTTGACCTTCTCGACGCCGCGCACGAGCAGGCGCGTCAGCCCGCGATTGCGGGCCTGGGCGTTGACGCATTCGGCCGTGGCAGCCCGCTCCTTGTAGATCGCCTTGGCCTCGTCCGTCCCCATGTGGGCGCGCCACTCCGCCATGGCGTCCGTGTCGCCGGGCCGTCGCGCATAGCAGTCGCGCGCCGGATCGCGCGGGGTCGGCACCGGCACGTAGACCGTCACGCCGTCTTCGGCCAGGCGCGCGATGTCGGCGAGCTTGGCGTAGCCGCCGTCGGCCAGATGCTGCTTGGGGCGGGTCCCGTAGGCGGCCGCGAGCGCGTCGCTCATGGGCCCCATCTGGCCCATGTCCGAGCCGACGTTGTCCACCGACACGCCCGCCACCGCCCCGCTCCGCGTGTCGGCGGCGAACTGCACGTTGTAGGCCGGCCGGAAGCCGCCATCGGCCATCTTCATCACCTTGGCATCGACGTCGGTCGTCGAGACGCGGGGCTCGCGCGCTTCGGTCCCGCAGGCCTGGGCCGGGACAGGCGGCGCGTCGGGGGGCGTCCCGGGAGGGGGCGCGTCGGGCGCCGCCTCCGCGCCCGTCCGGGTCTCGACCTTGCCCCGGCGCGCCCGTCGGTCCGCGTCGAGCGCCTCGGCGGCCGCGACCGCGGCCTCCACCCGCCGCAGCCGATCCGCGGCCGCGCGTTCCCGCGCGGCGGTGTCGCGGCGGCTCAGCCCCGCGGGATCGGCGTCGAGCTCCGCCAGCAGCCGATCCACCTCGGCTTGGGCATCGCGGCGGCACTCCGACAGGGTCGACCGGCGCCGGAACGACGCCGCCCCAGCGCTGGCCCGCACCCGGACGCCGTCCTGCGCGACCCGGTCGAGGCTGGCGATCCCGGCCTTGAGCAGCGCCGCGAAGCTGTCCACCAGAAGGCCCTCCAGCACCTTGCCGTGGGCGACGCGGAAGTCCGACAGCGTCTTGTGGTTCATGCCGACGCCGCCACACAGCCACTGATAGGCGAGGTGCTGCTCGCACAAACGGGCCAGCGCCCGCGCGCTGCCCACGCCCTCCACAGTCGCGAACAGCCACAACGCCATCAGGATGCGGGGATCAGCCGGAGGATGGCCCGGACGGCCTTCGACCGCCTTGATGGCACCGTAGAGCGGACCGAGATCCAGCGTCTCGCAGAAGGCCCATACCAGCCGCACCCGGTGATCGTCGGCCACCAGATCTTCCAGGCTCAGCGGGCGGAGCTCCACCTGGCACCGATCCGCTTCCCGCAGCCGCGGCAGTCGCGACACCCGAGGCTCGGCGCGCTCCTGCTCGGGAAGCTCATCGAACAGGCCGGAGGAGGTTTCGACCATCGCGGGATCACCCAGGCAGTGACATCACGCCTTCAGACTACACCATCGACCCACCGATGACTCCCCCCTGCAGCCAAGCTCAAGACAGTGAGCCGAAACATTCACAGCCTCCGAGGTCGGAGCGTTCAGAGTGTCAGGAAGCGTTGTCGTCGTGCAGCGGCACGCCGGTGCGCTCCGCCATCCTCTTCCGATAGCGATCGACAGCCGGGGGGTAGACGATCCCGCTCACAGTCGACAGCGCACGCAGCGCGGCGAAGAGGTGGATGTTATCCAGGGACAGGCCGCCGTTCACCGCGTCGGGCGACTGGACCAGCGGTTCCAGATCGTCGAGGCGGCGGTGCATCTCGGCGCGCAGCGCATCGCTTTCCGCCAACCTGTCCGAGAAGGGACCGATCGTCGCCTCCTTGTTGCGCGTGAAGTAAGCCCGTGCATCCGCCGTGGCGAACTCGGGCAAGGGCGCCTTGGCCCAGCGCGGAATGGCGAGCGCGTAAAGCGTCTTCGTGCCCTCCGAGAGCCAGACCCCCACGGCTTGGTTCTGCGGCGCGGTGAACGCGCTGTCACTATTCAGGCCATCGATCTTCGCGACGATGTCCATGCTCTCCCGCAGGAACTGCCCATCTCGCTCCAGGATCGGCGCCACCTTGCGGCCGACCATGCGCTCCGGCGTGGCCGCGTCGTCGTTCAGCAGGATCGTGAGGTCGTAGGGCAGCCCCTTCAGGCCGAAGATCGCGCGGGCCTTCACGCAGAACGGGCAATGGTCGTAGACGTAGAGCTTCATGTGCCACTTTCCCGGTCGCCACGACCGGCGGTGCCGCTGGGTTGCGAGCCCCGGGCCGACTGGCCCAGTGCTCAGGATGCCGACCGCCGGCCCTCAAGTCTTATCGCGTGAAGCCGTCGAACAGCGTCAGGTAGACGGCGCCGAACGCATCGAGCTTCGCCCGGATTTCCGGCGTCGTCGGTCCATAGACTGAGAGCCGCTCGATGCTGACGAGTCCCAGGAACCGCTCTGCGAAAGGCGCGAAGGTCCCCTCGACATGGCAGAGGAGCGCCGCCGTGCGGTAGCGCTCGACGATATGGACCGCGGTTCGATCCTGGTTCACGCTGTACTCATAGCTGAGCGTGCCGGGTTCCTTGCGCGTGGCGGCCACGATCCGGCCTACGAGTTCCGCGAAGGCATCGAATTGTGCCGGCTCCACACGCAGGTGGAAGACGCAAACTGTTTCATCATCCACGTGGGACACTCCGTTCCGAGTAGGCGATGCTCGTTCGAGGATGGTGCGTCGCGAAGGACCGGGTTGCGATCAGCAGCGCGAACCGTCGTCGCGGTGCTAGGACTTTGGACTTGCCGGTGGCTTGCCGAACAGCTTGCCTTCGCCGGCCCAATCGCTCAGGGCAACGTCGTCGAAGATCACGTAGATGTACTTGGCGTCGGTCCCGGTGTTTCGGACTATGCTCTCCGTGACCTCGGCCGCCACTTTCTGCTTCTGCTCATGGTTCTTGCCCTCGAACCAGCTCACGCGAATAACCGGCATGATCTCAATTCCTTGCTTTCCGAGGCGCAGGGTGGATCCCGCAGCCTGACGAGAGCCTCTATGCACGGTGTCCGTAGGTCCCCGACAAGCCGGCGACCCCGCAGGCCGAGGTTCAGGCCGTCCTGGAGCGGATGCTCACGGGTGAGCCGCCGGGCGCCATCACCGATTGGACCGGGCGCGCCATGGCGGCCGCCTGCGGGCTGTCGCTCGGGACCGTGCAGCGGATCTGGAACGCTCATCGCCTGCAGCCCCATCGCGTGCGCACCTTCAAGCACTCGACAGACACGCGGTCAGCGGCCAAGCTCGACGACGTGGTGGGCCTCACCATATCGCCGCCGTGCCGTGCCGTGGTGCTGTCCGTCGACGATCCTTCGATAGGCTCAGGATGAGGAGAACCAGATCCAGGCGCTCGACCGCACGCAGCCGGGACTGCCGCTCAAGCCGGGCCGGGCGCGACCTCCCCTCACGACGATGTCCGCGACGGCACGGCGACGCCGTTCGCCGCGCTGAATACGCTGGAGGGCACCGTCTTCGGCCGCTGCGCGCCGGGCCACCGACACCAGGAGTCCATCGCCGTCCTCGACCAAGTCGAGGAGGCCGTGCCGGCCGACACGGTGACCCACGCCGTCATGGGCAGCTATGCCGCGTATGAACTCCCCGAGGTGATCGCTTGGCTGGCCGACAATCCGAGATGGACGTTCCATTTCAAGCCCACGTCCGTCTCCTGGCTCAACGCCGTCGAGGGCTTCCTCTCCAAGCTCGCGCGCCGAGCGCTCCGGCGCGGTGTGGTCGCGAGGGCGGCCTTGAGCGCCCTATTCCGAGGCTGCGGGGCTGTACCGGCCTCCGAGCACGTAGCGGCTTCCGACGTAGGTGAGGTGGCTCACGGTGGCAACCGCGGCCCCGCTCCACGTGCGGCGCTGCAGCAAAAGGCACGGCTCGCCGGGGGCCAACTGAAGGTGTTCGGCAACGTCGGCATCCGCCGCGATGGCCGAGATCAGATGCTCGAGCTCGGTCACGGGCGTGTTCTGCATGAGGTAGTCGAACGTGGTCTTGGTGGAGAAGTCCTGCTCGTCGTAGGACGGCACCAGGTCGGGATTGACGAAGCGCTCCTCGACCTGCACCGGCATGTCGTTCTCGAAGTGGACCACGATCGAGTGAAACACCTTGTGCCGGCGGTCGAACTCGAATGCCTTGATCAGATCGTTCTGGGTGGTCACCTTCTCCATCAACACGACCTTCGAAGAGTGCCTGTTGCCGCGCGCCGCGATCTCGGCGGCGATGTTGTTGATCTCCAGGAGCCCCGAGCGGGGCTTCTGGACCGCGACGAAGGTGCCGACCCCCTGGATGCGGGTCAGGAACCCTGCCGACGAGAGCTCGCGGAGTGCGCGGTGTACGGTCATCCGCGACACGCCGAGGCTCGCGACCAGCTCGTTCTCGGAGGGCAGGCGCCGGTTCTTCGGCCATGACCCGTTGCCGATATTGTGGAGGATGTACTCCTTCACCCTCTCGTAGAGTGGGCTGGCGGCGTCTGGGAGCATGGTCATCCGATCGGCACCGCTTTCGATGGGGCGGTCCCTGCGCGAGGCATGCCTCGGCGTCAGTACGATCGCCTCCCTGTAGCAAGGCAGAGAGCGCCGCTGAAGGTCAAACGGCGCTTGCGGCGCGGCCTGGCCGCACGATCGTCTTGAGCCCCGCGGCCGTGCCCGCGGCCCGCCGTGCATAGGCCGAAGGGACGTCGTCGAGGCCGACCTCCTGCCCGATCAGCGAGACCAACTGGTCCGACAGCGACGGCAGCAGGCCGATCGCTTCCGGCATCTCGTCCGCGAAGGCGTGGCACCCCACGAACGACACCTCCCGCTCGACGAAGACGTTCGGGTCGATGTCGAGCCGCTCGTGGAAGATCCCGACCAGGGCCAAAGTCGCGCCGGCATCCACGCAGGCAAGCGCGGCGTTGAGGGCGGCCGTGCTGCCGGTCGCATCGAGGGCGTGGAGGAGGGCCGAGCCCCCCGTCGCGGCCACGATCGCGCCCCGATCGAGCGGGACCGGGATGCCCCCGGCGCATCGGGCCACGAGCGCGGCGCGCGCCGCGTCACGGTCGGAGACGAGGATCGAGCCGTCATGAGTGCGGGAGAGGAGGAGCGCGGCGAGGCCTCCGATCGTGCCGCAGCCGACCACCAGGACCGGGCGGCCGGGTGCCGGGCGGAGCCGTCGCAGCGCGTGCAGGGCCACGGCGAGCGGCTCCGTCATCGCGGCAGCCCGCGGGTCGAGCGACGCATCGATCCGGTGCAGCAAACGCGCGGGCAGCGCGCATTCCTCCGCGAAGCCCCCGTCGCAGACCTCGCCGACGAAGCCGAGTCTGGCGCAGAGGTGCCGCCGGCCTTCGCGGCAGGCCGCGCACTCGCCGCACCAGAACCGGCTGTCCGCGACGACGCTGTCGCCCGGTGCCAGCCCCTCGACCCCGGCACCCGTCGCGATGACCGTGCCGGTGAGTTCGTGCCCGGCGGTCGAGGGCGAGCGGGTGATCCACTGGCCCGTCCGGAAGTTGTGGAGGTCCGAGCCGCAGATCCCCGCGGCCGTCACGCCGATCCGAACCCATCCGGGCCCCGGCGGCCCCGGCGGGGGCACCTCCTCGACCCTGAGGTCGCCCCGTCCATGCAATCGCACGGCCTTCATCGCATGCCCTCCGCCGCCGGCACGGGGCCGGTGTCCACCAGCACGCGCTGCCGGAGCTCGTGCCGGTCGACGTCGGCCTCGTTGGCCCGCATCGTCGCCCCGCTGGACGATCCGCCGTCGATGTCGTCGAAGAAGAGGCGCGGCAGGCGGCGGCGCGGCGCCCGGCGCGCGTCGGCGAGGTTGACGATGGGCACGGCTGCCGGCCCCTCAGCGGGGCGAGGAGGGGGCGAGGATCTCGTCCCGCATCCCCGACACGGCGTTCTCGTGCGAGCTGAACCCCTCGTAGCGGGCGAGCTTGCGGGCGAAACCCGCGAACTCCGGATAGGCCGCGGACGTCACGTAGCCGATCGACGAGCGCTTGAGGAAGTCGGTGACCGAGAGCGGGCCGT
>CAXTBR010000138.1:0-7814 GCA_964242785.1 uncultured Lichenihabitans sp. | reverse complement strand
GCGCGAGCTGATGGACATCCCGGTGTTCCACGACGACCAGCACGGCACCGCCATCATCGCGGCGGCCGGCATGCTCAACGCCATGACGCTCACGGGCCGCGACATCCGCGACACGCGGCTCGTGTGCAACGGCGCGGGCGCCGCCGGCATCGCCTGCCTCGACCTCATCAAGGCCATGGGGTTCCAGCCGGGGAACGTCCTCCTCTGCGACACCAAGGGCGTGGTGTACCAGGGCCGCGAGAGCGGCATGAACCAGTGGAAGTCGGCCCACGCCGTGCCCACCGACCGGCGCACCCTGGCCGAGGCCATGGAGGGCGCCGACATCTTCTTCGGCCTCTCGGCCCAGGGGGCGCTCACGGCCGAGATGGTGCGGAGCATGGCGCCGAGGCCCATCATCTTCGCCATGGCCAACCCCGACCCCGAGATCACCCCGGAGGAGGCCCACGCGGTGCGCGACGACGCCATCGTGGCGACGGGGCGGTCGGACTATCCGAACCAGGTCAACAACGTGCTGGGCTTCCCCTACATTTTCCGCGGGGCACTCGACGTGCGGGCCACCACGATCAACATGGAGATGAAGGTCGCGGCCGTGCACGCCCTGGCCGACCTCGCCCGCGAGGACGTGCCCGACGAGGTGGCGGCGGCCTACGGGGGCGCCCGGCCGCGCTTCGGCCGCGACTACATCATCCCGGTCCCCTTCGACCCGCGGCTGATCCACAGGATCCCGCCGGCGGTGGCCCGCGCCGCCATGGAGACCGGCGTGGCCCGTCGGCCCATCCTCGACATGGCGGCCTACGCGGCGCAGCTCTCCGCCCGGCGCGACCCCGTGGCGGGCGCGCTGCAGCGCATCATCGAGCGCGTGCGGCGCTTCCCCAAGCGCGTCATCTTCGCCGAGGGCGAGGAGGAGCAGGTGATCCGCGCCGCCCTCAGCTTCACCCACCAGGGGCTCGGCACCGCGCTGCTGGTGGGGCGCGAGGACCGCATCAAGGCGGCCGCCGAGGCGCTCGGCGTCGATATCGCCGAGCAGCGCGGCATCGAGATCCACAACGCCCGCGTGTCGCGCCGCAACGCCACCTACGCGCAGTTCCTGTACCAGCGCCTCCAGCGCAAGGGCCTGCTGTTCCGCGACTGCCAGCGCCTCATCAACCAGGACCGCAACCACTTCGCGGCCGCGATGCTGGCCAACGGCGACGGCGACGCCATGGTGACGGGCGTGACGCGCAACTTCTCCGTGGCGCTCGGCGAGGTGCAGCGGGTGATCGACGCCAAGCCCGGCCACCGGCTGATGGGGGCCTCGCTGGTGTTGTCGCGCGGCCGCACCGTGCTGGTGGCCGACACGGCCATCACCGAGATGCCGAATGCCGAGGACCTGGCGCAGATCGCCATTGAGGCCGCGAGCGTGGCGCGGCGGCTCGGCTACGAGCCCCGCGTCGCCCTGCTGGCCTTCTCGACCTTCGGCCACCCGCCGGGCGAGCGCTCGGAGCGCGTGCAGGACGCCGTGAAGATCCTCGACCGATCGCACGTCGACTTCGAATACGACGGCGAGATCGCCGCCGACGTGGCGCTGAACCGGGAGCGGATGGCCGCCTACCCGTTCTGCCGCCTGTCGGATGTCGCCAACGTGCTGGTCATGCCGGCCTTCCACTCGGCCTCCATCTCGACCCACATGCTCCAGGAGATGGGCGGCGCGACCCTGATCGGCCCGATGATCGTCGGCCTCGACCGCGCCGTGCAGATCGTGCCGCTCGGCGCGCGCGACAGCGACATCGTCAACATGGCGGCGCTGGCGGCCTTCAACATCGGGGGGTAAACTGATCGGCATGGATGCTCCGATTCCACCCGAGTTTGAAGCCTACGCCCGACACCAGGTGGCGGCTGGCCTCGTGGCCTCCGAGGCCGAGGCCGTGGCCCACGTCCTGATGCGCTATCTCAAGCACGTCGAGGACGTGCGCGCTCTGGTGGACCCAGCGACCAGTGAGGCCGACCGCGGCGAGGGCATGGACGGCGACGCTTTCATGCGAGCGCTGATCGAGGAGTCCCGCGACGCCCACGGCGGATGAAACGCGTCCAGATCGTTCCTGTGGCCCGGGCCGACCTGCGCGGGGTCTATGACGGGATCGTCGTCGAGAACCCGGCCGCAGCGACCGCATATCTGGAAGGCCTCGACCGGCTCTTCCGGCGCTTGGCTGAATGGCCGTTGAGCGGCCGGAGCCGCGATGCCTATCGGCCCGGACTGCGATCGGCGGTGTATCGCCAGCACGTTGTCTTCTACCGGCCGACGCCGTTCGGGATCGCGGTCTTGCGCGTCATCCACGGCAGGCAGAACCTTGACGGCATCTTCCATTGAGCCGGCGGGTCCACTCGGCGCATGCGGCAGCGACATCGGCAAAGAGGCGGCGCTGGCGGCCCTCGACGTCGGAAGGTAAGGAGCACGGCGAATACGGAGTCACGCCATGGGGCTCGACCTCAAGCCGCTCGAAGATGCGATCCGTCAGCTTTCGGCCGGCCTCGCGATGCCGGGGGCCGCACCGGAGAACGACCTGTTGCGCGACGGGGTGATCCAGCGCTTCGAATACACCTACGAACTCAGCCATAAGATGCTCCGCCGCTACCTCGTCGCGACCGAGCCTTCGCCCGATCTGCCGGAAGGTTTAAGCTTTCCCGATGTGATCCGCCTCGGATCGGAGCGAGGACTCTCGCAGCGCGGCTGGGACGGGTGGCGTCAGTTCCGCAAGGCCCGCGGCATGACCAGCCACGCCTATGACGGCGTGAAAGCCGCGGAGGTGTTCGCCATCATCCCGGAGTTTCTGAACGAAGCGGAAGGGCTGCTGGCCGCCATGATGCGATCACCTCCCCTGTGACCGCCGACATCCTCCTCCAGCCGGACCATCGCGCCATCGTGGGCGATATCCTCCGCCTCCACGCGCCGCGCCCGTGCCGCATCTGGGCCTTCGGTTCGCGCGTCCGCGGCACGGCCCGGCGCTTCTCCGACCTCGATCTCGCGGTCGACGCGGGGCGTCCGCTCACCTTCGGCGATACGGCCCCGCTCGCCGATGCCTTCGAGGAGAGCGATCTGCCGTGGCGCGTCGACGTCGTCGACCTCGCGACCTGCTCGCCCGGCTTCCGCCGCGAGGTGGAGAGTCATGCCCTCCTCCTGTTCGAGGCGGCCGAGAGCACCGACGACGGCGCGGGGTGAGGTTGACACACGAGACGGGAGCGGTCACAGGCTCGCGTCCGAGCGATGGAGTTCTCCGGCGGAGGCCATCTCGCGGCGGAGCCACTCCGGCGCGATGTCGAAGCCGTTGGGCCAGGTCGGCGCACCGAAGTCGAGGGACACCTGAGCGAAGTCCAAGGGATCGCGCAGGGGCGCCAGCATGGGGCCTGGCTCGGCCACCATGGCGGAGAAGTCGTGCTCGCCGGCTGAACCGTCCGAAAAGTGGACGCGCAGCTTGAAGGCGCCGAGGCGGTCGAGGTCGATCATCGTCCGAACCTCTCGAACTGCGGACGGCAAGCCGCCCGTGGATGGCGCGATCCCGCGCCGTGCGCCCGTCGCCGGATCGCGCTATGATGGCCGCAATGGCCGCCATCCGCTTCACCGACCGCAGAGCCGCCCCGCCGACGGCGCCGGCCTCTCCGCCGCCCGACCTCGACCCCGCTCCGGGCACCGATCCCGGCCCCGACCGCGTCACCCCCATGATGGCGCAGTATCTCGGCATCAAGGCGCAGCACCCGGACGCGCTGCTGTTCTACCGCATGGGCGATTTCTACGAGCTGTTCCTGGAGGACGCCGTCGTGGCGTCCGCCGTGCTCGGCATCGTGCTGACCAAGCGCGGCAAGCACAACGGCGAGGACATCGCCATGTGCGGCGTGCCGGTCGAGCGGTCGGACGATTACCTCCACACGCTGATCGCGCGCGGCCACACGGTGGCGATCTGCGAGCAGACCGAGGACCCCGCCGAGGCGAAGAGGCGCGGCTACAAATCCGTCGTGCGCCGCGCCGTGGTGCGCGTCGTCACGCCCGGCACCATCACGGAGGAGCGCCTGCTGGAGCCGGGCCGCGCCAACCTCCTGGCCGCCCTGGCGCGGGTGCGCCGCGACGGGGCGAACTGGTCCTACGGCGTCGCGGCCGTCGACATCTCGACCGGCGCCTTCACCGTGGCGGAGGCGCCCGAATCCGGCCTCGGCGCCCTGCTGGCCCGGCTGGAGCCGCGCGAGATCGTGGTGTCGGACGCCGCCGCCGGCGAGCCCGCCCTCCGCGCGATCCTGGAGGACGCGCCCGGCACCGTGACCCGCGTGGCGCGTGAGCCCGCCGACGCGGGGGCGGCCGAGCGCCGCCTCGCCGAGTGGTACGGCGTCGGCACGCTCGACGGCTTCGGGGCCTTCACCCGGGCGGAGGTCGCGGCCGCCGCGGCGGCGGTCGGCTACATCGCCCGCACGCAGCTCGACGCCCGCCCCCCGCTCCGGCCGCCGTCCCGCGCCGACCGCGGGGGCGCGGTCGAGATCGACGCCGCCACCCGCGCCAACCTCGAGATGACCCGCACGCTCGGCGGCGAGCGCCAGGGCTCGCTGCTCCACGCCGTCGACGCCACCGTGACGCCGGCCGGCGGCCGCCTCCTCGCCGAGCGGCTCGCCGGACCGCTGACCGACCCGGACCGCATCGCGGCCCGGCTCGACGCCGTAGGCTTCGCGGCCGGCGACCGGCGCCGGCGCGCCGAGGTCCGCGGGATCCTGAAGCGCGCGCCCGACATGGCCCGCGCCCTGTCGCGCCTCGGCCTCGGGCGCGGCGGCCCGCGCGACCTCGCGGCCATCCGCGACGGCCTCGGCGCGGCCTCCGCCCTCGCCGCGCGCCTGCTGGAGGAGGAGGAGCTGCCGGCCGAGCTGGCGGGGGCCGCGGCCGCGGCCGGGCGCATCGACGCGGCGCTGGGCGTCACCCTCGGCGCGGCCCTCGCGGAGGAGCTGCCGCTCATGGCGCGGGACGGCGGCTTCATCCGCGCCGGCCACGACCTCGCTCTCGACGACGCCCGCGAGCTCCGCGACGACACCCGCCGCGTCCTGGCGGCGCTCCAGGCCCGCTACGTCGAGGTCACGGAGGTGCGGGCGCTCAAGATCAAGCACAACAACTTCCTCGGCTTCTTCATCGAGGTGGCGTCGCAGGTCGGCGAAACCTGGCGCGTGCCGCCGCACAACGCGCTCTTCATCCATCGCCAGACCATGGCGGGCGCCATGCGTTTCTCCACGGCCGAACTGGCCGAGCTGGAGGCCCGGATCTCCACGGCGGCCGACCGCGCGCTCGCCATCGAGGCCGCCCTCTACGCTGGCCTCGTCGCGGCCGTCGCGGCCGAGGCCGAGGCGATCCGGGCGGCGGGTGACGCGCTGGCCGCCATCGACGTCGCCTTCGCGCTGGGCGAGGTGGCGGACGCGCGGGGCTGGGTGCGTCCGATCGTCGACCGCTCCCTCGCCTTCCGCATCGCGGGCGGGCGCCACCCGGTCGTCGAGGCGGCGCTGCGGGCCAAGGGCGTCGACTTCATCGCCAACGGCTGCGACCTGTCGGGGACGGAGGGGCCGGCGCGGGCCAAGGCCACGGGCGGGCGCATCGCGGTCGTCACCGGCCCCAACATGGCCGGCAAGTCGACCTTCCTGCGCCAGAACGCGCTGATCGCCGTGCTGGCCCAGGCCGGCTCCTACGTGCCGGCCGCGGAGGCCCACATCGGGGTCGTCGACCGGCTGTTCTCGCGCGTCGGGGCCGCCGACGACCTCGCGCGCGGGCGCTCGACCTTCATGGTCGAGATGGTCGAGACGGCCGCGATCCTGAACCAGGCCACGGGCCGCTCGCTCGTCATCCTCGACGAGATCGGCCGCGGCACCGCGACCTTCGACGGCCTGTCAATCGCCTGGGCGGCCGTGGAGCACCTCCACGACCGCAACCGGGCGCGCGGCCTCTTCGCCACCCACTTCCACGAGCTCACGCAGCTCACGAAGAAGCTGCCGCGCCTGACCAACCTCACCATGAAGGTCACGGAGTGGCACGGCGACGTGGTGTTCCTGCACGAGGTGGTGGCGGGCGCGGCCGACCGCTCCTACGGCATCCAGGTCGCGAAGCTCGCCGGGCTCCCGGCCTCCGCGGTCGAGCGCGCCCGCACGATCCTGGCGGAGCTGGAGAAGGGCGCCCGCTCCTCGCCGGTGGAGCGCATGCTGGGCGACCTGCCGCTCTTCGCCAACCTCGACGCGCCCCCGCCGCAGCCGCCGCGGGACCGCCTGCGCGAGGCGCTCGACGCCGTCGAGCCCGACGAGCTCACCCCCAAGGCGGCGCTGGAAGCGCTCTACGCCCTGAAACGGGCCGCGCGGGAGGAGGCGTGAGGCTCGATTTTCGGCCGCCGTGCGGTTAGACAGCCTCGATCTGCCGAGGAGCATCGACGCCGTGACCGCACCGTTTCCCGACCGCCTGTCCGTCGACCCCGACAGCCCGCACTACGACGAGGCCGTCCTGGCCCAGGACGTCGGCATCCTGTTCGACGGCAAGGAGAAGACCAACGTCGAGGAATATTGCATCAGCGAGGGCTGGATCAAAGTCGCGGCCGGCAACGCCAAGGACCGCTTCGGCCGCCCCATGACCATCAAGCTCAAGGGCGTGGTCGAGCCCTACGTCCGGGGCGCCGCGGCGGAGGCGTGAGATTTCGACATCAGGGGTCGGGAAACGCGTCCGGCCAGGGCCGGGCGCCGTGCAGGACCCGCAGGATGCGGACCGCGTCGGCCGGCCGATGATCGTGTCGTTCGATGGTGGTGAAGATGGCGTCGCTGTCGGACATGGCGAGAGCCGACCAGAGCAGCTTCACGGCTGCTCCGGCCGGAACGTGCGGAGCGCGGTCGCCCCGCGAAATGCGCCTCGGCCTCGTCCCCGGAGACGTCGGGCCGCGTGTCCTCCAGCGCCTCCATGACCTTGCCGCGGAACCAGGCGTCATGCGCTTCGCCAGCGCTGGCCATGGTGAACGGGAAGGAGCCTTCGTCGTCCCTCCGTTCCGTGCCGCGCTCGACCCTCCTGGGCCTCGTCGATCGTCCGAATCTCTCGGCCATGTCGCCGGTGACGCAGAGCTCGCACCTGCTGCCGGTCGATCCCGGCCTTCCGGCGATCTGACGCCGTGGCACGCCCTCCCGGATCCGCCCTGCCGCCCCGGCTCCGCGGCACGCTCGCCGATCCGGAGGTGCTGGCGGCGCGGGCCGCGGCGCGCGGCCTCCCGCACGTGGCGCCGCTCGACGCTTTCGTCGAAGCCCTGCGGGCACGCCACGGCGCGGTGCCCGACGTCGACCCCGCCGATGGCGGCACCTCAGCGCGGCTCCTGCTGCTGCTGGAGACGCCGGGCCCGGGGACCGAGCCGCTGCGCTTCGTGTCCCGCGACAACCCGACCGGCACGGCCGCCAACCTGCGGCGCTTCCTCGACGGCGCGGGCATCGCGCGGGCCGACACGGTGATCTGGAACGCCGTCCCCCAGGTCATCCACGCGGCGGGCGCCCGCAACCGCCCGCCGCGGGGCGGCGAGGTCGCGGCCGGTCTGGCCGAACTGCCGGGCTTCCTCGCGCTCCTGCCTGGCCTCGCCGTCGCGGTGCTGGCGGGCCGGACCGCGGCGGGGGCCCGGCCGGCGATCGAGGCGCTCCGGCCCGGCTTGCCGGTGCTGGAGATGCCGCACCCGAGTCCGACCATCGTCTGCACCAGCCCGGCGATCCCGGCCCGCATCGTGGAGGCACTCGCGCGGGCCGCGGAGATCGTAACTGCTCAGGTCCCTCCGGTTCATGGAAGTGGGTGGCGGTTTCCAGCGCGG
>CAXTBR010000137.1:0-8159 GCA_964242785.1 uncultured Lichenihabitans sp. | reverse complement strand
AACAGGAGGCTGGAGCTGGAGCTGCGAGCCAAGGCGAGCGGCAACAGCTCTAGACCCGGGTCACCGGTCGCGGGACGGCGGTCCGCACCTTCCCGACCGACGAGGCGGAGGCATGGGCCCGTCGGGCGCGCGGGAGCCTGAAGGCCGGCCACCGGGTCGACACCCGGCAGGCGGCGGCCGCCACGCTCGCTCGACCTCCCCCCGCAGCATCGACGGCGCGGGGCGGGGGCGCCATAGTCGCGGCCCGCGGCCGAGGCCGCCTGACCCCACCAGGAGCTCGCCATGCGCGGAGTCGTCATCCACGCCCCGAAGGATCTGCGCATCGAAACCGTCCCGGACGAGCCGCTCGGGCCGACCGACGTCCGCGTGCGGATCGCGGCCGGGGGCATCTGCGGGTCCGACCTCCACTACTTCAACCACGGCGGCACCGGCGCCATCCGGCTCCGCGAGCCGATGGTGCTGGGCCACGAGGTGGCGGGCGTCGCGGTCGAGGTCGGGGCGGGCGTCACCCGCGTCGCCGTCGGAGCGAGGGTCGCGGTCGACCCGAGCCGGGCCTGCGGCCGCTGCCGCCTCTGCGGCGAGGGCCTCCACAATCACTGCACCGACATGCGCTTCCTGGGCAGCGCCATGCGCCTGCCCCACGTGCAGGGGGCCTTCCGCGAGACGCTGGTGGTGGACGAGCGGCAGGCCGTGCCGGTCGCCGAGGGCGTGAGCCTGGGCGAGGCCGCCATGGCCGAGCCGCTGGCCGTCTGCCTCCACGCGGTGGACCGCGCCGGACCGCTGATGGGGCGGCGCGTGCTGGTGACGGGCTGCGGGCCGATCGGCACCCTCGCGGTCATGGCGGCCCGCCACGTCGGCGCCGCCGAGATCGTGGCGACCGACGTCCAGCCCTTTCCGCTCTCCGTCGCCCGGACCGCCGGCGCCGACGCGACCCTCGACGTCGCGGCGGAGCCGGACGCCCTGGCCGAGCTCGTCGCACGCACGGGCCCCTTCGACGTCCTGCTCGAAGCCTCGGGCTCCGCCCCCGCGATGCGCGCCGGCCTCCAGGCCCTGCGGCCGCGCGGCATCGCCGTGCAGCTCGGCCTCGGCGGCGACGTGCCCGTGCCGGTGAACCTCCTCGTGACGCGCGAGATCGACCTCCGCGGCACCTTCCGCTTCGACGCCGAATTCGCGCTCGCGGTCGAGCTGATCGGCCGCGGGCGCATCGACGTGAAGCCGCTCCTGTCCGCCACCGTGCCCTTCGCGGAGGCGCTCGACGCCTTCGCGCTGGCGGGGGACCGCAGCCGCGCCGTCAAGGTGCAGCTCAGCTTCGCGTGAGGGCTCCGGCCGGCTCTCGGCCTCACAGCACGGCGAGCATGCCGCCGTCGACGTAGATCGTCTGCCCGTTGACGTAGTCGGACGCCGCGGAGGCCAGGAACACGGCGGCGCCGACCAGCTCCTCGGGCCGGCCCCAGCGCCTGGCCGGGGTGCGGCCGATCACCCAGCCGTTGAAGGCCGGGTCGTCGACGAGGGCCTGGTTCATGTCGGTCAGCATGTAGCCGGGGCCGATGGCGTTGGCCTGGAGCCCGTGCTGCGCCCATTCCGCCGTCATGGCCTGGGTCAGCATCTTGATGCCGCCTTTGGCGACCGTGTAGGGCGCGATCGTGGCGCGCGCGGCCGCGCTGGTCAGCGAGGCGATGTTGACGATCTTGCCGCGGCCGCGCGGGATCATGCGGCGGGCGGCCTCGCGGCCGATCACGAAGGCGCTCGTGAGGTTGGCGTCGATGACCCGGCGCCAGTCGGCCGTGTCGAGCTCCACCATGGGGCGGCGGAACTGGATGCCGGCATTGTTGACCAGGATGTCGACGGCGATCCCCGCCGCGTCGAGCGCGGCGAAGGCCGCCACGACCGCCGCCTCGTCGGTGATGTCGAAGCGCGATTCGTGGACCGTGTGGCCGGCGCCCCGCATCGCTGCCGCGGCCTCGCGGAGGCGCCCGGCGTCCGCCCCGTTCAGCACCACGGCGGCGCCCGCCTCGGCCAGCCCCTCGGCCATGGCGCGGCCGAGCCCGCGCGACGAGCCGGTGACGAGGGCGGTGCGGCCCGTGAGGTCGAAGAGTTTCGTCGGCATGGTTGAAGCCTCTGAGCGGCGCGAGGGGGGGTGGTCGGTGACGTGCGAGTCCGCGTGAACCCGCACCCGGATGACGTCGGCAAATTCGGCCGTGCGCCGCGTCTCGACCGCGGTGATCCTCATCGGCGTCCGCCCCCCGCTCCGTCCCGGCCGCGCAGGATAGACCTCCGCCGATCCCGTGACGAGAGCGCGAGACACCTCGGATGCCCATGTCTCGACCGTGAGCTGTGCCGTAATTCGACCTCATTTGAGGGGCGAAACGGGGCAGGGTGGGGGCTTCCGCGCGGAAACGGCGCGGAGGTGGCCGTCAGGCCGACCGGGACGGGCCCTTAAGCCTTCCGAAACCAAGCGAGGCCGAAGATGCCGATCGTCGACAGTTCGACCCGCCGGACCCGGCGCGCCCCGGTCCTCCTGCCGGGCCGGGACCCGGGCAGACCGCGGTCAGTGCGCCGGCTTTCGGTTCGGGTTTCGCGTTAGGTCATGCTGTCTCCGGTCGTCGCGTCCCCACCCGATCCGCCGCGATCCCGCTCGCCGGTCCCGCCCGCCCTGCGGTGGGGCACGGTGGCGGCCTGCGTCGTGGTGTTGGCCGGCTGCGCCGCGCAGGCGCCCCGCACGGTCGGCAGTCCCGGCGGGGGCGGACGCTACTTCGACCCCATCCTCGGCGTCTGGGCCAGCCCGAAGCTCGTCGAGGACGGGGAGCCCGTGCCGCGCGGCGGCGGCGGCTATCTCGTGGGGCGGCCCTACACCATCGGCGGCCGCAGCTTCGTGCCCAACGCCAACCCGCAGGGCTACACGGTGGTGGGCACGGCCTCCTGGTACGGCGACGCGTTCCACGGCCGGCGCACCGCCAACGGCGAGATCTTCGACAAGGGCTCCATCTCGGCGGCCCACCCCACGCTGCCGCTGCCGAGCTACGTGCGCGTCACCAACCTCAAGAACGGCAGCTCGATCATCGTGCGGGTCAACGACCGCGGGCCCTATCACGGCGGCCGCGTCATGGACGTGTCGCAGCGGGTCGCCGAGGCGCTGTCCTTCAAGGGCGAGGGGACGGCCCGCATCCGCGTGGACTACGTCGGCCGCGCCAGCCTCGCGGGATCGGACGATGGCAGGCTGCTCGCGTCGCTGCGGACCGACGGCGGTGCGGCGCGGCTCGACGGCATGGCGGAGCCCGTGCAGGTCGCGGACGCCGGCCTGCCGCTCCCGCCCGAGGCGCCTGCGCCGCTCCCCGTGCTGCCGCGGGTGGCGTCGCTGCCGATGTTCCGCCGCGGCCACCTCGCGCCACGCACGGCCGAGGCCGCGACGCCGGTGGAGGGCCTCGTCACGCCGCAGCCGACCCCCGTGGCGCTCGGCCGGCCCTTCCCGCTTCAGGGGTCGGGATCGCGGTCCCTGGCGGCCCCGGGCCGCCGCGGGGCGCCGGCGCGGGATCCCTTCTACCGCCCGCTCTTCGCCCCCGCGCGATCCGTGCCGCGATCGGCCATCAGCTTCGCGGCCCCGGCACCGAAGCGCGGCAGGGCGGACCCGGAGACGGGCGACGACGCGCGCTGAGGCACTCGTATTCCGGTTTCAAAAAGCCCCCGGCCTTTGGACACCCGCATGGACGACAGCACCATCGCGAGGCACGCATGAGGCCTCGGTTCAATGGAAGTTGCGCCCTTTGGGCATGGCCCGGCGCACGTCGCCGACGGCCGGGGGCAGGGCGTCCCGGTCCTCCGGCGCCGGGTGGTCCGCGGCGGCCGTCGCGGCGATGCCGGCCGCACGGGTGCGGCCGGGGCGGCCCCGGGGCGCATCGGAGCTCTGCGGCGTCCTGACCTCGTCGGCGCGCGTCGCCTCCGTCGGGACGCGGCCCAGCGCGTCCAGCTCCGCCGTCAGGTCGTCGAGCCGCTCCGCCACGATGTGCACCACCTCCGAGGCCGCCTGGACCCGCCCCGTGACGCACAGGAGCCGCGCCGCGATCACGGCCGGCCGGTGCCTCTCGAACACCTTCGGCCAGACGATCACGTTGGCGGCCCCGCTCTCGTCCTCCAGGGTGAGGAAGATGGTGCCGTGGGCCGAGCCGGGCCGCTGGCGCACCAGCACGAGGCCCGCCACCGCGGCGCGGCGCCCGTCCCCGGCGTCCCCGATCTGATCCGACCGCAGGATGCGCCGGCGCGACAGGCTCGCCCGCAGGAACGACAGAGGATGGGCCTTCAGCGACAGCCGCAGCCGGCGGTAGTCCTCGACCACGTGCTCGCCGAGCTGCAGCGGCGGGAGCGCCGCATCGGGCTCGCGGTCCGGGGCGCCGTCGCCGGCGGGGCGCGCGAAGAGCGGCAGCGCGTCCCGGCCGCCCACGCGGTCGAGGCCGCGCACGGCCCAGAGCGCGTCGCGCCGGTCGAGCCCGATCGAGCGGAACGCGTCGGCCTCGGCCAGCACCTCCAGCACCGGGGGCGGCAGCTCCGCCCGCAGCCACAGGTCGCGCACGGAATCGTAGCCGGCGCCGCGCCGGGCGACGAGCCGCTCCATGTCGGCCTGCCGCAGCCCCTTCACCTGCCTGAGCCCGAGCCGGATCGCCCGGTCGCCCAGGATGTCGTCGCGCATCCCCACGTGCTTCGGGTGCAGGCGCGCGCCGGTCCCGTCCCGCTGCGAGGACAGCGGCACCAGCGCGTGGTCCCAGTCCGAGTGATTGACGTCCACCTCGTGCACCGCGACCCCGTGGTCGCGGGCGTCGCCGACGAGCTGGGCCGGGGCGTAGAAGCCCATCGGCTGGCTGTTCAGCAGCGCGCAGCAGAACACGTCCGGGTAGCGGCACTTCATCCAGGCCGAGGCGTAGACCAGCAGCGCGAAGGAGGCGGCGTGGCTTTCCGGGAACCCGTAGGTGCCGAAGCCCTCGATCTGCCGGAAGCAGAGCTCGGCGAAGCCGCGGTCGTAGCCGTTCTCCACCATGCCGCCGATCATCTTGTCGCGGAAGGCGCCGATCAGCTCGACCTTCCTGAAGGTCGCCATGGCGCGGCGGAGCTGGTCGGCCTCGCTCGGGGAGAAGCCGCCCGCCACGATGGCGATCCTCATGGCCTGTTCCTGGAACAGCGGCACGCCGAGCGTCTTGCCGAGCACGGCCTCGAGTTCGGGCGACGGATAGGTGGCGGTCTCGCGATCCTCCCGCCGGCGCAGGTAGGGGTGCACCATGTCGCCCTGGATGGGGCCGGGCCGCACGATCGCCACCTCGACCACGAGGTCGTAGAACGCCTTCGGCCTCAGCCGCGGCAGCATGGACATCTGCGCCCGGCTCTCGATCTGGAACACCCCCACCGTGTCGGCCCGGGAGATCATGCGGTAGACGGCCTCCTCCTCGGCCGGCAGGGTGGCGAGCGAATGGGCCTCGCCGTAGTGGCGCTCCAGGAGGTCGAAGCCGCGCTTCAGCGCCGACAGGATGCCCAGCCCCAGCACGTCGATCTTCAGCATGCCGACCGCGTCGAGGTCGTCCTTGTCCCATTCCACCGTGGTGCGGTCCGCCATGGCGGCATTCATGATCGGCACCGCGTCGTCGAGCCGCGAGCGCGTGATGACGAAGCCGCCGGTGTGCTGCGACAGGTGGCGCGGGAAGCCCGCGAGCTCGTCGGCCAGCCTCAGCACCAGGCTCAGCCGCCGTTCCGTCGGGTCGAGGCCGATGCGGCGCGTCTCCTCGGGGTCGACGCCGCGGGACCAGTGGCCCCAGACCGTGCCGGTCAGCGCCGACAGCGTGTCGTCCGACAGGCCGAAGGCCCGGCCGACCTCGCGGATGGCCGAGCGCGTCCGGTAGGTGACCACACTGGCCGCGAGCCCGGCGCGATCCCGCCCGTAGCGGCGGTAGACGTACTGGATCACCTCCTCGCGACGTTCGTGCTCGAAGTCGACGTCGATGTCGGGCGGCTCGCGCCGGTCCGCCGAGATGAAGCGCTCGAACAGGAGGTCGTGGTGGACGGGGTCCACCGAGGTGATGCCGAGCGCGTAGCACAGCACGGAGTTCGCCGCCGAGCCGCGCCCCTGGCACAGGATGCCGCGCGACCGGGCGTGGCGCACGATGTCCTGCACGGTGAGGAAATAGGCCGCATATTCGAGCCGGGCCACGATCGCGAGCTCGCGGTCGAGGGCCGCGCGGACGTCGGGCTTCGCGCCGAGCGGGTAGCGCCAGGCCAGGCCCTCCTCGGCCAGCGCCGCCAGCGCCTCCTGCTCGGTGGCGTGGCCGTCGCGCAGCTCGTCGGGGTAGTTGTACTTGAGCTGGGACAGCGAGAAGGACAGGCCGTCGAGGAAGCGCAGGCTCTCGGGCACGGCCTCGGGCACTTCGGCGAAGAGCCGCGCCATCTCGGCCCCGGGCTTCAGGTGGCGCTCGGCGTTGGCGTCGAGCCGCCGGCCGGCCGTGTCGAGCGTCGCCTTCTCGCGGATGCAGGCCAGCACGTCGGCGAGCGCCCGCCGGTCGGGGTGGTGCATGAGGACGTCGCCCGTGGCGACGAGCGGCGTGCCGGTGCGCCGCGCGAGTTCGGCGCGGACCGCCAGGCGCCGCCGCTGGCCCTCGCCGTAGAGCTGGGTCGCGGCGAGCCACAGCCGGTCCGGCGCGGCCTCGCGCAGGCGCGCCACGAGGTCCGGCCAGTCCGGGCCCGGGGAGGGCGCGGCCTCGCCGGTGCAGCTCTCGCACAGGATCAGTTGCAGCCCGTCGGCGCCGGCGAGGAGGTCCGGCAGGACGAGCCGGCAGCGGCCCTTCTCGGCGCGCAGGTTGCCGACCGTCAGGAGCCGCGTCAGCCGCCCGTAGGCGTCGCGGTCGCGCGGATAGGTCAGGATGTCGGGGGTGCCGTCGGCGAAGACGAGCCGCGCCCCCACGGCCACGCGGAACTCCGCCCCGGCCGGCAGGCGGTCCTTCGCGTAGCTGTAGGCCCGCACCACGCCGGCCAGCGAGTTGCGGTCGGCGATCCCGAGGCCGGCGAGCCCGATGGCATGGGCCTGGGCCACCAGCTCCTCGGGATGGGAGGCGCCGCGCAGGAACGAGAAGTTGGTGGTGACGGCGAGTTCCGCGAAGCGGGTCAAGGGACGACGGTCCGCATCACCCGAACAGCCCGTGCAGGAACCAGCGCGGCCGCGCGGTCTCCCGGCCGAACAGGCCCTCGCGGTAGAGCCAGAAGCGGCGCCCGTCGCGGTCCTCGGCGCGGAAATAGTCGCGCGTGAGTTCGGCCTCGCCGTCCCACCACGCGGGGGCGATCCGTTCCGGGCCCTCGATGGCCGCGACCTCGTGGACCGCGCGGCGCCAGCGGAACCGCACGGGCGGACCGTCCGGCACGGAGGCGATCGTGTCGATCGGCTCGGGGGGATCGAAGAGGCGGATCGGCCGGCAGGGGGCGGCCTCGGGATTCAGCGCTTGGGACTCCGCGGCGGCCCGCGTGGCCGGCAGCGCCACCACGGCGCATTCGGGCAGATGCGTGTCGTGCGCGGCGAGGCGGAGCACGCGCTGCGGCCCGAGCCGCGCCCCGAGCCGGTCGGCGATCTCCGCCATGGCGTCGCCCAAGCAGCCTCTCGCATCAGAAGCGGCAGGATGTCGTGGGTTCGCCCACGACATCCTGCTCAGCGCGCCCGCCGGGTCGTCCTCGGCCAGAACCTCCTGACGGTCGTCCAGCGGCTCGGCTTCGACCACGCTGAGGCGGATGAGGTCGAAGCCGTAGCCCGTGTCGAGCCCGTGCTCGCCGATGGCGGCGAGCTTCCCGCGCAGCAGCGCCATCAGCCGCTCCGGCTCGCGCGACGGGCGGCTCGTGCCGATGCCGAGGCGCTTCACGGCGCCGTCGACCCGGAAGAAGCTCGCCTCCACCCGCCGCGCCCCCTGGCCGCGCCGCGCCAGCGCGGCGCACAGGTGCCGGCACAGCGGCAGCAGCGCCGCCTCGATCTGCTCGGCGTGGGCGAGGCCGTCGGCGAAGCGCCGTTCCGCCACGCAGAGCGGCGCCGGGACATGCGGCGTGATGGGGGTCTCGACGCGGCCCATCAGGCCGTCGAGCCGCGCCAGCACGCCCGTGCCGAACCGCGCCGCGATCGGGGCCCGCGGGCGCAGGAGGAGGTCGCC
>CAXTBR010000136.1:0-8215 GCA_964242785.1 uncultured Lichenihabitans sp. | reverse complement strand
TTGCGCCCTTCTCCCCTCGGGGAGAAGGTGCCCGCGAAGCGGGCGGATGAGGGGGATTCCACAGGGGGTCGATCCCCCTCATCCGGCGCTGCGCGCCACCCGGGGCACCTCCCCGGCCGCCGCCCTCACGGCTCCAGCGTCGAATCCCAGTACAGGTAGTCGAGCCAGGTGGCGTGGAGGTTGTCGGGGATCGGCTGGCGGCGGGCGATGCCGTCGAGCTGGACGGGGCTCGGCTCGAAGGGCATGCGGCGCAGCGTCAGGCCGGACTGCTTCAGCGTCTTGTCGGCCTTCTGCAGGTTGTGCTTGGCGCAGCAGGTGACGATGTTGGTCCAGCAGGTCGTGCCGCCCTTGGAGCGGGGCACCACGTGGTCGAACGTGAGGTTGGTGCTCTCCTCCCGCTTGTCGCAGTACTGGCAGCGGAAGCTGTCGCGCAGGAAGACGTGGTAGCGCGTGAAGGAGATGCGGCTGCGCTTGTGGTATTTCTTGAGGCTGATGACCGAGGGGATGCGGAAGGACTGCGTGGCGGAGCGGACCTCGATGTCGTAGCTCGACACCTCGTGGACGCGGCCCTGGAGCACCGCCACCAGGGCGTCCTGCCAGGCCCAGACCGAGAGCGGCCCCCAACTCAGGGGCTGCATGTCGGCGTTGAGCACCAGGGTGCAGAGGTCCGGGGTGGATCTATGGAACCCCATCAACTCCCCTCCCCGGCGCTGACGGTGGCGGTCCGCGTCAGCTTGGCCAGACCGGCGATGCTCCCGAGCCTGTGATCCGCCACGAGGGACGGTCGGGAGAGGGGATCGGAAGGTGCGGGCCATGCGCCGGCGGGTCCCGTCCAGCGGGTCCGTCCACCGTCAGCCGTGAGGTTCGCGTGGAGAACCATCGTCGCTGCGCCCGTGCTACGCCCCAGCCCTCCCGGGGCGGCGTGGCGACAGTCTACATGCGCGATGACGGGATTGTGAAGCCCCGGCCCTGGGCGGCAAGGGGCCGCGAAGGCGCGCCGCTCACGGAGGTGTGGAGAACGGTCTCAGCGCGTCGGCACCGGCGTCTCGCCGCGGTAGTCGTAGAAACCGCGCTGCGTCTTGCGGCCGAGCCAGCCCGCCTCGACGTATTTCACCAGCAGGGGACAGGGCCGGTACTTGGAGTCGGCCAGCCCCTCGTGCAGCACCTGCATCACGGCGAGGCAGGTGTCGAGGCCGATGAAGTCGGCGAGCTGCAGCGGCCCCATCGGGTGGTTGGCGCCGAGCCGCATAGCGGTGTCGATGGCCTCCACGCTGCCGATGCCCTCGTGCAGCACGTAGACCGCCTCGTTGATCATCGGCAGCAGGATGCGGTTGACGATGAAGGCCGGGAAGTCCTCCGACACGGTCGAGGTCTTGCCGAGGTGGTCGATGAAGGCCCTGGCGGTCTCGAAGGTCTCGGGCACCGTCTGGATGCCGCGGATCAGCTCGACGAGCTGCATCCGGGGCACGGGATTCATGAAGTGGATGCCGATGAAGCGCTCGGGCCGGTCCGTCACCGAGGCGAGCCGGGTGATCGAGATCGACGAGGTGTTGGAGGCCAGCAGCGTCGTCGGCTTCAGCGAGGCGCAGAGCGTCGAGAAGATCTTGCGCTTGACCGACTCGTCCTCGGTCGCGGCCTCGATCACGAGGTCGCAGTCGCCGAGCGCGCCGTAGTGGCTCGACGTGGAGATGCGGCCGAGCGCCTCCGCCCGGACCGCCTCGCTCATCGTGCCCTTCTTGACGAGGCGCGTCATGGTGCCGTTGATCGTGGCGAGGCCGGCCTTGAGCCGGTCCTCGGACAGGTCGTTCAGCACGACGTCGAAGCCCGCGACGGCCGCCACATGGGCGATGCCGCTGCCCATCTGGCCCGCGCCGATCACCCCGAGGGTCCTGATCTCACCCATCCTGTCGCCTCGTGTCCTGATGATCGTGCCGCCCGACCCGGGAAACCGCGGCTCAACCCTTGGCCAGCTCCCGGTCGAGCTCGGGCAGCAGGGTGAAGAGGTCGCCCACGAGGCCGTAGTCGGCGATCTGGAAGATCGGCGCCTCCTCGTCCTTGTTGATCGCCACGATGACCTTGGAGTCCTTCATGCCGGCGAGGTGCTGGATCGCGCCCGAGATGCCGACCGCGATGTAGAGGTCCGGCGCCACGACCTTGCCGGTCTGGCCCACCTGCCAGTCGTTGGGCGCGAGCCCCGCGTCGACGGCGGCGCGCGACGCGCCCATGGCGGCGCCGAGCCTGTCGGCGATGGGCTCGAGATAGGTCTTGAAGTTCTCGGCCTTGCCCATGGCCCGGCCGCCCGACACGATCACCTTGGCGGAGGTCAGCTCCGGCCGCTCGGACTTGGCGAGGTCCTCGCCGCCGAAGCGCGACAGGGCCGAGGCGAGGGCGGAGACGTCCAGCGCCTCGACCGGCGCCTCCGCCCCGCCCTCCGGGGTGGCCGGGAAGGCCGCGGTCCGCACCGTGACGACCTTCACGGGGTCGGCGGTCCGCACCGTCTGGATGGCGTTGCCGGCGTAGATGGGGCGCTCGAACGTGTCGGCCGACACCACGCGGGTGATCTCGGACACCTGCATCACGTCGAGCAGCGCCGCGACCCGCGGCATGATGTTCTTGGTGCTGGCGGTGGCGGGCGCCACGATGGTCCTGTGGTGGCCGGCGAGCTCGACCAGCAGCGCCGCGACCGGCTCGGCGAGGTCGTGGTCGAAGGCGCCGCCCTCGGCGACATGCACCTTGCCCACCCCGTCGAGCCTGGCCGCGGTCCGCGCCGCCTGCGCGGCCCCCTGGCCGAACACCAGCACGTGGACCTCGTCGCCCATCTGCCGGGCGGCGGAGAGCGCGCGCGCCGTCACGTCGTTCAGCGCGCCGGATTTCTGTTCGGCGACCAGCAGGACCGTCATCGTATCACCCCCGTCTCGCGCAGCTTGCCCACGAGTTCACCCACCGAGCCCACCTTAGCGCCACCCTGGCGGGCCGGCGGCTCGACGGTCTTCAAGACGATCAGACGCGGCGACACGTCGACGCCGAAGTCGCCCGGCTCCCTCGCGTCGATCGGCTTCTTCTTGGCCTTCATGATGTTGGGCAGGGAGGCGTAGCGGGGCTCGTTCAGCCGGAGGTCGGTCGTGACGATCGCCGGCAGCTTCAGGGTCACCTGCTGCGAGCCGCCGTCGACCTCGCGCGTGACCTCGGCCTCGTCGGCGCCGATCACGAGCTTGGACGCGAAGGTCCCCTGCCCCCAGCCCATCAGGGCGGCCAGCATCTGGCCCGTCTGGTTGCAGTCGTCGTCGATGGCCTGCTTGCCCATGATGACGATGCCGGGCTCCTCGGCCCGGCACACGCCGGCCAGGATCTTGGCCACGGCCAGCGGTTCGACCGTCCCGTCCACCTTGACGTGGATGCCGCGGTCGGCCCCCATGGCGAGGCCGGTGCGCAGCGTCTCGGCCGCCTGGGCGGGCCCGATCGACACGACGATCACCTCGCTGGCCTTCCCGGCCTCCCTCTGGCGCAAGGCCTCCTCGACGGCGATCTCGTCGAAGGGGTTCATGGCCATCTTGACGTTGGCGAGGTCGACCCCCGAGCCGTCCGGCTTGACGCGGATCTTGACGTTGTAGTCGACGACCCGCTTGACGGGCACCAGGATCTTCATCGCACTGCGGTTCCGTGAAGGGCAGCGCGCGGCGGTGCGCCGTGGTGCCGTCTCGATGTCGGTATCGCCCAGAGTGCTAAAGGCGGGGTCCGCCATAGTCAACGCGCGGGACTCGCCGCCCTGCCCCGGCGTCGGTCGTCTGGGCCGCCGGCGCGCTTGCGGCGTCGCCGCATGGCACCAAATCCGATTTCGACCGTTTCATGGCGGCCGGACGGCCGAAGCCGAGCTACGGTGGGCGGCTCGGCACCTTCAAGGACGCGACATGAACCAAGTGGTACGGCAGCGGCAGACGCTCGAAGGGTCCCCGCATCCCCGCGGCGCGCTGTGGGACGGCCGGGGCACGAACCTCACCCTGTTCTCGGCCCATGCCACCAAGGTCGAGCTCTGCCTGTTCGACGCCTCGGGCGAGAGGGAGACGGACCGGATCGAGATGCCGGAATACACCGACCAGGTGTTCCACGGCTATTTCCCCGAGGTGAAGCCCGGCCAGCTCTACGGCTTCCGCGTCCACGGCCCCTACGAGCCCGAGCAGGGCCACCGTTTCAACCCCAACAAGCTGCTGCTCGACCCCTATGCCCGCACCCACGTCGGCGAGCTGAAGTGGAACCCGGCCGTCTTCGGCTATCAGATGGAGACGGGCGACGACCTGTCCTTCGACGAGCGCGACTCGGCCCCGTTCATGCCGAAGTGCGTCGTCGCCGACATGCACCAGCCGCGCCTGCCGGCGACCGGCCGGCCGAAGCAGCTCTGGTCGAACAGCGTCTTCTACGAGGCCCACGTCCGCGGCCTCACCAAGCGCCACCCCGAGGTGCCCGAGCACCTGCGCGGCACCTACGCGGGCCTCGCCACTCCCGAGGTGATCAAGCACATCAAGAGTCTCGGCGTCACCGCCGTCGAGCTGCTGCCGATCCACACCTTCGTCAACGACGACTTCCTGATCGAGCGCGGCCTGTCGAACTACTGGGGCTACAACTCCATCGGCTTCTTCGCGCCGCACCCACTCTACGCGGCCGACCCGATGAGCGCCATCCAGGAGTTCAAGGACATGGTGACCCGCTTCCACGATGCGGGCCTCGAAGTGATCCTGGACGTCGTCTACAACCACACCGCCGAGGGCAACGAGAAGGGCTCGACCCTGTCGTTCAAGGGGATCGACAACGCGTCCTACTACCAGCTCATCCCCGACCAGAAGCGCTACTACATCAACGATACAGGCACGGGTAACACCTTCAACCTGCACCACCCGCGCGTGATGCAGATGGTGCTGGACAGCCTGCGCTACTGGGTGCAGGAGATGAACGTCGACGGCTTCCGCTTCGACCTCGCCTGCACCCTGGCGCGCGGGCCGCAGGGCTTCGACCGGCACTCGGCCTTCCTCCAGACGTGCCTCTTCGACCCCGTGCTGGCCGGCGTGAAGATGATCGCGGAGCCGTGGGACATCGGGCCTGGCGGCTACCAGGTCGGCAACTTCCCGCCCGGCTGGGCCGAGTGGAACGACAAGTTCCGCGACGACGTGCGCGACTTCTGGCGCGGCGCGCAGCCGGTCAGCAGCGTCATCTCGCGCCTGTGCGCCTCCGAGGACACGTTCAACCACGAGGGCCGGCGCCCCTGGGCCTGCGTCAACCTCATCACGGCCCACGACGGCTTCACGCTGAAGGACCTCGTCTCCTACAACGAGAAGCACAACGAGGCGAACGGCGAGGACAACAACGACGGCAACAGCGACAACCGCTCCTGGAACTGCGGGGCCGAGGGGGAAACGCAGGACAAGCGCATCATCGCGCTGCGCAACAAGCAGATGCGCAACCTGATGGCGACGCTGCTGCTGTCCCAGGGCACGCCGATGATCGTGGCGGGCGACGAGTTCGGCCGCACCCAGGGCGGCAACAACAACGCCTATTGCCAGGACAGCGAGATCGGCTGGGTCGACTGGAACCTGAGCGAGGACGGCCGCACGCTGCTCGACTTCACCCGCAAGCTCGGGGAACTGCGGCACAACTATCCCGTGCTGCGGCGCAACCGCTTCTACACGGGCCGCTTCGACGAGGTCCACAAGGTCAAGGACGTGACCTGGATGCGCTCGGACGGGCTGGAAGCCGAGCAGCACGACTGGACCGACAACGCGATGAACTGCGTCGGCATGCTCATGGACGGGCGGGCGCAGGTCAATTCCGTCCCCCAGGACGGCGACCACTCGACGCTGATGCTGGTGGTCAACGCGGGGCGCGACGCGATCGCCTTCACGGTGCCGGACTGCGCGGACGGCGTGAGCTGGACGCGCCTCGTCGACACGGGCGACGCGGCGAAGCCCGAGAAGGAATTCCCCATCGGCGAGACCTGCCCGGTGCCGTCGCGCGGCCTCGTGCTGCTGCGCTTGAACACCAACGCGCCGCCGCCCGTGCCGGACGCGAAAGCGCCCGACCGAGACAAGGAGTGAGGCGGCCCGCGACGCTCGCCTGAGGCGCAGGGTCGCGGCGGCACCGGCCGCCGCGACCCCCATAGGTCCGGCTCCGTTGAAACAGGCGCGAACGCGCTCCAGCACCATCCAGCCTCCCGCCGCATCGACGGGGGGCCAACTTCACGAGGCAGCCGCCCTTGCCCGACACCTATCGCGTTCATGCCATGCCGCATGGCGCCCAGTGGGCGGCCCATATCGGCACCCGGTTCCGCCTCTGGGCCCCCGCTCACGACCGCATCGACCTCGCGGTCGAGGGCCGCGAGCCCCGGCCGATGGAGTCCATCGGCCACGGCTGGCACGAGCTCGTGGCGCGAGACGCCGACCCCGGCACGCTCTACCGCTTCCGCCTGCCCGACGGCACGCTGGTGCCCGACCCCGCGTCGCGCTTCCAGCCGCAGGACGTGCACGGCCCGAGCGAGGTCATCGACCCGACCGAGCACACCTGGAGGGACGGCGGCTGGGCCGGCCGGCCCTGGCACGAATGCGTCCTCTACGAGCTCCATGTCGGCGCCTTCACGCCCGAGGGCACGTTCCGGGCCGCGATCGGCAAGCTCGATCATCTGGTGGCGCTGGGCGTCAACGCCGTCGAGGTGATGCCGATCGGCGACTTCCCCGGGCGCCGCAACTGGGGCTACGACGGCGTGCTGCCCTACGCGCCGGACGGCAGCTACGGCCGGCCCGAGGACTTCAAGGCCCTCGTCGAGGCCGCCCACGCGCGCGGCATCTCGGTGATCCTCGACGTGGTCTACAACCACTTCGGCCCGGACGGGAACTACGTGTCGCTCTACGCGCCGGGCTACTTCACCGAGCGTCACCACACGCCCTGGGGCGCCGCCGTCAACTACGACGGCACGCACAGCCAGTCCGTGCGCGACTTCGCCATCCACAACGCCCTCTACTGGATCGAGGAGTTCCACCTCGACGGGCTCAGGCTCGACGCCGTCCACGCCATCATCGACGAGGGCCAGCCCCACCTGCTGCACGAGCTCTCCGTGCGGGCGCGCCACATCATCCGCACCCGGCCGCTCCACCTGATCCTGGAGAACGAGGAGAACGCCGCGAGCCACCTGCTGCGCTCCGACGACGGCGCGGCCCACCGCTACACCGCGCAGTGGAACGACGACGTCCACCACGTGCTGCATGTCGCGGCCTCGGGCGAGGGCGTGTCCTACTACGCCGACTACCTCGGCGACACGGAGAAGCTCGGCCGCGCCCTGGCCCAGGGTTTCGCCTTCCAGGGCGAGATCATGCCGTTCCGCGACAGCCCGCGGGGCGAACCCTCGGGCGAACTGCCGCCGACCGCCTTCGTGAGCTTCATCCAAAACCACGACCAGGTCGGCAACCGCGCCTTCGGCGACCGGCTCGTCGCCTTCTCGCCCCCGGCGGCCGTCGCGGCCGTGTCGGCCGTCTACCTGCTGCTGCCGCAGGTGCCGATGCTGTTCATGGGGGAGGAATGGCAGACCGCGGTGCCCTTCCCGTTCTTCTGCGACTTCTCCGGCGACCTCGCGGACGCGGTGCGGAAAGGTCGGCGCGAGGAGTTCAGGCACTTTCCCGCGTTCCGCGACGAGGCCGCGCGCGACCGCATCCCCGATCCCACGGCGGAGGGCACGTTCCTGTCGGCCAAGCTCGATTGGGACGCCGTGGCGGCGCCGCCCCACCGCGACGCGCTGGAGCGCACGCGCCGGCTGCTGGCGCTGCGGCAGGCGCGCGTCGTGCCGC
Source organism: uncultured Lichenihabitans sp. (assembly GCA_964242785.1). Taxonomy (GTDB): domain Bacteria; phylum Pseudomonadota; class Alphaproteobacteria; order Rhizobiales; family Beijerinckiaceae; genus Lichenihabitans. Next base: position 392 of record CAXTBR010000136.1, on the reverse strand, counting down.
TCGTGGCCCGCATGGGCCCCCACGCGGGAGCCTACGAGATCCTCGGCCGGGAAGCCGTGACGGTGCGCTGGCGCACGGAGGATGGGGCCGAGCTCCGGCTCGACGCCAACCTCAAGGCGGACCCCGAGGACGGGTTCCCGTCGCCCTCCGGCGAGGAGATCTGGCGCGACGGCGAGGCCGAAGGCTCGCGCCTCGGGCCTTGGGCGGTGCGCTGGTCCGTCGGCGGGGCCGGATGAACTTCGGGGCCGCCTCACCGCTTTGAGTCGTATCAGGTTCCGGGCCGGTGTTCCTCCACGCGCGGGATCCCCGAGGGCGAGCCCCAAGATGGATCATGCGCGCGATCTTCAATCTTCGACCCTCTTTTCAGGGCTCTGCCCTGAAACCCGCAAAAG
>CAXTBR010000135.1:0-8265 GCA_964242785.1 uncultured Lichenihabitans sp. | reverse complement strand
TCGGCAACATGGGGCCGGACGACTGGCGCTGGCACATGTACGACACCGTGAAGGGGTCGGACTGGCTGGGCGACCAGGATTCCATCGAGTACCTGTGTCGCAACGCCCCCGACGCCGTCTACGAGCTGGAGCATTGGGGCGTGCCCTTCTCGCGCACCGAGGAGGGCAAGATCTACCAGCGCCCCTTCGGCGGCATGACGACCGACTACGGCAAGGGCACGGCCCAGCGCACCTGCGCGGCCGCCGACCGCACCGGCCACGCCATCCTGCACACGCTCTACGGGCAGGCCCTGCGCGCCAAGACCGAGTTCTTCATCGAGTATTTCGCCATCGACCTCATCATGGAGGAGGGGCGCTGCCGGGGCATCGTGGCGCTGAAGCTCGAGGACGGCTCGATCCACCGCTTCCGCTCGAACCTCACCATCCTGGCCACGGGCGGCTACGGCCGCGCCTATTTCTCGGCCACCTCCGCCCACACCTGCACGGGCGACGGCAACGCCATGGTGCTGCGCGCCGGCCTGCCGCTGCAGGACATGGAGTTCGTGCAGTTCCACCCCACCGGCATCTACGGCGCCGGCTGCCTCATCACCGAGGGCTCGCGCGGCGAGGGCGGCTATCTCACCAACTCGGAGGGGGAGCGCTTCATGGAGCGCTACGCCCCCTCGGCCAAGGACCTCGCCTCCCGCGACGTGGTCAGCCGCGCCATGACCATGGAGATCCGCGACGGCCGCGGCGTCGGCAAGAACAAGGACCACATCGACCTGCACCTGGAGCACCTCGACCCGGCGATCCTCGCCGACCGGCTCCCCGGCATCTCGGAATCCGCCCGGATCTTCGCGGGCGTCGACGTCACCAAGGAGCCGATCCCGGTGCTGCCGACCGTGCACTACAACATGGGCGGCATCCCCACGAACTACCACGGCGAGGTGCTGACCAAGGTGGGCGGCGACCCCGACAGCATCGTGCCGGGCCTGATGGCGCTGGGCGAGGCCGCCTGCGTGTCGGTGCACGGCGCCAACCGGCTCGGCTCGAACTCGCTGATCGACCTCGTGGTGTTCGGGCGGGCCGCCGGCCTGCGGGCCGCCGAGCTCGTGACGCCGGGCGAGAAGCAGAGGGAGCTGCCCAAGGGCTCGGCCGACCTCGCCCTGTCGCGGCTCGACCGCTTCCGCCACGCCAGCGGCGGCACGCCGACGGCCGACCTGCGCTTGAACATGCAGCGCACCATGCAGAACAATTGCGCGGTGTTCCGCACCGGCGAGGTGCTGGAGGAGGGCGTCAAGCTCATCAACGACGTGTGGACCGGCTCCTCCGACATCCGCACCACCGACCGCTCGCTGGTGTGGAACTCGGACCTCATCGAGACGATGGAGTTCGACAACCTCATCACCCAGGCCGTGGTGACCATGGAATGCGCGGCCAACCGGGAAGAGTCGCGCGGCGCCCACGCCCGCGAGGACTTCCCCAACCGCGACGACAAGAACTGGATGAAGCACACGCTGGCTTGGCTCGACACCGGCGCCCACAAGGTGACGGTCGACTACCGGCCGGTCCACACCTACACGATGACCAACGACGTGCAGTACATCGAGCCGAAGGCGCGGGTGTACTGAGCCGTCGCGAGATGGCGCCCGAGTCCCTCCCGGATCGCGATCCTCGCCGACGTGGCCGGGCCTATGCGATCCTGATCGCCTTCGATGGGGAGAAGCTCGGGCGCCATCGTCCGGGCGCCATCGTCCGGGCGCCGGCGCGGAGGACGCGGAGCGCGACGTGCGCCGCCACCTCGCCGATCGCGGTTATGCCGCCCTGCAGCATGGCCTCTACGTCGGAGACGGCACGATCGACGCCGTGCGGGCCGTGCTGGACGTCCAGGGCATGGCGGATTCCCTCGCGTGGTTCGCGCCGTCCCTGCTGGAGGCGCGCCTGCTGCGGATCGAAGAAGACAGCGATCTCAGGATTGCGCTCTGATGTGACGTGAAGGATGAGGACGGGCCCGCGGCACGCCCTCGCCGGCGACCCTTTGGAGGACAGCATGTCGGTATCCGGTTCACGGTCCTCGTCCCCCCGCGGCCCGGCCGAGCGCGCGACGAGCGTCTGCGTGCCGGTCGCGCTCGCCGACTGGGCCGCGGTGCCCGACGCCGCCATGCGGCGCGACGCCGTGGCGGCCCTGGAGCGCGGCGACGTGGTGCTGTTCCCGCACCTGCCCTTCGCCCTGACGCCCGAGGAGGCCCGGCTCCTCGATCCCGCCAGCGTCAAGGAGGGCACCAAGACCGTCAAATACGACCCCGACACCGGGCGCGCCTGGGGCTACGCCGAGGGGGTGGACGCCGCGGCCGTCAAAGCCATGCTGAGCCGCTACGCCGGATCGACCCGCCGCCTGCTCGACGCCCTGATCCCCGGCTACGGCAGCCGCCTCAGGATCGGCAACACCTCGTTCCGGCCCGTCGAGGCCCAGGGCCGCGCCCAGAGCAAGCGCCACGACGACACGCGGCTCCACGTCGACGCCTTCCCGTCGCGGCCGAGCCACGGCGAGCGCATCATGCGGGTCTTCACCAACGTCCACCCCGGCGGCAAGCCGCGCGTGTGGCGCGTGGGCGAGCCCTTCGAGACGGTGGCGGAGCGCTTCCTGCCGAAGATCGCGGCGCCGTTCCCGGGCAGCGCCCGCCTCATGCAGATGGTGGGCATCACCAAGTCGCGGCGCTCGCCCGCCGACCACTACATGCTGCAGCTCCACGACCGCATGAAGCTCGACGACGAGTACCAGCGCACCGTGCCGCACCAGACCGTGCAGTTCGCGCCGGGCTCGACCTGGATGGTCTTCACCGATCAGGTGTCGCACGCGGCGATGTCGGGCCAGCACGCCCTGGAGCAGACCTTCACGCTCACGGTCGACGGCATGGCGGACCCCGAGCGGGCACCCGTGCGGGTGCTGGAGCGGATGAAGGGCCGGAAGCTGCACTGACGAGCTCCGGCCGGCCGTGCCGCGGGTGCGGCGAAAGGGCGGCAAGCCGCTGAATCGGCTTGGAGGCCGGGCGCGCAATGATTATCTCTCGGCCACCCTGATGCCCGGCAACTGACGATAGCGCTCGGATCTCACCCATGGTCGAACTCGCCCTTCCCAAGAACTCCAAGATGAAGGTCGGCAAGACCTGGCCGAAGCCCGCCGGCGCCGATCCGAAGGACATCAAGGAGTTCCGCATCTATCGCTGGGATCCCGACACCGGCGAGAACCCGCGCATCGACACCTATTTCATCGACCGCGGGGACTGCGGCCCGATGGTGCTCGACGGCATCATCTGGATCAAGTCCAAGGTCGACCCGACGCTGGCGTTCCGCCGCTCCTGCCGCGAGGGCATCTGCGGCTCCTGCGCGATGAACATCGACGGCACCAACACCCTGGCCTGCACCAAGGGCATGGACGACGTGTCGGGCGCCGTGAAGCTCTACCCGCTGCCCCACATGGAGGTCGTCAAGGACCTCGTCCCCGACCTCACGCGCTTCTACGCCCAGCACGCGCTGATCGAGCCCTGGCTCAAGACCGACAGCCCCACCCCCGAGAAGGAGTGGAAGCAGTCACCACAGTCGCGCCACGCGCTCGACGGCCTCTACGAATGCATCCTGTGCGCCTGCTGCTCGACCTCCTGCCCGAGCTACTGGTGGAACGGCGACCGCTACCTCGGCCCGGCGGCCCTGTTGCAGGCCTACCGCTGGCTCATCGACTCGCGCGACGAGGCGACCGGCGAGCGGCTCGACACGCTCCAGGACCCGTTCCGCCTGTACCGCTGCCACTCGATCATGAACTGCGCCAAGGCCTGCCCCAAGGGGCTCAACCCTGCCAAGGCCATCTCCAACATCAAGAACATGATGATCGCCCGCCAGAACTGATCGGCCGGCGCGGGGCCACGAGTCCCGCGCCGGGCGCGCGTCAACCATGCGCCGCGGCACCCGCATCCTCCGGGCCGCGGCCGCGTTGTCGATCCGAAGACATGAGCGCGGACGGGGCTCCCCGAGCCCGCCGCGCCGCTCCGGAGTCGCCGCCATGGCCGAGAATCATCGACACCGCGCCCTGGCGCTGATCGCCGGCGGTTTCGCCGCCCTCGCGAGCGGGGCGTTCGCGCCGGAGGTGGCCTCGGCCGCCGAGGCTCCCGTCGTCCGTCCTGCCGCCGCCGCCCGCCCCGTCGCGGCGCGCGGCCCCGTCGGGCGTGCCCGCGCGGTCCGCAGCGCGGAGGCCCGCCCGCTGACCATCCGGCGCCGGGCCGGCGCGCGGCCGGTCGAGGTCGCCGCGGCGCCGGACTTCGGCGACGACTATCTCGTCCGCCAGCACGGCTGGGACGACCCGCGCCTCTATCGCTTCGGGCCGTTCCGCACCGGCGGCGACGTGTTCTACGGCGACCAGGCCGGCGACACCATCACGCGCGGCAATGCCGGCCTCGGCCAAGTCGCCGGCTACGGCGCGGCGCGCGGCGGCTTCGGCGGCCCGCATTTCGACGCCGTCGGCGGCTTCCACGACGGCCCGGGCCCGGATGCCGGCATCGACGACGACTACGCTTCGGGCAGCCTGTCGCGCCCGGATTATGCCTTCGCCCCGCACTACCCGAGCGTGACGCAGCGCGTGGCCTCGCTCGACGCCGGCGTGGTGTCCCGCGGCCCGAACCCGTCCGGCCGGAGGCTCGTGGCCGAGGGCCGCAGCACGACGGTCTCCTTCGAGGAGGCCAAGGCCCGCTTCGCGGCGCCGATGCGGCGGCAGGCGCCGGTGGAGGCGGGCTTCGACAACGGCGGGATCGGCTCCATCGGCATCGGCGACGACGCCTTCTGAGGCGGTTTTTCGCGGACCGTCGCCCGTCCCCGCTCATCCCCACGCATGCGGGGATCCAGCGCCAGGAGGCGGCCGAAGGCCGACACTCTCGATCCCGCTTCGTGCGCCGCGCGGTCGCAGATGGCACCGGCCTTCGGCCAGATGCTTTGTGCTGGATCCTCACCTCCACGCGTAGGCGCTCATTTAAGCGGAAAAGGACCTCACCCTCCCTCATCCTGAGCAGGGCGCGGAGCGCCCGTGTCGAAGGACGAGAGACGCGGCCCGATCCCGCGCGGAGGGCGCCTGCGTCCTTCGACACGGGTCCTTCGGACCCTCGCTCAGGATGAGGGAGGGTGGGGGAAAACAGGGTTTTTGCTCCAATGTCAGCGCCTATGCGCCTCCGCGGGGATGAGCGGGGGAGGGCGATCCGAACTGATCGGCCCGAAGTCATGCGGGGCGACGGGTCGCGAGCCCTCGACGACGTGCGTCGTCGGGAGGCTCAGAGCGCCCCCATCACCTCGCCGCGGAAGCCGTAGACCTCCCGCGCCCCGGACAGCGCCACGAGCCGCACGTCGCGGCTCTGGCCCGGCTCGAAGCGCACCGCCGTGCCGGCCGGGATGTCGAGCCTGAAGCCGCGCGTCCGCGCGCGCTCGAAGCGTAGCGCCGGGTTGGTCTCGAAGAAGTGGTAGTGCGACCCGACCTGGATGGGGCGGTCGCCCGCGTTCTCGACCTTGAGGGTCAGCGTCTCGCGGCCCTCGTTCAGGGTGATGTCGCCCGCGGCCGGCAGCGCCTCGCCGGGCACCAGTCGATCGTCGGCCCCGCGGATCGGGTGGTGCACCGTGACGAGCTTGGTGCCGTCCGGGAAGGTCGCCTCGACCTGCACGTCGTGGATCATCGAGGCCACGCCCTCCATCACCTGATCGCCGCGCAGCACCTCCGAGCCCGCCCGCATCAGATCGGCCACGCTGCGGCCGTCGCGCGCGCCCTCGACCACCATGTCGGTGATCAGCGCCACGGCCTCGGGATGGTTGAGCTTGACGCCGCGCTCCAGCCGCCGCCGCGCCACCTGCGCCGCCAGGGCGATGAGCAGCTTGTCCTTCTCGCGCGGCGTCAGGTTCACGGCGGCCTCCGGGTCAGGCCCAGAGGCGGGGCAGGGGACGGCCCCGCAGTCCGGACAGCAGCCGCACGATAGCGGCCCGCAGCCGCTCTGGCGAGGGCGACAGGGCGCGGGCCGCGAGGAGCCCGTTCCAGGCGCTCGCCCCGGCCTCGACGCCCTCCTCGGCCAGAGCCGCGCGGGCGGGCTCGACCAGACCCTCGGCCCCCGGCGAGACCAGGAGCACGGTGGCGCAGGCCCGCGCGCCGCCCCCCAGCGCCGGCCGGTCGAGCAGCCCCGCGACGTCGCCGCCGAGCACCAGTTCCTCGGCGAAGACGAGCCGGCCCCCGCGCCGCACCCGCCAGCGGTCCCGCAGGGCGCCCGAGGCCACGCGCTCGCCCATGCCGAGCCGGCCGAAGACCAGCACCTCGGCCATCAGCAGGTCGGCGTCGGGCGCCATCTCGGCCGACAGGCGGCGCGTGAGCCGGGCGCCGTCGAACAGGATCGTCTCCTGCGGCAGCCAGTCGAGCGCCGCGCCCGCGCCGAGCGCCAGGGTCACGTCCACCGCCGTCTCGGCCGAGGCCCCCCCGGCCTCCGCCCCGCGATACACCTTCTCGGCCGCCGTGGTGGTGAGGGTCACGGCGGCGCCGCGCTCGGCCCTGAACGCGAAAGCCGCGCGGTCGCCGCCCGCCATGCCGCCGCCGGTGTTGACGAGCACGGCCTCGCAGGACGCGCCGCGGCTGCGCGGCAACCGCAGCCGGTAGCCCCCCGTCTCGTGCGGACCGACCACTTCCGTGCGGGCGCCGACCCGCACGAAGCCGGCCTCGACCGTCCCCCGGGCGCGGTTCGAGGGGACGAGGGGGGGAGGGGGCGGAGCCGTCATGGGGGCGGTGTCGGCCGCCGCGGCGATCCGCGCAACCCCGCGGGCGCCGGACCGTTGATCGAAACACCCTGACAGAGATCCCCGCCGCCGTGCCCGAACCCCTCGCCCACCCGAAAGCCCGGGCCGCCGCCCGGGCCGGCCTCGCCGTGATCTATGCCGGCGTCGGCGTCGTCCACCTCGCGAGCCCCGACTCCTTCCTGCCCATCATGCCGGGCTGGGTGCCGGCACCGCGCGACGTCGTGCTCGCCACCGGCGTCTGCGAGCTGGTCGGCGCCGCGGCCCTGCTCACGCCGCGCTTGCGTCGCGCCGCCGGCTGGGCCTTCGCGGCCTACGCGGTCTGCGTCTATCCCGCCAACGTCAAGCATGCGGTCGAGGGTGTGAACCTGCCGTCGATCCCGTCCTCCTGGTGGTACCATGGGCCCCGGCTCGCCTTCCAGCCCGTCTTCGTGTGGTGGGCGCTCTGGGCCGCGGGCGTCGTCGACTGGCCGTTCCGGGGCGAGGTGCGAGCGGTCGATCGATGATCCGTCGGGCGGTCGACGACGCGCCACGGGTCCCTTGCCCCCCTCCGGCCGACCTGCTATGTCCCGCCTCGATCGCATCAGCGCCTCGGCCCGGGTCCCCGGGGCGGGGTGCCGTAGACCCGTATCCAGTTCGCTCCCCCGCGCCGGCCAGATGCGCCGGCCCGCCCATCGTGGCGGTCGGTCCCCGCACGGGGGCCGCCGGCGCCAGGGAAGCGCCCAACAACGCCAACCGCCGGTGCCGCCCGGGACGTCCGGGCTTCAGGAGAATGAATGTCCGCTGTCGCTTCATATGGTTCGCCCACGCGCGATGATTTCGCCGCTCTGCTCGACGAGAGCTACGGCAAGAACGAGGCCTTCGAGGGCACGGTCGTCAAGGGGATCATCGTCGCCATCGAGAAGGATGTCGCGGTGATCGACCTCGGTCTGAAGACCGAAGGCCGCGTGGCGATGAAGGAATTCACGAACAACGGCCGGGACGAGCTGCCCGGCGTCGGCGACGAGGTCGAGGTCTACCTGGAGCGCATCGAGAACGCGCTCGGCGAGGCCGTGATCTCGCGCGACAAGGCCCGCCGCGAGGAAAGCTGGGTCAAGCTCGAAAAGGCCTTCGAGAAGCAGGAGAAGGTCGAAGGCATCATCTTCAACCAGGTCAAGGGCGGCTTCACGGTCGACCTCGACGGCGCCATGGCGTTCCTGCCCCGCTCGCAGGTCGACATCCGCCCGGTGCGCGACGTGGCCCCCCTGATGGGCGTGCCGCAGCCGTTCCAGATCCTCAAGATGGACCGCCGCCGCGGCAACATCGTCGTGTCGCGCCGCACGGTCCTCGAAGAGTCCCGCGCCGAGCAGCGCCACGAGATCGTGGCCAACCTCGAAGAGGGCCAGGTGATCGACGGCACGGTGAAGAACATCACCGACTACGGCGCCTTCGTGGACCTCGGCGGCATCGACGGCCTGCTGCACGTGACCGACATCGCCTGGC
>CAXTBR010000134.1:0-8599 GCA_964242785.1 uncultured Lichenihabitans sp. | reverse complement strand
TTCGGCAACCGCATCCCGGAGACCATCATCGAGCCGGGCCGCGGCATGGTGGGCAACGCCGGGGTGATCGAGGCCGAGGTGGTGCTGGTGTCGAAGAAGTCCGACGAGGACCGGATGCGCTGGGTCTATCTCGACATCGGCAAGTTCAACGGCCTCGCCGAGACCATGGACGAGATGATCCGCTACCCGATCCGCACGGAGTTCGACGGCGACGCCACCGAGCCCTGCATCATCGCCGGGCCGACCTGCGACAGCGTCGACGTGCTCTACGAGCGGGAGCCCTACCCGCTGCCGGTGTCGCTGGAGATCGGCTCGAAGGTGCTGATCGAGGGGACCGGCGCCTATACCACGACCTACTCGGCCGTGGGCTTCAACGGCTTCCCGCCGCTCAAGTCCTACGTCATCTGACCTTTCGCGGCCGGCGCATCCCGCCGGCCGCGGCGTCCCGGAACCTTCCCTCCCGGCCGTGGTTCATCGCCACGGCCGTCGGCTCCTCGCGCGGCAAGGACCAGACGAGATGGTGGCTCACGCTTTCACCGCCCTCAGCAGATTTTCGCGGATCGATCCGCGAAAGTCTGCTCATCCCTCCCATGAGAAGCGGCAGGATGTCGTGGGCGAACCCACGACATCCTGCTTAGCGGCGGTCGCGTCCGCGGCGGGCGTCGGCTTCGGCCGCATCCTGCGCCCCATGGCGCCGAGCTTCCGCATCGGCGACGAGCGCCCGCGCGACGCCGCGGCCCGCGACGCCCTGCTCGACCGCAGCTTCGGCCCGGCGCGCTTCGCCAAGACTTCCGAGCAACTGCGCGCCGGCCGCCTCGCGGCCGACGGCCTGAGCTTCGTGGCGACCGACGGCGGCACGGTCGTCGGCACGCTGCGCTTCTGGCACGTGGAATGCGGCCGCACGCCGGCCCTGATGCTGGGGCCGCTGGCGGTCGCCGACACGCATCGCTCGGCCGGCATCGGTGGTTCGCTGATCCTGCACGGGCTCAAGCGGGCCGCCAAGCTCGGCCACGCCGGCGTGATCCTGGTCGGCGACGCGCCCTATTACGCGCGCTTCGGCTTCGCGCCCGCGCCCGTGGCGGACCTGACCCTGCCCGGGCCGGTCGATCGCGCCCGCTTCCTCGGCCTGGACCTCGTGCCGGGCGGGCTCGCGGGCGCCGCGGGCCGCGTCGTCGGCACGGGGGCGATGCTGGACGCCCGTGGGCGTGAGCCGCTCCGCCTGGCGGCGTGATCGGCGTCTTCCCCTCTGAACGGCGGGCCGCGGCGGACGCGGCGGCTTGACCGTGACGGCCCCCTTCGGTCTATGGCGGCCATGCCGCACTGCACCGAGGAGTCCGCCCCATGACCGATCACCCGGTCCACGCCCGTTTCGACGGGCCCATCGTGATGATCGGCTTCGGCTCGATCGGCCGGGGCACGCTGCCCCTGCTGGAGCGCCACATCGCCCACGACAGGGCCAAGTTCACCGTCATCGCCCCCGACGACGACGACCGGCGCCTGCTCGACGAGCGCGGCATCCGCTTCGAGCACGTCGGCCTCACGCGCGACAACTTCCGCGACGTGCTGACGCCGCTGCTGACGGCCGGCGGCGAGCAGGGCCTCGTGGTCAACCTGTCGGTCGACACGTCCTCGGTCGCCCTCATCGATCTCTGCAAGGACATCGGCGCGCTCTACATCGACACCGTCGTCGAGCCCTGGCCGGGCTTCTACACCGACACGCGCCTCAGCGTGTCGCAGCGCTCCAACTACGCCCTGCGCGAGACGCTGATGGACCTGCGCCGCCGCCGGCCCGGCGGCCCTACGGCGGTCTCCACCTGCGGCGCCAATCCCGGCATGGTGTCGTGGTTCGTCAAGCAGGCGCTGCTCGACGTGGCGGCGGCCGTGGGCCACGCCGGCGCGGAGCCCGCGACGCGCGAGGGCTGGGGCCGGCTCGCCATGGCGCTCGGGGTCAAGGGCATCCACATCGCCGAGCGCGACACGCAGCGCGCCAAGGCGCCGAAGCCCATGGGGACCTTCGTCAACACCTGGAGCGTCGAGGGCTTCGTGTCGGAGGGGCTGCAGCCGGCCGAGCTCGGCTGGGGCACGCACGAGAAGGCGCTGCCCCCCGAGGGCCGCCACCACGATTTCGGCCCCGGCTGCGCCATCTACCTCATGCGCCCCGGCGCCGGCACGCGCGTCCGCTCCTGGACGCCGACCGCCGGCCCGCAGCACGGGTTCCTCGTCACCCACAACGAGTCGATCTCCATCGCCGACTACCTGACGGTGACGGAGGGCGGCCATGCGGTCTACCGGCCGACCTGCCACTACGCCTATCACCCGGCCGACGACGCCGTGCTGTCGCTGCACGAGATGGCCGGCAACGCCTGGAAGCGTCAGCCGCGCATCCACATCCTCGACGAGGACGAGATCCTCGACGGCATCGACGAGCTCGGCGTGCTGCTCTACGGCCACGGCAGGAACGCCTACTGGTACGGCTCGCAGCTCTCCGTCGAGGAGACGCGCCGCATCGCCCCCTACCAGAACGCCACCGGCCTCCAGGTGACCTCCGCGGTGCTGGCCGGCGTCGTCTGGGCGATCGAGAACCCGGAGGCCGGCATCGTCGAGGCCGACGAGATGGACTTCCGCCGCTGCCTGGAGGTGCAGACGCCCTATCTCGGCCCGGTGGTCGGCGCCTATACGGATTGGACGCCGGCCGAGGGGCGGGGCATCCTGTTCCCCGAGGCGGTGGACCGCGACGACCCCTGGCAGTTCGCCAACGTCATCGTGCGCTGATCCCCCGCCGCGGAAGGAGCCCGCCCGTGAGCCGCATCACGCTCTACCACGCGCCGCAGACGCGCTCCTCCGGCGCCCTGGTACTGGTCGAGGAACTCGGCGCCGACGTCGACGTCGTGGTGCTGGACATGAAGGCCGGCGAGCAGCGCCAGCCCGCCTTCCTGGCCATCAACCCGATGGGCAAGGTGCCGGCGCTGCGCGACGGCGACGCGCTGGTCACCGAGCAGGTGGCCGTCTACCTGTTCCTGGCGGAGCGCTTCCCCGAGCGCGGGCTGGCCCCCGCGGTCGGCGACCCGCTCCGCGGCCCCTACCTGCGCTGGATGGCCTTCTACGGCTCCTCCTTCGAGCCCGCCATGGTGGACCGTGCCCTGAAGCGCGAGCCCGGCAGTCCCGTCCTGATGCCCTACGGCGACATCGACACGGTGCTGAAGACCGTGACGGACCAGCTCGCGCGCGGCCCCTACATCCTGGGCGAGCGGTTCTCGGCGGCCGACGTGCTGTGGGGCGGGTCGCTGGCCTGGATCACCATGTTCGGCGTCATCGAGAAGACGCCGGCGATCGCGGCCTATATCGAGCGCGTCACGTCCCGCCCGGCCAGCGTGAAGGTGGCGGCGCAGGACGCCGAATGGCTCGCCGCCCAGGCGGCCCGGCGGGGCTGAGGGACGGGCACCCTCGGGCTTTGCCGAAGCCGATCCGCCGATTAATCTCATCCGGGACGACGAGGACGACCCGGGGAGGCGCGCCGTGGCGGTGGTGATGAGGGGCGAGGTCACCCTGCCGGCGGACCGGGCCACGGTCTGGATCAAGCTCAACGACCCCGACGTGCTGAAGAGCTGCCTCACCGGCCTTCACGCCATGGAGCGCACGGGCGACACCACCTTCGCCGCGACCGTGAGGCTGACGCTCGGCCCGCTCAGCGCCACCTTGCGCGGCAGGATCGAGCTCACCGCCGTCGACGTCCCCCACGTCTTCCGCATCGACGGCGAGGGCCGGGGCGGCCTCGCCGGCTTCGCCCGGGGCGGCGCCGACGTGACGCTCGACGAGGTGCCGGCCGGCACGCTGCTCCGCTACGACGTCCAGGCCACGGTGGGCGGCAGGATCGGCCAGATGGGAGCGCGGCTGATCGACGGCGTCGCCAAGAGGACGGCGGACCGCTTCTTCGCCACCTTCGCCGCCGAAGTGCGGAAGTGAGGCGGTTTCCATCCGATCGCCTCCCTTCACCGCTCGTCCCCGCCTGCGCGCATAGGCGCTCATTGAGGCGAGACAAACCCCACCCTCCCTCATCCTGAGCAGGCCCGAAGGGCCGTGTCGTCCTTCGACAGGCTCAGGATGAGGGGACGCAGGCGCCCTCCGCGCGGGAGCGTCCTTCGACACGGGTCCTTCGGACCCTCGCTCAGGATGAGGGAGGGTGGGGGGAAAACAGGGTTTCTGCTCCAATCTTAGCGCCTATGCGCCTGCGCGGGGATGAGCGGCGGAGAGGGCGACATGAGCTGATCAGCCGGACACCCTGTGAGACGAGCCGTCAGCCGGTCAGCTTGGCATCGATCGAGAGATTTTCCGCAGCCGCGCGAAGGCGCTTGTCCCGGGTCCAGAGCGGTGTGTCCGCGAGGACCATCGGGGTTCTTCGGGACGCCGCCGTCGAATGGGCTCGGCCTCGGGCTCGCTCGCGCCGAGGAGAGCGAGGCGGCGAGCGCCCTCTCGGGCGACCGATTCCTTCAACGCCTCCCGGACGAGCGCTGACGTCCCGGTGGTCCCCGTGGGTCTCTGCGCTTTGGCCACGAGTTCGTCGTCGAGCGTCACCGTCGTCCGCATGATCCATCCTCGCGTGACGGACCATCCGTGGCATCGCCCGATGGCGTGATCCACGCCGGTATGGCATCGGGCCGGGGTGAACGACTGAAGGAACACCCGATCGCGCGCCACCTCGCCGGGCGACGACTCCGGACGCGAGCCCGCGGCCCTTCTCCGGCCTTGCCGCTTCGGTGTATGACGTCGCGGAGGCGCCGTCGCCCACCTCCGCCCTCGCCACGCCCCGATGTCCATGACGCCGCGTCCCACCACCATCGACGACAGGCCGGCGACGCGCGATGCGGCGCCGGCCGGAGCGGGGGCAGGCGCGTGACGGGCCTCGCGCTCGGCGCCGCGTCGCCCGCGCCCGGCCTCGTGCCGGGCCGGGACTGCGGCACCTGCACGGTCTGCTGCAAGGCCTTCGGCATCCCCGAGCTCGACAAGGGGCCGGGCCAGTGGTGCCGCCACGTCGTGCAGGCGCGGGGCTGCGGCATCCACCTCGACCGGCCGAACACGTGCCGGCTGTTCTTCTGCCACTGGATGCGCAACGGCCGGCTCGGCCCCGAATGGCGGCCCGACCGGTCGAAGTTCGTCATGTACACCGAGATGGAGGGCCGGCGCCTGGTCGTGGCGCCCGACGCCGGGGCGCCGTCGTCCTGGCGGCGCCAGCCCTTCTACGCGCAGTTCAAGCGCTGGGCGGCGCTCGGCGCGGCCTCGAACAACCAGCTCCTGGTCTTCAACGGCGACCGGGCCACCGCGGTGCTGCCGGACCGCGACCACGACCTCGGCGTGGTGATGCCGGGCGACCGGGTCGTCTACCGGGTGGCGGGCGGCCGCATCGAGGTCGACCACCTGCGCCGGGGGTGAGGGCGATGGAGGGGACCGGGCACGTCCCGCGTTGACGAGCCCCGTCCCATCCGCAATCTAAGGGCCGCACCCGACGCGCCGGCACCCGAGGACCTCACCATGACGGCCACCGACGACGACATCCTCGCCAGCGCGGAGAGCTGGCGCCGCGGCGGGCGCGGCGTGGCCCTGGCGACCGTGGTCGAGACCTGGGGCTCGGCGCCGCGCCCGGCCGGGTCAAGCCTCGTCATCAACGAGGACGGCACCTTTCTCGGATCCGTGTCGGGCGGCTGCGTCGAGGGCGAGGTCGTGACCGAGGCCATGGACGTCATCGCCGACGGCGCGCCCCGCACGCTGGACTTCGGCGTGGCCGACGAGACGGCGTGGCGCGTCGGCCTGTCCTGCGGGGGCCGGATCAAGGTCTACGTCGAGCGCGTCGACTGATGCGCCTCGACCTCCTGACCCGCCTCAACGCCGAGCGCGCCGCGCGCCGCGCCGCCGTGCTGGTGACGGACCTCGCCACCGGTGACCAGCGCCTCGTCCCCGCCGCCGAGGCCGGGCGCGACGCCCTGGCCGAGCCCATCGCCGCGGCGCTGCGCACCGGCAAGAGCGGCGCCGTGCCGGGCGGGACCAGCTTCCTCGCCGTGCAGATGCCGCCCGTGCGGCTCGTGGTGATCGGCGCCGTCCACGTCAGCCAGGCCCTGGCCCCCATGGCGAAGCTCGCCGGCTTCGACGTGACGATCGTCGACCCCCGCACGGCCTTCGCCACCCCGGAGCGCTTCCCCGACGTGGCGCTGGTGGCCGAGTGGCCGGACACCGCGCTCGCGCGCCTGGGACTCGACCGCTTCACCGCGGTCGCGGCGCTGACCCACGATCCCAAGATCGACGACCTCGCGCTCGACGCGGCCCTCCGGGCGGATTGCTTCTACGTCGGGGCGCTGGGGTCGCGGAAGAGCCACGCGGCGCGCGCGGCGCGCCTCGCCGCCGCCGGCCACGGGGAGGAGGCCATCGCCCGCATCCACGCCCCCATCGGCCTCGACATCGGCGCCGTCAGCCCGGCTGAGATCGCCGTCTCGGTGCTGGGCGAGGTGGTGGGCGCGCTGCGCCGCAAGCCGACCCGCGCCGAGAGGGACGGCGCCGCGCCCCCGCGGCCGGCGCTCGCTTGAGGTTCGGCCCCGTTCCGGTCGGCGAGACGGTCGGCGCCGTCTCGGCCCACGGCGTGCAGGCCGAGGGCGTGGCGCTGCTGCGCAAGGGCGACACCGTCACGCGCGCCCACGTGGCGGCGCTGGAGCGCGCCGGCCTGCGCTCGATCGTGGTGGCGCGGCTCGAGGCGGGCGACGTCGGCGAGAACGAGGCGGCGCGGCGCCTCGCCGAGGCCGTGGCGGGCCGGGGTCTGTGGATCGAGCGCGCCTTCACGGGTCGCGCCAACCTCTTCGCCGCGGCGGCCGGCGTGCTGCTGGTCGACCCCGCCGCCGTCGAGCGCATCAACGCCGTCGACGAGCGGTTGACGCTGGCGACGCTGCCGCCCCTCCGTGCCGTCGTCGAGGGCGAGATGGTGGGCACCGTCAAGGTCATCCCCTTCGCGATCGAGGGCGCGGTACTGGAGGCCGCGATGGCCTCGACGGCGGTCTCGCCCCTCCGGCTGTCGCCCTACCGGGCGCGCCGCATCGGCGTGGTGTCGACGGTGCTGCCGGGGCTCAAGCCCTCAGTCGTCGCCAAGACCCTCAAGGTCCTGGAGGGCCGGCTGGCGCCGACGGGATCGCGCATCGCGGCCGACCTGCGGGTGCCGCACGAGGTGGAGGCGCTGGCCGAGGCGCTGCGCGGCCTCGCGCCCGAGCACGAGATGGTCATCGTCTACGGCGCCTCCGCCATCGCGGACCGCCGCGACGTCATCCCGGCGGCGGTGGAACTGGCCGGCGGCACCGTGGACCACCTCGGCATGCCGGTCGACCCCGGCAACCTGCTGATGATGGGCCGCCTCGGGGCGACCCCGGTGCTGGGCGCGCCCGGCTGCGCCCGCAGCCCCAAGGAGAACGGCTTCGACTGGGTGCTCCAGCGGCTGCTGGCCGACGTGCCCGTGAACCGCCGGGACGTCCAGCGCCTCGGCGTCGGCGGGCTGCTGATGGAGATCGTGTCGCGCCCGCAGCCGCGCTCGAACGTCGCCCCGGGCGAGGCGACGCCCCGCGAGAGCGCGGCGTGAGGATCGCGGCCGTCCTGCTGGCGGCCGGCACGTCGAGCCGCTACCGCGCCGCCGACGCGACGGTGGCCACCAAGCTCGTGGCGACGCTCGGCGGCGTGCCGCTGGTGCGCCGCGCCGCCGAAGCCGCCCTGGCCAGCCGCGCCCGCCCCCTCGTCGTGGTGACGGGCCACGCCGAGGCGGAGGTCCGCGCCGCGCTCGATGGGCTGGCCGTGACCTTCGTGTTCAACCCTGACTACGCCGCCGGCATGGCCTCCTCGCTGCGCGCCGGCCTCGCGGCCCTGCCGGCCGAGGCGCGCGGCGCGCTGGTCCTGCTCGGCGACATGCCGGGCGTGACGGCGCCCCTGCTCGACCGGCTGATCGCCGCCTTCGCGGGCGATCCCGCCGCCGAGGCGGCGGTGCCGGTCCACCGCGGGCGCCGCGGCAACCCTGCGCTGCTGGGCCGCGCCCTCTTCGGCCCCGCCCTGGCACTCGGCGGCGACGAGGGCGCGCGCCGGCTGTTCGCCCGGGCGCGGGTCGCGGAGGTTGAGGCCGACGCGGAATCCGTGCTGGTCGACGTCGACGATCCGGAGGCGCTGCGCGCCGTCGCGGGACGATCCCCGTGACGGAACTCGCCCTGGGCGGACAGGCTCCACGCCCCCGCTGCCATTGGCCGGGCAGCGACCCCCTCTACTGCGCCTATCACGACGCCGAGTGGGGCGTGCCGGACTATGACACACGCGCCCTGTGGGAGAAGCTGATGCTCGACGGCTTCCAAGCGGGACTGAGCTGGATCACCATCCTGCGCAAGCGCGACGCCTTCCGCCGCGCCTTCCGCGGCTTCGATCCCGAGGCCGTCGCGGGTTTCGGCGAGGCCGAGGTGGCGGCGCTGCTGCGCGATCCCGGCATCGTGCGCTCCCGCGCCAAGATCGACGCGACGGTCGGAAACGCGCGGGCGTTCCTCGCCATGCGCGGCCGGGGCGAGACCGACGATCACGACGCGGGCGTCGGCCGGTC
>CAXTBR010000133.1:0-8673 GCA_964242785.1 uncultured Lichenihabitans sp. | reverse complement strand
CGGACCGACGATGATATCCCGCACGAGCCCCAGCGCCTTCGAGGGCGTGTCCGCCATGCGCCAAGCGACCGCGTCGGCCACGGTCCGGTCGGTCGCGTGGCCGAGCCCGGTGACGACCGGCACCGGCAGCGCGGCGATGCGGCGGGCGAGCGCCTCGTCGTCGAGCGGGGCGAGCCCCGCGCGGGCGCCCCCGCCCCGCACCAGGAGGACGAGGTCGGGCCGAACGCCGTCGACCGGCTCCGCGGCGCGGCCGACAGCGGCGGCCAAGCCGGCCGCCGCGGCCTCGCCCTCGAAGGCGGTCGGCACGGAGCGGAACGCGATGACGCCCACCTCCGCCCATCGCCTCAGCTCGCCGGCGACGTCCGCCCAGCCCGCAGCGTCGGGCGGGTGCACCACGGCCACGCGGGTCACATCGCGCAGGGTCGGCAGCCGCCACTGCCGGTCGAGCAGCCCCTCGGACCGGAGCCGGGCGAGCGTGGCCTCGACGGCCCGGGCCGCGAGCGAGGCCTCGATGCCCGGCGCCAGCGCCAGCACCCGGGCCGACAGGCCCCAGCGCGGGTTGAACTCGCACCGCATCTGCAGCACGACCGACATGCCGGCGAGATCGGCAGCCGCGACCGCGTGACCCGTCGCCCGCCGCAGGGCGCCGACCACCCCCTCGGGCAGGTAGGCGCGGAGCTGGCCGGCGTCGGCCCGCGCCAGCTCCGGCTCGACGAGCTCGAGCGTGTGGCCGCCGCGCGCGGGTTTGACCGTCGCCACCGCCGCCATCACCCACACGGGCGCGGGCAGGCCGACGCGCACGGCCTCGCCGGCGCGCGCGAGCAGCTGGCCGAGCGTGACGGTGCCGGGCGGCATGGCAGCCGACGGTGACGCGGAGCGTGCCGGGGCCGTCGAGGTCGGACGTGCGACGGGGCCCGTAGCCCGGTTCGCCACGCCGCTCATCGCCCGGACCGCCGCGGCAGCAGGCCGAGGACGTGGTCGACGACGATGTCGGCCGCGAGCTTCCCCAAGGCTCCGCAGTCGGCCTGCGGGCGCAGCAGCGTCAGCTCGGTCGCGGCCCGGTAGCGCCCTCCGACCCTGTAGTGGCGACTCAGGACGCCGGGGTCGACGCCTGCGCGGCGGCAGAGCTCGCGCCCGACCTCGCCGGCGGCGACCGACTGCAGGCGCAGCGGCAGCAGCCGTGCGTTGAATTCCGCCTCGAACTTGGCATCGCTGAGGCCGCCCGGCAGGCCGACCTCGATGCCATACAGGCCGAGCCGCACGGGGCTCAGCGGATGCTGCGCGGCGAGCTGGAGGCGGGGCGCGGGGGTGAACCGGCCGTACCCGTCGTCGCGCTCGTAGCGGCGCGTCCCGCGGTGCCAGGCGCCGTACTCGGCGGCGCCGAGATCGGCGATGCGCCGCACGACCGCGCCCCTCGCGGCCGTGCCCACCTTGGCAAGGCCCACGCCGCCCAGCACCGCCGACAGGTCGGCCAGACCGGGCGCCTGCAGCACGTAGGCGACCAGCGTCCTGGCCGATCGGTAGGCGCTGGCCCAATCGGCGGAGCTGTAGATCGCCTCGCGATCCCGCTCGGGCAGCAGCCCCGTCAGGGTCGGCAGGCCGCCCCCGTCCTGGGCGCGCCACAGCCGCGGCCCGAGCGCCAGCCCGTGCGCCCGCAGCACCGCGGTGCGGTCGGCCTCGTCGAGCCGGCCGATGGCGGCGAGCACTCCAAGCGCCGCCTCGCTCACCCCGCCCCGTGCCGATGCGCCCGTGTTCTGTTCCATCCCTGCCTCCTCCCGTCTCACATCGGGGTTTCCATCCTTTGGCCCCCACCCCGGCGCCGTCTGACCCACCCCCCACTTGGCTTCAGCATCCCTCCCCGTCCGAGCCTCCCGGCCCGCCGGCCTGCGCCGGCGGTCCGCGCCGTGCCGCCATACCGGACGTCGTAGCTCGGCGTGTAACTCGGGCACGGGCCCGACCGCGGTGGCGCGTCTCACCCCGCGTCGGGCGCCGATCCGGCGCAGCGTCGGCATCGGTCGGGGCGCGTCCGGCCTGCCGGCCCGCGCCGGCGCGATGGTCGACCTCGGCACCTGTCCCTCACCGGCGGGGCTGAGGGGCCTCAGACCGGGCGGCCTCCCCGGAGGGGCCGGACGGGAAGTGGACGAACCCGACCGGTCCGCGCTTGGGCGTCGGCGGCGCCCGCCGTCGCCGCGCAGGTCGGTCGAGGAGGGCGGACGCGCCCGCGATGTCCGCCGCGTCGGGCGCGGCATGGCCCGCCGCGAGGGCGGGGCCGAGTGCGAGCGACAGCGTGCGCCTCGCCTGGCGCATGCCGGCCCTCTGCAGACGGTCCAGCGCGGCGTCGCCCAGCGCCGCGGCGGGCAGACCGTGCTCGGCCTGGAGCTCGGCCAGCATGCGCCGCAGGGCGTCGCGCGTCCCGGCGGAGCCGAGAGGCGGCATCTCCACGACGACGACGCGGTCGAGAAGCGGCGCCGGCAGCCCGGCGGTGCTGTTGGCGGTCATCAGCCACTGGACGCCCTCGGCCCGCAGGGGCAGGCCGAGGTAGGTGTCCACGAAGCACCTCGCCGTGGTGGGCTCGAGCAGGTTGAGCAGGGCGTCGAGCGGTCGCACGCCTGCGATGTAGCTCGACACCTTGTCGACCTCGTCGAGCAGCACGAGCGGCCCCGCGGTGCGCCCGTCGAGCAGGGCGGATGCGATTTTTCCCGGACCGCTGCCCCGATATCCGGGGTCGTGCCCGACGAACGGCCCCCGGTCCGTGGTCGTCCCCCCGTCGATGACGGTCAGCGTCGTGCCGAGCGCCTCGGCCAAGCGCCGCCCGATGCGGCTCTTGCCGGTGCCGGGCGGCCCGACGACGAGCACCGGCGGCAGGCGCAGGGGCGACCCGGCGTGCCGGGACAGCAGCGCCGCTCGCCGCGCGATGTCGATCAGCGCCGCGGCGTTGGGCGCCTCGGCCCGGAGCGCCGCCAGCCGCGCATCGGTCGCGGCGTCGGCGATGAGGTGCGGGCGGAACAAGCCTTCTGGCTGGTCGGCGTAGCGGCGCAGGAAGTCGCGGCGGTCCTCGTCCTCCCGGCTCGTCGCTCCGGAGCGCTCGTCGGGGTCGCCGAGGGATCGCGATCCGCTGCCGAGCTGCCGCGCCAGCCGCTCCGGGTCGATCAGCGCGACGCCCGGCCCGGGAGGCGCGCTGCCGGCCGCGCCGGGGTCGTCTGTCGTCCAATCGGTCGACGTGGTGCGCCACGCCGAGTTCGTGTCGCTGCCGCGCCGTATCGACGGGGGTGACGCGGCCGCGCCTCCCGCGTCGCCGGGTGCGGGCTCGGTCGATACCGGGTCGGACGCCGTCCACACTTGGTCGTCGAGGCCTGCCGCGAACCCGTCCGCATCGGCGGGCGCGACGCCCCGCTGCTCGCTCACCTTCTCTGCATCCATGGTCGCCGTCGCTCTCCCCGGGGGACCGCACTCCGCCCCTCCGCCCGCGTGCCGACGCAGCGCTCTCCTCATCCCGGCCCCGCCGCTGCCGGCGTCGGGCCGGGCAGCGGCGGTGATCCCCGCGCTTCGAGCGGGGTGCCCGCGCGGCACGGCGCGGCGACCACGCGATGTGCCTCGGTCGCGCGAGGTTGGCGGGGCAGATGTACGGGAGCGAAACCCCGATGCGGTCAGTCCGCCCTCGGGCCATTTGGCCCGCATCGCGCGGCGGCCTCCTCGCGCACGATCACGAGGTCCAGCATGGCCCAGACGTGGGCGGTCCCGGCCCCGCCGAGCTCCGCGTAGGCCGACCGCAGGATCGCCTTGCGCCCGGTCGTCACGGCGGTGCCGTCGACCTCCAGGGAGGCGTAGACCAGTGCGAAAAAGCGAAGCCTCTGCTCTTCCGCACTGCCGCTATCTATATCTCCGCCCGCCGCTGCGTTCGCCCAGTCGACAAAGAGCTGCGGGATGCAGTCCCAGATCTGCTCGCCGAGGGTTCTCGTGTCGACCCCGCCCGTGCTCGCGGCGTCATCGTTCTTCAGCATGTCGCATCACCTCGGCCCGGATGGGGACCGCCGCGGATCATGTCTCGCAGCGCCTCTCCTCCCTCGGGGGCTCAACCTTGGGAGGTTCGCCCGACGTCGTTGAGCTTCAAATCCATTGATGACGCGACGAGACGCAGATCATGGATCACATCACGTCGGTCCATCATCTCGCCCGCGCGCCTTGTTCCTCCTGCCCAGCACCGCTTTCCGCTTCTTCTTTCGTTCCTCGATCTTCTTCTTCCGTTCGCGGCGGCGCCTCGCATCGTCGGGGTCCTCCGCATCCGGCTCGCGCACTGGCCCTTCCGGGACCTTCGTCGGCACGACCTCGTCCGAGGTCGGGGGGTGTTCCTCGATCGGCCCCGGGACGCCCGCCGCGCCACCTCCGCCCGTCGACACCGGTTCCCGCATCGCCGACCCCGCCTGAGCCGCGTCAGGTGGAGCCTCGGTCCTCTCCCCGGCCAGCGACTGCCTTGCCGTGCCCGTCGCCGCGCCCCGTTCGGTCGCGGCGCTTCCTCGACCGGTCACGGTCACGTCGGGCATCGCCCGTGGCCTGCCCCCGGTCGGCATGCCGCTGCCGACGATGCCGACCTCGCCCTTCCTCCTTCGCAAGTCGTCCCTCAATGCCGCGACGAGGGCCTCCACCGCCGGTATGCGCTTCTCGGGGTCCGGTTCGCTGTCGGCGATCGCCTTGATCCACGCCGAGACCGACTTCGACGCAGCCTCGAGTTCGGGCGTCGTCGGCGGCATCCTGATCCTGTGCACGTCCTCCAGGGATCCGGGCATCTCGACACCCATCGTCCGGCGCGGAGAGATTGCGGCGCTGGCATTTTCAGCGGGGCGTGGGCCCGCGTCGACCCCGACCTCGGCGGAGATGCGCCCTCGCGTCGGTGTCGTGAGATCCACCGCACGATCCCGTCGGGCTGCGACCGCGTCCTGCCTGTCCTGCGGTTCGACGGGTGGGGCCCCCGCCCGCTGCGGCGCGGCTAAGGTGTCCTCGCGCCCCTCCGTCCTTGGCTTCTCGTTCCGGCCCGTTGGAGGAGAACGTGAACTTTCGCGCAGGTCACTCTCGCTGGCCACCGTGCCGGCGGTCCTCTCCGGCGATGGCGTCTGCGGCTCGGCTTCCCTGAGGAGGCGATTGACGACCGGCGACATGTCGGTCGGTGGCGCCTTGACGAGATCCCGCCACGCGTCGACGGCGGCCCTGATCTGGAGCCCGAGCGACCGCTTGACCACGGCGGTCGACGCCCGCATGGCTTGGAGTTCCTCGATGGCCGCGGCATGGATGAGCCCCGCAGCGTCGGCGGCGGGAGCCTCGGCGCGCCTCGCGGGATCCCGGACCTTCGCGGCGGCTTCGACGGCCCTCGGCGCCGTCGCGGCG
Source organism: uncultured Lichenihabitans sp. (assembly GCA_964242785.1). Classification (GTDB taxonomy): domain Bacteria; phylum Pseudomonadota; class Alphaproteobacteria; order Rhizobiales; family Beijerinckiaceae; genus Lichenihabitans. Next base: position 3,294 of record CAXTBR010000133.1, on the reverse strand, counting down.
ATGACACGCTCGATCGAGACCGTCGTCGCCCGTTCCATGACGTCGATCCCGAGCATTGCGTGCCGGGTTTCGAGGATCCTTCTTCCCGCGACCTTCAGCGTGGACTTCATCACCCAGGTGAGCGGCGAGATCCGAAGCTCGGGGGGGAGCTTCCCGTTCTTGTCCTGCGGTCGACCCGGGCCCGTCGCCTCCCGGATCGCCCCTTCGAGAGCGACGAGCTCCAATACCTTTTCATCCCGTTTCTCGGCCGCGTCGCGCAGCTCGGCGGCGATCATCCGCTTCGTGTAGTCTCCATCGAGCACCGTGAGACCGCCGCTCTTCACCTTGTCGGCGACGATGCGATCGATCGACCGCATGGGGACGACGTCCACGCCCATGTCCGCGTAGGAACGCGGGTCGTAGCGCACCTTCTCACCGCTCTCGCTCCTGACGTCGTCGCGTTCGAGCACCGCATTCGCCGCGTCACTGAACGCCTTGCGCGTCGTCGTGATCGCGTCCCGCGCAGTATAGGATCGCAGCTTGCTCTGCCGGTAGGGCCGGCTCACGACAGTGTTGCGCGACTTCTTCTTGCGCGTCTCGATGATCTCGAAATCCCATTTCTCGACGTCGTCGGCCGGGTCGAGCATGCGTTTCGCAGGCCGCTCGGAGTACACGATGTGGACGTGGTAGTTACGCGCGTCGTTGTTCTTGTCGGGAGCGTGCAGTGCGGCCCAATAGGGCACGCCATCCCGCTCGAAGCCTTCGCAGAAGCGACGCACGATATCGTATCTGGCCTGCGGTGATGCTTCGTGTGGCAGCTCGGCGATGATGCGGTTCTGCACCCGGGCGTCGGGATGGGGCTCGGCCTCCGCCAGGGCCTCCCAGAACGCCACGCGGTTTTCGAAGACTACGCCGATCGTGCCGAAGCTGAAGAGGGTTTCCTCCACCTTTTCGAGGTTCTCGATGTAGCCCTGGGCAGCCGAGCCGGCTGCGCCCGGCCCTCTCTCTCGATCCCAGCTTCCGTCATCTCGGACTCGTGCCCCCGGCTGTCGCCCGCGCTCCGGCCCCCGTCCCGCGTCGACCAGCACATCTGGCCCGTCACGGTCGATGATAGGGGATCGCTCCACGGCGCCATCCCGCTCGACATATTTCATGTGCGCGGCAGCCGTTCCGAGCTTGGCCCTCTTGCCGGCGCCACTCGCCCGTCCGCCCCCGCGGCCCGCCGCCGCTGTCCTGCAGCCGGCGGCGTGAGCGTCGTCCCTGTGCACGATGCTGTGCGCGAAATGGAACGGCCGCCCGCCCCCATCAGGCGCCTTGTGTCTGATCGACGCCCTTCCCGGACTGATCTCTGCCCGCTGCCGCACGGCTTTGCCGAGTTCGCCCGCCAGTCGCGACGCGATGGCCGAGGTTTCCCGGCTCGCGCCCATGGCGCCCTGCACGGCAGCACGCACGTTCTGCCCTGCCTGCTTGGCCTCGCGCTCGGCGGCGCGCAGCAGCAGACGCTCCAATGCCTTGTGCGATCCGGCAGGAAACATCTTCGTGACCTTGTCGATGCCGTCGATCCCTGTCTGCCCTCGCGCCATTGCCGCCGTCCCGTGACCCCGAATCGCCTGCCCAGCACCAATCGTAGCGCGAGGTGAGCCGGGCAGAGGCGACGCTGGAAGCGCGGTCGATGCCGGTGTCGGCATTGAAAGGAGGCGCGTCCCATGGACGCCCGCCCGCAGACGCCGACAGGCGGCGCGACCCCGCTCGCGGGGGCGCTCGGGTGGAGCTCGCGTTCCATTCCCTTCCGGGATGGATCGTGGGATGCCGGCTGTCTCCCGGTTCGGGGCGCGTCGCCTGATTGAGGGGGAGGGTCGTGGTGGGGGCTACGGAGGCCAGTGCGGCCGGTCCGCCAAGGATCGTGCCGAGTGGCGTACCGGCATGCTTCAGAGGACGGTGGGTGCCACAGCAAGTCGTGGATGCTGCCCACAGGGCTGCATCCCGACTTGCGGTATCGTGCCCTCAAACTTCTTGTCGGGAAGAATGGAAGTACAACATGATGCGTCTCATAATGACGTTTGACGAGAGAGTGTCGTTCCATTCCGATTTTTGTCGAAATGTTTGAATAGTTGACAATTATTTTCGCTCCTTCCCCATCTGTCGATTAAGATTCAGCTAACTTTTGTCATGTTTGAGGTCACTCCGACAAGAGTAGGCGATCGCTGGGAAAGAATTTGGCTTTCACAAACACAACAATTTCCATGAAGATTCTTCAATCTGCCCAGTCCCAGCGCTGGAACACGGTGCTCTCAATAAGTTCACGCGAGTTGTTGAGAAGGTTGGAAATTTGACGTGAGTCCTTGAAGCTCAGGAGCGTGCAGGTCTCTCCCTTCTCGAGAAGCATGGAGACCTGACACGGGTTGCCGTTCCTTCGCCGACCGGCCAGCCGAGTTGTAGCTTGGCGTTGTCGTATCCAGAGCTGTTACGACAAAGCTAGATGTTTGGTCCCGCTGTGTGGTGGTACAACCGACCCCGCATGGAGGGATGCGTTATAGGACAGGTTCTCCACGGCTGCGCCACGACGACGGAGGGTGTCCGTCGGGCAATCCAGGCTCGTCAAGAGAGCGTGAGGGCCGCTGCCAAACGCTACGGCGTCAGCCCGACCACGGTGCAGAAATGGCGTTCACGTCAAGCCAGCACGGATGCGCCGATGGCCCGAAGGAGCCCCGCTCCACGGTGCTGAGTGCGGAGGACGAGGTCATGGTCGTGGCCTTCCGCCGCCACACCCTGCTGCCGCTCGACGACTGCCTGTACGCGCTCCAGCCCACCATCCCGCACCTGACCCGGTCCAGTCTACACCGCTGCTTGCAGCGTCACGGCATCAGCCGACTGCCCGACATCGACGGTGACCAGCCCAAGCGTTCGCGCTTCAAAGCTTACCCGATCGGCTACTTCCACATCGACATCGCACAGGTCAGCACTGAGCACGGTAAGCTTCACCTGTTCGTGGCTATCGACCGCACGAGCAAGTTCGCCTTCGTCCAACTGCACGAGAAGGCTACACAACGGATTGCGGCTGCGTTTCTACACGACCTTGCTGCAACTGTCCCTTACACGATCCACACAGTCCTGACCGACAACGGCATCCAGTTCACGGACACGCGGCCGGCGAACGAGGAGGTCGAGGCTCAGATAGCAGCCTACTGGGCTGAGCGGGACGAGCCACGGATCTATCGCTGGCACTCGTTCGATTGGGCCTGCCACCAGCTCGACATCGACGTACGCCTACGCCGAGGGCCGCGGAAACGTCGCTTGCGGGTTTGGCTGCGACGT
>CAXTBR010000132.1:0-8754 GCA_964242785.1 uncultured Lichenihabitans sp. | reverse complement strand
ATGGATCCGACTTCCCGCCCCAGGGGAACCCCCTATTTGACGACACGCCCTAGCCCCTCGGGGAAAAGGGTACTCGACACCAGCCCCGCGACCAGCGCTTCGAAATGCTCGCCCAACGCATCGTCCGACACTTTGAAGCCCCTCAGGCCGTCGCGATCACGCCCACGATAGCCCGACGGCCCCCGCTTGTGACTCGTCCGCATCCCGTTCGAGCGGCCGGCCGGCCCGGACCAAGCCGCTTGAGCCGACCGCCCCGAGCCCCTATCCAAGGGGAACGTTCCGTGACCGCCGCGCTTCCGCGGGCCAACACGAGGGATCCCGCCCATGTCCGGCAACCCCTTCTTCGAGACCTGGACCACCCCCTTCGCGGCCCCGCCCTTCGCCGAGATCGCGCCCGAACATTTCGGACCCGCCTTCGAGCGCGCCATGGCCGAGCACCGGGCCGAGATCGACGCCATCAAGGCCGACCCCGCCGAGCCCGTCTTCGACGACGTGCTGGGCGCCCTGGAGCGCGCGGGCCGGAGCCTCAAGCGCGTCGGCGGCGTGTTCTGGAACCTCGCCGGCGCCGACACCAGCGACAGCCTGCAGGAGATCGAGCGCAACATGTCGCCGCTCCTGGCGCGCCACTGGCAGGCGATCGGGCTCGACCCGGCATTGTTCGCCCGCATCGATGCCCTCCACGCCCGGCGGGACTCGCTCGACCTCAGCGCCGAGCAGCGCCGGGTGCTCGACCTCACCCACGCGAGCTTCGTGCGCGGGGGAGCGCGGCTCGGCGACGCCGACAGGGCTCGGCTCGGCGAGATCGCCGAGCGGCTGGCCGGGCTCGGCACGGGCTTCGGCCAGAACGTGCTGCACGACGAGAAGGAGTTCCTGCTCGTGCTCGACGGCGAGGAGGACCTCGCCGGCCTGCCGCAGGTGCTGCGCGACGCCGCCGCCCAGGCGGCGGCCGAGCGCGGCCTGCCGGGCCGGCACGCCATCACGCTCGGCCGCTCGCTGATCGAGCCCTTCCTGCGCTTCTCCGCGCGCCGCGACCTGCGGGAGCGGGCGTTCCACGCCTTCTCGACCCGCGGCGAGCACGAGGGCGAGCACGACAACCGGCCGATCGTGGCCGAGATGGTGCGGCTGCGCGCCGAGCGGGCCGCGTTGCTCGGCTTCCCGACCTACGCCCACTACAAGCTCGACGACACGATGGCCAGGACGCCGGAGGCCGTGCGCGGGCTGCTCGACCGGGTGTGGGAGAAGGCCCGCGCCAAGGCCGCCGAGGACGAGGCGGCGTTGAGCGAGGTGGTGCGCGAGGAGGGGCAGAACTTCGCCCTCGCGCCCCACGACTGGCGCCACTATGCCGAGAAGGTGCGGCGGCGCGACTACGACCTCGACGAGGGCGAGATCAAGGCCTACCTCGTGCTGGAGGACATCGCGGCCGCGGCCTTCGACACGGCCACGAGGCTCTTCGGCCTCACCTTCACGCCGCGCGACGACGTCCCGCTCTACCACGCGGATGTGAAAGCCTACGACGTGCGGGACCGCGACGGGCGCCACATAGCGCTGTTCTACGCCGACTATTTCGCGCGGCCCTCGAAGCGCTCCGGGGCCTGGAACAGCGGCTTCCGCGGCCAGAATAAGCTCGACGGCGACCAGCGGCCGATCGTGGTCAACGTCATGAACTTCGCCAAGGGGGGCGAGGGCGAGCCGACGCTGCTGTCGATGGACGACGCCCGCACGCTGTTCCACGAGTTCGGCCACGCGCTCCATTCCATGTTGACCGACGTCACCTATCCGTCGATCGCCGGCACGGGCGTGCCGCGCGACTTCGTCGAGTTCCCCTCCCAGCTCTACGAGCACTGGCTGACCCGCCCCGAGGTGCTCAAGCGCTTCGCCCTGCACCACGCGACGCGCGAGCCGATGCCCGACGCGCTGATGGAGCGGCTGAACGCCGCGCGCAACTTCGCGCAAGGGTTCGCGACCGTGGAATATTGCGCCTCGGCGATCGTCGACATGGCGTTCCACTCGCTCACCGCCGACGAGGCGAAGAGCGGCGTCGACCCCGCGCTGGTGGAGAAGTCCACGCTCGACGGGATCGGCATGCCGAAGGCAATCCTCATGCGCCACCGCACGCCCCATTTCGCCCACGTCTTCGCGGGCGACGGCTACTCGGCCGGCTATTACTCCTATCTCTGGTCCGAGATGCTGGACGCCGACGGCTTCGGGGCCTTCGAGGAGAACGGCATCTTCGACCCCGGGACGGCCGAGAAGCTGCGCGCGAACGTGCTGGCGGCCGGCAACCTGCGCCCGCCGGAGGAGGCCTACCTGGCGTTCCGCGGCCGCATGCCGAGCATCGACACGCTGCTCGGGCGGCGCGGGCTGAACTGAGGGCCCGGCGGCGATGGCCTGGTCCCCCCAGCAGGATGCCGCGCTGAAGGCCGTGGCGGCCTGGCTGAAGCGCGGCGAGCCTCAGGTGTTCCGGCTGTTCGGCTATGCCGGGACCGGCAAGACCACGCTGGCCAGGCAGATCGCCGACGACGCCGACGGCGAGGTGGCCTTCGGGGCCTTCACCGGCAAGGCCGCCCTGGTGCTGAAGTCCAAGGGGTGCCGCGGCGCCTCCACGATCCATTCGATGATCTACCGGACGCGGGGCGACGAGGAGGAGGAGACGCCCTCCTTCGTGCTGAACCGGAAGGCCGCGGCCAACGACGCGGACCTCATCGTCATCGACGAGTGCTCGATGGTGGACGAGGAGCTCGGCCGCGACCTCCTGTCCTTCGGCAAGCCCGTGCTGGTGCTGGGCGACACGGCGCAGCTCCCCCCGGTCAAGGGCGGCGGCTTCTTCACCGACGCCGAACCCGACGTGATGCTGACCGAGGTGCACCGGCAGGCCGCCGACAACCCCATCATCCGCCTGTCGATGGCGGTGCGGGAGGGTGGACGGCTCCAGCTCGGCTCCTACGGCGAGAGCCGCGTGATCCGCCGCGCCGAGATCGAGGCCCCCGTCGTCATGCAGTCCGACCAGGTGCTGGTCGGCATCAATAAGACGCGCCGCGCCTACAACGGGCGCATGCGCACGCTGCTCGGCCACGCCGGCGACAAGCCGGGGGTGGGCGAGAAGCTCGTGTGCCTGCGCAACGACAAGAAGAAGGGCCTGCTCAACGGCGGCACCTGGATCGTCAGCGCCGTGCACGCGGACCGCGGCGCCAAATTCGCCCTCAGCGTGCGGCCCGAGGAGGAGGGCCGACGCAAGCCCGTGCGGATCGGCGTGCTGCCGGCCTTCTTCGAGGGGCGCGACGAGGAGCTGCCCTTCGCGGCCAAACGCGACTCCGACCAGTTCGACTTCGGCTATGCCCTGACCGTCCACAAGGCGCAGGGCTCGCAGTGGGACGACGTGGTGCTGTTCGACGAGAGCTTCGCCTTCCGCGAGCACGGCGCGCGCTGGCTCTACACGGGCCTGACGCGGGCCGCCAAGACCATCACGGTCGTGGTCTGACGCGGGGTCTCCGGAGGCCGGCCGCGGCCGAAAAGTCACAATCCTGAGAAGGTTGCGCCCGGCCGCTCAAACCGGGCGGGAAGACGGCAGCTTTGCCTTGACCATTGAGGCGTCGTGCTGAAAGGATCGCGGCGCCGTTCGAGAAGCGCTTCGGCTTGTGATGGCACGTGTCTGCCCGGCCCCGCACCTGCCGGCTTCGAGAGCGAACGAGTGCAGCGTGATGTCGTTTCGACCCTCGAAACCATGAAATGCGGCGATCATCGGGCGCGCCGCCGAACCGTGCAACCAAAAGCTTGGCCGCACGTTTTCGGACCAAGCGAGCGTGAACCGAACCGTCCGACGCATCGGGCGCGAGGCCAGCGGACGATACAAAGCGCGAAGCACTCAGAACAAGCACCCCAGTCAGGAGACAAGACCATGACGTCCTTCAGCACCAAGGTTGCCCTGGCCCCCGTGGCCGCCTCATTCGCCCTCGCCCTGGCGATGGCCGTCAGCGCCCCGGCCTCGGCCCAGAGCCAGCTCACCAACGGCGCCGAGGGCGAGCAGCCCAACACCCTCGCCCAGAAGCCCCACGGCGTGAAGATGCGCCGGCCGCTGACGGTCCGTCGCGCCGCCGCGGCTCCGGTCGAGGCCGCCGCTGCCGTCCCGGCCGCCGTCGGCAACCCGGTCTCCGGCGCGCTCGGCGTCGGAAGCGCGGTCGTCGGCCTGCCCTTCCAGGTCCTCGGCGGCATCTTCCCGTCCGACACCGGCGTCCGCAAGGGCGGCGTGACCGCGGTCCGCTACGCCGGCACCGGCGAGAAGCAGGCCGAGATCGACGAGGGCTGGAATCAGCCCGTCCCGGTCGACCACTCCGGCCCGATCTTCGTCGTCGAGAACGGCGACCCGACGGTCTCGCCCTTCACCTTCGTCGGCCGCCCGATCGCCGCCGTCGGCACCCTCGTCCAGACCCCGTTCCGCATCCTCGGCGGTGGCCCCGTCCTCTGATCCAAGCCCATCGGCAGCGGTCGAGGCCGCTGGCCGTCGAGTTTGATCGAAACGAACGATGCAGCTGCCGGCCCCTCCGTGGGGCCGGCATTTTGCGTTCGGGCGGGGCTTGTGCGTCGATGGAGCATGGCAGATCGTCCCTCCAGGGTGTTTCCAGTCCGACCGGGATGCCCATATGAGGTGTCGCTCATTCGACGCCGCGGCGCCGGCCGGCCCCGCGAGGGACCCGGCCGAGGCCGGGCCATCCGGGCGCCCGCCGCCCGGCGAGGCGCCCTCGCTTCCCAGAGGTCCAGATGCAGTACCGCCGCTTCTTCGATGACGCGCTCACGCGTTTGCGGGACGAGCGGCGCTACCGGGTCTTCGCCGACCTCGAGCGCGACGCCGCGCGCTTCCCGCGGGCCACCTGGCACAGGGATGGCGGGGCGGTCGAGGTCCTGGTCTGGTGCTCCAACGACTACCTCGGCATGGGCCGCCATCCGGACGTGATCGCGGCCATGCGCGACGCGGCGGAGCGCTACGGCGCCGGGGCCGGCGGCACGCGCAACATCTCGGGCAACAGCCATCCCGTCGTCGGACTGGAGGCGGAACTCGCCGACCTCCACGGCAAATCCGCCGCCCTGGCCTTCACGTCGGGCTGGATCGCCAACCTCGCCTCCATCTCGACCATCGCGGGCCTGTTGCCGGACGCCCTGATCCTGTCGGATGCCTGGAACCACAATTCCATGATCGAGGGCATCCGCCGCTCGGGATGCGACAAAGTGCTCTTCCGCCACAACGACGTGGCGCATCTGGAGGACCTGCTGCGGGAGGCCGGTCCGGACCGCGCCAAGCTGGTGGTGTTCGAGAGCCTCTATTCGATGGACGGCGACATCGCCCCCATCGGCCGGATCACGGAGCTCGCGCGGCGCTACGGCGCGATGACCTACTGCGACGAGGTCCACGCCGTCGGCCTCTACGGGCCGCGCGGGGCCGGGATCGCCGAGCGCGACGGCGTGATGGCCGAGGTCGACGTCATCGAGGGCACGCTGGCCAAGGGCTTCGGCACCCTCGGCGGCTACATCGCGGGCGACGCGGCGGTGATCGACGCGGTGCGCTCCTACGCGCCCTCCTTCATCTTCACCACGGCCCTGCCTCCGGCGGTGGCGGCCGCCGCCACGGCCGCGGTGCGCCACCTCAAGCGGTCCGGCCAGGAGCGTGCCCGCCATGGGGCCCGCGTGGCCGAGACCAAGGCGTCCCTGCTCGCGGCCGGCATCCCGGTGATGGACAACCGGTCCCACATCGTGCCGGTCTTCGTCGGCGACGCGGAGCGGTGCAAGGCGGCGAGCGACATGCTGCTCGACGAGCACCGCATCTACATCCAGCCCATCAACTACCCGACCGTGGCGCGCGGCACCGAGCGGCTCCGCATCACCCCGACGCCCTTCCACGACGCCGGGCAGATCGCAGACCTCACCGAAGCGCTGCGCCGCGTGTGGCGCGCCCTCGATCTGCCGACGGCCTCGCGCTGCGCCGCCATCGCGGCCGAGTGATCCTCAAAGAGGGATTCCAAAGGGCGAGCCCTTTGGCGGTCAGGGTGGAGTCCCATAGGCACTAAGATTGCAGTAAAAACCCTGTTTTCCCCTAACCCTCCCTCATCCTGAGCGAGGGTCCGAAGGACCCGTGTCGAAGGACGCACAAGCGGGACGCTCCTGCGCGGAGGGCGCCTGCGTCCTTCGACACGGCCCTTCGGGCCTGCTCAGGATGAGGGAGGGTGGGGTATTTCTCCGCTTAAATTAGTGCCTATGGGGTGGAGTCCCGAGAATGAATAATCGGTCCTTCCAGGGCTCTGCCCTGAAACCCGCAAAAGGCCGAGGGCCTCTTGAAACCGGATCGATCCTCTACTGCGGGAGTCGTGCCGTCAGGTTCAAAGACTGTCGAAGCTCCCTCTATCGCGTGAGCCAGATGCCGATGCGGCGCGCCACCTCGGCGATGTCCTCCGTCCTGCGCGCGTAGCAGATCCGCACGAAGCCTTCCCCGGCCGCCCCGAAGGCCGAGCCCGGCGCCACGCCGACGCCCGCCTCGTCGACCCAGCGGAGGGCGAGCGCGCGGCTGTCGGCCACGCCTTCGAGGCCGCAGAACAGGTAGAAGGCGCCGTCAGGGATCGCGCAGCGGATCCGGCCGGTGCCGTGCAGCGCCTCGACCAGCAGGTCGCGGTTGGCGCGGGCGCGCCGGACCTGATCGGTGATGAGATCGCCGCCGCCCGCGATGGCGGCGGCGGCGGCCCGCTGCGACGCCACCGGCACGCCCGAGGTGGAATACTGGATGAGGTTCTCGATCGACGGGCCGAGCTCCGGCGGCGCTTCGAGCCAGCCGACCCGCCAGCCCGTCATGGCCCAGTTCTTGGACAGGGTCTGGGCGAAGAGCACGCGGTCGTCGGAGCGCATGACGTCGTGGAAGGAGGCGGCCCGCGGGGTGCCTCCGCCCGGGCCGGCCGCCGCGCCGTAGGCGAAGCGGCCGTAGATCTCGTCCGCCACGATCCACAGCCCGTGCCGCCGCGCGAAGCCCAGCAGGGCTTCGAGCTCGTCGCGCGTCGCCGTCCAGCCGGTCGGGTTCGAGGGCGAGTTGATCACGAGCGCGCGGGTGCGGGGCGTCACGGCGGCTTCGAGGTCCTCGACGGCGAGCCGCCAGCGGCGGCGGTCCCCCTCGCCCTCGAAGCGCATGGCGCATTCGACCGGGGTGGCGCCGGCCGCCACCAGCGCGCCGCCGAAGTTCGGCCAGGCGGGCGTCGGCACCAGCACCTCGTCCCCGGTCCCCGCGGCGAGCCGCACCGCGATCTGCAGCGCATGCATGCCGCCCACCGTGACGAAGAAGCGCTCCGGCCCGAACGGCTGCGGGGCGTCCGCGAAGGGGCGGCCGTAGAGGCCCGCCATGTAGCCCGCGATCGCGGCGCGCAGTTCCGGGATGCCGCCCTGGTGGGTGTAGAAGGTCTCCCCGGCCGCGAGGGCCGCCGCGGCGGCGTCGCAGATGAAGCGCGGCGTCGGCAGGTCGCCCTCGCCGACCCAGAGCGGGATGAGCCCCGGCCGGCCGCGCCCGTAGTCGAAGACCTCGGTGATGCCGCTGTGGGGCAGGGCCTTCACCTCCGGCCGGACGTGGTCGAGCGCGTTGCCGTGCGGGGCGGCCGAGGGCGACATGGGGACTCCGGGTGGTGGCGGGCTCTCAGCGGGTTCTTGCGAACCTGCTGACACTCGAGGGATCGAACAGCGTTGGTTTCGCTTTGAAAAGCGAAATCGACCGTGGCTTCAGCCATGCAAGGCCGCTCAGGGGACCAGCCGCTCAGGGGAGCACAAGCACGGCTCGCCCGAAAAGGCGAGGCCCCGGCTTGTCGTCGCGCGCCCCGCCGCGTACCCGCATCCGAACGTGCGAGGGACCGGACCGGCATGACGAGCGAGCGAGACGGACGGAACGCGGCCGCCCGGGCGCGGCTGAGGGCACGGCCGGCCGCCGTGCCGGGCGCCGTCCTGGTCCACGCCTCGGCGCGGCCCGCCGTGCCGCCGCGAGCGCGCTGGGCCGTCGAGAGCTACTGGCGCCATCATCCCATGCGCGCCGACCGGCTGGCCCGCGCCCTCGCGGCCCTGAGCCCCGTGCCCGAGGGCTGGCGCTGGCGGCTCGCCGCGGATCCCGCGGACGGCCGGGCGCGGAGCTTCCGGGCGCCGCCGGCCCCGTTCCGCGAGGCGGCGCACCGCGCCGGGCCCGGCACCTGCTGCCTCTGCGGCCAGCCGGTCTATCGCCTGGGCTGGCACCGCGACCTGTGGGGCGACGCCGTTCCCAACCGGCGCGCGCGCTGGCACGCCTGCTGCGTGGCGGCGTGGAAGGTGTGGAACGCGCCGGCCGCACAGGCGAAGCTGCTCGCCAGGCTGCAGCGGCGGCGCTGTCCCGCGACCGGCACCCGACTCCTGCGCGCCCGCGAGGTCGACCATCGCGTGCCGCTGCACGTCCTGTGGCGCCGCCACCGCGACCTGCCCTGGCCGGAGCTGCTGCGGCACTGGGGTTTCCCCAACCTCCAGGCCGTGAACAGCGACGCCCATCGCGTCAAATCGGCCACCGAGGCGGCACACCGGGCGGCGCGCCGGGCGGCGGAGCGGGCCGCCGGGGCGTCGGATGCCGGAATGGACCATTGAACTCGACCGCGCCGCCGTGGTTCAACGGCGGCCGCACACCGATGTGACGCCACCGCGCGGGGCCGAGGACACCATGGGTTTCAAATGCGGCATCGTCGGCCTGCCGAACGTCGGCAAGTCGACGCTCTTCAACGC
>CAXTBR010000131.1:0-9017 GCA_964242785.1 uncultured Lichenihabitans sp. | reverse complement strand
TCAATCTTGGTTCGAATCCAGGTCCCCCAGCCATCTGATCTCGCTGCATTTTCCGCCTTCCGCGAGCAGTCTTCAGAATCAGATCATACAGCCCTTTATACGGCGGCCTTTTACAGGCCCATTCTGACACCGGTCAGGCCGCCTCCTGGCCCTTCCGCTTTGCCGTCAATTCGGCCACCGTCGCCTGCTCGCGCACCACCTCCAAGGCGATCTTCGCCTCCAGCGCCACATCGATCTTCCGTCTCAGCTTCTTCGTCATCGCTCGCTCCGTCTATCGAACGGAACAGCTGATTTCCAACGTAGCCCGTGGTCCAAAAGACGGGGTCCACTTCAGCCCGTGTCGTGTGGACCATCCGGTGGCGAAGACGGCCTCACGCGGGGACCGTCGAAGCACGATGGGGTTCGTGGTCCGCAGGTGATCCGAGTGCTCGACGAAGACCGCGATGGCCGAGCACCTTTCGCGATCGGATCGGCGGCTCACTCCTGGCCGAGCCGCGGCAGGTCGCCCACCGCGGAATCGGCGGGACGAGACCCCTGCGCAGAGGCCTCGAAAGCCCCGAAGATCTGCCGCAGGAAGCCGGGCGCCAGCACGGACAACGGGTTGACGTTGAGCACCGGGTTCGTGGCCGAGCCCGTGATGCGGTAGCTCAGGCCGAGAAGCCCCTCGTGCCGGCCGCCGCCGAGCAACGGCCCGAGCACCGGCAGTTGCGAGAACAGGTTGTTGACGCCGAAAAGAGGCACGAAGGTGCCGGCGAGCTTCACCTGATCGCGGCTGAAATCCACCGTCCCCGCGACCGTGGCGCCGAGCGTCGGGCCGAACATCGAGCCGTCCCGCACCTCGACGGTGTTGCCGCTCTTGGTGAAGGAGACTTCGAGCTTGCGGAACGACGTGGTCGACATGTCGATACCTTGGGCTTGGCCCTGGCCCTGGCCCTGCGCCTGGGCGTCGGCGTCGGCGGTCCCGCGCTTCTGGCTCTCCAGACCCTCGACGGCGAGCTTGCGGATGGCCGGATCCTCGCGGACCGTGAAGTCGTGCACGGTCGCGTAGCCGTCGAGGCGCGGCCCCAGCATCACCAGATTGGCGTCGAGCCGCCCCCCCGCCATCCGCTTGTAGAGGTCCATGAAGAGCAGGCTCGCACCCGCGTCGCCGGCGTGGACCAGGAAATGCGGCGCATCGTCGATCTGCGACGTGATGACGGTGAGCGGCTGACGCCCGAGGCGCCCCTCCAGCGTCAGGCGCTTCACCTGCCCGGCCCGGCGCGACAGGTGCAACTCCGCCCCGGTCACCGCCTGGCTGTTCTGGCCGGTGAGGATGTTGGTGCGCAGGTCGAGGTCGAGGCTGCCCTTGGCGGCCGGGTCCGGGCCGCCGCCCGCCGGGCTCGGGGCCGAGAGCCACTTCAGGAAGGGCCGGGCGTCGAGGTTGACCCCGCGCGCCGACACTTTGAGCACGTCGCCGCTCTGCTGCGCCTCGACGCGGACGTCGTCGCCGGGCGACAGCCTCACCTGGGCGAGTTTGGCGGAGGCGAAGCCGCCGTCGCGGTCGAGCTCGATCGCGCCGCGGAGGGTGGCCCCGCCGCCGTCGAAGGCGAAATTGTCGAGCGTCAGGCCGTTGTCGCGCTGGAGCACCGTCAGGGTCGCGCGGGCCGGCCGCCCCGGCGCCTTGGAGAAGCCCGGCACCGGGCCCTCGATGCCGGCCTTGGCGAAGTCGAGCTCGACCGCGGCCCTGGTCCTCTCGCCCCCGCCGAGCGGCGCCGTGACCCGCGCCGCGACCGGGCCCTTGAGGCTCGCCGACGCGACGCCGGCCCTCGCCCGTGCGGCCTCGTCGAGCACGGCCGCGATCACCGCCTCCCCGGGGCCCGTCTGGGGCTTGTGCAGCTCGATGGTGGTCGGCGCGCCGTAGAGGCGGCCGTCGCCCTTGGCGCGCAGCCCGGCCCGATCGACGTCGAGCCTGATCGTGGCCTCCGTGAGCCCCTCCTTGCCGATCAGCCTGTCGATCGCGAAGTTGGTCGCCGTGGCGGTGGCCGCGACGGTGGTGCTGTCGGCCGGCACGTCCTTGCCGATCTTGAAGCCGACGGTCAGGCGGCCGTCGATCTGCCCGTGGACCGCGGCCCCCTCGGTCGGCAGGCCGGCGTAGGGCTTCAGCGCGTCGCGCGACAGCAGCTCCGCCAGGGTATCGACCCCGCCGGTGACGTGAGCCTCGACGTTGGCCGGCATGGGCTTCGGGTCGTTGTCCGGGATGCGGAGGCTCCCGTCGGCCAGGGTCAGCCTTCGGCCCGCCGCCACCTCCATGGCGCCGTGCTGCACCACCATCTCGAAGCTGCGCCCCGTCACGGCCCCGGCGGCCGCGAGGTCGACGAGGGGCGGCACGCCGGCCATGAAGGCGAGCTGGACGTTCGACACGCCGAAATCGATGCGCAGGTGGCCGTCGGCGACGGACTTCTCGGCCTTCATCCGGGCGAAGTCGGCGTCGTCGAGGTCGGTCGTCGCGGTGCCGCTCTCGACGGTCCCGCCCTTCAGGTTGGCGAGCAGCCAGGCCCGGACGGGCGCCGCGATGAAGCTCGGCCACAGGCGCACGAGGGTCTGCGCCGGCATGTGCCTGACGGTGGTGCTGGTGTGGGCGCGGAGGCCGCCCGGACCGTCGCGGATGTCGGCCGCGGCCGTGGCATCGACCTCCGGGCCGCTGATCTCGGCGCCGTCGAGGATGAGGCGCCGCTCGGCCGGCAGGACCCGGAAGCCGAGGCCGGCGCGCGCGATGCGGATCGGCCTCTCGCCGGGCCGCTCGGCCCCGAAGGTGCCGGAGGCCTCGATCTTGGCGGCCCAGGGTTCGCCCGGCGCGCGCGGAAGGTCGACGTGGCCCGTGAGCACGAAGTCCGAACTGCCGGCGCGCAGCTCGGTGCGGTCGATGACCACGCCGTCCGTCGCCCGGTCGAGGTGGAAGCCGCCCGCCACGGCGTCGATCAGCAGGGGCTCGTGGTCGGGATCGTCGAGCTTGAAGTAGCCGGCCCCGAGCGAGAAGGTCCCGGCCGCCGAGGCGATGTCGCCGTCGGGCGCCACACGGACGGCGAGGCGGGCCGAGACCGGCATGTCGAAGTCGAAGCCGAGGCCGCGCGTTCCGCCCGCGAGCGTGATCTCGTCGAGCGACAGGTCGGACGCCTCGACCGTGAGGAGCCTGCTGCCGTCCGCCTGGGCGACGGCGCGCGCCGACAGCGTCCAGCGGCCCGCCGGACCGTCGGCCGACACGGTCAGCACGGGGCCGCCGTCGGCGCCGCGGACGAAGCCGAGGACCGCGCTGCTGAACACCGTCGCGGTGCCGTGGGCGCGGTCGTCGAGCACCAGGCGCCCGGTGACGTTGACGCGTTCGAGGGCGTTGAAGGCGCTGTCGGGCGCCGTGGCGGCCTCGACCAGCGTGCGCAGGGTGGCGGACAGCGCCCGCAGGGCCGCGTTGGCGGGGCGGGGCGGCGCCGAGGCCGTCCCGTCCTCGGCGGGAGGGCGCGGCGCGGCGCCCCCCGCCGGCACCGGGGCCGGCGCGCCCGCGAGCGCGCTCGTCAGGGGCACGGCGGCCTCGTCCGACCCGGCCGAGACCGCGACCTGCCCGTCCGGCCGGATGACGAGGCGCAGGTCGACGTCGTGGATGTCGAGCCGCGTCGGCGCGATCCGGCCGACCATCAGCGCCAGCGGGTCGACCGCGATTGCGGCGCTCGGCGCCGACACGATCGGCCGCGCCGAGGCGTCCGACACGGACAGGCTGCGGATGGTCAGGGCCGGGCCGTGGTCCGTCGCCTCGATGGCGGTGCCGGCGAGGTCGAACCGGTAGCCGTGGCCGACGCGGGCGTCGAGCGCCGCCACGATCTGCGGCTTGAGGTCGAAGGCGATCGGCCCCTGGCGCAGCTCGATGAAGAGCCCCGCGGCGGCCGCGCAGAGGAGGAACAGCAGGCTCGCCCCGAAGGCCGTGACGGCCAGCGCGGCGCGGCGGATCCCCGTGCGGCGGCGCGGCGGGCGGCGCAGGAGATGGCGCATGCACGCCTCCGGACGGCCGTCGTCGGGCCGCGGCCCCTCCGGCGCAGTCTCGTCGGCCGAAGAGTCGTGCATCACCACCAAACCGTCATGCCCCCCGGATTGACGGGACGGCCGCTTGCCACCACCGTCGCGGTCGCGCGCCGACGGGGCGGTGGCGAGCGACCGGCTCAAGCCATCGGCCCCCAATGGGACGAAAGGAAGACATCATGGCCGAACCTCTGCAGACCGGCGAACCCGCCCCGGCCTTTCGACTGCCGCGGGACGGCGAAGGCGAACTCACGCTGGCCGACTATGCCGGCAAGGCCCTCGTGCTGTATTTCTATCCCAAGGACGACACCAGCGGTTGCACGCGCGAGGCGGCCGACTTCAACGCTCTCATGCCGGCCTTTCGCGACGCTGGCGCCGAGATCCTGGGCGTGTCGCCCGACTCGGCCCGCAGCCACGGCGCCTTCAAGGCCAAGCATGGGCTCGACCTCGCGCTGGGCGCGGACGAGACCAAGGAGGCCTGCCAGGCCTACGGCGTGTGGCAGGAGAAATCCATGTACGGCCGCAAGTACATGGGGGTGGAGCGCACGACCTTCCTGATCGGCCGCGACGGCCGCATCGCCGAGATCTGGCCCAAGGTGTCGGTGAAGGGCCATGCCGAGGCCGTGCTGGCGGCCGTGAAGGCGCTGGCGTGAGGTTTCGTTAACCCTGTTCGGATTATCTCGGCCCGCCGCGGAGGCGCCAGTGTGGCGCGGTGTGCTGGGATGATCCGAGATGGCAGGCCAAAGCGTCACCGTGCCCGAGCCCCTGCCGCGCTCGCATTACTTCCTCACGGTGTCGCGCGGCTCGCGCATGCGCACGATCGCGGTCCGCTCGATCGTCGTGCACCTCGCCGCGGTGGCGCTCCCGCTGCTCCTCGCGGTCGGCCTCGGCAGCACGCTCTACCTCGCCGTCCACGACGACCTCGTGGCGTCCCTGATGCAGCGCCAGGGCGACCTGCAATATGCCTACGAGGACCGCATCGAGGGGCTGCGGCAGGACCTGGAACGCCAGTCCGAGCGCGGCCGCGCCGAGCAGGCCAAGCTCGACACCCGCGTCCACGACCTGTTCGCGCGTCAGGCCAGGCTCGAATCGCACGCGGTCACCGTGGCCGGGCTGGCGGAGGCCGTCCCCCGCCCCCAGGCGCCGGCGCTGCCGACCGAGATCACCGGCCGGATCCCGGCCGCCCTGCCGGACGCCCTCGGCTACGCGGCGTCCGACAAGCCGCGTCCGATGGCCGAGCCGCCGGCCGGGGGACCCTCCGGAGCGCGGCCGGAGGATCATGCCGGGCTCCTCGACGACGCCAACCTGCCCGTGGGAGACCGCCTCAGCGCCGTGGAGATGGCGCTGAACGGGGTCGAGCGAGGCCAGGCGGCGGAGCTGACGCGGATCGGCGCCGCGGCCTGGCGACGGGTCGCGCGTCTCCGCGGCCTCATCGAGGAGGCCGGCCTGTCGCCCGAACGCTACCTGACGAAGGGGCCGGGCCCGTCCGCGCTCGGCGGCCCCTTCGTGCCCCTGCCCGACGGGCCCGACGGCGCCTTCGGCCGCGCCGTGGCCGAGTTGCGCGCCGCGGCGGCCGCGGCGGCGCAGCTCGGCGGCGCCGTGGAGCGCCTGCCGCTCGCCGCCCCCCTCTCGGGCCGGCAGGAGGTGACGTCCCCCTTCGGGGCGCGGCTGGATCCGTTCCTCGGGCGGCCGGCGCTGCACACCGGGGTCGACCTGCGCGAGGGCTACGGGACCGAGATCAGGGCGACGGGCGCCGGCCGCGTCGCCTTCGCCGGCACGGCGGGCGGCTACGGCAACATGGTCGAGGTCGATCACGGCGACGGGGTGGCGACGCGCTACGCCCACATGGGCGCGACCGCGGTGTCGGAGGGGCAGGCCGTGACGCGCGGCACGGTGCTCGGCGCCGTCGGGGCGACGGGCCGCGCGACGGGGCCGCACCTCCACTACGAGGTCCGCATCGACGGCGAGCCCGTGGACCCCATGCGCTTCCTGGCCGGCGCCGAGCACCTCGCCGCCGGGCTCGACGCTCCTTGACGGCACCGCGGAGCGCCGCAGGAATGTCACACGAATCGACAATCGGGCGCGGGAGAGGGACAGGCGGTCCTGGTGGAACTTTCCCCCGTGAGGCATAATCAGGCCCGTCCGATCCTCCCTCCCGAGGGACGGTCGGAGTGTCACCGGGGTTCATCATCGATGTCGATATCACAGCGGCTCGTGCTCGCCGGCTTCGCGGCCCTCGGCCTGGGGCTCGGAGGATGCGCCTCCATGGAGCCGCGCCTCCCCTACACGCTGGCCGAGGCCGAAGTGGCGGACGTGCCCGGCATGCCGGCCGACGTGCGCTTCTACGCGGATGCCCCGGCCTTCGTGTTCGATCGGTTCCGCCGGGACGTCGCCGCGCAGGCCCAGGCGCGCCACGAGCCCGTGACCTTCCTGTCCCTGTCGAGCGGCGGGGCGGACGGCGCCTTCGGGGCGGGGTTCCTCAAGGGGCTGAGCGAAGCCCACCAGCGGCCGCAGTTCACCATCGTGTCGGGCGTCAGCACCGGCGCCCTCATGGCGCCCTTCGCCTTCCTGGGCCCCCAGTATGACGCCACGCTGGAGGACCTCTACACCAGCGGCTACGCCTCGGCGCTGGTGAAGGATGCGAGCATCTTCAACGCCCTGGTCGGCAACGCCCTCGTCGACAGCGACAAGCTCGGCAAGTTCATCTCCCGCTACATCGACCAGGGCGTGCTCGACGCCGTGGCGGCCGAACACCGCCGGGGTCGCAGGCTGATCGTCGTGACCACCAACCTCGACCAGCAGCGTTCGGTGGTCTGGAACATGGGCGCCATCGCGGATTCTCGCTCCCCCAACGCCCTGCCGCTGTTCCGCCAGGTTCTGGCGGCCTCGGCCTCCGTGCCGGCGCTGTTTCCGCCCCGGCTCATCGAGGTCGAGAGCGGCGGGCACGCCTTCAAGGAGATGCACGTCGACGGCGCCGCCGTCCGGCAGGTCTACGTGGCGCCGGACGAGGTCATCTACGGCGCGAAGGCTGGGACGAGCCCGATCCGCGACCTCTACATCCTGGTCAACAACAAGATCGACCCGTCCTTCAAGGTCATCGAGGATTCCACGGTGTCGGTGGCGGCGCGCGGCCTGCAGACGATCCTGAAGCGCGAGGGGCGCAACAACGTCCTGAGCTCCTACGCCTACGCGGTCTCCCGCGGCATCGGCTACCACATCGCCTTCATCGACGCCGACGCGCCCGAGCCGCCCACGACCGGCGACGCCGCCGAACAGTTCGGCACCGAATATATGACGGGCCTCTTCGCGCGCGGGGAAGCGCGCGGGCGCCTGCCCTCGCCCTGGGCGTCGCATCCGCCCCTGTCCACCGACAGCGCCGGCCATGCCCTGACGGCGGCCGCGCAGTAGGTCGAAGCCGACCGATGAGGCTCATGACGACGCCTGGCTGACGTATGTCGAGCCCTGACCGCCAAAGGGCCGGCCCTTCGGAATCCGGCACGCAGGGTGACATCGCCCCGGATCCCGACGAGAGCCGACGATGGAGGGAGGGCGGCGGACCCGGAACCTGCCGCCTTCCTTCATCGAGAGCCCTGACGATCGTCAGTCGACGTCCTCGACGTCCACGGTGCGGCCCGACAGGCGCTGGGCCAGCGCGGCCTCCATGAAGCCGTCGAGGTCGCCGTCCAGCACCTCGTCCGGCGTGCCGGACGTCCGCCCCGTGCGCAGGTCCTTCACGAGCTGGTAGGGCTGAAGCACGTAGGAGCGGATCTGGTGACCCCAGCCGACATCCGTCTTGGAGGCCGCGTCGGCGTTGGCCTTGGCCTCCTGCTTCTCCAGCTCGATCTCGTAGAGCCGGGCCCGCAGCATGTTCCAGGCCGTGGCGCGGTTCTTGTGCTGCGAGCGCTCGTTCTGGCAGGCCACCACGACGCCGGACGGGACGTGGGTGATGCGCACGGCGGAATCGGTCGTGTTGACGTGCTGCCCTCCGGCGCCCGACGAGCGATAGGTGTCGATGCGGCAGTCGGATTCCTTGACGTCGATCTCGATCCTGTCATCCACCATGGGATACACCCAGGCGGACGCGAAGCTCGTGTGGCGGCGGGCATTGCTGTCGAAAGGGGAGATGCGGACGAGGCGATGCACGCCCGACTCGGTCTTGGCCCAGCCGTAGGCGTTGTGCCCCTTGATCAGGATGGTGGCGGACTTGATCCCGGCCTCGTCGCCGGCGCTCTCCTCGATGATCTCGACCTTGAACTTCCGCCGCTCGGCCCATCGGGCATACATGCGGAACAGCATGCGGGCCCAATCCTGGGACTCGGTGCCGCCCGCGCCGGAATGGACCTCGATATAGGCGTCGTTGCCGTCGGCTTCGCCCGACAGCAGCGCCTCGATCTGACGGCGCTCCGCGTCGAGCTTCAGGGCCTTGAGCTGGTCGATGGCCTCGCGCTCGACCTCCGCATCGTCCTCGGCCTCGGCGAGATCGACGAGGGTGACGGCATCCTCGAGATCCCGGTCGAAGCGGGACACGGCCCCGAGTCGATCTTCGAGTTCGGTCCGCTCCCGCATGACCTTCTGGGCCGCGGCGGCGTCGTTCCAGAGGGCTGGGTCCTCGGATCTGGCGTTGAGCTCGGCCAAGCGTCGCGTCGCCGTGTCGACGTCAAAGATGCCTCCTCAGCAGTCCCACGGACTGCTTGATCTGCTCGACGAGCGCCAATGGTTCGGCTCGCATGGTCGGTTCACATCCGTTATGGGGGAGCGGCCCCGATGGGCCCGGCAGCGGACCGTAGTGAGGCGTCCGACGCCTGTCCAGGCCCTGCCAGGCTCCGGCGACCCTGGCTGGTGTCGTCGGTCGTCCGGACGCCTCTTCCCCCGCGGGGTATCGGCCTGCGGGGCTGTGTGGGTCCGACATGGTGTGTTGGTTGGTTGCGGGGGCAGGATTTGAACCTGCGGCCTTCAGGTTATGAGCCTGACGA
>CAXTBR010000130.1:0-9069 GCA_964242785.1 uncultured Lichenihabitans sp. | reverse complement strand
GCGGCGACGAGGGCGAGCCACAACGTGCGCCGCAGTGCGTGCCCGATGGAGCGGCGCGGCCCAGCCTTCGGCAAGGGCCGGGAGATCCAGCTGGGACGATAGCCCGGGGCGCGCCTGCTCCGTCCGGAAATCGGGGCGGGACGACGGCGGGCTCCCGGGTCGTTCACCGCATCCCACGCGTCGAGCACCCGCCGCACGAGAACCCGGTTCCCGCCCCGGTCGTTGCGGTCGGGGTGGAGCCACAGTACGAGTTCCCTCAGGTGCCGACGGACCTCCGTGCGCGGCGCCTGTGCCGGGACTCCCAAGGTCCGGTAGGGATCCGCCCCCGGAAAACACACCACTTGGCGCAGGTAGAGCTCGGCCGCCGCGAGGATGAAGTCCGGATCGCGCGCCGTCGCGGCGACTGCGGCGGCGAGCGTCTCGCGGCAGCCCGCGGCGAGACGGATCAGTGTATCGACCTCCCGCGGTAGCGGACGGCGCCGCATGTGCGGCGCGAGCTGCGGCGCCTGCGCGAGATCGACGGCCTGGGACAGCGCGGTGACGCGCTGCGGATCAGGCGCGGGCGGGGCGGGCCAGTTTCGATGTCTTGGCTGCATCGAGGCCGCCGCCCGCGTAATCGTAGCTGTAATTGTAGGAGTAGCTGTACGTGTACCCGGACTTGTCCGTGTCGAATTTGCTCAGCACGGTCCCGACGAGGCGGGCGCGGGCGAACCGGAGTCGCTTGACGGCCGCCCTGACGAGGCCGCGCCGGGTGGCGCCGGACTGGATGACCAGGAGCGTGCCCGCCGCAATGCTGGACAGGATCGGTGCGTCGGCCAGCCCCATCACGGGCGGGCCGTCGATCAGGATCACGTCGTAGGCCTCGCTCATCTCGGCGAGCAGCGCCGTCAGCTTCGGCCCGGCGAGCAGCTCGGCGGGGTTGGGGGGCAGGGGGCCGGCGGTGACGAGCGAGACGTTCTCGACGAAGCACCGCTGGATGATGTCGGCGACATCGGCGCCGCCGGCCAGGTAGTTCGACAGCCCGCTGGCATTCTCGACCTTGAGATAGCGGCCCAGCGACGGGTTGCGCAGGTCGGCATCGATCAGCAGGACCCGCATGCCGAGCTGCGCGAAGTTGGCCGCCAGGCTGACCGAGGTCGTCGATTTGCCCTCGCCCGGCTTTGCGCTCGTGACGAGCAGGACCTTCGGCACGCCGGTCTCGGTCGAGAACTGGAGCGCCGTGCGCAGGGACCGGTACGCCTCGGCGATGCCGGACTGCGGGTTGGCCACGACGGTCTCGATCAGCGTCGGCGTGTCGTGGGGCGTGAGCGGGATCACGCCGAGCGCCGTGAGGCCGGTCGTCTCCTCGATGGTCTCGGCACCCTTGAAGGTGTCGTCCAAGAGTTCCAGCACGTAGACGATCGCGGTGGCGACCGCGAGGCCGAGGATCAGCGCGATGGCCAGGTTCTTCGTGAGCCTCGGGCTGATCGGCCCCCCGGGGATCTCGGCCCGGTCGACGACCGAGACGTTGTTCGTGCCGAGCGCGCTGGCGACGCCGAGTTCCTTGTACTGCTGCAGGAGGCCGTCGTAGAGCGCCTTGTTGGTGTCGAGTTCGCGCTGCAGGATGTTGTACTGGATGCTGCGCGTGCGCAGGTCGAGTGACTGGTCGCGCAACTCGGCCAGCGCCTTGCCCAGCGACTGCTCCTGCGCCCGCGCCGCCTCGAACTGGGCGCGGATCGACTCCTTGACGAGGTCGGCCTGCGCCTTGATCTGGCGATCCAGCTCGCCGATCTGCGAGCGGAGCTGGACCATCTCCGGGAAGGCCGGCTTGAGGACGTTCAGCTTGTCCTGATACTCGGTCATCAGCTGGGCGCGCTTCTCGCGCGCGGTCTGGACGGCCCGGTCGGCCATCACCTGCGGCAGGCTGAGGTCGTTGCCGGATCTGGCCTGGTTCCAGAGCTGCTCGTGGCGGATCCGCTCCGCAGTCGCCGCCGACAAGGCGGCGTTGATGGACGACAGCCGGGACATGATCTCCGGCTGCTTATCGTCGACGTTGGCGATCCCCTCCCGGCGCGCGTAGGCGACGACCTGCTTCTCGGAGTCTTCGAGCTTCAGCTTCATCTGCTGCAGCCGCTCCTCGAAGAAGGTCCGGGCGTAGGCGGCCGCGTTCACGCGGCGGTCCAGCGTCGAGGCCACGAAGTTGTCGGCCACCGCGACGCTGATCTTCTGCGCCACCGCCGGGCTGGTGCTCGCGAAGGCGATGCGGACGATCCGCGACATCGGCACCGGCTGGACCGTGAGGCCGCCCGCGATCATCCCGGCGATCCGGGCCTGATCCGCTTCGATCGCGTCCGCCGAGAGAGGCTCCTCGGTCGCCGGCGCGGGCGGCCCGGCCAACGTCCGGCGCACGCGCGACCAGAGCGAGGGCGCCTCCGGCCGCGTGAGGGCGGCGATGTCCGCCGGATCCAGGTTCCTGGCGACCCGTTCCGCCAGCGAGCGGCTCTTCAGCAGCTCGTACTGCGTCTGGAAAAAGAACGGCTCGCGCGAGAAGTCCTCCATCGCGCCCTGCTGCTTGTTGCTCAGGACCTTCGGCGCCTGCTGGTCGATCTGAATCGTGGTGCTCGCCTCGTAGATCGGCGTCGTGAGCTGGGTCTTGATGAAGCCCCCAGCGAGAGAGAGAAGGCAGATCGCGGCGATCAGCAGCTTGTGCTTGAGCAGGAGGTCGAGCAGCCACAGGAGCGCGACGCGGCCCCGCGCGTGCACGGAGTCCGGACCGGGCGGTTCCGCCCAGGTCGGATAGCCGGCGGGTACGGCGGGATACCCGCCCAACTCCTCCGCGAGGGCGGGAAGCTTGTCGCCCGCGTTCCGGGTCGGCTGGAGCATGTAGTTCATCGCGCGACGGTCCTGCGCCGCGGCCGGAGACCGGCCTGCGCCCGCTCCGGATGTCGTCCGGGGCGGCTGATGGGTGGGAGGCACACGGGAGCGGGACTCACGGGACGATGCGCGCGACGCCGATCAGCGGACTGCCGAGGTCGCGCACGAATTTCAGGGTACTGAGCGTCGAGGACTCGCCGAGGACGACCGCGTCCTTGCCGTAGACCTGCGGGTCGGTGGCCTGACCCGTCCGAATCGCGCGCAGGCTGTAGCGCGCCGCCTCGCGCCGGCCGTCGACGACCCGCACGATGGCCACGTCGTCAACGTTGCCGACTTCATTCGGGCCGCCTGCCTGGGCGATGGCCTGCAGGAGCGTGGTGTCGCCCTTCGCCACGTAGATCCCGGGTCTCATCACCGCGCCGTCGACGGCGAAGCGCTGCGCCAAGCCCTCCTTCACGGAGACGCTCACCTGCGGCAACCGGACGTATTTGGCACCGAGTTGCCGGACGAGGTCCGCCTCCAGCTCGCGCACGGTCCGCCCGCCGGCCGGCACCTTGCCGAGTAGGGGAAGGTCGATCCGCCCGCTCCCGTCCACCTGCACGGACCGGTTGAGGCTCGGTACCATGAAGACGGCGATCTCGAGCGTGTCCTCGGGCGCGATCCTGTACTCCGCGACCGCCGCCGTCTGCACGACGGGCCCGGAGGCCGCGTTCAGGGCGGACGAAGACTCGACGCCGTGACAGGCACCCAGCGCGCCGGTCAGCGCGATGAGAGCGGCAAAACGAGGGCGAGAGCGACGATCAGGCATGGCGGGCATAGCGCCTGTTCCGCGACCGGGTGAGCAAATTGCGCGCCCAGACCAGGGGACCGGTCGCCCTCTCGGCCGGCCGAACCGGCTTCCGGACAGCGGGCGCGTCGGGCAGCGCCCGGTCGGCCAGGATAGCCTCGGGCACGTCGAAGAACATATGCCGCGCGCGGTCCGGCCCCGCTCGGCGCAGCACCAGCTCGTGTGCCTCTGCCAGAAGCGGTGGGCGGCGGTCCGCGCCGTGCGCGTCCGTCGCCACGAGGTCGACGACGCCCTCGTCCAGCATCCGTTCCGACCAGTAGCGTGCCCGGCGGCCGAACGCGCCGGTCAGGGCGCCGGCCGTGATCTGCATCGGAACGCCCGCCTGGGCGAGCCGACGCACCACGTCGAAGCCGCGCTCGATCCAACCCATGCGCTCCGGGTGCGTCAGGACCGGCACGTAGCCGGCCGCCATCAGGTCGAACAGCGCGTGGTCCATCCGGGGCGGCAGGAGGTGGTGCGGCAGTTCGAGCAGCACGTAGCGCGAGCCGTTGAGGGCGAGAGCCGCGCCTGACCTGAGGCGGGCGACGTTGTCCGGCGCGATGTGCAGGTCGGCCCCGACGACGAGGTCGATGGGGATCTCGGCTCGGTCGAGCTCGGCCTGCATGCGGACCGTAGCCGCACGGATCGCCGGGCCGGCCGTGTCGTAGACGCCGGCCATGATGTGCGGCGTGCAAGCGATCGTCGTGATGCCCTGGGCCGCCGACATCCGGGCCAGCGCGAGCGCGTCCTCGAGCGTTGCGGGCCCGTCGTCGATGCCCGGCAGCAGATGGCAATGCAGATCGATCAATGTCGCCCCACTGATATCGGGATTACGACCATCGGGATTACGAAAGACTTCTGTCCAAACACTCCGGACGACGTGCCTGAGTCGCGGAGCGCCAAGGATGGGAAGCAAAATCGTTCATAACATGGCCGCAACGCCCAGGCAGTAGCGCAACTTCAAATCCAGCCTCCGTGTGGCGCAGGCGCAACGTATTCGGGCCGCCCTGTCCGGCGCCGTCCGTGGACAAGCCGAGGGGAGATTGTCTAAGGGTATCAACCCTGCCGCTCGGCCGAGCTTCGATCGGTCTCCGAACTCCGAGGCGGCGGGCGGCGGCATCCCCACACCTACCTCGGTGCCGTTCCTGGACGACGGGGGCCGCTTTCGTGCGATGGCCTGAAGGAGATCGGACCGGATCGGGCATCCGCGGGCTCGCGCCGGCATGGGGAGCGGCACCCGCATGTGTGGGCTGAACGGAATCCTGGCCTACCACGCCGCCGCGCCGGCTCCGAACGAGGGGGAGGTGCTGCGCACCCGCGAGAGCATGCGCGCCCGCGGACCCGACGGGGCCGGCCTGTGGCGGTCGCCCGACGGCCGGTGCGTGCTCGCCCACCGGCGTCTCGCGATCCTCGACCTCTCCGAGCGGGGGGCGCAGCCGATGCTGAACCCCTGCGGCTCCTTCGCGATCGTCTTCAACGGCGAGATCTACAACTATCCGGCGCTCCGAGCCGAGATCGAGCGCGCCGGCGTCGCGCCCTCCAGCCGGACCGACACGGAGATCCTGCTTCACCTCTACCAGCGGCACGGCCCGGAGATGGTCGGGCGCCTGCGCGGCATGTTCGCCTTCGCGATCTGGGACGGCCCGCGCGGCGGCGTGTTCCTCGCCCGCGATCCCTACGGCATGAAGCCGCTCTACACGGCCAACGACGGCTGGACGATCCGCTTCGCCTCGCAGGTCAAGGCGCTGCTGGCCGGCGGCGCGGTCTCGCGCGATCCGGATCCGGCCGGCGTCGTCGGCTTCCACCTGTTCGGCAGCGTCCCGGATCCGTTCACGCTCTACCGCGACGTCCGGGCTCTGCCGGCCGGCCACACGCAGTGGATCGATGGGGCCGGCCCGCGGGAGCCGGTCCGGTACCACAGCGTCGCGGCCGCTCTCGCCGAAGGAGCGGCCGCAACCGTCGGTAGGGCCGACGTGGAGCCCCGCGTCCGCGCCGCCTGCCTGGACAGCGTGCGGGCCCACCTCATGGCCGACGTCGAGGTCGGGCTCTTCCTATCGTCCGGCGTCGATTCGGGCGCGCTCCTCGGCCTCATGCGGGATGCCGGCTGCGCGCCCGTCACCGCCGTGACGCTGGGTTTCCCGGAGTTCGAGGGGCGCCCCGAGGATGAGGTACCCTGGGCGGCCCGGATGGCGGCCGCCTACGGCGCGGCGCACGTGGTGCGGCGCGTCGGCGAGGCCGAGTTCCGCACCGACCTGCCGGGCATCCTAGAGGCCATGGACCAGCCGTCGATCGACGGGATCAACACGTGGTTCGTGGCCAAGGCCGCCCGCGAGGCGGGGCTCAAGGTCGCGCTGTCGGGGATCGGCGGCGACGAGATCCTGGCCGGCTACCCGAGCTTCTCCGACGTGCCGCGCTGGACCGCCCGCTTCGGCGTCCCGGCCCGGATCCCCGGCCTCGGGCGGGCCCTGCGCCGGACCGGCACGGCCCTCGGGCTCGCGCGCGGGCGGCCCAAGGCGGTCGGCCTTGTCGAGTACGCGGGGAGCCCGGCCGGCGCGTACTTCCTTCGCCGGGCCCTGTTCCTGCCCTTCGAACTGCCCGCCCTCCTCGATCCCGAGATGATCCGGACCGGCCTGCGCCGGCTCGACCCGGTGGGGCGGCTGGCGGCGGAACTCACCCCCGATCCCGGATCGCCGCTCGCGCGCGTCGCCGCCTTCGAGGCGACGCAGTACATGCGCAATCAGCTGTTGCGGGACGCGGACTGGGCCGGCATGGCCCACGGCGTCGAGATCCGCACGCCCTTCGTCGACACGCGCCTGCTGGCGGCGCTCGCGCCGATGGTCCCCGGCTTCGGGGGAGGCGCCGGCAAGCGGGCGCTGGCCCGGGCGCCGGAACACCCGCTCCCGCAGGATCTGGTCGATCGGCCCAAGACCGGCTTCACCGTCCCCGTCGGCCGCTGGCTCGCCCCGCCCCCGGCCGCCGGCGAGGCCGCGCGGCCGCCGGCCGGCCTCGTCGCCCGCGACTGGGGGCGGCACGTGTTCCGCGAGGCGACGCGAGACGGGGGACGCGGGGGACGAGTCCGGGGCGGGTTCCCCGCCGCGGCGTCGTGACGGTACGGCTCGGCCCCCTGCGCGTGCTCGGCCTCGTCACGGAAGCCTATGGCGGGAACGGGGGCATCGCGCAGTACAACCGCGACTTCTGGGATGCCCTCGCCGGCCTTCCGGGGGGCACCGCCCTCGATCTGCTGCCGCGGCGTGGGCCGGCCCGTCCGGACGCCGTCCCCGCCGGCCTCGCCGTTCACCCGGCGCGGCGCGGGCGGGCGGCCTACGCGGCCTCGGCGCTCGGGCTCACGCTCCGGCTGCAGCCCGACATCGTGGTCTGCGGGCACCTGTTCATGGTCACCCTGGCAGCGCTGGCGGCGCGCCTGAGCGGGGCCAAGCTCGTGGTGCAACTCCACGGCATCGAGATTTGGCGGGATCCCGGCGCCGTCCGCCGCCGCGCCCTGGAGCGGGCCGACCTCGTCCTGTGCGTCAGCCGCGATACCCGCGCCCGCCTGCTGACCGCCGCCGATATCGCCCCCGAGCGCGCCCTCGTGCTGCCGAACACGGTCGCCGACGATTACCGGCCCAACCCGGTGCTCGCCCTCCGCACCGGCCCCCGCGTCCTCCTGAGCGTCGGGCGGCTCGACGCCCGGGAGGCCTACAAAGGACAGGACGCGGTGATCGCCTGCCTGCCGCGCCTGCTGCGCCAGGGACATGACGTGGTCTACCGCGTCGCTGGCGACGGCGACGACCGGCTCCGGCTGGAGCGGCTCGCGCGGGAGCACGGCGTCGCCGACCGGGTCGAGTTCCTGGGGGCGGTCACCCGGCCTGCGATGCCGGACCTCTACCGCGGCGCCGACCTGTTCGTGCTGCCCTCGCGGGGCGAGGGTTTCGGGATCGTCTTCCTCGAGGCGATGGCCTGCGGCATCCCGGCCCTCGGGCTCGCGGTCGGCGGGGCGGTGGACGCTCTCGACGGCCTCGGCCGCGCCGTGCCGGCCGATAGCCTCGCCGAGGCGATCGGTGCGGAACTCCGCCGCGCCGGCCGCGGCGAGGCCGGCGCCTTCGACCTGGCCGCCCGCGTGCGGGCGCGCTTCGGTCGCCCACGCTTCGAGCAGGGCGTCGCGCAGGCGCTGTCGCGGCTCGGCGTCGGGTCGCCGGCGCACGGCCGACCTACCCTCCGGCCCGCGCGCGAAAGCCTCGGGGCACCCGCATGACGCCCGCGCAGGAACGCATCCTGGTCATCGAGCCGGGGCGGCTCGAGCGGAACTACTGGGGCGACCTCTGGCGCTACCGGGACCTGCTGCTGATCCTCGCGTGGCGCGACGTGGCGGTGCGCTACAAGCAGACCGTCGTCGGCGTGGCCTGGGCCCTCATCCGGCCGTTCATGACGATGCTGGTCTTCACGATGGTGTTCGGCCGCCTCGCCGGGCTGCCGAGCGACGGCCAGGCGCCCTACGCCGTGATGGTCTTCACCGGTATGCTGCCCTGGTTCCTGATGTCCGGCACCGTGACGGAGGCGTCCGACAGCCTCGTGTCCAACGCCAACCTGATCGGCAAGGTTTACTTTCCTCGCCTGATCGTCCCGATCTCCGCCATCGCCGTGGTCTTGGTCGACTTCCTCGTCAACCTCGCGATGCTGGCGCTCGTCCTGGCGTGGTTCGGCTTCGTGCCGAGCTGGCGCATCGTGTTCCTGCCTCTCGCGGCGGTCGCGGCGGTCGCGGCGGGGCTCGGCCCGGCGATCCTGCTCGCGGCGCTGAACGTCAGGTACCGCGACTTCCGCTACGTCGTCCCGTTCGTCGTGCAGTTCGGACTCTACGTCTCGCCGGTGGGCTTCTCCAGCGCGGTCGTGCCGGAGCGGTGGCGCCTGCTCTACCACCTCAACCCGGCGGTCGGCGTCATCGACGGATTCCGCTGGTGCGTCATCGGCGGGGAGAGCCGGCTCCACGGAGCGGGCATCCTGCTCAACCTGTGCACGCTCGTCCTGCTGGCGGTGTTCGGCGTGTGGTACTTCCGCCGCACCGAGCGCGGCTTTGCGGACGTGATCTAAATAGAAACTGGCTCTTCCGCCGCGATGGCGCAGGTGAAGCCGAGGCGCTCGATCTGCCGCACGAGGGCTTTGGCGCGTTGTTCGGGCGCCCGTCGCTGGAAGTGATCGGGGCCGAGGTCTGCGTAGACGGTTCCGTCCTTGAGCATGTGGTAGGCTGCGGTGAGGATGGAGGCGGCGACCGCGCAGACGGCCTTCTTGGGTCCGCGGCGGTGGCGCAGACGCTGGAACTGGAGGTAGCTCTGCTTCTTGCGTGCGGCGGCCCAGGCCCACTGGACCAGGGTGGTCTTGAGCCAGGGTGCGCCCTT
>CAXTBR010000129.1:0-9136 GCA_964242785.1 uncultured Lichenihabitans sp. | reverse complement strand
CCTGGCTGAACGAGTTGATGCCGCCCGACAGGATGCAGATGATCGAGAACGAGATCGCGAAGTTCTGGAACGTCCGCATGCCGCGCAGGAGTTCCTGGGCGTAGCCCATCGAATGCAGGATCCGCTTGTCCTGGTCGATGGGTTCCGCCCCCCGCGCGATGACCGCCTCGTCCTCGATCCCCTGCCGCGCCATCGCCGCCTCCGTGCATGATTCTTGCTGGAGGGTGCAGGCTCGCAGGCCCGCGACGCGAGGGACATGTACCTGAAGGTATAGATGGATGGTGGGGATGGACCTCGGCCTGCTGGGAGCCTGGAGCGAGGCGGCCGCGGGCCTGATGGGCCGGCTGGACGAGCCCGGCCTGCCGGCGTTGCTGGACGAGGCGCTGCTGCGCGTCGTGCCCTTCGACCTCTCGGTCGCCTTCGCCTATCCGGACGGGGTCGGTCCGATGATCCTGTTCGACGGCTTCCGCGAACGGAAGCCCGACGCGCCCCTGAGGGCCTACCTCAACGGCACCTACCTGCTCGATCCCTTCTACCTCGCCTGCACG
The DNA here is from genome assembly GCA_964242785.1 of uncultured Lichenihabitans sp. Lineage (GTDB taxonomy): Bacteria > Pseudomonadota > Alphaproteobacteria > Rhizobiales > Beijerinckiaceae > Lichenihabitans. Next base: position 8,588 of record CAXTBR010000129.1, on the reverse strand, counting down.
GCACGGCAGAAGTGCGGCCTCTACCGCATGCGGGACTGCGCGCCCGACGCCTATTTCGAGAGCGAATACTTCAATTCCTGGGAAGTCCACCCCTGCATCTCGATGGAGAGCGGGTCGCTCGCCGAGGAGATCGCCTACCTGTTCGACCTGCCGGACGGAGCCATGGTGGCCTACTCCCTGATGAGGAGCAACGGCAGGCCGACGTTCAGCGACGCCGAGGTCGCCATCCTGCGGGCCGTCGAACCCGTCGTGGTGCGGGCGCTGCGCCACCACTGGAGGGACCGGCACCCGGTGCCGGGGCGACGGGATCGGGAGGGCCTCGCGTCGGCGCGGTCGGGCGAGACGATCGAGACGGCCTTCGCCACGTTCGCGGCCGACCGCCTGACGCGCCAGCAGCAACGGATCGTGCAACTGGTGCTGCGGGGCCACAGCAACGGGTCGGTCGCGCGCAACCTCGGCATCTCCGAGGGCACGGTGAAGAACCACCGCCACGCCATCTACGATCGCCTCGGCGTCGGCACGCAGTCCGAACTTTTCTCGCTCTTCGTCAGGTACGTCGCCGGCTGACGGCGAGCCGGTCCGCGCGGGTTCGCCGCCGCCCAAGGGGCCGAAGCCGGCCGCGCGGGAACGGCGCGTCGCGGAGGCAATGGGCGCGCCGATCACGACACGGGCCGCCGCGAGGGCTCCCCCGGACATGAGTGTGGCTCATCACGGAGTCCGGGGGTGATGATGTCGCGTCGCGGGCGTCGCGTCAGCCTGGATTCAAAAGAACCCCGGCCTTTTGCGGTCGGGGCAGAGCCCTGGACAGGTTGACGATTTGTCGTCAGGGCTCCGCCTTGAAATCCGCCGGAGGGCTCGCCTTTCGGGATCCCGTGCGAGGGGATCCATCACCCCGGGATCCGCTGAGAGCCGAGCGGGATAGCTCTGCACCGTGATCGATGAGGGGCTTCGCCGGTCGGTCGGTTTCGTCGTACGGCGGGGTCGGACGAGGCGTTGGAATCCAGCACCGTCATTGGGCAAATCTTCAACCTGCGATCAAATGCGCGCTCGTCAGCCGTTAGATGCTTGACTCAGGGGGACATGCCCCGCAAATTGCCCTTGTCTTGAACAAATGCCCGGATCCAACCGGGCAATGGCCGCGATCGGCGGCTCACAGGGAGGGGTCACCATGTCGAATCACTTCGTATCTCATTTATCCATCGCCTTGCTGGCGACAGTGGTGGCTGGCAGCGGCGCGACGCCCGGATGGGCCGCCGGCAAGAAGGTCGGGATCGCGTCGCGCGAGATCACCAACGATTATAATCGTGGCATCATCGCCGGCGCTCGGAAGGTCATCGAGGCGGATGGCGATACGGTCGTCGTCGCGGACGGACAGGGTGATCCGCGCAAGCACAACGAGAACATCGAAAACCTCATCAACTCCCATGTCGATGGTCTAATCATCCAACTCGGAGACGCACAGCAGCTTGCGCCGGAAGTCGCCAAGGCGAAGGCCGCCGGCATCCCTGTGGTGACGACGTCGGTGGGCGCGCGCACCGAAGGGGCGCTGACGGAAGTTGGCGGCGACGAGGACCTCATGGCGACGCTGATGACCCGCGCCCTGCTGTCGAGCATCGACTACGCGGGCGACGTCTATGTGATCTGGGTGCCGGGTGCCCCGCTCTTGGAGACCCGCAAGCGGATCCTCGAGGCGATCGTCAAGGATTATCCCAAGATAAAGCTGCACGAGGTGCCGACCGAGCACAGCGCCGCCAAGGTGCAGTCGCAGATGGAGGATCTGCTGACGGCCAACGCCGAGCCCGGCAGCATCGCGGCCGTGTGGGGCGCCTACGACTTGCTGACATCGGGGGCCGTGCAGGCCATTCGACAGGCGGGCCGCAACGAGATCAAAGTCGCCTCGATCGACGGCGACCGGGTCGGATTTCAGATGCTGCTCGGGGAAGGCAGTCCCTTCGTGGCGACGGTGGCCCAGGATGTGCCGCATATCGGCGAACTGGCCGGCCAGACGATCGTGGCGGCGCTCGGCGGCAGGAAGGAGTTTTCGAGCGTTTTGTTCACCGACGCCTACGTGGCGACTCGCGCCAACGGCATCGCCGCGGCCGAGAAACGGTGGGGCAAGGACGTCTGGAAGGACATCGGCATGGATCCCAAGGAGATCGCCGGCCGCTATCCCCAGACGGAGCCGCTGCTCGTCATTCACCCGACCTTGCCCTGATCACGACACTCCTCCTCCGGCCCGGCCGGAGGAGCGTTGCGAGGGACCTGCGTGGCGACCGCTCAAGCCGACCAGAACCTGAACGGCTCCCCGGCATCGAGCGCCTATGCGCTCGAATGCCGGGGCATCCGCAAGACGTTTCCCGGCGTGGTCGCCCTCGACGGCATCGATCTCGGCGTGGTGCGCGGCGAGGTGCACGCCTTCGTGGGCCAGAACGGCGCGGGCAAATCCACCCTCGTCAAGGTGCTGACCGGGGTCTACCAGGCGACCGGCGGCGACATCTCGGTCGATGGGCGGCCGGCTCGGATCGCCAGTCCGGTCGACGCCGAGGCCGCCGGCATCGTCATCGTTCACCAGGACCAGCAGCTCGTCGGCCCGTTCGATGTGACCCGGAACGTCTTCCTCGGCCGCGAGATCGTGCGCGGCGGCCTGCTCGACTTCGGCGGCATGCGCGCCGCCACCCAAGCCTTGCTCGATCGGGTCGGCGCGACATTCCCGGCCGGTACGCTCGCGCGCGATCTCAGCGTCGCGCAGCGTGAGCTGGTGGGCATCGCGGCGGCGCTGCTCCGCGAACCCCGGGTGCTGATCCTCGACGAGCCCACCGCCTCGCTCAGCGATGCCGAAGCCGAGATGATCTTCGGTATCGTGCGGCGCCTGCGGACGGCGGGTGTCACAATCGTCTACATCTCGCACTACCTCGACGAGGTCTTCGACCTCGTGGACCGCATCACGGTCCTGCGCGACGGGCGGCTCGTGTCCACTGCCGTCGTGGCGGAGACCTCGCGCCAGCGGGTGATCGACGAGATGGTGGGGCGCTCGCTCAGCCAGCTCTACCCGAAGGAGGCGGTCGCGCCCGGCGAGCCGATGCTCGTGGTGGACGGGCTTTCGCAGGGCAACGCCGTGAATCATGTGTCGGTCACGGTGCGGACGGGCGAGATCTTCGGCATCGCGGGCCTGCTGGGCTCGGGACGGACCGAACTGGCCATGGCGCTGGTGGGCGCGCTTCCCCGTTCCGGCGGCACCGTCACGCTGGCCGGACAGCCGTCGGCCCCGCGCTCGCCGCGGGCCGCCAAGCGGCAGGGCTTCGCCCTCATCCCCGAAGACCGGCGCCATGACGGCCTCATCACGGACTTCACGGTTCGCGAGAACCTGTCGCTGCCCGGCATCGCGCGCTTCGCGCGCTGGGGCGTGTTGCGGCTCGGCGCCGAGCGGGCCGCCGCGCAGGAGCTCGTCCAACGGCTCAGGATCGCGCCGCCGAACCTGCGGGCGCTCACCCGCAACCTGTCGGGCGGCAACCAGCAGAAGATCGTGATCGGCCGCTGGCTCGGCGGTGACGCGCGGCTGTTCATCTTCGACGAGCCGACCACCGGCGTCGACGTCGGCTCCAAGGTGGAGATCTACAGGCAGATGACGGCGATCGCGCGCGGCGGCGCGGCGGTGCTGTTCATCTCCTCGGACTTCGAGGAACTGGTCGGCATGTGCGACCAGATCGCGGTGATGCGCAAGGGCGACATCACCACGATCCGCCCGGCCGCGGACCTCGACGTGGCCGGGCTGATGGACCTTGCGACCAGAGGCGATGCCGACGCGCGGACGCCGGCCGGCGGTCTGGAGCGCGATCCCATCCCGGTCGCCCCGAGGGGTCTGCCGGGCCCAGTCGGCTTCGGCTCGCTTCTCACCCGCTGGGGAACGATCGCCGGCATGGCCGCGGCCCTCGCGACCGTCGGCGCGATGGCGCCGGACTTCCTCTCTCCCACCAATCTGCTCGCCGTGCTGAAGCAGGGCAGCCTGCTGGCCTTCGTGGCACTCGGGCTGACGGCGGTCCTAGTGGCCGGAGGCTTCGACATGTCGGCCGGCGCCGTCAACCAGCTCGCGGCCAATCTCGCGGCGGGGAGCATCGCCAAGGGGCTCGGCACGGCCGTGGCGCTGGGGATCGGCATGGCGGCCGGCCTCGCGGCCGGCCTCGCCAACGCGGTCCTCGTGCTGGTCTTCGGCATGCCGCCCTTCGTGGCGACGCTCGGCAGCATGTTCATCGCCATGGGCTTGGCGCTGCTCTACAACCGCGGGCAGGCCCTGACCCTTTACGATCAGCCTATTTTCTTCGGCATCGGACAGGGGGCGGTCGGCCCCGTACCGGTCATCGCCATCCTGCTGGCCGTGCTGTTGTTGGCCTTGCACCTGATCTTCAAACACACCCGGGCCGGCCTGCGCATGTATGCCGTGGGCCAGAACCCTGCGGCGGCCGCGTTGCGAGGCGTCGACAGGCGGCGCGCCGTGCTCACCTCGTTCCTGATCGGCGGCGCGGTGCTGGGTGTCTCCGGCGTCGTGCTGGCCTCCTACAGCTACGGCGCCTCCGCGACGGCCGCAGCCCTCGACTTCCTGATCAGTGCCCTCGCGGCGGCATTTCTGGGCTCCAGCCTGTCCCGCACGGGTGAGCTCGATATGGTCGGCACCACGGTCGCGGCCCTGTTCCTCGCCTCGCTGTCCAATGGCCTGATCCTGCTCGGGGTGTCCAACCTCGCTCTGCCCGGCATCCAGGGCGCGGTGCTGATCCTGTCGATCCTGCTCGGCGTGATCGGCAAGCGTGGCATCGGCCAGGTCACCATCTTCTGAAGAGAGCGCAGCATGGACGCGACCGTCGATCCGCGGCCCTCGCGGCACTGGCTGGCCATCGGTGAATTCCTTCGCGCCTATGGGGCGCTGGTCGGGATGGTGGCGGTGCTGCTGCTGCTGGCCGCCATCAAGCCCAGCTTCCTGTCCTCGGCCAATGTCGGCAACGTGTTGCGACAGAGCACGGTGCTGATCATCCTGGCCTTCGGCCTCACCGTGGTGCTGATCCTGCGCGGCGTCGATCTCAGCGTCGCGCAGATCACCGACGTCGCGGCCCTCACCGCGGCCGCGCTGCTGATCCACGGCCAGCCGGTCTGGGTCGCCTTCGTGGCCCCCGTGTTGCTGGGCGCTCTCCTCGGCGCCTTCAACGGCCTGATGATGGCCTATCTCGGCGTCCCGGCGATCATCGGCACGCTCGGCACCATGTTCATCATCCGCAGCGGCGAGCTCATCTACACGAAGGGCTCCGAGCCGCAGATCCTGTTCACGCTGCCTCAGGCCGTGACGGCGGATTTCCTCTTCCTCGGCCAGAAGACGATGGGCCCGGTCCCAGTGCTGATCGTACTGGCGGCGTGCATATTCCTGCTCGTGTTCGGCCTCGCGGCCCTGACGCCGTTCGGGCGTCACATGCGGGCGGTCGGCAGCAATGTCAGGGCCTCGTTCCTGGCCGGGGTCGACACGCGGGCGGCGTTCGGCGCAGGCTTCGTCGTGAGCGGGCTGCTGGCCGCCATCGCGGGCGTGGCCATGGCGTCGCGCACCGGCATCGCGGTGCCGCGGGGGGCCGAGCCCTACCTGCTGGATGCCTTTGCGGCCTGTTACCTCGGGACGCTCGCATCCCGCACGGGTGCCCTCTCGATCCCCGGCACCCTGGTGGGTGCGCTCTTCGTGGCGTTCCTCGGCAACGGTCTCACGATTCTCGGGCTCGGCGCGCCGGCCCGCTTCGTGCTGAACGGCGCCTTCATCCTGCTCGCCATGGCGGTCGGTGCGCTGCGCCGGCCGGCCTGAGACCCTGGAGACCTCAGATGCCGCTCGTGATCGATGCCCATAACCACATCGGGACGCGCCCCGGCGCGAGCCAGACCGGCGCTGACCTCGTCGCCAAGATGGATCAGGCCGGCGTCGCCAAAGCCGTGATCTTCCCCTTCGTGGAGGGGAACTTCACGAACGACCCCGTGAAGGTCGCCCATGATGCCTTCCCCGACCGCCTGATCCCCTATTGCGCCGTCAACCCCTGGGAGGCCAACGCGATCGACGAACTGCGCCGCTGCGTGACGGAGTGGCACTGCCGGGGTTTGAAGCTGCACCCGGCCCTCAACGGCTTCCACCTGTCCGACCCCGACCTCGTCAATCCGCTCTTCGAGGAGGCCCAGAGCCACGACATCCCGATCATCGCTCATGGGGCGAGCGACCTGTACAACGCCCCTCCGGAATTCGCTGAGATGGCGCGCCGCTTCCCGCGGGTGAAGCTTCTGATGGCCCATATGGGTTTCTTCTGGTCGGTGGGGCAGGCCATCGGCTATGCCAGGGATCTGCCGAACCTCTACCTTGAAACATCCCGGGCCCCGATCTACGAGATCGCCACGGCGGTGCGCGAACTCGGCCCCGGCCGCGTGATCTGGGGAACCGATTCCCCATTCGTCGACTACGAGTGGGAATTCAGGAAGATGGAACGCTGCTCGCCCGACCGTGCCGTCTACGACCTCGTGGTCGGCGGCACCATCGCCGAGATCCTGGGGATCGATGCGCGGTGAGTTGGGCCGTTCGGCCCCATGATCACGGAAGCGCCGGACCGTCCCGATCCGCCCAACGATCGCAAGCTGGATCTCGCGGCCCGGGCGGCATGGCTCTATCACGCCAAGGGTCGCCGTCAGGACCAGATCGCCGCGGAGCTCAACCTTTCGCGTCAGGTGGTTCAACGGCTGATCGCGCTCGCAGCGAGCGAAAACCTCATCCGCTTTCAACTGATCCATCCGCTGTCCGAGTGCATCGAACTGGCCGAACGGCTCCGCGAACGGTTCGATCTCGTCTATTGCGACATCGCCCCGAGCCGGAACGGCCAAGAGGAGGACGTCGCGTCGATCGCGACGGCGGCGGCCCTCTATCTGGAGAACGTCCTCGCTCAACGAGCCCCGGTCACGGTCGGCGTGGGCAACGGCAGCACCATGCGCGAGATCGTCTCGCGCATCGCGCCCATGGCGCGGCCGCAGCACAGATGCGTGTCCCTGATGGGCAACCTGACCCGTCAGGGACGCGCCAGCCAGCACGACGTCGTCATGCGCCTGGCCGAACGCGTCGGGGCGCAATGTTACCCGCTGCCGATGCCCGTGGTGACCAACACCGTGGCGGAACGCGAGGTGCTGCAGGCGCAAATCGCCTACCACTCGTTCCAATCCCTCATCGACGAGGCCAGCGTCCTCATGATGGGGATCGGGCATATCGGCTGGCAAGCCCCCTTGCACCTCGACGGCTTCATCACCGATGTCGAGCTTGCCCATGCCATGGACGCCGGAGCGGTCGGGGAAGTGCTCGGCCAGAGCATCGACGACACCGGGGCGCTCCTGCGGTCCGGCTATCACGACCGACTGACCTCCTTCGAACTTCCGATGCCGGCCACGCGGCCCACGGTGATCGTCCAGTCCGGCGGGATCAGGGTCCCGGCGATCCGTGCGGCGCTCGGAAAGCGGCTCGCCAACGCGCTGATCACGGACGAGCATACGGCACGTTCGATCCTGCAGGATCGTGTCCCGGCGGGTGGTGGGAGCTGACCGGTAGCGGAAACGCCCGTGCGCGCGCCTTCCACGGCGCCGTGACGGACGGGCGTCTCCCGCGGGAGGGGTTGGCTCTCTGCGGTGGCCGATCGGGGTCGGGTTGTGAACACCGACCTGGATCGAGAGACCGCCGACGACCGACGGGACGATGAGACTGCGCGGCCTGCTTGAGACGGGCGCCGATGCGGACGTGCCGCGCGAGACGATCGGCCTTGCGGCCGAGGGAGTTGGAGGCGGGCGCCTTGACGGGGGCGGCCCGTGGCGAGAAGAGCGGCGGGCCTCCGTGCGGAGCGTGACCCGCGCCGCGGACATCGCGGCATCGCTGGACGGGTTCGGGGACGAGGGCCGGCCTCGGGGTCGGCTCATCGAGGCCCGGTGCGGGTCGCCGCCGCCGCCCTTCCCACCCGTCCCCCCGCCCCCTATGCTCGCCCCTCACCAACCCCGAAGGGAGAGCGGGGACGATGAACGACGCCACGAGCGGCCGACCCAAGCGCCGCACGATCACCGACCAGGAAGCGCTCCAGTTCCACGCGCAGGGGCGCCCCGGCAAGCTCGAGATCATCGCCACGAAGCCCATGGCGACCCAGCGCGACCTGTCGCTGGCCTACTCGCCCGGCGTCGCCGTGCCGGTGAGGGCGATCGCCGAGGACCCGAGCCGCGCCTACGACTACACCGCCAAGGGCAACATGGTGGCGGTCATCACCAACGGCACGGCGATCCTCGGCCTCGGCAACCTCGGCGCGCTGGCCTCCAAGCCCGTGATGGAGGGCAAGGCGGTGCTGTTCAAGCGCTTCGCCGACATCGATTCCATCGACCTCGAAGTCGACACCGAGGACCCGGACGCCTTCGTGGCGGCGGTGCGCTATCTCGGCCCCTCCTTCGGGGGCATCAACCTGGAGGACATCAGGGCGCCGGAGTGCTTCATCATCGAGGAGCGCCTGCGCGAGCTGATGGACATCCCGGTGTTCCACGACGACCAGCACGGCACCGCCATC
>CAXTBR010000128.1:0-9161 GCA_964242785.1 uncultured Lichenihabitans sp. | reverse complement strand
CCTCATCCGGCGCTGCGCGCCACCTTCTCCCCGCTGGGGAGAAGGGCACCCCCCCCCCGCGGACGCCGATACGTGTGCCAACGCTAGCTCAGGATAAGGGAGGGTGGGAGAAAACAGGGTTTCTGCTCCAATCTTAGCGCTATGGGGCTCCGCCCCGAACCCCGCCAAAGGGCTCGCCCTTTGGGATCCGGGTCAGATCTCCAGCATGCCCTTCACGTTCCGCACCTCCTCCTGGAGGTCCGGGAAGCCCGCCTCGCCCCGGCCCTCGCCCAGCACCTCCAGGGCGGCGAGCCGCTCCGTCTCGGCGACCGGGGCCGGATCGCCGGCGGCGACGCGCGCCGCGATGGCCGGGTCGGGCGGCCGGTCCGCCGCCGCGGCACCGGCCACGAGCCCGGCCGCGCCCCCGCGGCGCGCCAGGATCTCGTCGAGCCAGGTCGTGTGCATCTCGGGCACCGACAGGAGCAGCTTCTCGGTGTAGGGGTGGAAGGGCGGCGCGAAGATCTCGGCGGTCGGGCCCTGGGCGATGATCTCGCCCTTCAGCATCACGGCCGTGCGGTGGGCGATGCGGCGCACCGTGCCGAGGTCGTGGGTGATGAACACGTAGGCGAGGCCGAGCCGGTCCTGCAGGCCCTTGAGCAGCTTCAGCACCTCCTCGGCCACCAGGGGATCGAGCGCCGAGGTGGGCTCGTCGCAGATGATGACCTCGGGCTCCGCCGCGAGAGCCCGGGCGATGCACACGCGCTGCTTCTGCCCGCCCGAGAGCTGGCCCGGCCGCCGGTCGGCGAACTCCTCCGGCAGCCCCACGAGGCGCAGCAGTTCGAGCACGCGCGCCCGCACCTCGGCCCCCGACTTGCGGAAGAACAGCGCGACCGGCCGCCCGATGATCTGCGCCAGGGTCTGGCGCGGGTTCAGCGCCGTGTCGGGCATCTGGTGGACCATCTGCAGGCGGCGCAGGATGTCGTTGGAGCGCTGGGCCAGGGCGGGCGGCAGCGCCTTGCCCTCGAGCTCGATCTCGCCGCTCCAGCGCGGCAGCAGCCCCGTGACGATCCGCGCCATGGTGCTCTTGCCCGAGCCTGATTCCCCCACGATCGCCAGCGTCTCGCCCCTGGCGAGGTCGAAGGACGCGTTCCTGACGACCGCCACGGCGTTCCTGGCGTTCGCCGTGGTGCCGTAGCCGGCCGTGACGTTCGACACCCGCAGGATCGGCCGGGCCGCCTTGTCGGGCACCGACAGCGTCAGGTGCTCGGCCTCGCGCCGCTCGTTGACGAGGGCGCGGCAATAGTCCGTCCGCGGGCTCTCCAGGATCTGCCTGGCGTCGCCGCATTCCACCATCTTGCCGTGGCGCAGCACCATGATGCGGTGGGCGATCTGCGCCACCACCGCGAGGTCGTGCGTGATGTAGAGCCCCGCCGTGCCGAACTCGCGGATGAGGTCGCGCAGCAGCGCCAGCACCTCGATCTGCGTGGTCACGTCGAGGGCCGTCGTGGGCTCGTCCAGCACGATGACGTCCGGCCGGCAGCTCATCGCCATGGCGGCCATCACGCGCTGGAGCTGCCCGCCCGACACCTGATGGGGATAGCGGCTGCCGATCGTGTCGGGGTTGGGCAGTTGCAGGGTGCGGAACAGCTTGCGGGCGTAGACCTCGGCCTCCTCGCGCGACATGACGCCGTGGATCACCGGCGCCTCGCAGACCTGGTCCATCAGCGTCATGCTGGGGTTGAACGAGGCCGCGGCGCTCTGCGCGATGTAGGCGATGCTCTTGCCGCGGGTGTGGCGCCGGTAGAGGGCCGTCGAGGCCCTGAGCTCCGTGCCGGCCAGCGTGATGGTGCCGCCGGTGATGCGCATGCCGGCCCGGGCATAGGCCATGGAGGCCAGCCCGATGGTGGACTTGCCGGCCCCCGACTCGCCGATCAGCCCCAGGATCTCGCCGCGGTTCAGCGTCACGTCGACGTCGTCGACGAGCACCCGTCCCGTGATGGTCTCGACCCGGAGCTTCTCGAGGCAGAGGATCTGATCGTCAGCCATTCTCGGAGTCCTTACATCTCGGCCTGGGCGCCGGACGGGCGGGCGTCGATCGACAGGAACCAGTCGACCACGAGGTTGATGCCGACCGTGAGCAGCGCGATGGCGCCGGCCGGATAGAGGGCGGCCGGCAGGCCGAACGAGATGCCCCCGACGTTGTCCTTCACCATGCCGCCCCAGTCCGCGTAGGGCAGCGGCACGCCGAGGCCGAGGAAGCTCAGGGCCGCGATGAACAGGAAGTTGAAGCAGAAGCGCAGGCCGAACTCGCTCATCAGCGGGGCGGCGGCGTTGGGCAGCACCTCGCGGCTGATCACCCACCACAGGCCCTCGCCGCGCATCCGCGCCACCTCCACGAAGTCGAGCGACACGAGGTTGAGCCCCAGCGCCCGCGCCAGGCGGAACACGCGGGTGGAATCGAGGAACCCGATGGTGATGACGAGCGAGAACAGCGACTGGCCCAGCACGTTGAGGATCATCAGAGCCCAGATCAGCAGCGGGATCGACAGCACCACGTCGACCATGCGCGAGATCAGCGTGTCGACCCACCGCCCCGTGACGGCCGCCACCAGCCCCAGCGTGATGCCGATGGCGAAGGACAGGATCGTGGTCACGAAGGCGATGCCGATGGTCATGCGGGCGCCGTAGATGAGACGCGTGAACATGTCCCGGCCGATCTGGTCGGTGCCGAACCAGGCCGCGGCCGAGGCCGCGTCCCAGCCGCCGCCCACCACCTCGGTCTCGCCGTAGCGGGCGAGATAGGGCCCGGCCAGCGCCACCACGAGGTTCAGCAGGATGATGGCGAGCCCGACGACCGCCGTGAGGGGCGCCTTGTGGCCGAAGAGGGTCATGGCTGCAATCCTCAGCGGGGGTGGCGCAGGCGGGGGTTGAGCACGATCGCCATCACGTCCGCGAAGGTGTTCAGCGTGATGAACACGCCCGCGAAGACGATGCCGCAGGCCTCGATCACCGGCACGTCGCGCTTGGTCACGGCGTCGATCATGTACTGGCCGACGCCCGGATAGGTGAAGACGTTCTCCACCACCACGACGCCGACCACGAGGTAGGCGAGGTTCAGCGCGATGACCGAGATGACGGGCGAGGCCGCGTTGGGCAGGGCGTGGCGCGTCACCACCCGGGCGCGGCTGAGCCCCTTCAGGAAGGCCATCTCGACGTAGGCGGTCGACATGGTGGAGAGCACGGAGTTGCGCGTCATGCGCAGCATGTGGGCCGTGACCAGGAAGGTCAGCGTGATGGCCGGCAGCGTGACGGCCCAGACCCGCTCGCCGAAGGACGTGTCGGCGCTGACCGTCGCCAGCGACGGGAACCACTCGTGGTTGACCGCGAGGTTGAGGATCAGCAGGTAGCCGACGAAGAACTCCGGCATCGAGATGGCCAGCAGCGCCAGGATGTTGGCCAGCCGGTCCGTGAGCCGCCCCTCGCGGATCGCCGCCAGGATGCCGAAGCCGATCGCCAGCGGCAGGGCCAGCAGGGCCGCGTAGCCGGCGAGGAACAGCGTGTTCTTGAAGCGCGGCCCCAGCACCTCGACGATGTCCTGCTTGTTGGTCAGCGCCAGGCCGAAATCCCCGTGCAGCACGCCGCCGAGCCAGGTGAAGTAGCGGATGTAGGCGGGCTGATCGAGGCCGAGCTCGTGGCGGAAGGTCGCGAGGTTCTCGCGCGTCGCGCCCTGGCCCAGCACCGAGGAGGCGACGTCGCCCGGCAGGATCTGCGTCAGCACGAAGATCACGACCGAGACGACGAGGAGCGTGATCAGCCCGAGACCGATGCGCGACAGGATCATGCGGATCACGGATGGGTCCTTTCGAGGCGCGGATGGGGCGGCGGGGTCGCGGATCGCCGTCGGGAGCGCGCGCCACGGGACGATGCGGGACGGGACGATGCGGGACGGGAGCCGGACGGCGCGAGGCCGTCCGGCTCCCCGCGGTGCGTCAGGCGAACCACGCCTTCTCGGCGACGCGCTGGTCGCACATGTCGTAGCGCGGGTGGGGGGCCGTGCCCTTCACCTTCTTGGAATAGCCGTCGAGGTAGTCGCCCACCGCGAAGCACACCATGCCGGCATTGTCCGCGATCATGTGCTGGGCCTGGGCGTACATCTCCCTGCGCTTGGCCTCGTCGAGCTCCACCCGGGCATCGACCATGAGCTTGTCGAAGGCCGCGTCGTGCCAGTGCGTGTCGTTCCAGTTCGCGGTCGAGATGAAGGTCTGCGAGAGCTGCAGGTCCACGGTGGGGCGGCCGCCCCAGTAGACGGCGCAGAACGGCGCCTTGAGCCACACGTTGTCCCAGTAACCGTCGCCCGAGACGCGCTTGACCTCGACGTCGATGCCGGCCTTCTTCATGGCCTCCTGGTAGAGCACGCCCGCGTCCGTGGCGCCCGAGAAGGCGCCCTCCGACACCTGCAGGGCGAAGTGCGGGCTGCCGGCCTTCTTCCAAAGGAAGGCGGCCTTGTCCGGGTCGTAGGTGTGGGGCGGGATGTTCGGGGCGAAATACTTGTTGGCCGGCCCGATCGTCGTGTCGTTGCCGATCGAGGCATAGCCCTTGTACACGGTGTCGACGATCTTCTGGCGGTCGATGCCGTATTTCAGCGCCATGCGGGCGTCGTTCGACGTGTAGGCGGGGTCGTCGCACAGGGCCACGAAGGCGAAGCGGTTGCCGGTGCCCTTGGTCTGCAGCACGTCCACCCGCGGCGACTTCATGACGAAGCCGACCGTCTTGGGGTCGAGCCGGTTGACCGCGTCGACCTGGCCGGACATCAGCGCCTGGGTGCGGGCGGCAGCGTCCGGGATGTAGCGCAGCTCGATGCTGTCGAACCAGGCCCGGCCGGTCTTCCAGTAATGGCCGGTGTTCTTGGTGAGGATGCGCACGCCGGGCTGGAAGCTTTCCAGCGCGTAGGCGCCGGTGCCGTCGGGCTTGGAGAAATCCGTGAAGCCGTTGGGCACCACCAGGATGTGGTAGTCCGACAGATTGTAGGGCAGGTCGGCGTTGCCCGACGACAGCGTGATCTGGACCTGGTTGGCGCTGAGCTTCTTGATGTCCGTGATGGCGCTGAGCAGGTCCTTGGCGGCCGACTTGGTCTCGCCGCGGTGCAGGTTCAGCGAATAGACGACGTCGTCGGCGTCGAGCGTCTTGCCCGAGTGGAAGCTCACGCCCTTGCGGACGTTGAAGATCCACTCGGTGGCGCCGGGCTTGGTCTCCCAGGACTCGAGGAGTTCGCCCGAGGCGTTGCCGTCCTTGTCGATCTCGACGAGGCCGTTCCAGATCTGGTAGCCATAGGAGATGGGGACGGAATCCGCGTAGGTGCGGGGATCGAGGCTGTCGGAGGCGCTGCCGCCCTCCATGCCGAGGCGCAGCGTGCCGCCCTTCTTGGGGGCGTCATCGGCGAAGGCGGGGCCGCCCATGGCGCCGAAGGCGAGGCCGAGCGCGCCGGCGCCCGCCATGAGCTCCCGGCGGTCCAGGATGAGGCCTGACGGACCAGGCGGGTTCGATCGGATGGTTGTCATGAAGATTTCGTTTCCTCGGTCGTGATCGGACGGTCGCCGCGCTGCGATCGGCTTGCAAGCAGCATGCCGGATCCGTCGCGCTTGTGCACGATGATTTCGTGCGTCACGGCATCGACTCCGGCCCTATAGGGCACCCACATCGATCAGTGCTGCGAATGAGCGCTCGTTGCAGAGGGGCAAAGCCGGCAAAGCGCAGCACTGATCGATGCGGGAACCCATAGCTGAGATCTATACATCCCCCGTCAGAACAGGTCTGGTGTCACGGGCCGTCTCCCCCAGGCTTGCAAATCCGTCTGCTCACCAGAACACGGACATCCGTGACGCGGCACCGTGAACGTCCGTCGATTTCATGAGCTTCGTCAACGGAAAAGTTCGATGGGTGGCGTCGGGCCCCGGACACCGGACTTCGCTCCATGACGAGCGGCCGCGGGACGGCACGAAATGGCGCCGCTACGCCCATCGCGACGCGGGTGCGTGATCGTGTCGGGATCCCTCACGTCGCCGGCCGAGGCCGCTGCCGCCGCGGCGCCCGACCGGGCTCGCCGCCCCCCCCGCGCGACGGGCCGGGCCCCGCCCGCAGGGCCGCCTCGGAGGCGAGCCTCACCCATCGCGCCATGACGTCGGGATCGTCGTAGGCCTCGTCCGGGATCGACCAGTAGGGCATCGCGACCGGCTGGGCCGCCCGGCCCTCGTAGGTCCAGCGCGTCGCGCCGGCCGCCTCGAACGCGGGCGCCGTGACGGCATCGGCCTTCAGCAGCATCTCGTCCCGCAGCTCGATGGCGACGATGCGCCCCGCGTGATAGATGCCCTTGCCGCCGAACATGCGCCTGATCGTCACCGGCCCGAGCGCCGCGAACATGTCCTCGATGTCGGCCCTGTCCATCGCGCTCCCCCACGTCCCATGCCGGCCACGGGGAACCGGCGGTGTGCCCATCGGTTGACGCGGCATGCCGGACGCCGATCGAGATCCCCCCGAACCCGCGACGGGTCAAGGCCCGACCGGCACGCCGGGGGCGGCGAACGACGACGGGCCGGCCCCCTCGCCCCCGGCCGCCGTGTCGCTGATGATCACGAGGCGGCAGAAGGAACAGCTCCGCCGCATGGGCTTCTCGGACGAGACCATCCGCGAGATGACCCCCGCCGAGGCCCACGCCTCCCTGGGCCTGTGAGGGCGAGTTGGCCATCATGCCGCCGCTGTGCTTCAGCACCTTGATTTCCGGTCCCGAGTGTCGCGTCAGTCTGGTTTCAAAAGCTCCTCGACCTTTGGAATCCGATGCGATGAAAGCCTCGATGTCGGACACGTCCGCCAGTTCACCGACGGCCGGCGCGAGACGCCGCAGGGGCCCGCGGCGGACAGATCCTCAATTGGCGGCGTGCCGCTCGGGGCCGGCCGCGACCGCGTTGGGGGCGCTGGCCATCAGCGTGTCGATGCGGTCGCGCTCGTGCCGGAAGTCGGCCAGGAGCTTGCCGTCCATCTCGCGGGTGCGGGCGAGCTTGACGCGCATGGGGTCGACGAAGTGGCCGTTGACGATCACCTCGTAGTGGAGGTGCGGCCCCGTGGCGAGGCCGGTCTGGCCGAGGTAGCCCACCACCTGGCCCTGGCGCACCCGCACGCCGTCCGCGATGCCGCGGGCGAAGCCCGTCATGTGCGAGTAGGTCGTGATGTAGCCGTTGGCGTGCTGGATCTCGACGTGGTTGCCGTAGGAGGACGAGCGCTCCGCCTTGAGCACCACGCCGGAGCCGGCCGCCAGGATGGGGGTGCCGATCGCCGCCGCCCAGTCGACGCCGGTGTGGGGGCGGGAATAGCCGAGGATCGGGTGGAAGCGCAGCCCGAAGCCCGAGGTCATCTGGGCGCTGGGCACGGGCGAGCGCATCAGGAATTTGCGCACCGACCGGCCGTTCTCGTCGTAATAGTCGACGGCATTGTCGTCGGGCGTGGTGAAACGGTAGTAGCGGAACGTCTCGTTGTGCACCGAGACGGAGGCGAAGAGCAGGTCGGCCCGCCCGCCCTCGTCGTCGCCGTCCGTGTAGAAGGCGTCGAAACTGTCCCCGCCCGCCACCGAGCGCTGGAAGTCGACGTCGTTGCCGAACACCCGCACCAGCGTGTCGATGAGGGGCTTGGGGATGTCCTGCTTCAGCGCCGTCTCGTAGAGGCTGTCGTAGAGGCGGAAGCCGGCATCGTCCGTGGCGGCCGGGCGGCGCGGCGCGGCCTCGGGGTTGGCGACCTTGACGTAGTCGCCCGCGTCGGCGAGCGCGACCGTGGTCTCCAGGGTCTCGTCGGCGTAGACCGAGATGCGGGCGATCTGGCGGGGGCGGGCGTCGTCGAGCCGCGAGAACAGCAGGCGGATGCGCCGCCCCTCGGCCACCGGCGCCTCGCCGTGCTTGGGCGCGAAGGCGGCGTCGATCGAGCGGATCTGGTCGCGCGTGGCGCCGTTGACCCTGAGCACGTCATCGAGGTTGTCGCCGTGGCGGAACACCACGAGCCGCTCGGCGGCGTCGCGGTCGCGGTTGGCGTCCGAGCGCGGCACCATCGTGACGTTCTCGGGCACCATGTGGACCTCGATCGAGGAGAAGGGCGCGGCCCCGTAGCCGGGCTCGGCGAAGCCGAGGGTCATGGAGGGCAGGACGCCGGCGCGGCTGGTCCGCATCAGCAACATCTGCGCCGGCAGAGCGGGGCGGTTGGGGGCCGCGAGGGTGCGGGCGGAGTCCGCCACCTGGGCCTGGATCTCGTCGGTCGACAGGAAACCGCCGAAGCGCGACGGATCGACGGTCGACAGGTCCTTCGTGGTGAAGGACACGTCGGCGTCCTCCAGCGCAGGGCCGGGGTCGGGGGGGGGAGCCTCGGCGGGATTGGCGTCCTGTGCCATCAGCTTCAGCGGGTTGAACTCCGGCACCTCGTCGTCGTTGCCGGTCGAGGCCAGGGCCAGCGTGGTGGCGACATGGGTGAAGCCCCGCGTGCGGATAATCTGCTTGTCGCCGACCTTCACGGCCACGGGGGTCTTGAAGCTCTGCTTCTCGGCGACGATGTCGGCCGAGCGGATCAGGCGATCGCCCCGGGCGAGGCCGGCGTCGGCGGATCTGGCGTCGCGCCCGGGGGACACGAGCTCGGGCGCCTGCGCCACCGTGGCCTGGCCGTTCATCGCCACGAACACCGTGGTGCCGATCAGCCCCGAGCCCGCCACGCCCGTCAGCACGACGGCGGACAGCCAGCGGAACGAGATGGAGCGGCGATCGTTGGCGAGGGGACTGCGGCCGGCCACCTGGATCGGCGGCTCGACGCCGATGTCGACGGGCCTCATGCCCCCGTGCCGATGATCCCCGCTGGCGATGGCCACCAAAAGCCCTACCTCCCGATTCAGCCGGCCCCGCTTCGACCCGATCGCCGACACAGCCTCCGTTTCATGGCTCAATTGCGGCGTCCACCCGCGCGGGGTGGGGGCGCGGGTGGACGCGAGCGGACCTGCGCGAGGGCTTCGTGGGTCTCGACCGTCACCGCCTCCCCGATGCCCCTCCCTCGTCTCTGGACGCCCCTCTGGCTGGCGTTTGTCCTTTTTGCTGCTTTTTCGATGTCTCCTTCTGTTTGGGTGTTGACGGGTTGTCTGGGGCTGTCCTATAAGGCGTCCA
>CAXTBR010000127.1:0-9388 GCA_964242785.1 uncultured Lichenihabitans sp. | reverse complement strand
GCCCCAGCAGCGGCAGGAACTGCTTGGGCATGCTCTCGCGCGACGCCGGCCACAGGCGCGTGCCCGAGCCCCCGCACATGATCACCGGAACGATCCGGCCGGCAGCGGCGCCGCGCGGCGCATCCCGGGCCTCGCCCGTCTCGTCCCTCAGGTCCATGTCGGCGACCTCGATCCGCATGTTCATGCCATCACCCGTCCGTCGTCGAAAAAAGGCAGGGTCCGGGCCCTCAGGCGCCGCGCCCGGACAGGTCCCGGCCCACGATCCAGAGGAAGCGCCAGGAATCCACGAGATAGCGCCTGGCCAGCCGCTGCGGCTCGCTGCCCAGGCGCCAGGCCCATTCGAGCCCCGCCCGCTGCATCACCTGCGGCGCGCGGGACAGCGTCCCGGCGAAATAGTCGAGGCCCGCACCGAAGCTGAGGACGTAGCAGTCGCCGAGGGCGTCGCGATGCTGGTCGGTCCAGATCTCCGACTTCGGGGAGCCCACGCCGAAGAACAGGTGCGTGGTCCCGTGCCGCCCGATGCTGTCCGTCAGCGCGCGGGAATAGGTCTCGTCCCGCTCGAAGCCGAAGGGCGGCACGCGGAAGACGAGCGCGTCGGGCGAGAAGCCGCGCCCCACCAGGGCGGCCCGCACGCCGTCGGCGGTCCGCTCGGACCCGACGATGAAGAAGAGCTTGTGGCGGGCCGGCGACAACCGCGTCAGGATGTGCCGGCACAGGTCTGAGCCGGTGACGCGCCCCGGGAGCGCGAGGCCGCGCAGCTTCGCGTAGAGGTAGACCGGCATGCCGTCCGCCGTGATGGCCCAGGCGCGCCGGTAGGCCGCCCTGAAATCCACGCTGCGGGAGATGTTGACCACGTGGTCGAGGTTGGCCGTGGCGACGACGAGGGGTCCCTCGCCCGACGGCACGGTCTCGTCCGCGATCGTCCGCGACAGTTCGGTCTCGTCGGCGTCGGTGAAGGTCAGGCCGAAGATGGAATCAACCATGAGGGATCCGTCAGGGTGGAGCGCGATGCCGGCCGCGCGGTGGACTTCAGGGAGGGGACACCGAGGCGGCATCCCGCGATGGGAATCAGGCTTCGACGGGGTCGCCCCGGAGGGGCGGCATCGCCGGCGCAGGGCTCCGGGGCTCGGCGCGGGCCAGGGCGCGGGGGCGCCCGACGCCCCGCCCCGCGCCGGGCCGCCGGCTCTGGAGCGCGCCGTAGGCGAACCACAGGGGGGCCGCGGTCTTGATGGTCAGCAGTGCGAAGCTGACCATCATGTTGAGGGCCACGTAGATCATCGCGGCGTGGACGATGCGGATCTTGTCGGGCCGGTCGTCCCGGCCCGCCATGCCGACCGTGGCCCAGAGGGCGACGACGACGAAGATCGACTGCGTGGTGATCAGGTAGGCGATGCCGCTGTCCACGGCCTTGGACATGAACGCGTCGGACAATCCGAGATATTCGTCGATCCCGTAGGTCTGGAGCAGGAACACGGTGTGGGCGATGCGCCCGGGGAAGTCGTCGCCGCCCGGCACGTAATGGCCCACGGCCACCAGCGCGAAGCCGAGCGCCAGCACCCCGGGGACGTAGAGCAGCGCGCTGAAGCGCGGCAGGCGGGGCGCGATGGCGCAGCACAGCACCATGGGCGGGACGGACGCCATGGCGAGTCGGCCGTCGCAGCCCACCATGGCCATGAGGGTGGTGACGGCGAGGAACCAACGGGTCGGCCGGCCGAGCTCGCCCCAGCAGGCGCACAGGAAGGCCAGCACCACCATGCAGTGGTTGCCGAGCGACACGGGCTCCAGGAAGATCGAGGACAGCCGGTGCAGGTCGACGATGCTGAGGAAGCTGCCGTCGGGCCGCGTGGCGCTGACGTAGAGGTTCGAGTCCTTGTTCCAGAAATCGTCGGCCGTGTAGCCGCGGGTGTTAATGTAATAGTCCTGGATCTTGAACAGGTTGGAATAGGCGTCGAGGTTCACGGCTTCCAGCACGAGGAACACGAGCATGACGGCCTGGATCGCCACGAAGACGCGGGCGAGCCGGCGGGCCTCGAAGGTCATGCCCAGCACCACGAAGGTCGGGATGATCATGACGTCGCGCAGGTACTTGACGTCGATGGCCTGCGACGACAGCGACCGGACGACCGCGAAAGCCACGAACAGGCCGAGCAGCCCGTACCAGGGGGCCATCTCGCGCCGGTAATGGGCCAGCGCCACCGCGTGGGCCAGGGCGACGAACAGCACCTCGGCGGCCACGACCGGGGCCTGGGTGAGGCCGGCGACGTTGCCGTTGACGATCGCCAGGGCAGCGTTGAAGCAGACCGCGCCCACCACGATGACGCCCGGCAGGAGCGGCAGCCGGTGCAGCGCGGCCTCGGGGTTCGGCGCGAGGGCGTCGAGCGCGGCCGTCCTCACGGCTCGGCCCCGACGGTGCCGCGCGCGGCAGGGGCGGGCGCGGCGGGCGCGGGCGCGGCGCCTTCCGCCCCGGCGAGCCGGTCGATCGCGGCCTCGTAGGTCCGCGCCGCGAGGTGGTGGCGCAGGTGCTCGCGGAGCGCGCGGGCGGCGGACAGCGCCGCGTCCCGCCCGTCGCGCAGGCGGCGGAGCTGGATCGCGGCGTGGGCCACGGAGGGCTCGGCCCAGACGGCCCCCGCGGTGTCGGCGAAGGACAGGTGCGCGTCCCGCACCGGCACGAGGTCGTAGGCGACCGGGAAGCAGAGGTCCGGACGGCAGAAGTCGACGTTGCCCGACCAGTCGGTGGCCACCACCGGCACGCCGGCCGCGATGGCCTCGGCCAGGGTCAGGCCGAACCCCTCCGAGCGGTGGAGCGACAGATAGGCGTCGGCCGAGGCCAGGAAGGCGTCGAGGTCCGCCTCGTCCCACACGGCGTCCACGAGGCGGACGTTCCCGGCGCCGCCGATCTCGGCCAGCAGCCTCGCGCGGTCGGCCGGATATCGGGCGCCGTCGCTCACCTTGAGGATCAGCTCGGCGCCGTCGTCCGGGCCGAAGGCCCCGCGGAACGCCCGCACCGCCGCCAGCGGGTTCTTGCGCTCGAAGGACGAGCCGAAGTTGAAGATGCTCACGACCCGGAAGCCGGTCCCCTCGCGGGGCGGAGGGGGCGCGCTGCGCAGGGTCCCCCCGGAGATCGACGCATCGATCTCCGCGGGAGCCCGCAGCGGCACCGGGTGGGGCACCACCAGCACGGGCTTGTCGGTGTGGCGCTCCACCGCGCGCCGGCAGAAGGAGGACGGCACCATCACGGCGTCCACGAAGCGGATCGCCGCGATCCACTCGCGCGGCAGGGCTTCGAGCTCCCAGGCCCAGTAGCCGATGTTGAAGGTGCGCAGGAAATGCAGCGGGTTGGCCCGCAGCACGCCGGGCAGCAGCATCGGGGGGTTCAGGTGGTAGATCGACACCTGGGCCGGAGCGGTTCCCGCGCCCGGCGCCCGGAACGGCAGGCCGTCGTCGCTCGTGTAGAGGCCCGCGACGTCGACGCCCGAGACGCCGTAGCCGGCCCGCCCGAGCACGTCCATGCACAGCCGCGCCGACCGGCCGAGGCCCGACGAGGAGGACAGGAGGCCCACGACGCGGATGTCGCTCAGCCGGTCGGGCCAGCGGTGCGACACGCGGGGCAGGACGTGCGGCAGCAGGGAGCGGCGGGCGAGGCGGGCGGCGGGCGTGACGGCCCGGCGCAGCGACCGCCGGAGGCCCGAGGCCGGACTCAAGCCGACACCGCCTGGCGACGGCCGCGGGTGCGGCGCAGGACGCGCCGCTGCGGGCCCTTGTCGCCGCCGCGCGACTTGTTCAGCACGACGCCGACGATGCGGCTGCCGATGAACTCGGAGGTGGCGAGCGCGCGGTCCACGTCGTCGATCGTGGTGCGGCCGAACTCCGTCACCATCACGAACGTGTCGACGAAGCGGGCGACGGCCTGCGAGTCCATGGAGGTCAGGAGGGCCGGGAGGTCGAGCAGCACGTAGTCGTAGCGCCCCTGCGCGCTCGCCAGGGCGGCCTGCATGCGGCGCGACCCGAGCACGTCGAAGGGGTGGAGCGGCGCCTCGGCCGGGCCCCGGCCCAGGAGGTCGAAGCCCGCCTCGGCCCTGACGAGGCAGCGGTCGATCGTGGCGTCGCCGTCCACGAGGTCGGCGAGGCCGAAGTCGGCCCTCGACGCCAGGGCGTCCGACAGGTCGGGCTTGCGGAGATCGGCATCCACCACGAGGACGCGCGCGCCGACCTCGACCAGCATGCGGGCCATGTTGAGCGTCACGGTCGACTTGCCCTCGCCGGGCCAGGGCGACACGATGCCGATCACGACGCCCCCGCTGCGGCGGATGCCGTGGTCGACCGACACCTTGACGGCGCGGAACGTCTCGGTCGCGGTGCACCAGGGGCGCCGGGCGTCGAACAGGCTCGCGAGCGCACCGCTGCCGGCGGCGATCCGGGGCACCCTGACGGCCGGGACGGTGCCGGCGACCGGCAGCCGCAGGGACGACCTGACCTGCTGCGGCCATCGCAGCTTGCGGTCGAGGCTCTCGCGCAGCACCGCCAGACCGATGCCGGCCACGAGGCCGCCGACGCCGGCGAGGAGCAGGATGAGGCTCGACTTCGGCGCGCTCTTCGACAGGGGCGGCTCGGCATAGGTGAGGACGCGCGCCTCGGTGATGGGCAGCGACTGCTGCTGGATGAACTGGGCGAGCCGCAGCGCGCGGTTCTGGAGCGCCTCGTGGTCGGCCCGCGCGGCCTCCGCGGCCGCCGACAGGTCGCGCAGCTTCGCCGTGGCGGCCCCGTCCTGCGCGGCGATCTCGCCCGCATGGGCGGCGCGGTACTGGGCGACGGCCGCCGCGGCGGAGTCGGCCTGGTCCTTCACCTCGCCGACGCGCTGGTTCATCCAGTCCACCGTGCGCTGGTTGGACCTCAGGCGGCCGTCGAGCTGATCCTGGATGTAGGCATCCGCGATGGCGTTGGCGACCTGCGCCGAGCGCACGGGATCGGAGGTGGTGGCGGCGATCTCGGCCAGGTAGCTGTGGCCGGTGCGCAGCACCTTGACCCTGTGGATGACGCTGTCGACCGCGCTCAGGCGCAGCATCTCCGGCGTGGGCGGGGCCGGCGCCCGGCCCGTCACCCACGCCATGGCGCGCGCCCGGAGGCCCGGCGCGCCGCCGGCGAACTGGGGATCACGGTCGAGGCGGAGACGCCCCACAACCTGCTGGGCGATGCGCTCGGACTTCAGGATCTCGATCTGGCTCTCCACCACGGACGAGTCGATCAGCGGCTCCTGCGACAATTGCGACGGGGACGGCGGCGTCTGCTTCGTGTCCGTCATCAGCACGGCCTTCGCGGTGAAGCTGTCGGGGGTCGTGGCCAGATACAGGCCGGCCAGCGCCAGGCACAGGGCCAGGCAGGCCGCCACCGAACGCCAGCGCCGGACGGCGACGCCGATGGCGTTCTGAAGGGTCCAATGCTGACCCTCGTCGCCCAGGCCGTAGACCCGGCTCTGCCGCGTGGTGTCGGGAATAGCGTTCATGACCGCTGACCTTTGCTCGAAACGATCAAGATGGCGACTGCCATTTATCAATAAATCTCACGACGTCGGCCCTCGGACCACTCAATAATCACGCCAGATGACCGGCGAACGACGCGAGGATGATGTCGGTTCCACAGCTTTCGAGCTGTTTTCGACTGACGTCCGCGGACCCTGAGCTTCCATGCGGCTGCGGGACCCTGAGGAGTCCTGGGAGCT
Source organism: uncultured Lichenihabitans sp. (assembly GCA_964242785.1). Lineage (GTDB taxonomy): Bacteria > Pseudomonadota > Alphaproteobacteria > Rhizobiales > Beijerinckiaceae > Lichenihabitans. The sequence goes on along the minus strand of CAXTBR010000127.1, from coordinate 3,672 downwards.
CCCGCGCCGGGGCCGAGCCGTCGGTCGCGGGGATCGTCCGGGACCCTGCGGCATTTTCGGCCCCGGTATGTTGCACTGCATATAAGCGTCGGCGAGATTTGTAAACAGCCGCCGCGAGGGAAAACCGTACACCTGAAGCAAATTGCGGCATGTTGGGCATATCTGTGTCAGATCTTTGCGGTGAAGCTGGAAAAATCCCACAATGTTAACCAAATCCCACTTGCGCCTGCAGCGCACCCACGAGGGCCGATGGGCGATATCCCCATCATTTGATGGGGAGTGATCTTGGGATACCGGGGGCAATCCCACAAAAATTGTTGACGAATTGGAACCGACGGGGGAAGTGTCGGTTAAGGGCCCGATGGGCAGGCGGTGTGCAGTGCACAATCGGCTGCGTCGGGACGTCGGCGGATGCCGCGCAGCGCGCAATCACGCCTGGGCCCACGATCGGCCCAAAGGCGCGCCACACGGGAGCATGTCACATGTCGTTGAAGGATTCCGGCCGGGTCCGGACCAGGTATCTCTCGTCGCCCAGGCTCGACATGGCGGCCTCCGCCGCGGGGCACGCCTACAGCTCCTTCGACGCCAAGCGGGGGCGTTACCTCGAACAGAGGCGGGCCCGCGCCGCCGTCGCCAGGAGCAAGAGGGCGTTCGACTTCTCCTTCGCGCTCGTCTTCCTGCTGGCGCTGGCACCGGCCTTGCTGCTCATCGCGGCCCTGGTCAAGGGGACGTCGCGCGGCCCGGCCCTGTTCAGGCAGAAGCGTTACGGCACGGGCGGCGAACTGTTCGAGATCTGGAAGTTCCGCACCATGTACACGACGCTCGGCGACCACCGCGGCGTCACCCAGACCCGCGACAACGATCCGCGCGTGACGCCCTTCGGCCGCTTCCTGCGGCGCACGAGCCTCGACGAGCTGCCCCAGATGGTCAACGTGCTCAGGGGCGACATGTCGCTCATCGGGCCGCGGCCCCACGTGCCCGGGATGCTGGCCGGCGGCGTGCTCTACGAGGAGCTCGTGCCGACCTATCACCAGCGCCACGCCATCCGGCCCGGCATCACCGGCCTCGCGCAGGTGTCGGGGTTCCGCGGCAGCACCGAGGACCCCGAACACGCCAGGGCCCGCGTCGACCACGACCTCATCTACATCGAGACCTGGTCCTTCGTCCTCGACATCCGCATCCTGCTCAAGACGGTGTGGCGCGAGCTCACGGGCGGCACCGGCTATTGAGCCGCGCCGCACGCCCGAGCCGGCCCAGCCCCGGCCCGCGCCGCAAAAGATCGGAGATCCTCACGTGACAGCCTCGACCTCAAGGGCCCGTCCCCCGCGCCTGCATCGTTCGGCGGCGGCGGCCGCCGCCCTCCTCCTGACGGCGGGCCCGGTCTGGGCGGACTACAGGATCGGCGCGGGCGACGTGCTGAGCTTCTCGGTCGCCGGCCTGCCCGAACTCGCCACCAAGGCCCCGGTCGACGTCGACGGCAACGCCGTCCTGCCGCTGGTCGGCCCGGTCCCGGTCGCGGGGCTCAGCCTGTCGGAGGCGCTGGCCAAGGTGCAGGCGGCCGTGCCGGGCAAGGAGTTCCGGCGGAGATCCGAGGACGGGCGCGAGTTCCCGGTGATCATCTCGTCCGGCGAGATCGGCCTGATGGTGTCGGAATACAGGCCGATCTACCTCAACGGCGACGTGGCCAAGCCCGGCGAGGAGCCCTACAGGCCCGGCCTGACCGTGCGCAAGGCCATCGCGCTCGCGGGCGGCTTCGACATCATGCGCCTCAAGATGGACAATCCCTTCCTGCAACTGTCCGACCTGACCAGCGAATACAACACGCTCTGGGTCGACTATGCCCGGCAGCAGGCCGTCCTGGCGCGGCTTCAGACGGAGCTCGACGGCAAGTCGCAGCTCGACGCCAAGGCGATCGTCACCACGCCGATCGCGCCGAGCCTCGCCAAGGACATCCTGGACAACGAGCGGGACCAGCTCGCGGTCCGCAACGCCGATTTCGCGAAGGAGCAGGTCTACCTCAGGGACGCGTCCGGCAAGGAGGCCGAGCGCGCCAAGCTGCTCAACGACGAGCAGGGCAAGGAGCAGGAGGGGCTGAAGAACGATACGGCCGACCTCCAGCGCTACAACGACCTCTACAGCAAGGGCGCCCTGGCGCTGCCGGGCCTGTCGGAGGCGCGCAGGACGGTGCTGCAGGCCTCCACGCGCGTGCTGCAGACGACGGCGCTGCTCGACTCGGTGGAACGCGAGCAGCAGGACTTGGCCCGCAAGCTCACCCGCGTGGGCGACACCCGTCGCATGGCCCTCCTCACCGAGATGCAGAGCACCGTGACCCAGCAGGCGGCGACGCGCGCCAAGCTGCAGGCGGTCAGCGACAAGCTCCGCTACACCGGCATGGTCAAGTCGCAGCTCGTGCGCGGGGCGGACAGCCGACCGGGGATCGCCATCATGCGGGTCGTCGACGGCCATGCGTCCCGGATCGACGCCGACGTCGACGCCGAACTCCAGCCGGGCGACACGGTCGAAGTCACCCTGCAGGCCGAGCAGCCCGTGGCCGACGTGCGTTGACGGCTCCGGCCCGCCTCACCCAGGGGGCGGCCGTCCGGGAGTGGACCCTGGCCAAGGGAGGCGCCCTGCGGGACGCGCTCCGGGCCCTGCGGACGGGCCAGGTCCGGTCGTCCGCCGAACGGCGGATCGCCGCCTACGTGGGCGACCTCGGGCAGACCCTGGCGGCGCTCGGCGGACGGCCCATCACCGCCCAGGCCGTGCCGCGGACGTGCGCCGGCAGAGGGAAACACCCCTCCGCCCTGAGCGTGACCGTCGTGGACGGCGGGACCGGGGCGGCCTGCGACGTCGACATCGTCCTCGCGCGGCATCGTCTGTCGGTCGGGAACCGCTCCTTCGCCTATCGCGACATGGATCGCGCGCTCGAAGAGCTGACCCGCGTGGTGTCGGTGGCGCTGTTCACCGAACGGCTGGACGATCTGCGCCGGACGTTCAAGGCGGTCGATCGTCCGGAATAGTGGCGCACCGTCTCGGGATGCCCGAGCGTTGGCCCACATCACTGACGCCGGGCGTTAGTTCCTTTATCCCCTCGGGGAGAAGGGCAACCCCCGCGGGCGCCGAGATGTGGGCCAACGCTAGCGGGATGCCCGAGGGTCGACGGCCTTCAGGCACGGCCCGACCCACCGTCCTCCCCTGCGACATCCCGACCCACCGCTCGACCCTACATCGGGCCGCGAGGGCGACCCCGCGCGGCGGGGCGGTCGACCGCGTCCCCACGAGGTCGGACATCCAAGGGTCCCCAGGGGAGATGAGCGCTTCAGTCCAAGCGCTCGACCGAGAGGCCGGCGGCCCACCCATCGAAGCCTTCATCTCCGTGGGAGCCTCAAGCACAGCCCAGCGACGTCAGCTTCGCGCAAGTCGTCTCATGGATAAGCATTCGTATTTCGGATCGGCAATATTCAGCAACGACCCATGATAAGCCAGCGTTGCATTGAATTGATGGTTCAGAGTTAACATATTTTTAGAATCTCTAACACGAAGATACTGGGAGTCAACAGCACCGGATACAACAACCGATGTCGACCCTCAATCGCAGCCTGACTTTGCGCGTCTCGGCCGACTCCTGGCAGGGCGACCCGACCTTCATCGTGACGGTGGACGGCCGGCAGG
>CAXTBR010000126.1:0-9440 GCA_964242785.1 uncultured Lichenihabitans sp. | reverse complement strand
AAGCCGCTCCACACAGCCCGCACCGGCGCGGGCATGGCTGTCGCCTCGATGCTCTGCGTCCAGCTCGGACTGGCCGCGTCGGTCGGTGTCTTCGGACAGGTCGGCGCCATCGTGATCGCCGGGCTGGCCGGGCTGCGGCTCTGCCAGGGGGACCATGTCCCGAACGCTGCCATGATGGTGTTCCCCGTCTCACGGCGCGTCGGGGCGGTCTCACTCGTGCTGTTCACCCTGTTGCTGATCGGGCTGCCCGTCCTGGCCGCGACGCTCGCCGTGCAAGGGGTGGCGTTGTTCGATGCCTTTTACCGCGCGGGCGCACTCGTGTTCGGCGGCGGGCACGTCGTCCTCCCCCTCTTGCAAGCGGAAGTCGTACCGCCGGGCTGGGTCAGAGGCGATGCATTCTTAGCGGGGTATGGAGCGGCGCAGGCCGTGCCGGGGCCCCTGTTCACCTTTGCGGCCTATCTCGGCGCGGTGATGGGGCCAGGGCCGCACGGCGTGACGGGCGCGGCGATCTGCCTGATCGCCGTCTTTCTGCCTGGCTTCCTGGCGCTGGTCGGTGCGCTGCCGTTTTGGAACGCGCTGCGTTCCCGCCCCGCGGCGCAAGCCGCGATGCGCGGCGCGAACGCCGCTGTCGTCGGCCTTTTAGGAACGGCGCTCTACGACCCCGTGTGGACGAGCGCGATCCTGAACCGGCGCGATTTCGCGCTTGCCCTGACCGGCTTCGTTCTGCTCACGATCTGGAAAGCCCCGGCATGGGCCGTTGTCATGCTGACGGCAGCGGGCGGTACCGCACTCGCGCAGCTTTGAACGGAGCGAGATAGGAATCGCCATATACGGACGCACCGTGATACTCGACCACCCGTCGTCGAGGGCTGACCCACCGGGCCGACGGACCGGCATCCATGAGGGCAGGGCGGTTCAGGACAGGAGCCACGGGCAGGGGAGGTTCCGGCCCCCTGCTCCCGTTTTCCACGCCGCCCTGCCCCGCCAGGACCGTCTTGGCGAGATTGCATGCAATCTTAGCAGACGGGCGGCGGCGTCCTTGCTGGCGAGCCTGGCTGATGGTCATGGTTAACAGGAGCTTGCGCCCGTCCGCCCTTCGCCAAATTACATTCCATAATATTGATTATGCGAATCGAGGATGGCTGGAGCGCTGGTGTCTTCGACGCCTCCGGACGGGAACGACGGCGCCGCAACAACCCCGTTCGATCGCGCCGATTCGCCCCTTAGAGGGACCGTGGAAAACCCGCGTCATCGGCCCGGAATAGCGGTGGCGAACGCCAGGGAAATGCGTTAGCGTTCCGTCAAGATGCGGGCTCTTGAGCTCCCCCTCCCGCATCGGTTCAGGGTCCCGAAGGGGAACGGAGCGTGGGCGGCCGAATGCGTCGCCGCTGATGCTGCACAGGTTTGGACGCAGGCCGAGGCGCTTGGCCTCCGTCGGGTCGATGTGAGGACATCGCCTGCCGGACTCTACGCCGAGGATCCGCGACATGTTGCGTCGCGAGAGTTTGAGACGTGACCACCTGAGCGCCGGCGATGGGTCGGAGTCTTCGGTCACGATGCGGGCGGTTGGGTTGAAGGCAAAGACGAGCTGGCGACATGAGCAAAGGTAGAGATTTCCGGGGACCGAGGAAGCGGGGCTTCGACGACGACATGCCGTCATCCCCCTACGAGTCCCGCCCGTCGCGCCCGGCCTCGCGCCCGTTCGGCGGAGGTGCTGCGGCCGGCTTCGGCGGCGGCGACATGATGGCCGCTCCCCCAGCCGGCCCGACCGTCGACGCCGTCGTCAAGTGGTTCAAGGCCGACAAGGGCTTCGGCTTCGTCGAGCTGTCCAACGGCCAGGGCGACGCCTTCTTGCACATCGGCGCCATCCAGTCGGCCGGTTACGAGACGGTGCCCCCGGGCGCCAAGCTCAAGGTGCTGGTCGGCAACGGCGCCAAGGGCGCCCAGGTCACCCGCGTCGTCGAGGTCGACACGACCGGTGCCGTGGAACGGGCGCCGCAGCGCTCCTTCGACAGCCCCCGCCCGCCGCGCCGCGCGCCCGACCCGTCGACCGCGGTGGAAGTGTCCGGCAAGGTCAAGTGGTTCGACGACACCAAGGGCTTCGGCTTCGTGTCGAGCAACGACGGCGGCAAGGACATCTTCGTCCACATCTCCATCCTGGGGCCCGCTGGCCTGTCGCACTTGGCCGAAGGTCAGGCCGTGTCGATGCGCGTCGTCGACACCCCGAAGGGCCGCGAGGCCCTGTCGATCGCGGTCGACTGATCCGAACGCCGGACCCGTGCCGCCCTTCGGGGTCGGCACGGGACCGCCTCGCACCGTCGAACGATGCCCGTGGATCGCCTCCGCGGGCATTTTCGCGTCCCGACCAGGTCCCTCCCCATGACGCCATCCCGCGACATCGCCCGCCTGCTCGACATCATGGCGGCGCTGCGTGACCCCGAGACGGGCTGCTCCTGGGATCTGGCGCAGAGCTTCGCCTCCGTGGCGCCCTACGCGATCGAGGAAGCCTATGAGGTGGCGGATGCGGTCGAGCGCGGCGACCGCGACGACCTGCGCGACGAGTTGGGCGACCTCCTGCTCCAGGTCGTGTTCCAGGCCCGCATCGCCGAGGAGGAGGGCAGCTTCGACTTCGGCGGCGTCGTCGAGGCCATCACCTCCAAGCTGGTCCGCCGCCATCCCCACGTCTTCGGCGACCGCCGCGACCTGACGCCCGAGGAGGTCAAAGCGGCCTGGGGCCGGATCAAGCGGGAGGAGAAAGCAGAGCGCGTAGCCCGTGACCGGGCCGCGCGGCTTCGGCGCGGCGATGCGCCGGAGGAGGGCGCCCCGCCGCTGTTGTCCGGCGTCGGGGCCGGCCTGCCGCCCCTGCCCCGCGCCGTCAAGCTCCAGAGCCTCGCCTCCACGGTGGGGTTCGACTGGAACGATCCGCGGGCGGTCCTCGACAAGATCCGCGAGGAGACCGGCGAGATCGAGGCGGCGCTCGGCGACCCCGACGCCCTGGCCGACGAGGTCGGCGACCTCCTCTTCGCCGTCGCCAACCTCGCGCGCCATGCCCGCGTCGATCCGGAGGCCGCGCTGCACGCCGCCAACCGGAAATTCGAGCGGCGGTTCGGCTTCATCGAATCGGCGCTGGCCGCCCGCGGGTCCAGCCTCGCCGAGGCGGATCTCGACGCCATGGAGGCGCTGTGGGGCGAGGCCAAGCGGGCCGAGCGCGGGCAGGGGGCGGGCTGACGTCGCTGCCCCTCTTCCCTGCCCTGTCCGCCTAGCGTTGGCACACATCTCGGCACCTGCGAGAGGTTCCCGATTCTCCCCAGCGGGGAGAATCGGGAACCCATCCCGGCTCGCCGGGATGGGACCCGGGTAGCGCGCAACGCCGGATGAGGGGGGATCTACCACCTTTGGAGGCCCCCTCATCCGCCCTGCCGGGCACCTTCTCCCCGAGGGGAGAAGGGCACTAACGCCCAGCGTCAGCGATGTGTGCCGACGCCAGGCCCGCCCGCCGAGGGCTCCCACGGAACCTGTCCCCTGCCCTACTCCGTCGCTGTCACGGCCGGCACCCGCGCCGCGCCCGGGAAGCGGTTCTGCACGCGCTCCATCCGCTCCGGCGCCACCCGCACCGTCAGGTGGATGGTGCCGTCCTCGCCGTCCTCGCGCGCCAGGATCTCGGTCGTCTCGTAAAGCCAGTTCAGGCTGCGGCCGTCGCTCGGGTCGAGGTCCAGGGTGAGCGAGGTCGCGTGGGTGGCCAGGCGCTGCTCGACCGTGGCCAGCAGGTCCTGCACGCCCTCGCCGGTCAGAGCCGACACCAGCGCGGGCCGCTCGTCGGCGCGCTTGCCGGCGAGGGAGTCCAGCGTGGCCCGCAGCCGGTCGGGGTCGAGCAGGTCCGCCTTGTTCCACACCTCGATGACCCGCTCGCGGTCGTCGGCGTCGACGCCGAGCTCGCGCAGGATCGCCAACACGTCGGCGCTCTGCGCCTGAGTGTCCTCGTGGGCGACGTCGCGCACGTGCAGGATGACGTCGGCCGACACCACCTCCTCCAGCGTCGCCCGGAAGGCCGACACCAGCATGGTGGGCAGGTCCGAGATGAACCCCACCGTGTCGGACAGGATCACCTTGCCCCGGTGCGGCAGCTTCAGGACGCGCAGGGTCGGATCGAGGGTCGCGAAGACCATGTCGTCGGCCAGCACGGCCGACTGGGTCAGCCGGTTGAACAGCGTGGATTTGCCGGCATTCGTGTAGCCCACCAGCGCCACCGTCGGGAACGGCACGTCCACGCGCGTCTTGCGGTTGGTGGCGCGGGTCTGCTTGACGTGTTCGAGGTCGCGCTCGATCCGCGCCATGCGCTCCTCGATCAGACGCCGGTCGGTCTCGATCTGCGTCTCGCCGGGGCCGCCGAGGAAGCCGAAGCCGCCGCGCTGCCGCTCGAGATGGGTCCAGGAGCGCACGAGGCGCGACTTCTGATAGGCGAGGTGGGCCAGCTCGACCTGGAGCGTGCCCTCCTTGGTGCGGGCGCGCCGGCCGAAGATCTCCAGGATCAGGCCGGTGCGGTCGATGACCTTGGAGCCGAACGCCTTCTCCAGATTGCGCTGCTGCACGGGCGACAGGGCGCAGTCCATGACGACGAGGCCGATCTCCAGGTCCTCGCAGACCTCGGCCAACTCTTCCACCTTGCCCTTGCCGAGGTACGTGGAGGGCCGGACGGTGCCGAGGTTGACGATCACGTCGCGGCGCACGTCGAGGTCGATCGCGTCGCCGAGCGCCACGGCCTCGCCGATGCGCGCCTCCGATGACCGCAGCCCGCGCGCCGCCGTGCGCCCCGTCGGGTAGGGGCCGACCACCAGGGTCCTGGTGGCCTCGGCTGCGGTCTTCTCGAGGGTGTCAGTGCCGTCTTCGGCTGGGTGGGTCGACTTCAATCGCGTATCCGCTGGCTCGCGTGGGGCACGACCAGCCTCTCGACGATCGCCGAAGCGACGCCCGTCACCGGCGTTCGATGGTCGCCGGTGCCGGCGCGGCCGCCGTGGGAGCGTCGTCCGGGGCTTCGAACATCTGGATCGGCTGGCCAGGCATCACGGTGGATATGGCGTGCTTGTAGACGAGTTGCGAGTGGCCGTCCCGCCGCAGCAGGACGCAGAAATTGTCGAACCACGTCACCACGCCCTGCAATTTGACCCCGTTGACCAGGAAGATGGTCAGGGGGACCTTGTTCTTGCGCACGTAGTTGAGGAACGTGTCCTGCAGGTTCTGTGTTCGTTCAGCCGCCATGGTCCTGTCCACTGCTCGTCGCCGCCTTTTCGCGGTCTCGACGCCGCGGCCCGGAACCGCGGTCCCGCACGTCGGACAGGCATCCCGCGCGGGGGCTCGTCCGGGGCGTCTCCACGGTTCGGCCTGTCGCCCGCCCGCCGTCGTTCGACCAGTGCCGGGCGACCGCGGTTGAGCTGCCCGGCTTCGCGCCGGACCGCCTGCATCCTGCCGCATTAGAGGCAGGATCGGCCGCGGGCCGCAAGACAAACTTGACCCTGGCCGCATCGCAGAGGGGCTGCGTCAGTCGATCGCGAGCGACTTCAGCTTCCTGTGCAGCGCCGAGCGCTCCATGCCGATGAATTCGGCGGTGCGGGAGATGTTGCCGCCGAATCGGCTGATCTGCGCCACGAGGTATTCGCGCTCGAAGACTTCGCGGGCCTCGCGCAGCGGCAGGCTCATCAGCTTCTCGCCCCCTGCCCCGTTGGGCGTGGCCGGCACCAGGGTGCCGATCTCGGAGGGCAGCATGTCGGCCGTGACCTCGGCCTCGGGCTCGCCGGAGGCCAGGATCATCAGCCGCTCGACGTTGTTGCGGAGCTGGCGGATGTTGCCGGGCCAATCGTGCGACTGCAGCACCGCCATCGCGTCGTCGCCGATCCTGCGCCGCGGCAGCCCGGTGTTGGCCGACACCTGATCCATGAAGAAGCCGATCAGCTCGGGGATGTCGTCGCGCCGCTCGGACAGGGCCGGAACCCGCACCGGCACCACCGCGAGGCGGTGGAACAGGTCTTCGCGGAAGCTCCCCTCCGCGATGGCGGCCGGGAGGTCGCGGGCCGTCGACGAGATGATCCGCACGTCGACGTGGACCCGCGCCGTGCCGCCGACGCGCTGGAAGTTCTGGTCCACCAGCACGCGCAGGATGCGGCTCTGCGTCTCGCGCGGCATGTCCGCGACCTCGTCGATGAACAGCGTGCCGCCGTGCGCCTCCTCCAGCGCCCCGACCTTGCGCCCCCGCCCCTCCGTGCCCTCGATGCCGAAGAGCTCCGTCTCCATCATCTCGGGCAGCATGGTGGCGGCGTTGATGACCACGAAGGGCGAGGCCGCGCGGCTCGACCCGGCGTGGATCATCCGCGCGGCCAGTTCCTTGCCGGTGCCGGGCGCGCCGGCGATCAGCACCCGGGAGTTGGCCGGCCCGACCTTGTCGATCACCTGCCGGAGCTGGTTGGCGCAGGTGGAGCGGCCCACGATGCGGTCGGCGCTGAGCGAGCGCGTCTTGAGCTCGACGTTCTCGCGCTTCAAGCGCGACGTCTCCAGCGCCCGATCCGCCACCAGCACCAGCCGGTCGGCCTTGAACGGCTTCTCGATGAAGTCGTAGGCGCCGAGCCGGATGGCCGACACGGCCGTCTCGATGTTGCCGTGGCCCGAGATCATCACGACGGGCAGCGTGGGATGCTGCTCCTTGATGATCTCCAGGAGTTGCAGCCCGTCGAGCCGCGAGCCCTGCAGCCAGATGTCGAGGAACATGAGGTGCGGCCGCCGCGCCGCCACCAGCGCCAGCGCGTCGTCGGCGTCCTTGGCGGTGCGGGTGCCGTGGCCCTCGTCCGACAGGATGCCCGACACGAGCTCGCGGATATCGGCTTCATCGTCGACGATCAGGATGTCGGTGGCCATGGGGCGCTTCTCAGGCTTTCTCGCTGACCGGAACCGGCGCCGAAACGGCGTCGGGCGGGGCCGGCGTGTCGATGGGGAAGTGCAGGCGAACGTGGGCGCCGCGGTGGCCGGGGGCGTCGAGCAGCTCGATGCCGCCCCCGTGATCTTCCAGGATCTTCGCCACGATGGCGAGGCCGAGGCCGGTGCCCTCGCTGCGCGTGGTCATGTAGGGTTCGAGCAGCCGCTGCCGGTTCTCGGCCGGGAAGCCCTTGCCGTTGTCGATCACGTCGATCACCGCCTGCCCGTCGGCGGCGGTGCTCAGCGTCACGGCGACGCGGCCGGGCTCGCGCTCCTCGGCCGGCAGCCCGGCCCGGTGGGCCGCGACGCCCTCCATGGCGTTCTTGACGATGTTGGTCAGGGCCTGGGACAGGAGCCGGCGGTCGAAGCGGGCGACCAGCGGGGCGGGGGGCAGGGTCTCGTCGAGCTCCACCTCGGGGTTGCCGACCCGCATCAGGAACAGCACCTGCCCCACGCAGGTGGCGAGGTCGTCCTCGGCCAGCATGGCCTTGGGCATCCGGGCGAAGGACGAGAACTCGTCCACCATGCGCTTCATGTCGTCGACCTGGCGGATGATCGTGTCGATGCACTGGTCGAAGACGTCGCGCCCCTCCGTGATCACCTTGCTGTAGCGGCGCTTCAGGCGCTCGGCCGAGAGCTGGATCGGCGTCAGCGGGTTCTTGATCTCGTGGGCGATGCGCCGGGCGACGTCGGCCCAGGCCGAGGTGCGCTGGGCCGACACGAGGTCCGAGATGTCGTCGAGCGTGACGACCGAGTTGCGCTCGGCCTTGGCGGACAGCTCGCTCGTCACGCGGACGTTGAAGGTGCGCTCGCGGCCCGCGCGCGACAGCGTCACCTGCCCCTGCTGCAGGCGCTGCCGCCCCGCCCGCGTCGCCGCCAGGATGGCGGCGAGCTCGGGGACCGCCGCGGCGAGCGGCCGGCCGACCGCGGGCGCCTGCGCCGAGATGCCGGCGTCGAGCAGCCGCTGGGCCGAGGGGTTGACCACGGTGACGTCGCCCCGGGCGTCGATGCCGATCACCCCGGCCGGCACGCCGGACAGCACGGCCTCCGTGAAGAGGCGGCGCTCGTCGATGGTCTCGCGCGCCGCGATGAGGCGGTTCTGCTGCAGGCGCAGCTCCGAGATCATCTTGTTGAAGGTTTCGCCGAGGCGCGCGAGGTCGCCCTCGGAGCGGCGCACCGGGACCTGGACGTAGAGGTTGCCCGACGACACCTGGTCGGTCGCGTTGATGAGCCTGCGGATCGGCGCCACCAGCACGTTGGCGAAGGACAGGCCGAGCCAGATGGCGGACAGCAGCATGATGGCGGCGAGCAGCCCGTACATCACGATGAAGGCGAACTGGATCGACCGGCGGTGGGCGTCGAAGAGGGTGAAGAGCTGGTTGATGGCCTCGGCGTGCTGCTGGAAGCCGATCGTGAAGGGGTCGAGGGGGCGCTCGACGTAGAGGAAGGCGCCGCCGTAGCTCGGCAGGTAGCGGAGCGCCACGAAGCTGTGGGCGTTGTCGACCCGGAAGCAGACCTGTTCGCCGGATCGGGCTCCGTCGAGGTCGGAGGCGCTGGGCTTCTCGACCGGCCCGGTCTTGCCGCTGTCCACCCGCTCCGTGACGATCCCTTCGCCGTTCATGATCACGGCGGTGGTGAAGCCGAGCGACTGCACGCGCGATTCGAAGAAGTTCTGGAAGAAGTTTCGATCCGAGTAGCCCACCCGTGCGCGGGTCAGGTCGGAGGCCGCGAGGTCGGCGTCGCGCTGGAGCGAGTCGCACTGCTTCGAGCGGATCAGCTTGCCGGCGTCCTTGGTCTCGGAGATGAACCGGCCGACGTCGTCCACGAAGGCCGGATAGAGGCCGCGGTCGAGCGCCACCGCCCCGACCACCGCCATGATCACGGCCGGGACCGCCGCCGTGATGGTGAACAACCCGACGATGTAGGCGTGCAGGCGGGCGCCTGCCAGTTTGATCCGCCAGGCGGCCCGCAGCTTCCAGGCTTCTACCGCCACCAGCAGGAACAGCACGAGGGCGATCACGCCGTCGGCCAGGAAGACGTCGACCACCACGGGGTCGGTGGGGACGATGGGCGTGTAGCCCGTGAAGACCGCGAAGCTCGCCAGCGCCGACACCAGCGCCAGACCGACGACCAGCGGCGCGACCCGAAGGTTGAAGCGACGGTCGGACCGCCGCGTGTGCCCGTGGTCGGTCGCGTCCCTGCCCGTCTGATCCGTCAAGCGCGTCCATCCGTTGGCCGCGTCCCCTCGGCCTCCGCCTCGGGGTCGCCGCGATGCCGACGCGCGGGTCGGCGGCGCCGGCCGTTGTATTTATACACCAGTGTTGCCGGATTGCGACGAATTCAGGGCGTGATCGGCCTCGCGGACCATCACGATTGCGTCGATGGGCGGCGCTCGGACGGCGCCGTCCGCGCGGGGTGCAATCCCGGATCGCGCGTCATCGCGGCAGGCGCATCAGCTTGATCTCGAGTTCCCGGACCTT
>CAXTBR010000125.1:0-9681 GCA_964242785.1 uncultured Lichenihabitans sp. | reverse complement strand
CGGCGGCCGTCGAGGTGGCCGCCGCCGGCGGGCCCGTCAACGGCCTCGTGCGGTGGATCGCACTGGAGCTGGACGCGACCGGCCGCTACGAGAACCGGCCCGGGACGCTTCCCCGCTCCGCGTGGGCGGCGCTGTTCCACCCGTTCGACGGCCCGAGCGAAGGCCCCGCGTCCGGCGTCTGGCGCGTGCACGGCCGTCACGAGGCGGCGTCGATGCGGGTCTGGGCCGCGTTCGCGGGACGCGAGGAGACCTGAGCGTTACGCCCCGCGGAGGCCGGTGCGGCTTTCACGGGGCCGGGCGCCGCGCGGTGCCGGCCGCCCCGTCCCTCAGCGGCACGCGCCCGGACAGACGCGCGAACGGCCTCTCGAAGAGGCGGTGGAACGCTTCGGCGAAAGCCAGGCAGACGCCGAGCGCGACGAGCGACAGGAGACATTCCTGGACGGGGCCCTCGACGAAGCGCCGGCCCAGGTTCACCACCCGGCCGCCGACCGGCACGTGCGTCAGGTAGAGCGAGTAGGATATTCGCCCGAGCCAGGGCGGGCGCCGGCCGGCCGCGGTCCCGGCGGAGGCGAGCAGCGCCGTCGCGCAGCCGGCGGCGGCCGAGAGCGACGCGTCGCCGGACAGACTGCCCGCGAACAGGCCGCGCTCGGCCGCCATCACCGCGGCGGCGCAGGCCAGACAGAGCCCGAACGCGTGCCGCGAGTCGTGCCCGAGGCGGTGGCGCGCCGCCGCCACGCCCATCAGGAACAGGGGAATCCGAGGGGGATCCGCGCCCGCGGCTTCGACCAGCACGGAGACGGCGCAGATCAGCACGACCGTGAGACCCACGGGCCGCCGCCACAGGACCGGGAACAGCAGCCCGGCGAGACCGTAGAAGGCGAACTCGTAGGCGAGCGACCAGTACACCGGGCTGATCCAGGCGCGGTCGCTGAACGGGATCAGGTAGAGGAGGTGGAGCGCGACCTGCGCCGGAGCGTAGTCCGGTCCCCGACCGCCGAACCCGGGCGCGAGACTGCTGGCGTACTGCAGCGCGATCACCACGACGATGCTGACGAGGTAGGGCGGTTCGAGCCTGACCAGACGCCGCGCCATGAACGCCGGGAACCGCTCGATCGTGTAGCCGATCCGGTGCAGCGACAGCGGGATGACGAAGCCCGATACGACGAAGAAGCAGTCGACGCCGAGCCAGCCGAGAGACCCCGACACGCCGACCGGTCCGCCGTAGGCGTTCGTCAGGTGGAACCACGCGACCGCGAGCGCCGCGCCGCCCCGGACGCGGTCGACCGCGCGGAGGCGTTGGCCGGGCCTCACGAGCCGCCCGCCTCGACCCGGGATGCGGCGTCGCGTGCCGCGGGTCCCACCGCCCGGCGAGGACCCGTCATCGCCCGTGCGCGAGCCGAAGGATTCGGGCCTGCAAGCGGCCCGTGTGCCTCTCGAACAGCAGGTAGACCACGCGTGCGTAGCCCACGCTCAGGGCGAGAAGCGACGCGTAGAGCGACAGCGATGCCGCATCGGGGGCGAACTTCCGGTTGTCGGCGAGGGCGCAGAGCGCGAGAGCCATGAACGGGAAATGGGTCAGGTACAGCGTGTAGGACATATCCGACAGCGCGGACGCCGCGCGCGTGAGCGGTCCGTTCCCCGTCTCCGAGCGCGGGATGAGGACGAGGGTCATGGAGAACAGCAGCGCCGTCACGAAGTCCGATCCGATCTCGGGAAGATCGGCGAAGCACGGTACGAGGTAGAAGCTCGACAGCAGCGCCGCGCCCGTCGCGACCGATGCGACCGCCCTCGCCCGTCGGCCGAGCACCCGGTCGCGCCGAGGTTCGAGGGCGACGGCGAGGAATCCCAGAAGCCACGTCAGGCCGTAGACGAGCACGTGGGCCGGCAGCGCGATGCAGATCGCCGCGAACACGCCGCCGCACGACCATCGATGCCCCGCCGACGCCCCGGACCGCACGGCGCAGTACGCCAGCGGGAAGGCGAGGTAGTACCAGAACTCGTTCGCCAGGCTCCACAGCGGCCCGTTCACGCCGTAGGCCGCGACGAGGATGCCGTTCTGGACGAAGACGAGGTTGCCGAGGAACGTCGAGGCGCCGTGATTTGCCGCCATCTCGCCCGCGCTCGGAACGCTGTTGCCGTAGGCCGCCGGGCTCAGCAGGCCCCGGTAGAGGCTTCCCCCGAGCAGGTTCGCCCCCACGCAATCGAGCGCGGCGGTCAAGCCCAGTGCGGGGATGAGGACGATCCAGAGCCTCGTCAGGCGCTTGACCGCGTACGCGGTCCACGACCAGCCGTCCCGCTCGAATCGCTCGGAGACGTGCCGGCCGACGAGGTAGCCGCTCAGGACGAAGAACACGATCACGGCGTTGTGGCCCTGCGCCGTGAGGAGGATGAAGGCTTTCCAGAGGGCGCTCGACCCTGTGTCCGCTCCCTCGAACATGAAGCCGCGCAGGTGTGCCGCCGCGACTTCGAGCGCCGCCAAGCCGCGGATGAGGTCGAGCCAGACCGACCTGCCTCTGGGCCGATCAACGGGGGCCATCGACGACGATCCTATCGAAGAAGGCCGCGCAGCGCCGCGCGATCTCGCCGGCCGTGAACGGCTCGATCGCCGCCCGGTCGGCGGGACCCAATCCCTCGGCGTCGTCGAGGATCCGCGCGAGGGCGGAGCGGATTGCCGGCCCGAGCCCGCTCGGGGGATCGCCGGGACCGAAGCTCAGGGCGATCCCCCCGCCGCTCTGCACCAGGACCGCGTGCGCGCCGCTCTCCTCGCGGAAGAGCGACAGGAAGGGGCGCCCCGACATCAGGGCGGGGTAGATCTTGGACGCGGTGTAGTGCGCCTCGTCCGATCCGATCAGCAGGTTGGCGTGGCATCGCCGCATCAGACCGAGCGCGTCGAGGTAGGGTAGCCGCCAGGGCGTCTCCTCGACGAGGTCGGCGACCCCGTGCGCCCGCGCGACCGGCGTCACCACGGCGCGGGCCCCCCTGTCGGTCACGGCCGCCGTCCCGATGAAGCGGAACCGCACCCCGGCGAAGCGCCCCGGGGTCGCCGCCCGCAACTCCGCCACCGCACGGAAGAGCGCCGCGAGCACCTCGCCGGAGCGCGGCAGGAAGGCTCCGGCGTACAGGAACGTCCGGCCGCTCGAAGAGCCGGCCGGAGGCAGGGCTGCGTCGAAATCATCCCAGTCGCCGCCGATCGGCAGGTCGCACCAGCGCGTCGCCGGGATGTCCGGGTAGCGCACCCGCATCGATCCGTTCTGCGCGGCCGAGACCGACATGATGCCGGAGGCGGCCGCGACCGCGCGCGGTTCGAGCCCGAGCGCGAGGCGGTGCGCGAGGCCCGCCTTGGACAGGAGGGGCCGGCCCGCGCCCCAGTCCGAGACCCACGGGTCCTGGAAGTCGAGCACGACGGGCACACCCCGGCGCCGGACGGCCCGCGCCATCAGCATGGGATAGAACGGGAAGCCGGTGATGAGGACGAGGTCGGGCCGACGCTCGGCGATGCGGTGCAGGACTGCGCCGCGCAGGCCCATGTAGCCCCGCAGGCCGACGTCGCCGACGCCGATCCGGCGCGCGAGGTGCTTCGAGACGGCCCGCACCCGAAGGATCTCGACATCCTGCGGCACGAGTTCGGCGAGCCGGCCGTCGAGGTCTTCCGCGTAAGCGTCCGGCCGCACCGTGATGACCGTGGGCCGCCAGCCGTGGGCGCCGAGGTGCTTGGCAAGGTGGCGGGCGCGGTGGGCTCCCACGAGGGATGAGGGCGGGAAATGCGGCGAGACGAGGAGGACGCTGCGGAGGGCGGAGGACATTCCTGGACCCCTGCGGCGCGCCGATCCGGGGCGCTCGACGATCGGCCCGCGCGCCGCATCGGGTGAGGCACCCCGTCCCAAGGCCGGATTGGGATCGCACGCCTGACCTTCTCCCCTATCACGAACGGGGGCCGGGCGAAGCGCCGGCCGGCCCGGTCAGGCGAGATCGGCGTAGTCTGCCGGAAGCACGACGGCCGCCTCGCAGTCCCAGTCGAAGCGGGCGAGCGTGTACCGCGGCCCACGGAACGCGATCGATCTGAGCGGATGATCGGGGTAGAGGCTCCGTCCGAGACCGGACTCGGACGCGAATCCGCCGCGCGATCCATCGCCGACCAGTTCCATCAGGATGGCGGGGCGGTCGGCGCGATCCGCGCGCTCCTCAGCCACGGCAGGCCCCCGCCGCGAGCCGCGGGAGGACGGCGCCCTCGCGCTCCCAGTTGTAGCGCTCCCGCCCGAGCCGCCACGCCGCGGCGCGCGCGCGCGCGAGCCGGCCCGGATCGCCCAGCAGGCGGTCGAGCAGAGCGGCCAGGGCCCCGTGGTCGTCGACCGGATAGACGCAGTCGCCGAGCCCGGCCTCGGCCGCGAAGGCCCGGTGCGCGGGCGTGCCGGACAGGACGGGGGGCACGCCCGCGAGCAGATAGGAGAACAGCTTGTTCGTGAGCGCGACGGCCCGGCCGCGCGTGCGGCCCGTCTCCCCGCACAGGCCGGCGTCGTAGCCGGCCGCGAGCCGCTCCATGGCGTCCGGCTCTCCGGGCGGCAGGAGGTGGAGGCGGTCGGCGGTTCCCGCGTCGCGGGCGAGCGCGACCAATCGCTCGGCGAATCCCAGGGCCGGCGACCCGCGCAGGTAGAGGTGCGGGCGGGTGCGGGCCAGCGCAATGGCACGCACCGCGCATTCGAGGCCGCGGTCGGGGCCGATCGTCTGAGAAAACCAGTAGAGCGACGGGCCCGGCTCCGCGGTCCCGCGCGCGGTCGGGCCCGCGGGGGCCTGCGCCAGCGGGAAGGCGTTGAGGATCACCTCCGGGCGCGCCACCGCGTAGGCCGCCGCGTAGGCGTCGGCGATGCCGGGCGAGGCCGCCGTGACGTAGGCGCAAGCCCCCAGGTGGCGGGCCTCGATCGCGCGCACGAGACCCCGGGCCCGCGCGTGGGCCGGCCCGTCCGGCCAGTCGCCGAGGTGGAAGTCCTCCGCGTCGTAGGCGAGGGCCGCCCCGTGGCGCCGCGCCCCGGCGGCGGCGGCGGGCAGCGCGGCGGGGTAGTGCGCGATGTAGAGGTCGGCAGGCAGCGCGCGGGCCGCACGGATCAGCGCGGGCGTGACGGCGCTGTGGCCGAGCGCGGCCGCCTCGGCCAGCCCCGCCGCGGCGTAGATGCGATCGCAGAGCAGTTGCACGGCGCGCCGTCCCTTCCACCCGAGCCGCCCGCGCAGGTCGATCCGCCGGACCGCCCAGGCCGCGTGCCGGATCACCGCCTGGTCGCGCGGCTCGACGAGGTCGAGGATCCGCGTCGCGACCACCGTGACGGCGTGGCCCGCCGCGTGGAGCGCCTCCGCCTCCTTGACCACCCGCGGGTTCGATCCGAGCTGGCCGGGCGTGAGGATGCAGATCCGATGCGACCCCGGGCCCCCGCCGCCGTCTCGCGCATCCCTGTCCGAGCCGGGCCTCACGCGCGCGCGGCGGGCACCGTGTCGGGCAGGATGAGGCACTCGTCGATCTCCTCCCAGCCGATCGCCTCGCCGCCCAGCGAGAGGGGTCGATATCTCAGGGGTTCCAGCAAGGCCCGCGTTCCCGACTGTTCGGCTTCGGAGTGGTTGCTGAAGACGATGATGGGCTTGGCCGCCCTGATGCTCTCGATCGAACCGGCGATCGCTTGGGCGCCATGCCCCTGCACGTCCACCTTCACGAGATCCGGCAGACGGATCGTGCCGTCGGCGACCAGATCGTCGGGCGCGACGATGTCGATGTCGATCCGGGACACCCCCGCCATGTCGTCGTGGGCGTGATAGAGCAGGTGCGAGTTGGATGAGCCTTCGCGCCCGTGCGTGAAGAGGGTGCCCCTGCCCGTCTCGCTCGAGGCGCCGGCGGCGATCAGGCGGACGTTGTCCAGCCCGTTCATCCTCACGTGCCGCGACAGCCGCGCGAAAGCCGCGGGGTCGGGCTCGAACGCCACCGCCTGCCCGGTCGGCCCGGCATTGAGGGCGATCCCGACGGTGTGGATCCCGTGATGGGCGCCGAAGTCCCAGAAGACGATTCCGCGCAGCCCGTGCGGAAGGTGGCGCACCCCCGCCGCGACGTCCGCCTCGGCGCCGCCGTAGCGCCAGTTGGCCGAGAAGGGAGCGAACGTCCAGCGTGCGCCCTCGGCCAATCCGGTCCTGACGCGAACGGGGAACAGAGCCAGCGGCGTGGCCGCGACGATCCGAGACAGGAGGGTCCACGCAGTCATCGCCGATCAGGCTATCGCCCGCGGAAAAGCTTGTCCAACGGCCCGCGAAAACGCGCGCGATCCCGCCGACCGCGTGGATGCCGGCCCGAAACGGCCCCGACGCCGGTCGGGCGCCGCGAGCGCTCACGGCGATCGTCCGAAGGTCGTCGGATACCCGGCCCGCGTCAGTCCGGTCTCGAGCGCCGCGACGAGATCCCGCCGATAGTCCGGCCACTGCCGCGCGCGCGCCGTGTCCAGCGCGGCCCAGCGCATCGCCGCGAGGCGCCCGCGGTTGTCGAGGCACCAGCGCAGCGCGTCCGCGAGGGCTTCGGCGTCGGCGGCCGGTACGACGAGGCCGTTCTCGGGCGTGACGCACTCGGCCGCACCGGCTTGGTCGGTGACGATCACTGGCAGACCGTGCGCCATCGCCTCCAGCGCCACCATGCCGAACCCGTCGCAGAGCGTGGGGAAGACGAGCGCGTCGGCCCGCGCGTAGGCCGCGAACAGCTCGGGCCTCGGCACCGAGCCGTGGAAGACCAAGCCGTCGGGCGCGCGGACGGCGTCGGCCGGCAGGTCGACCTGCCCGTAGACGTCGAGCCGCGCCGCCGGACCGGCCTTCAGCAGCCGCCACGCGTCGAGCAGGTCCGGTGCCCCCTTCATCAGGCTGAAGGACCCGGCCCAGAGCAGCGCCAGCGGGCGCCCCCGCTGCGACTCGCGCAGGGCGGCGGGGTCGAGGGCCGGCGGCGCGGCGAGCGGCACCACGGCGATGCGGGCCGGGTCGGCGCCGGCCGCCGCGTGCGAGCGGGCGGTGAGCCCCGAGTTCGCGATCACGAGGTCGGCGGCGGCGATCTCCGCCCGCCGCCGCGCGTAGCGCCGCCCGAACCGCGCCGCGAAGTAGGGATCGTCGGTCCGCGCGAGGCCGGGCCGGCGCGCGTGCTCGCGCCGCCGCAGGGTCTCGCTCTCCAGGCTGTCGCGGGACGGAAGCTGGAGGATGCGCGCGACGCCGCGGCGCGCGGCTGCCTCGAAGGCGCCGAGCGCGGTGTACTCGAAGGCCATGACCGCCTCCGCCCGCGGCACGTAGCTGCGCGCGACCCGGGCGTCGAAGGCGTGGCTCATCCGGTCCCAGATCCGGTCGACGGCGACCGGCCCCGCGCCCGCCCGCGCGGCCAGGGTGCGCAGCACCTCCCAGCCGGGATGGCAGCGCACGAGGTCGGGGGGCACCTCGGCCACGTCCCGGCGGGCGAGCTGGCGCAGCACGCCGCGCGCCTGCGGGCCGGGCAGCCGGCCGACGAGCGCCGCGAGGCGGCCGTCCGGCCGGTGGGCGAAGGTGGTGACGAAGGCCTCCAGGCGATCCGCTTCCCACAGGGCGCGGGCGCAGTGCTGGGCATGGGCCATCGTGCCCGGATAGGCCACGACGGTGCGCATCACCGCCTCGCCGACGCTGGCCCGGCCCGGTCCGCCAGCATCGCACGGTAGACGGCGAGGTAGGCCTCCGCGACCGGGCCCGCGGCGTAGAGGCGCTCGACGCGCGCCCGGCAGGCGGCCCGGTCGAGCTCGGGCAGGCGGCCGAGCGCGGCGACGAGGTCGTCCAGTCCATCGACCACGAACCCGGTCTCGCCGTCGGCCACCACCTCGGGGACGGCGCCCCGGCGCGTGCCGACCACCGGCGTGCCGCAGGCCATCGCCTCGATCATCACGATGCCGAAGGGCTCGTCCCAGCGGATCGGCATCAGGAGGGCGGCGCACTGCCCCAGCAACTCGGCCTTGCGCGCGTCGTCCACCGGCCCGACGTAGCGGACGCGCTCGCCGTCGAGATGGGGCGCGACCCGCGCCTCGAACCAGGCGCGATGCTCCTCGGGCACGTTGCCGGCCAGGATCAGCCGCCGGCCGGCGCGGGCCGCCGCCTCGACCGCGAGGTCCGGCCCCTTGATCGCCTCGATCCGACCCAGGAACATCAGCGGCGCGTCGGTGGCGACCGCGGCTCGGAACGGATAGGTGTCCGGCCGGACCCCGTTCGGCACGAGGTGCCAGCACCCTGGCAGATCCGGCGCGATCATCTGCCGGCTCACCGCGGTGAAGGCGAGGCTGCCGCGGGCGAGCCGGTGCGCGAGGCCGGTCGTGCGCGGGCTAATCGCGCGCTGGTAGCTCATCAGCTTCGGCAACGGCAGCGGCAGGAGCGGCGCCAGATAGGCCAGCCGGGAGAAGCTGTGCACGAGGTCGAACCCCTCTGCGGCGACGCGGCGGGCCAGGAAGGCGGCGTTGCGCAGGGTGTCGGCCCGCGACCGGCTGGAGCGGCCGGGCCAGGCCAGCCGGCGAACCGGCGCGGTGGAATCGGGATGGACGAAGAGCGTGACCGCGTGGCCCCGCGCCGCGAGCTCGACCGCGAGCAGGTCGACGATCCGCTCGATGCCGCCGTAATGCGCAGGCGGCACCGGCAGCTCCGGGTCGGCGGTCAGGGCGATGCGCAGATCCGGCATCAGAGCGAGCCGTAGAGGTCGGCCATGTCTGCGGCGACCTCGGACATCGTGCGGACGGCTGCCGGGGCACCGCGGCGCACCCGCCGGGCGGCGAGGCCCTCGATCGCCCGCGCCCAGGCCGCGACACTGCCGGCCTCGACGAGTTCGCCGTCGCCGTCCTCCGCGACCAGCTCGGCGATCCCGCCGAGGCGCGAGCCGAGCACGAACAGGCCCGCCGCCCGTGCTTCCAGGACGACGAGCGGCCCGGTCTCCATCCACTGCGAGGGCACCGCCAGCACGTCGTGCCGGGCGATCTCCGCCGCGACCTCCGCGCGGGGGACGGCCGGCGCGAAGCGGATGCGCGGATCGCCCCCGGCCATCGCCCGGACCCGGGCGGCGTAGGCCTCGTCCCCCTCGCCCTGCGCGATCCCCCGCACCGTCAGGCGCAGGTCGGCCCGGGCGACCCGCACGGCGCGCACCAGCACGTCGACGCCCTTCACGGGGTCCCAGCGGCCGAGATACAGCAGCGCGAGCGTCCCGTTCGGCTCCAGTGCCGCGCCCTCCAGCCCGGATCGGGCCGCCTCCGCGTCCGGCACGCCCTGCCGGCTCAGCGTGAGCCGGCTGGCCGGGACGCCGTTGGCCGCGAGCGCGTCGGCGAGCCAGCGGCACACCGCCACGATCCGGTCGGCGCCGGCGATCATCGCCCGCACCTGGGCCTCGCGCTCCGCGCCGACCGCCCGGGCGGCCAGGGCGGTGGCGAGGCGGGACGGCGCCCGTCGCAGGCGCTCCGCCGCCGCCCGCGGCAGGCGGGCCACGGGGCCGGCCAGCGGACGGGGCAGGCCCCGGCCCTGAGCCCAGCACGCTCCGCAGGCCTGCGCCTCGACCCGTCCACCGCAGGGTTCCGCGCCGAAGCGGAGCATCGTGCCGCGCAGGCATGTGACCGCGGGGACGTGGACGGTCAGGACCGTCCGCAGCCCGAGGGCGCGGGCCGCTTCGAGATGCCTGAGGCC
>CAXTBR010000124.1:0-9884 GCA_964242785.1 uncultured Lichenihabitans sp. | reverse complement strand
CCTGGGGGCTCGTGCCCCAGCTGACGACGGGGGGCAGGGCCGCGGCGTCGAGGCGGACGACCCGGTCGAAATGGGCGCCCTCGTCGGTGTTGAGTGTGCGCCAGTACGCGACGGCCTGGTCCCACGTGGCGCCCTTGGGGGATTTGGGCCTGCCGTGCAGGTACGCGAAGGTCTTGTCGTCGGGCGCCACCAGCCCGGCGCGGGCCCCGCCCTCGATCGACATGTTGCAGATCGTCATCCGGCCTTCCATCGACAGGGCCCGGATGGCCTCGCCCGCGTATTCGATGACGTGGCCGGTGCCGCCCGCCGTGCCGATCTCGCCGATGATGGACAGGATGATGTCCTTGGCGGTGACGCCGTGCGGGAGCTGGCCGTCGACCTGCACCAGCATGTTCCGGGCCTTGGCCTGGATCAGCGTCTGGGTGGCGAGCACGTGCTCCACCTCCGAGGTGCCGATGCCGTGCGCCAGCGCGCCGAAGGCGCCGTGGGTCGAGGTGTGGCTGTCGCCGCAGACGATCGTCGTGCCGGGCAGCGTGAAGCCCTGCTCGGGGCCGATGATGTGGACGATGCCCTGGCGGGGGTCGAGCTCGTCGAAGTATTCGATGCCGAAGTCGCGCGCGTTCTCGGCCAGGGTCTCGACCTGGAGGCGGGACTCGGGCTCGACGATGCCGCCGCGGCGGTCCGTGGTCTGGATGTTGTGGTCGACCACGGCCAGCGTGCGGCCGGGCGAGCGCACCTTGCGGCCCGCGACCCTGAGGCCCTCGAAGGCCTGGGGGCTCGTCACCTCGTGGACGAGGTGGCGGTCGATGTAGAGCAGGCAGGTGCCGTCGGGCTGGCGGTCGACGACGTGGTCGTCCCAGATCTTGTCGTAGAGGGTGCGGGGTCCCCGCGGCGCGTCGTCAACCATGGTCCATCCCCCATGGCCCCCGCCGGGGGGCGGGCGGCCGGGCGGACCGGCCCCGGATCTGCCCGGCCGGCCGCCCTCGTCATATAGGTGAGAGTCTCAGGAGGCGGAAGCCGCCTTGGCGGGCTTCGCCTTGGCCTTGGCTTTGCCCTTGGCGGAGGTGTCGAGGCGCTCGGCGATGCGGGCCGACTTGCCGCGGCGGTCGCGCAGGTAATAGAGCTTGGCGCGCCGCACCTTGCCGCGGCGGATCACCTTGATGGAATCGATGTTGGGGGAGAACACGGGGAACACGCGCTCCACGCCTTCGCCGTAGGAGATCTTGCGGACCGTGAACGACTCCTGGAGGCCGCCGCCGTCGCGCGCGATGACCACGCCCTCGTAGGCCTGGACGCGGCTGCGCTCGCCTTCCTTGACCTTGACGTTGACCACGACGGTGTCGCCGGGCTGGAACTCGGGGATGGTCTTGCCGGCGGAGAGGCGCTGCGCCTCCTCCGCATCGAGCATCGCGATGATGTCCATGACGTGATCCTTCGCCGGAAACAGCCCTGAGGGCTGCAGCGTCTCGGCGCGCTGTTGTGAGTTGAGGTGGCGGCATACAACGGCGGGCCGGCCGTGTCACCCCTCGGGGCGCGGCGTCGGCTCGATCGGATAGGGCCGGCGTCATCCCGGAACAGGTCGGTCCGGACCCTTGGCGAAAACCGGCCCTCAGCCGCCATGCTCGTCCACCTTCACCCGCTCGGCCTGATGCGCCCGCAGGCGGGCGACGACCTCATCGGCCGGTCCGCTGGGCGCGGAGTCCTCGAAGGCTTCGTCGATCTGCCGCCGGAGTTCGCTGCGGCGGTCTTCCAGATCGGTTCCCCGGTCCCGCAGGAGTCGGAGGCCAGCCAGAATCACCTCGGTCGGACGCTCAGACGGCACGCCGAGGGACCCGCGATTCGGTTCATGCGGGACGATGTGGTCGTCTACCCGATCGCCGGGCCTTCGCTCGTCATCGCCCAGCCCCGTCTCCTCGCCCGCTGGCTGAGGATCGGCACGGTTCCGGATGCGGCCTTCATCAGGAACGATGAGGCCGATCTCATGCCGCGCGACGACCGGCCCGCCTGGATGGACTGAACCGGTCGAAAGTGTGCGGGCAGCGGTTCAACCGCGAAGCTCCCTCGCGCCCCGCAGGCCCGCCACGAAGGGCAGGGCCGCGGCGCAGAGGGCCGCCATGGCCCAGAAGGCGCGCAGGCCGAAGCCGGCGTAGAGGTAGCCGGAGCCGAAGGTCAGCACCGCCGAGGCGATGCCTAGGGCGAAGTTGCCGTAGATCGACTGGGCCGTGGCGGACAGCCGGTCCGGCACCGCCGTGCCGATGACCCGCATGGCGGCGAGGTGGAGCAGCGCGAAGGTGAAGCCGTGCAGCCCCTGCACGGCCGCCAGCGCGGGGAGCGCGCTCGTCGCCCCCATGACGCCCCAGCGCAGCACGCCGGCGCCGGCCGACAGGGCCGCCGCCCCGGCGGGGCCGAAGCGGTCGATCAGCGGGGGGCCGATGACGAAGAACACCAGCACCTCGGCCAGCACCGACTCCGACCACAGCAGGCTCACCACCGTGCCGCCGTAGCCGGCCTCCCGCCAGGTGATGACCGCGAAGGCGTCGTTGAGGGCGTGGCTGCCGATCACCAGCGACACGACGACGAGCAGCGCGCGATAGGCCGGGATGGCCAGCAGGGCCGGGAAGGCGCCGGAGCCGCCCGCGCCGTCGCGCTCCGCCGCGGCCGGCGCCGCGACCCCCGCCGTGCAGCCCGCCATGGCCAGGAACAGGGCCGAGCTCGCCACGATGATGCAGGCGAGGCCGAAGCGGTCGACGAGCTGGCCCGACAGCAGCGTGCCGCCCACGAAAGCCGCCGAGCCCGCGCCCCGCACCCAGCCGTAGCGGAAGCCGCCCGCCGCCCGGATCGGCGGCCCGGCGGGAGCATCCGGATCCGCCGGGGCCGCGGCGGCGCCCATCGAGGCCGGCACCGCGAGGGCGTCCGCCAGGGGCGCCAGGGGCGCCGTCACGGCCGAGTGGGCGAGGCAGACGAGAAGCAGCGGCCAGAACCCGTAGGCCCCGAGATAGGCCGAGCCGATCAGCCCCGCGAGGGCCGCGGAGGCGCCGAGCACGAGGCGCCGCGCCGCCCACCGGTCGGCGAGGCGGCCGGCGGCCGGGCCGGCGGTGATCCGCACCACCGTGCCGGCCGCCAGCACGGTGCCGATGCTGGCGAGCGGCAGGTCATGGGCGTGGAGGAAGGCCGGAAGATAGGCCGATTCCGTGCCGTAGGCGGAGTAGAGCGCCGCGTAGAGCAGCAGGAAGGGGGGCAGCGCCGAGGCGACGGCGGGCCGGACAGGGGACGGGACCGGCGCGTCGCTCGAGACGCTCATGGCGGTCTAGCCCCTCGCCGGATCGGCGCCGGACCGCGCGCCGTCGCCGGGATCGCCGGAGGCCGCCGCCATCCGCCAGCCGCCGAGCCAGCCGAGGAGGCCCAGCAGGGCGACGCCGCCCAGGGTCATGAAGGCGGCCGGGAAGCCGAGATACTGGGCCACGACGCCCGCCAGGATCGGGCTCAGCGCGGCCCCCGCCCCGTAGGCCGTCATGACGCCGCCGAGGCCGGCGTTGCTGTGGCCCGAATCCGACATGATGTCGACCACGAGGGCCGGGATGGCGACGCCCGCGAAGCCCATGGAGATGCCCTCCAGCACTTCGACGGCCGCGATGGCCGGCAGGGCCCCGCTCCAGGCCGCCAGCGCGGCCCGCAGCGCCACGAGGGCGAGCGCCGCCGCCAGCACGCTCACGTTGCCGAAGCGGCGCGACAGGAACGGCACGGAGGCGGCCGACCCCACCATCACGACCTGCACGGCCACCGTCATGGCGCCGGTGATGAGGCTCGGGTCGTGGCCGGCCTTGACCAGGGCCTGGGCCAGGAAGGGCAGCATGGCGCCGCTCGACGCCTGGAACGCGAAGGCCGCGAAGCCCAGCACCAGAAGCGGACGGCTGTCGAGCAGGGCGCGCAGGGCGGAGCGCGAGCCCGGATTGCCGCCGCGGGCCGCCTCGTGGTCGATCGCCTCGGGCTTGATGCGCGACACCACGGCGGCGGTCGCCACCGCCATGACGGCGATGGCCAGCGCCACCCAGCCGAGCCCGAGCCAGTAGCCCAGGGCGGCCGACAGGGCGGCGTTGGCGGCGTTGCCGCCGTGGTTGAAGGTCTCGTTGCGGGCCACCTGGGCGGCGTAGCGGGCGCGCCCGACGATGCCGAGCGTGAGGGCCGAGACGAGGGGCGCGAGGCTGGTGTCGGCCACGCCGATCAGCACCTGTCCGATCGCCACGACCCACAGCGAGCGGGTGAGCACGATCAGCCCGGCCCCGGCCGCGATGAGGAGCACCGCCAGGACGACGGCGCCGCGCTTGATCGTGATCCGGTCGACCAGGGCGCTCAGCGGGGTGGTGGCGGCCACGCCGGCGAGGCCCGCCAGGCTCATGGCGAGGCCCGTGCTGGCCGGGTCGAAGCCCTCGTGCTGGAGGAACACGCCGAGGAAGGGGCCGAAGCCCTCCCGCGCGCCCGCCATGGCGAAATTCAGAGCTTCGAGCTCCATCGACAACGCCATCCGTCCACCATCCCGTCCCGAACCCCCGCGCTACATGGGGCGCGAAGGCCGCGCGGGCAGAGGGCGGGCTGCGGCCGATGGACGGAATTCCTCATGGCCTCCCGGCGCGAAGGCCCCTATAGATTTCGGCCGCGGACGGCTCCGCGACGGTGTCGGGGGAGGGATGATGCAGCCGCGGCGATCGGCGGCCAGCGCGGCCTCCCTGGCGGCCCCCTTGGCGGCGGCCCTGCTGGCCCTGTCGCTCACCCTCGGCCGCGCCGCCGAGGTCCCGGCGCCGCAGCCCCCGTCGGCCGCCGCCTTCGCGGCCTTCCTGGGCTCCCTCCGGCCCGAGGCCGAGGCGCGGGGCGTGTCCGCCGCCACCCTCGACGTGGCCTTCGCCGGGATGGCGCCCGACCCGTCGGTCGCGGGTCTGACGCGCCGCCAGCCGGAACTCGCCAAGCCCACCGGCGCCTATCTCGCTGCCCAGGTGACGCCCGCCCGCGTCGCCGCGGGCCGTGCCCTGCTCGACCGCTGGCGCGCGGCGCTCGACCCGATCGCGGCGCGCACCGGCGTGCCGGGCGCCGTCGTGGTGGCGATCTGGGGGCTGGAAACGAATTACGGCAGCGCGCCCGGCACCAAGGACGTGATCCGCTCCATCGCCACGCTGGCCGCCATGGGCTACCGGCCCGACCTGTACCGGGCGGAGCTCCTGTCGGCGCTGGCGATCCTGGAGCGCCGCGAGGCGTCGCGCGGGGACCTGCGCGGCTCCTGGGCCGGCGCCATGGGCCAGCCGCAGTTCATGCCGTCGAGCTTCGAGCGTTTCGCGGTCGACGGCGACGGCGACGGGCGCCGCGACATCTGGGGCGACGTCCCGGACGCACTGGCCTCCATGGCCAACTTCCTGGTCCAGCACGGCTGGCGGCCGGGCCTGCCCTGGGGGTTCGAGGTGCGCCTGCCGCCCGGCTTCGACATCGGCGCGGCCGGGCGGGCGCCCTTCGCGGCCTGGGCGGCGCGCGGCGTGGTGCGGGCGAGCGGCGCCGCCATGCCGGAGGACGGCGAGGGCGTGCTGTACTTCCCGGCCGGCGCGGCGGGGCCCGCCTTCCTGGCGACCGCGAACTTCGAGGTCATCAAGACCTACAACTTCTCGGACAGCTACGTGCTCGGCGTCGGCACCCTGGCGGAGCGCATCGAGGGCGGCCCCGCGGTCGCGGCCGCCTGGCCCACCGACCCGCCGATCGCCCGCGCCGACCGCGTCGCGCTCCAGGCGCGCCTCGCGGCGCTGGGCTACCCGGTCGACGACCGCGACGGCCGCATCAGCCTGACGCTGCGCGACGCGATCCGGGCCGCGCAGCTCGGGAACGGGCTCCTGCCGGACGGCAACCCCACCGCGGGGCTGCTGCGGGCGCTGTCGTCCGAGGGCGCGCATCGCGCCGGCCCTTGACGGATTCCAAAGGGCGAGCCCTTTGGCGGGTTCAGGGCGGAGCCCTGATGAACGACTGTTCGAGTCGATCAAGATCGCTCCGCGCCACCCGCGATGCCCTTTTCAGGGCTCTGCCCTGAAACCCGCAAAAGGCCGAGGGCCTTTTGAAACCGATTTGGTGGCCGCCCTCCGGCCCGCGAGCCCCCTCTCATGACTCCAGCCCACGGCGCCGATGCGGTCTCCCTCGCCTGGGGCCTGCCCTTCGCGGGCCTGCTCCTGTCGATCGCGCTGCTGCCGCTCCTCGCCCCGCACTGGTGGGAGCGCCGCTTCGCGGGCGTCACGGCGGGGTGGGCGCTGCTCTTCGCCCTGCCCTACGGGGTCGTGCGGGGAGCAGGCGAGGTCGGGACGGCGCTGCTCGGCACCGTGGCGCACGAGTACCTGCCCTTCATCATCCTGCTCGTGGCGCTGTTCACGGTGTCGGGCGGGATCCGCATCGCCGGAAACCTCGTCGGCACGCCCGCCACCAACCTCGCGCTGCTGGGGCTCGGCACGCTGGCCGCGAGCCTGCTCGGCACCACCGGGGCCGCCATGCTGCTCATCCGGCCGCTGATCCGCGCCAACGGCGACCGCCGGCACAGGACCCACGTCTTCGTCTTCTTCATCTTCCTCGTCGGCAACATCGGCGGCGCGCTGACGCCGCTCGGCGACCCGCCGCTGTTCCTGGGCTTCCTGCGCGGGGTCGGCTTCGGCTGGACGCTCGGCGCCATGGCGCCCCCCATGGCGCTGTCCTCCGGCCTGCTCCTCGCCCTGTTCTACGCGATCGACCGCTGGCACTGGCGCCGCGAGCCCGTGCTGCCGCCGAGCCACCTGCCCCGCTCCGTGCGGATCGAGGGGTGGCACAACTTCGTCTTCCTCCTCGTCGTGGTGGGGGCCGTGCTGGTGAGCGGGCTGTGGCGCTCGGGACGGACGCTGCCGCTCGGCCTCGGCGTGACGCTGGCCTACGAGGATGCGGCGCGCGACCTAGCCCTCCTGGCCGCCGCCGCCCTGTCCTACGCCGTCACGCCGGCCCGCATCCGCATCGAGAACACCTTCACCTGGGTGCCGATCCGCGAGGTGGCGATCCTGTTCGCCGGCATCTTCGTCACCATCGCGCCGGTGCTCGACGCCCTGCGCGCCGGGCCGGCCGGGCCCTTCGGCCCGCTGCTGCACCTGGTGAACCGGCCCGACGGCACGCCGATCACGGCGAGCTACTTCTGGCTCTCGGGCGCCCTGTCCTCCGTGCTCGACAACGCCCCCACCTACCTGGTCTTCTTCGACATGGCGGGCGGCGACCCGAGCCGGCTCATGGGCGAGGGCTCGGCGACGCTGCTCGCCATCTCCTGCGGCGCCGTGTTCATGGGCGCCAACACCTATCTCGGCAACGCGCCCAACTTCATGGTCAAGGCCATCTGCGAGGAGCAGGGCATCCGCATGCCCGGCTTCTTCGCCTATCTGCTCTGGTCCGGCCCGATCCTGCTGCCCCTGTTCGGGCTGCTGACGCTCGTGTTCTTCCGGTGACATAGCGCAGATGCGCGCCGCCGCCCGTGCGGCATCCCCGTCGTCCTCGACGGTCGACATGACGCCAACGACGGCGTTCCTTCACCCGTCCTCATGCTCGTAAGTTGGGGTCACCCGGTTCCCCGTCCGCCTCCGTACCCGGATCCATCTGGAAACCAGGTGAGTCAAACTTACAAGGATGAGGGAGGGTGGGGGGAGTCCGAGGTTCTGCGGTGATCTGAAGACCTATGCCCGGCAGGCCCGCCCCCTCACGCCTGGCCGGCGTCGGACCCGTGCCGGTTCTGCCGGGCGCGCAGCAGGGCGATGCCGAGCAGCGCCAGGGCGATGACCACGAAGGACACGCCCGTCGTGGTGGTGCCGAGCGCGTAGATCATCGGCGTCGTCACGGTGGTGGTCAGCGCCTGGAGCTGCATCGGCAGGGTGTTGTCGGAGCCGATCGCCTGGCTGGAGCGGGCGATCTCGTCCCACGAGAGGGTGAAGCCGAACAGCGCCACGCCCACCAGCGCCGGCAGGATCAGCGGCAGCACCACGTGGCGGAACCCCTGCCAGGGCGTGGCGCCGAGGTCGCGCGCCGCCTCCTCCAGCCGCCCGTCGAAGCGGTTGAAGATGGCGAACATGATGAGCAGGCCGAAGGGCAGCGTCCAGGTGAGGTGGGCGGCGAGGCCGGAGGTGAAGAGGCCGAGGAGCGTGGTGTAGCCGTCGCTCATCCAGTCCGGCCCGGCCTTCACGGCCGTGTCGATCAGCCGGAACAGCAGGGCGATGCCGAGCGACGTGACGATGGAGGGCACGATCAGGCTGGCGATGGCGACGTAGAACAGCACCGCCTGGCCCCTGAACTTGCGGCGGTAGGCGAGGCCGGCCAGGGTCGACAGCACCACCGTCAGCACCGTCACGGTGAGGCCGAGTTCGAGCGAGCGCCAGAAGGAAGCGCCGATGTCGACGATGCCCCCGCCCTCCCACAGCTTGGCGAACCAGTGGGCCGACAGGCCGTTCATCGGGAAGGTCATGCCGCCCTGCGGCCCCTGGAACGACAGCATGAAGATCACGATCATCGGGCCGTAGAGGAACAGCACGTAGAGCGTGAAGAAGGCCGCCAGGACGTAGAAGGCGAGCGGGCGTCCCTCCCTCATGGCTCAAAGCTCCTTGCGGATGTCCACCACCCTGGTCAGCAGGCGGATGATGACGAGGGTGGCGGCGAGCAGGATCACGGCATTGGCGGCCGCGGGCGGGAACTGAAGGGCGTTGAGCCGCGTCTCGATGATCTTGCCGGCCGAGGCGATCTGCTGACCCCCCATGACGCCGACCGTCACGAAGTCGCCCATCACAATGGTGACGACGAAGATCGAGCCGATGACGATGCCGGGCTTGCACAGCGGCACCACCACGTTCCACAGCGTCTGCCAGCCGGAGGCGCCCGCGTCATAGGCGGCCTCGACCAGCCGCTTGTCGATCCGCACCATGGAGTTGAAGATCGGGATCACCATGAAGAAGGTGAACAGGTGCACGAAGGCCAGCACCACCGAGAAGGGCGAATAGAGCAGCCACTCGACGGGCGAGGAGACGACTCCCGCGCCCATCAGGGCCTGGTTGACGAGGCCGTTGCGCCCGAGCAGCGGGATCCACGAGATCATGCGGATCACGTTGGAGGTCCAGAACGGCACGGTGCAGAGCAGGGCCAGAACGGTCTGCATCATCAGGGTGCGGACGTGGAAGGCCAGGAAATACGAGATCGTGAAGCCGATCAGCAGCGTGATGACCCAGACCGCGAAGCACAGCTCCGCGGTCGTCACGTAGGTCTTGAGGATGGTGCAGAGCTCGGGCAACTGGTCGTAACAGCCCTCGAAGGTCTCCGTGTAGGACCGCAGCGTGAGGCTCGGGATGATCTCGTAGTCGTTGTAGTCCCAGAAGCTCACCATCACCACGAGGGCGAGCGGCAGGACGAAGAACAGCGCGAAGACGAGCCCCATCGGCGCGGCCTGGAGCCACGCCGGGGGCGCCCAACCGGACCGGACCCTCGGCCGCGCGGCGCGCGGCGGGGCGGCCGCGTCGGTCGCCGCCAAGGCGGTGGCGGCCGGCGCGCCGGCACCGGTGGGTCGGGCGAGGTCGCTCATGCGACGATGAACTCGTTCCACTTGCGGACTATGTAGTCGTTCTCGTCCATGATGGCGTTCCAGCAGGCGACCGACCCCATGCGCTGGTCGAAGGAGCCGCCGTCGCGGGTCGAGCCCGCCTTGTCCAGCAGCGTGCCGTCGGGCGCGTGGATGTCCTTCTCGGCGGGCTTGCCCTCCATCCAGTAGGCCCACTCGTAGGGCTCCATCACGGATTTGGCGGTGGGCAGCACGGCCGAGTAATAGCCCTGGCGGTTGAGGTAGGCGCCGGCCCAGCCGGACAGGAACCAGTTCACGA
>CAXTBR010000123.1:0-10334 GCA_964242785.1 uncultured Lichenihabitans sp. | reverse complement strand
GGGCCGGCTATTACGACAAGGCCGGCGCCATGCGCGACATGGTGCAGAACCACATCCTGCAGCTCCTCTGCCTCGTCGCCATGGAGCCGCCCTCCTCCATGAAGGCGGACGCGGTGCGCGACGAGAAGCTGAAGGTGCTGAAAGCCCTGAAGCGCATCGACGGCACCAACGCCGCCCAGATGACGGTGCGGGGCCAGTACCGGGCCGGTGCCTCGGCGGGCGGCGCGGTGCGGGGCTACCTCGACGAGCTGGGCGAGACGAGCCAGACCGAGACCTTCGTGGCCATCCGGGCCGAGATCGGCAACTGGCGCTGGGCCGGGGTGCCGTTCTACCTGCGCACCGGCAAGCGCCTGCCCTCGCGCGTGTCCGAGATCGTGGTGAGCTTCCGGAAGGTGCCGCATTCGGTGTTCGAGGGCGAGCAGTCGCGGCCCAACCGCCTGCTGATCCGCCTCCAGCCCGACGAGGGCATCAAGCTGTTCCTGATGATCAAGGACCCCGGCCCCGGCGGCATGCGGCTCCAGCACGTCTCGCTCGACATGAGCTTCGCCGAGGCCTTCGCGGTGCGCAACCCGGACGCCTACGAGCGCCTGATCCTCGACACGGTGCGGGGCAACCAGACCCTGTTCATGCGCCGCGACGAGGTCGAGGCCGCCTGGGCCTGGGTGGACCCGATCATCGAGGCCTGGCAGGGCTCGAACGAGCTGCCGAAGCCCTACACGGCCGGCACCTGGGGCCCCTCGGCCGCCATCGCCCTGACCGAGCGCGACGGCCGAAGCTGGGCCGAAGGCGAGGCCTGACCCGGCCCCTCGGACGTCCCCCTCCCGGCCCGTCCCTTGCGGGCCGCCCCATCCCTCCCACCGGCCGAAGTCATCCCTCCATGCCCCAGCCCCCGAAGCAGATCCGCCGCGTCGTCCTGGCCTATTCCGGGGGGCTCGACACCTCCATCATCCTGAAGTGGCTGCAGACCACCTACGGATGCGAGGTCGTGACCTTCACGGCCGACCTCGGCCAGGGCGAGGAGCTGGAGCCGGCGCGGCAGAAGGCCCTGCTGCTCGGCATCCGCCCCGAGAACATCTTCATCGAGGACCTGCGCGACGAGTTCGTGCGCGACTACGTCTTCCCCATGTTCCGGGCCAACGCGCAATACGAGGGGCTCTACCTGCTGGGCACCTCGATCGCCCGGCCGCTGATCGCCAAGAAGCAGATCGAGATCGCCCGCGCCACGGGGGCGGACGCCGTGTGCCACGGCGCCACCGGCAAGGGCAACGACCAGGTGCGCTTCGAGCTCAGCTACTACGCGCTGGAGCCCGACATCCACGTCATCGCGCCCTGGCGCGAATGGGACCTCACCTCCCGCACGGCGCTGCTGGAGTTCGCCGAAGCGAACCAGATCCCCATCGCCAAGGACAAGCGCGGCGAGGCGCCCTTCTCGGTCGACGCGAACCTGCTGCACGTGTCGTCCGAGGGCAAGGTGCTGGAGGACCCCGCCGAGGAGGTGCCGGACTATGTCTTCTCCCGCACCCTCAGCCCCGAGCAGGCGCCCGACCGCGCCACCACGGTCGAGGTGGGCTTCGAGCGCGGCGACCCCGTGTCGATCGACGGCGAGAGGCTCGGGCCCGCGGCGCTGCTCGCCCGGCTCAACGCGCTCGGCCGCGAGAACGGCATCGGCCGGCTGGACCTCGTCGAGAACCGCTTCGTCGGCATGAAGTCGCGCGGCATGTACGAGACGCCCGGCGGCACGATCCTGTATTTCGCCCATCGCGGCATCGAGCAGCTCACGCTCGACCGGGGCGCGGCCCACCTCAAGGACGAGCTGATGCCGCGCTACGCCGAGATGATCTATAACGGCTTCTGGTTCTCGCCGGAGCGCGAACTGCTGCAGGGCCTGATCGACAAGAGCCAGGAGTTCGTCACCGGCAGCGTGCGCGTGAAGCTCTATAAGGGCAGCGCCGGCGTGGTGGGCCGGTCGAGCCCCTACTCCCTCTACGACCAGGACCTCGTCACCTTCGAGGAGGGCGCCGTCGCCTACGACCACCGCGACGCGGCCGGCTTCATCAAGCTCAACGCCCTGCGCCTGCGCACCCTGGCCAAGCGCAACCGCCGCGGCGCCTGACGCGGGTTTCAGATGATCGCTTCCCCCTCCCGCTCATCCCCGCGCAGGCGGGGATGAGCGGATGAGGTCGGCGCTCCAAGCCTATGGAACGGAAATCGTGCGACGCCCGACCCCGCGCGCTCCTGCCGGATCGGCGGGAGGCGCGGGATGTGGTAGAGGCTCACGCGAACCGGGTGCCGGGCGGATCCGCGGCGGGCGTCCCGCGACACGGCGGGGTCCCATGCTCATCGCTCTGCCGGCCTGGCCCCTCGCCCTGAGATCGCGCGGCCTGCGGCTGTGGTCGGGCGCGGTGCTCGGCGCCTACCTCCTGTCCCACTTCGCCAACATCGCGCTCGGCCTCGTGTCGGTGCGGGCGATGGACCGCGCGGCGCCCTGGCTCAGCGCGCCCTGGCACGGCGCGCCCGGCACCCTGCTGCTTCTCGGGTCGCTGCTCGTCCACTTCGGGCTGTCGCTGCGCGCCCTCTACCGCCGCCGCACCCTGCGCATGACGGCCCGGGAGGCGTCCCAGATCGGCTTCGGCTTCGTTCTGCCGTTCCTGATCGTGGGGCATGTGGTGGGCGCCCGGATCGATCCGTGGCTCACGGGCGAGCCCGCCACCTACGCCGACCAAGTGCGCGGGCTCTGGGTGACGGCGCCGTTCAACGGGGCGCGACAGGCCGTGGCGCTCCTCGTCGCCTGGGCGCACGGCTGCTTCGGCTTCTGGTTCGCGCTGCGCGCCCGGCCCTGGTTCCCGCGCTGGACGGGGGTGATCTACCCGGCGGCCGTGCTGGTGCCGGTGCTGGCGCTGCTGGGCTTCGCCGAGGCCGGGCGCGAGATCGCGAGTTTCGCGGACGTGGCCGAGCCGGTGGCGCGGGCGGCCCGCGCCCCCGGCACGGCCGAGGCGCTCCGGGCCTGGATCACCGCGGGGCTCGCGGCGCCGATCGCCGGCGTGATGGCGGCGCGGGGGCTGCGCACCTGGCGGGGGCGGCACCGCCTCATCCGCATCGCCTATCCGGAGGGGCGCAGCGTGTCGGTGCCGCGCGGCTCCACCGTGCTCGAAGCGAGCCGGATCGGCGGGGTGCCGCATGCCTCGCTCTGCGGCGGCCGCGGCCGCTGCTCGACCTGCCGGGTGCGGGTGACGGACGGGCTCGACCACCTGCCGCCGCCCTCGTCCACGGAGGCCGCCACCCTGGCGCGCTCGGGCGCGGCGCCCGGCGTCCGGCTCGCCTGCCAGCTCCGCCCCACCGGCGACATCGCCGTGAGGCCGGTCTTCGCGGCCCGCCGGGCCCAGCCGGCCGGCGCGCCGGAGCCGAGGACGACGGGCGCCAGCCACGAGCGCGAGCTCGCCGTGCTGTTCTGCGACCTGCGCGGCTTCACGCGCCGGGCCGAGCGGTGGCTGCCCTTCGACACGGTGTTCCTGCTCAACCGCTACTTCGAGATCGTCGGCGAGGCGGTCGAGGGCGCGGGCGGCTACCTCGACAAGTTCATCGGCGACGGCGCCCTGGCGCTGTTCGGCCTGGACACCGTCCCCGAGGTCGCGTGCCGGCAGGCCCTCGCGGCCGCGGCCGCCGTGGCGCGCGGCCTGCACGGCATGAACGCCGAATTCGCGGCCGAGCTCGGCGAGCCGCTGCGCATCGCCATGGGTCTCCACGCCGGCCCCGCCGTGGTGGGCGACATGGGCTACGGCCGGGCCGTGGGCCTGACCGCGGTGGGCGACGGCATCAACGTGGCGAGCCGGCTGGAGGGCGAGGCCAAGGAGCGCGACGTCGAGGCCGTGGTGTCGGCCGCGGTGCTGCGCCGGGCGGGACGCGAGGTCGCCCCCCACGCGATCCACAGCATCGCGGTGCGCGGCCGGGTGGCGCCGGTGGAGGCGGTGCTGATCGGGGACGCCGCGACGCTGGCCGAGGCGCCGCAGGCCGAGGAGGCGCCGACGGGCCGGGCGTGACGCGGATGTCCGGTCGATCAGCTCGGATCGCCCTCTCCGCCGCTCGTCCCCGCGGAGGCGCATAGGGGCTAAGATTAGAGCAAAAACCCTGTTTTCCCCGACCCTCCTTCATCCTGAGCTAGCGTTGGCACACATCTCGGCGTCCGCGGGGAATGCCCTTCTCCCGCCTGCGGGAGAAGGTGGCGCGCAGCGCCGGATGAGGGGGGATCCACCCGCTGTGGAATCCCCCTCATCCGCCCTGCCGGGCAGCTTCTCCCCGCTGGGGAGAAGGGCGCCGACGCCCAGCCTCAGTGATGTGTGCCAACGCTCCCTCATCCTGAGCGAAGGTGGGGTATTTCTCGCCTCAATGAGCGCCTGTGCGCAGGCGCGGGGACGAGCGGTGAGGGGAAGCGATCAACCGAAGCCGTAGGACGGCGTGCCCTCAGGCCGAGAGGGCGTCCGGCAGCGCCGGGCGGAGCCGGCGCTCGCCCGCGGCGTTGGACCGGTTGCGGCCCTCGCGCTTGGAGCGGTAGAGCTCGGCGTCGGCCGCCTCGACGAGGGCGCGCAGTTCGGGCGTCTCCCCCGCCTCGGCCGACGCTACCCCGGCGCTGACCGTGATGAATCCGGCGGCCGCCCGGTCGTGCGGCACGGCGAGCCGCGCCACGGCGGCGCGGATGGCCTCGGCGACCACGAGGCCGCCGTGCCGGTCGAGGCCCGGCAACAGCACGATGAACTCTTCCCCGCCGAACCGGGCCGCGAGGTCCGTCGCCCCGCGCAGCTCCCCCGAGATGCAGCCGGCGATCCCCTTGAGCACGCCGTCGCCCGCGACGTGGCCGTAGCGGTCGTTGTAGGCCTTGAAGTGGTCGACGTCGATCATCACCACCGTCAGGGCGAGGCCCCCGAAGGCCGCGCCGGCGCGGCGCTCGTCGGCGAGCGCGAAGAACTTGCGACGGTTGAGCAGACCCGTGAGGTGGTCCGTGGAGGCCAGGGCCTCGAGCGCGCTCTCGGCCGCGACCCGCTGGACCAGCTCGCGCTTCAGCACGGACAACAGGGCCAGCGTCCCGGCGCAGAGCGTGGCCAGGACGGCGCCGAGCACCGTCGTCTTGGCCCGCCACGCCGCGTAGACCGACTCGGTCGTGGCCGCGACGACCTGGATCAGCGGCAGGCCGCCGACGCGGTGATAGCTGAACAGCCGGACGCGACCGTCGAGGGTGGCGGTGGCCTCGAACGTGCCGCTGGTCCCCTCCTTGATGCTCTCGAACACCGGGCGTCCCCGGAACGAGCGGCCGACGGACGCGTCGTCTTGGGGCTCGCGCACCAGCATCACGCCGTCCGTGCTGACCAGGGTCATGGTGCTGTCGGCCCCGAGCGGCAGGCGCTTGTAGGTCTCGGTCAGGTAGCCGAGGTTGAGGAAGCCGACCGCGACGCCGGCGAAGCCGCCGTCCGCGGACGAGAGGCGGCGGCTGAGGGCGATGTGCCAGCCCGACACGCCCGGCATCCGCATGGGCCGGCCGATGAACAGCCCCGCGTCGCGCGTCGCCTGGGCGGTGAAGAAGTCCGCCGCGCGGAGGTCGCGGATGCGGGGCACGGCCGAGGTCGAATCCGCCACCACGGCGCCGTCGCGGTCCAGCACCAGGATGGCGTCGATGTAGCGGGCGCTGGCCGAATGGTCGAAGAGCAGGAGCTGGCGAAGCGCGGGGTCGAGCGTCCGGACGCGCGGGTCCTCCCAGGCGTCGCGCGCCGCCTGGACCGACAGGTCGAGGAGCTCGATGTTGCGGTCGATGTCCTGCGCCAGCAGGGTGGCGAGGTTCATCTCGGCGCACTCCGCGGCGTTGCGCGTGTCGGTGCGGGCGTCGACCATCACCGCGACGAAGACCGCGCAGATGCCGACCAGCGCCGAGGCGATCAGCAGGAACAGGCCCCGCCGCGGCACCGAGCCGAGCGACAGTCCATGCAGGGTGGCGCCGAGCGAAGATGTCATGGTGGCCATGGACGGGGACTGCCGTGGTCCGCCATCAGCCACGCCGCCCCCTACGACGGCGTTAACGACCCGCCCCGGTCGGATCCGGTGCGGCCGGGGCACTCATCAGTAGCGGCCGGCGGCCGAGGGGTCGGAGACGGCCGGGGCGGCGCCGTGATCCTCGACGCCGCCCGGGAGCGAGCCGCCCGCCGCGGGGGGCCGCGCGGCCGGACGGCGGGGCCGGCCGGGGGGCGCGTCCCGGGCGCCGAGGTCGAGCGGCGGATCCTGGGCCTTCACGGCCCTGTCGAAGAAGCGCTGCTTGTCGGCCTCGGCCTTCGCTTCGGCCTTGGCTTCGGCCTTGGCGGCGGCGTCGCTCCGCGCCGCGGCCCGGCGCGCCTCCGCGGCCGCCTGGGCCTCCGCCACGGCCTTGGCGGCGGCGTCGGCCCGGGCCTGCGCCTCGGCGGCGGCCAGCGCCAGCGCGGCGGCGGCCGCGGCCTGCGCGCGCGCGGCCGCGTCCCGCTTCTCGGCCTCGGCGCGCTCCCGCGCCGCCGCCTGGTCGGCCTGGATCGCCTTGAGCTGCCGGTTGAAGGCGGCCCGCTCGCGGATGTCCTGCTCGACGACGTCGATGCGCTCCTGGGCGCGGGCGATGGCGCGGGACTGGACGGCTTCGACGAGGCCCGCGGCGTCGATGGTGCGGGCGCCCCCGCCCCCGAGCGGACCGGCATCCGTCACCACGACGGCGCCGGGCCCGCCGCCGCGCCCGAGGGCGGTGCGGGTCGTCAGCGTCTGGGCGCCGATGTCGACCGCCGCCGCGGTGTCGGCCGTCCAATCCGGGCCGGCGACGTGGATCGGGGCCGCCCGCAGCCGGCCTTCGGCGAGCGTCGCCGCCACCGTGACGTCGCCGAGCGTCAGGGGGCCGCGATCGAACTCGCTCCCGAGCTGCCGCCGGATCGCGTCGACGTCGGGCGGGGCCGCGTCGGGCGCGTCGTCGGCCCGGTTCGCCGCGGCGTCGCGCGCGTCGAGCAGCGCGGTCGCCCGGGCGGGGGCCGTGGGGTCGGTCCGGGACAGGGCCGCGCCCGTGAGGTTCAGGCTGCCCGTGCCGGCGAGGCTCGCCACCAGCGCGGCGGGGCTGTCGCCCGTGCCGGTGACCTCCCCGGTGCCGCCGGCGCGGCCCGAGAACCCGCCGAAGGCGAAGGGCACGCCGCCCCAGGCGACGCGGCCCGACACCGAAGCGGCGGGGCCGTCGCGCCGCAGCGTGAGCGTCCCGCCGATCGTGCCGGAGCCGAGCGCCCCGGCGGCGTCCGCGAGCGTCACGGCGCCGCCGCCCGTCCGCAGCGTCAGGGCGAGGTCGCTGGCTTCGAGCGCGCCGCGCAGCGGCAGGCTCGCGATCCTCAGCGCGACCTCGCTGCGCGGCAGGGCCGCCGGGGGCGGCGCGAAGGGTCCGGTCGCCCAGGCCGCGGCCGGCGCGGGCGGGTCGCCCCAGGCGAGGCCGAGCAGGGTCGAGGCCGGCAGGCGGTCGAGCGACAGGCTCCCGCGCAGCGCGACGGGCTCGGGGGTGCCGGGCCGGCGCGGCGCGAGGTCGAGCGACAGGTCGCCCGAGGCGGCGGTGCCGCCGACCCGCGCCTTGAGGTGCCGCCAGCCGACGCCCGCGTCGCGCCAGCCGAGGTCGCCCGCGGCCTCGGCCGGGACGGCTTCGCCGGCGGGCGACGCCAGGCCCAGCGCCGCGAGGAGCGGCCGCGCGTCCGGCGAGGTCAGCGACAGCCGGCCGTCGCCCCGCCCCGCCGCCGCCTGGCCCGCGTAGAGGAGCGCCGTGGCGCCGAGATGCGCCTCGGCCTCGGCCGCGAAGCCGCCCGCGACCGTGCCGCGCCCCGTGCCAGCGACCCGCGCGGCGCCGAGCCCGCCCGCGGCCGGGAGGCCGAGCTGGCGCAGCAGCCCGGCGGCGTCGGGCGCCTCGGCGCGGAGCGTCAGGGACACGGGCCGGGCGTCGGCCGCGAGGCCGGCCCCGGAGCCCTCCGGGGTCAGCGCGGCGTCGAGCGCCGTGCCCCCGGCCGTGCCGGCCAGGGTGAAGCGCGTGGGGGCCAGGGCCGCCCCCTCGGCGGGCGCCGCGGCCTCGATCCGCAGGGTGGCGTCGACGGGCGACAGGGCCGCGGCCCGGCCGCGCAGCAGCGCCGTGGCGGGGCCGGGCAGCAGGCCCGCCAGGGCGTCGGCGACGGGGCCGAGCTGGGGCGCCGACACATGCGCCTCGGCGCGCGCCTCCCGCCCCGTGCGGGACCCCGTGGCGTCGAGGCCGGCGCCGGCGACGTCGAGCGACAGGCGTTCGAGCCTGACGGCGTCGGCCGCCTTGGTCAGCCGCAGCGCCACGTGGCCGGCCGTGACCGGGGCGAGGCTGCCGCCGCCGTCGAGGCCAGGATGGGCCAGCGTCACGGCGCGGGCCGAGAGGGCGAGGTCGAGATCGAGGTCGCGCGACGCCTCGCCGGCGCCGAAGAGGTCCGGCAGGCGGTCGAGATCGAGGGCGCCGGAGGACAGGTCGGCGAAGAGGCGCGCCCGCTCGTCGCCGACCGCCCGGGTGAAGGACAGCGTGCCGGCGAAGCGCGAGCCGTCGAGGCGCAGGCTCAGGTTGCGCGC
This sequence comes from uncultured Lichenihabitans sp., assembly GCA_964242785.1. Lineage (GTDB taxonomy): Bacteria > Pseudomonadota > Alphaproteobacteria > Rhizobiales > Beijerinckiaceae > Lichenihabitans. The sequence goes on along the minus strand of CAXTBR010000123.1, from coordinate 1,733 downwards.
CGCCACGCCGGTGGCCGAGGCCTCGACGTCGCCCGCCGCATCGGCGGCGCGGCCCGGCACGGCGGTGAGGAGCCAGGCCGAGACCTCCGGGGCCGCGGGCGCCAGCCAGGCGGCGGTGCGGCGGACGTCGTTCGTCCCCGCCTCCGCCCGGCCCCGAAACACGGCCGAACCCCGGGCCGGCGCGGAGCCGAAGGGCCCCACCGGCGCGGCGCCGGGCTCGGCCCGCCCGTCGAGCGCCAGATGGGCGCCCTCCGGCCCGTCGAGCGAGAGCGCCACCCGAGCCGTGGGCTCGGGGCCGAGGCCCAGCGCCACGCGCGCGCCGAGCAGGGTCTGGCCGCCCAGGGTGACGGTGTCGAAACCCGCCGACAGGTCGAGGCGGCCCGGCAGCGACACGGCCCCGGTGCCGTCCCCCGCGAGGCGGAGCAGGAGCCGCACGAGGCCGAACCCCGTGGGCGGGGCGATGGCGCCGTCCTCGGGCGCCACCGCGAGGCGGTCGAGGTCGAGGCCCGCGCCGTGGAGCCGCAGCGCCGCCTCCGGCCGGGGGGACGAGGCCGCGTAGGCCGCGGTGGCGTCGCCCCCGGCGATGAGGGCCCGTAGGTCGGCGCCGGCGCGCAGCTCGACGTCGGACGCCGCGGCGGCCTCGCGGCCGGCCTCGAGATGGGCCGTCAGGCGCCAGGGGACGGTGGCGGGCGTGCCGTCGAGCGGCAGCGCGCCCGTGGCCGCGAGGGTGCCGTCGAAGCCCGGGCCGGGCCGGGCCGCGGCGGCCGGTGCGGCCCGGGCCGCGAGGGTGCCGTCGAGGTCGAGGCTCGGGCGCAGGGCCGCGCCGTCGACGTGGAGCTTCACCCGGAGGCGGCCGTGGTCGACCGCGCCGGTGGCGAGGCGGAACGGCACGCCCCCGGCGCCGAACCGCCCCGCGATCTTGACGGGGCCGCGCAGGCTCGCGGCTTCGCCGTCGAGGTCGAGGCCCGACAGCGCCAGGCGGCGGCCGTCGGCGAGGCGGAGCGCGACCGTGCCGTCGCGCACGCCGACGTGGTCGAGGGCGACCCGGTCGGCGAGGTCGTCGGCCGGCAGGGCGAAGCCGACGGTGCCGTCGCGCCCCTCGACGAGGTCGAGGCGCGGCTTCTCCAGTGTGGTGTCGACCACCTGGACCTGCCCGCGCATCAGGGCGGTGAGCGACAGTTCGGCATCGAGGGCCGCGGCGGTGATCCGGGGCCGGCCGGGATCGTGGCCGCCGACCGCGACGTCGCCCAGGCGCAGGATCGGCCGCGGCAGGATCCTGAGGTCGATGGACCCTGCGACCTCGACCGGCGTCCCGGCGGCCGCGGACAGCTTGCGCTCGATCAGCGCGCGATGGCTGTCCCAATCGATCAGGTAGGGTGCGACCAGGGCCGCGGTCAGCACGCCGATCACCAGGATGGCCAGGACGGTCAGGCTGTCGCGCAAGGCGGTGACGGCGTTCGCGGTTCGGGGCGCCCGGCCGGGATGGCGGCGCCCCGCGACCCTAACGCGAAACCCGGCCGGAAGGAACCGCCCCCTCTGCCGCGCGGGTGGTGCGGCCCCGGGGCCGGACGCGACGCGCGCGCTCGAGAGGGCGCGATCTTCAGGGCTTGCGATGGCGGGGGCGTTTGTCTATAGACCCCGGATCGACCGACGCGCGGCGTCCTTCGATCCGCGCCCTTCGTCTAGCGGTCCAGGACGTCGCCCTCTCACGGCGAAAACAGGGGTTCGATTCC
>CAXTBR010000122.1:0-10790 GCA_964242785.1 uncultured Lichenihabitans sp. | reverse complement strand
TCGCCCGCTACAGCCTCATGGCGCAGCGCGAGGAGATCCACGCCGCGCAGTTCCCCGGCTCGATGGTGGGGCAGATCTTCGCCGACCAGATGGAGGTGACGATCCGCCACCACGCGCTCGAAGCCGGCTGCTTCGTGGTCAACGCCACGGGCTGGCTCGACGACGCCCAGATCGAGGCCATCACGCCCGACGACCGCATGCGCAAGGCGCTGCGCGGGGGCTGCTGCACGGCCATCGTGTCGCCCGAGGGCGTCCACCTCGCCCCGCCGCTGCGCGAGGGCGAGGGGGTGCTGGTGGCCGACCTGGACATGGGGCTCATCGCCAAGCGCAAGCGCATGATGGACTCGGTGGGCCACTACGCCCGGCCCGAGCTCCTCAGCCTCAACCTCGACGACCGGGAAGCGCGGCCCCTGCACAGGGCCGCCCCCGACCGCACACGGACCATGGACGGACCGACCGATGACCGACGCCAGCGCGAGCTCCCTGCCGACCGAGCAACTGATCAACGAGCTGCAGTCCTTCGGGGTCCGGCTGATCGACCCTAGCGCCGGCGTCCAGAGCCGCCGCGGCGGCGCCGGCCCCTCCGACCACAAGGCCCTGACGATCGACGGCCGCACCGTGATGGTGCCGGTCCACACCGCCACGGCCTTCGACAGCCCCTACGTGGTGCAGCGGCCGGGGCCGGACGGCCTGAGCCGCGTCGAGCGCGACGGGGTCGACGTCGGCGGCGTGCGCTTCCCGTTCCAGCCGCGCTTCTACCGGATGCAGACCTTCGACGGCGTGCCCTACTCGCAGATCGCCGTGCTGCACGGCCGCGACGTGCTGGCCACCACCGTGCTCCAGACCTGCATCCGCTACGCCAGCCGCACGAAGACGTGCCAGTTCTGCGCCATCGGCCAGTCGCTGGCGGCCGGCCGCACCGTGGCGCGCAAGACCCCGGAACAGCTCGCCGAGGTGGCCCGCGCGGCCGTGCTGCTCGACGGCGTGACGCACATGGTGATGACCACCGGCACGCCCGCCACCACGGACCGGGGCGCCGCCATCCTGGCCGAATCGGCCTTCGCCGTGAAGGCCGCGATCGACCTGCCGATCCAGGGCCAGTGCGAGCCGCCCGACGACGACCGCTGGTTCGACCGCATGAAGGCCGCCGGCATCGACGCGCTCGGCATGCACCTCGAAGCCGTCACGCCCGCCGTGCGGGCCCGCATCATGCCGGGCAAGGCTTCCGTGCCGATGGAGCGCTACATGGGGGCCTTCGCGGCCGCCGTGCCGGTCTTCGGCCGCGGGCAGGTGTCGACCTACATCCTGGCCGGGCTCGGCGACACGGCCGAGGCCATCCTGTCGCTGTCCGAGACTCTGGTCGGCCTGGGCGTCTACCCCTTCGTGGTGCCCTTCGTGCCGATCTCCGGCACGCCGCTGGAGAGCCATCCCGCCCCCACGCCGGCCTTCATGCATTCGATCCTCGGGCCGCTCTCCGCCCTGCTGGCGCGGGCCGGCATGCGCAGCGCCGACATCAAGGCGGGCTGCGGCAAGTGCGGCGCCTGCTCGGCGCTCTCCAGCTACGAGCGCCGCGCGTGATCCTGCCCCTCGAGCGGGCCTTCACGGCGCCGAGCTTCACGGTGAAGTTCGCCGACCGCCCCTGGGAGTTCCGCGACGCCGCGGCGCTGCGCCGCCGCGTCTTCTGCGAGGAGCAGCGGATCTTCGAGGGCGACGACCGCGATGCCGTCGACGCCGTGGCGATCCCCATCGTGGCGGTGTCGCGGCTGGCCGTGATGGCCGGCGACGTGGTCGGCACGGTGCGGATCCACGAGCCCGAGCCCGGCCTGTGGACGGGCTCGCGCCTCGCGGTCGCGGCCGACCACCGCCGCATCGGGGCGCTCGGGGCGGCGCTGATCCGCGTGGCGGTCTCGTCCGCCCACGCCCGCGGCTGCCGGCGCTTCATCGCCCACGTGCAGAGCCAGAACGCCCCGATGTTCGCCCGCCTCCACTGGCACACGCTGGACGAGGTCGAGCTGCACGGCCGGCCCCACCACCTCATGCAGGCCGACCTCGACCATTACCCGCCCCTGCTCGACGCGGTCGCGGGCATCACGGCGCTCGCCAAGATGGCCGCGTGATGGACCGCTCCCTCGACGGGCTCGCGGCCCGCATCCGCGCCAGCCGGGGCGTCGCGGGCAAGCGCGACATCGCCGGGGCCGTGGCGGCGCTGGGCCTCGGCTTCGACTCGGGTGTAACGGTCCCGGTCGGCGACGATTGCGCCGCCATCCCGGACGGGGACGGCCACCTGCTCTTCGCCATCGAGGGCTTCATCGACGGCTTCGTGGCGGCCGAGCCCTGGTTCGCCGGCTATTGCGGCGTGATGGTCAACCTCAGCGACATCGCGGCCATGGGGGGGCGGCCGCTGGCCGTGGTGGACGCGCTCTGGGCCTCGGACGAGGCCGCCGCGGCGCCGGTGCTGGCGGGCCTGCGGGACGGGGCGGCGCGCTACGGCGTGCCGGTCGTCGGCGGCCACACCAACACGCGCTCGGACCGCGGCGGCCTCGCCGTGGCGGTGCTGGGCCGGGCGAAGCGCCTGCTGACGAGCTTCGACGCCGAGCCCGGCCACGACCTCGTCATGGCGGTCGACCTGCGCGGCGCCTACCGCTCGGAGACGTCCACCAACTGGGACGCCAGCACGGCCGCGCCCGCGGCGCGCCTGCGCGCCGACCTCGACCTCCTGCCGGAGATCGCCGAGGCCGGGCTCTGCGGGGCCGCCAAGGACATCTCCATGGCCGGCACGGTGGGCACGGCCGCCATGCTGTTCGAGTGTTCCGGCACCGGCGGGGTGATCGACCCGTCGCGCGTGCCGCGGCCCGAGGGCGTCGACCTGGAGCGCTGGCTCGCGAGCTTCCCGAGCTTCGGCTTCCTCCTGAGCCTGCGGCCCGACCGGACCGAACCCGTGCTGGCGCGCTTCGCCGCGCGGGGCCTCGCGGCCGCGCGGATCGGCGCCGTCGAGGCCGGCCACGCGCTGCGCCTCGCCGACGGCCGGCACGAGGCCACCGTGTGGGACTTCGCCGAGGCCCCGCTGATCGGCTGCGGGGGCGCGGCTCCCCTTCTCCCCTCCGGGGAGAAGGTGCCCGCGCAGCGGGCGGATGAGGGGCCCGGTGGCCGCGTGGATCCCCCCTCATCCGTCGCGCTTCGCGCGCCACCTTCTCCCCGGCGGGGAGAAGGGTCGCCCCGTGGCGGATCGCTGCCGTGACCCGCCCGCTCCGCATCGCCATCCTCACCCATTCCACCAACCCGCGGGGCGGCGTCAGCCATTGCCTGTCGCTGGCGGAGGCCCTCACCGCGCTGGGCCACGAGGCCGTGGTGCACGCGCCCGACCCCGCCCGCCGCGGCTTCTTCCGGGCGGCGCGCTGCGGCACCGTGTCGGTGGCGGCCTGCCGCGTCGAGGGCCGGGCGACGGCCGACATGGTGGAGCAGCGCGTCGCCGAATATCGGGACTGGTTCCGGAGCCCGCGGAACCGCGGCTTCGACCTCTACCACGCCCATGACGGGATCGGCGGCAACGCGCTGGCCGACCTCCGCGAGGCCGGGCTCGTCCCGCCCTTCGTCCGCACCGTGCACCACCTCGACAGCTTCGCCGACCCGCGCGTCGAGGCCCGGCAGCGCCGCGCCGTGGCGGCGGCCGGCACGGTGCTCTGCGTCAGCGACCTGTGGGTCGGCCGGCTCCGCGCGCTCTACGGCGTCGACGCCGGGCGGGTCGCCAACGGCGTCGACGTCGCGGGTTTCTCGGCCGCGCCGGACCCCGCCGACGACGCGGTGCGCCGCCGATACGGCCTCGGCGATGGGCCGATCCTGCTGTCGGTCGGCGGGCTGGAGCCGCGCAAGAACAGCCTGCGGCTCATCGCGGCCTTCGCCATGCTCCGCCTCAGGCACCCGCGGGCGCAGCTCGCCGTCGTGGGCGGCGCCTCGGTGCTCGACCACGGCGCCTACGCGCGCCTGTGCGGCGAGGCGATGGAGCGCCTGGGCCTCGCGCCCGGGCCGGGGCATGCGATCGTGGTGGCCGGCCCCGTGCCGCAGGCCGAGCTGCCGGCGTTCTACCGCGTGGCCGACACGCTGGCCTTTCCGTCGCTGGAGGAGGGCTTCGGCCTCGCGGTGATCGAGGCCATGGCGAGCGGCACGCCGGCGCTGGTGTCGCGCATCGCGCCCTTCACGGAATACCTCGGGCCGGCCGACGCCTTCTGGGCGGATCCGGCCGACGTGGGCTCCATCGCGGCGGGGCTGGAGGCCAGCCTCGACCCGCGCGCCCGCGCCGCGCGGGTCGGGCGCGGCCACGCGGTGGCGGCCCGCTTCGGCTGGGCCGACAGCGCCCGCCGCCACCTCGCCCATTACGCGGCCCACCTCGGGGCGGGCGCCGGCCCCCGCCCGCGGCGCCGGGAGCCCGCCCATGCCTGAGATGCGTTTCCGGATCCGCTGGCCCGACGGCCGCCGCGACACCTGCTACTCGCCCTCGCTGGTCATCAAGCACTACCTCGTGCCGGGGCAGAGCTACCCGCTCGACAGTTTCGTGGAGAAGAGCCGCGAGGCCCTGACGATCGCCAGCGAACGGGTGAGGGCGCGCTACGGCTTCCCCTGTTCGCTGGCGCTCGGCCAGCTCCGCGCCATCGAGGCCGCGGCCGCGGCCCAGCCCCGCGGACCGGACGCCGCGGTCCTGGTCGAAGCCTTCGAGGAGTGACGGTGATGACGCAACATTCGGCCGTGCCACACCTGCCCGTGGCGGTCATCGGCGGGGGACAGGCGGGCCTGTCGGTCAGCCATTTCCTGAAGCAGCGGGGGCTCGAACACCTGGTCTTCGAGCGCGACCGCGTCGGCCACAGTTGGCGCGACGACCGCTGGGACAGCTTCTGCCTCGTCACGCCGAACTGGCAGTGCCGCCTGCCGGGCTTCCCCTATCCGGGCCCCGACCCGGACGGCTTCATGGTGAAGGACGACATCGTCCGCTACGTCGAGGACTTCGCCCGCCGCGTGAAGCCGCCGCTCCGCGAGGGCGTGGCCGTGACGGCCCTGTCGCGGCGGCCGGACGGCGCCTTCGCGCTGCAGACGTCGGAGGGGGCCTGGACGGCCTCGAACGTCGTGGTGGCGGTGAGCGGCTACCACCTGCCGCAGGTGCCGCGCGAGGCGGAGCGCCTGCCGAAGGCGATCGTGCAGATCCACTCCTCGGGGTACAAGAACCCCGACCAGCTCCCCGCCGGCGGCATCCTCGTGGTGGGCACGGGGCAGTCCGGCTGCCAAATCGCCGAGGACCTGCACCTCGCGGGCCGGCAGGTCCACGTTTCGGTCGGCAGCGCGCCGCGCTCGCCGCGCCGCCACCGCGGCAAGGACGCCATCCGCTGGCTCGACGAGATGGGCCAGTACGCCACGACGGTGGCGGATCACCCGAAGGGCAAGGGCGTGCGCCGGCAGGCCAACCACTACATGACGGGCCGCGACGGCGGCCGCGAGATCGACCTGCGCCGCTTCGCGGCCGAGGGCATGAGGCTCTACGGGCGCCTGAGCGACGTGCGCGGCACGGCGCTCGCCTTCAAGCCGGACCTGCGGGCCAAGCTCGATGCGGCCGACGCCGTCTACCTCGGGATCCGCGAGATGATCGACCGCCACATCGCCGATTCGGGCATCGACGCGCCGGCGGCCGAGCCCTACCGCCCGGCCTGGGAGCCGGAGACCGAGCCCACGGGGCTCGACCTCGCCGAGGCCGGCATCGCATCGGTCGTCTGGGCCACGGGCTTCCGCTCGGACTGGAGCTGGATCGACGTGCCGTGCTTCACGGGCACCGGCTATCCCGAGCACGACCGCGGCGTGACGACCGTGCCGGGGCTGATGTTCGTCGGCCTGCCCTGGCTCAACTCCTGGGGGTCGGGCCGCTTCTCGGGCATCGCCGAGGATGCCGAACACGTGGTCTCGACCATCGTGGCCCGCACGATCCCCGAGGAGATCGCGCCCTACCGCGCCCTGCTGCGGCACGGCTGAAGTCATCGTATGAAGTTCATAGACCAAACTGGTTTCAAAAGGCCCTCGGCCTTTTGCGGGTTTCAGGGCGGAGCCCTGACTCTACTTCTAAAGTCTTTCAGGGCTCCGCCCTGAAACCCGCCAAAGGGCTCGCCCTTTGGAATCTGTTCGAAAGTCTATCAGGCATTCCGGTCGACGTGGTCGAACCACAGCAGGCTCGCCGCGATCGTGGCGATCCACCAGGGCTGCCAGGCGCTGAGCCCCACGAGGCCGACGCCGACCACCGCCGCCAGCAGCCCGAGCCGCGCCGCCAGCGCGGCCCCGCGGCGGTGGGCCAGCCGGCCCAGCACGAAGCAGAACACGACCGCGGCCGCGGCGAGGCCCAGCGCGCCCAGCTCCACCCAGAACTGGAGCAGCACGTCGTGGGGGTGGAAACCGACGATGCGGGCGCTGTCGGCCGGGGGCGGGGCGCCGTCGGGGCGGGGGCTTCCCGCCACCGCGAAGCTCGCGTCGAAGCCGTGGCCGAGCAGCGGGCGGTCGAAGCCGCGGTGCTCGAAGGCGTTCCAGATGGTGAGGCGGTGCTCGGCATGCTCCTCGCGCAGCGTCCGCGTGGCGTCGGGCGGCAGCGCGCGGGTCGCCACCGTGCCGGTCCAGGGCGCGCAGGCCACCAGGACGAGCAGGCCCGCCCCCGTGAGGCCGAGCGCGGCGCGGGGCGTCGCCAAGGCCAGCGCGGCGAGCGCCGCCCCGCAGGCCAGGGCCGCCGCCGGGGCGCCGGAATGGGACGCCGCCACCCCGACCGCGACCGCGGCCGCGAGGCCCGCCACCGTCCCGAAGCGCCGGCCGCGCCAGCACAGGGCCGCGGCGGGCCAGAACAGCAGCAGCGGCGGGATCGCGCTGCGCTTCAGGTCCCAGGCTTCCCCGCGGGCCCGCACCAGCGCGTGCAGCGGCATGCCGGACAGGTGCTCGAACAGGATCAGCAGGCCCGCCGCCCCGATGCCGCCGACGAGCCAGCGGGCGTCGCGGCGCCCCGCCACCAGCGGCCAGGCGGCCGCGGCACCGAGCGCGAAGGCGAGCTCCGGCAGGCCCTCGACGAGGCCGCGCCGCGTCAGGCCGGGGTCGACCGTCCAGCCGAAGCTGAGCGCGCAGAGCGCCACGACGCCCAGGGCCAGCAGCGTCGGGGGGGCGCCGAGGAGGGCGCGGTAGCGGGCGCCGAGGTCGCGGCCGCGGCCGCCGAGCAGCGCCGCGGCGGTGGCCGCGAGGGCCGCGGCCGCGAGGGCCGCGGGCGCCGACTTGTTGGCCACCACCATCAGCACCGGCAGGGCGAAGCCGAGCAGGGCTGCCGCCAGCGTCGCCAGGGCGCGGACCGCGGCCGAAGCCCCGGCGGGGGGGCGGCGCGACGGCGCCCCGACGACGGCCGCGCCGGCCGTTTCCGCTGGATCGCCGACGCTCATCGTGCCTCTGTGCCTGACCGCGGTGGTGCGGGCCGGGCCGGAGCGGCTCCCGCGGGCCCTCCTGTGCCCCGCGTCCCCGCGAGCGTCAACGCCGGAGGCCCGCCATGCGCTGCCCGCTGCTCGTGCCCTGCGATGCCGGGGACGGGCTCGACGCCGCCCTCGCCTGCGGCGCCGACGCGCTGGTGCTCGACCTCGGCGACGCCGCGGCGCCGGAGGGGCGTGCGGCGGCGCGGCGCTGGGCCGCCGCCGCCCTGGCCCGCCTCGGCCCGCCTCCGCGCCGCCCGACGCTGGCGCTGCGGGTGGCGGCGCTGCCCACCGGCCTCGTCGACCTCGACCTCGATGCCGTGATGCCCGGCGTGCCGGATGCCGTGCTGCTGCCGGGCGCCGCCGGCGCGGCCGACGTGCAGCGCCTCGCCGCCAAGCTCGCGGTCCGCGAGGCCGAGGCCGGGCTCGCCGCGGGGTCGACGCGCATCGTCGCCGTGGCCGATACGGCCCGCGGCGTCCTGGCCCTGGGCACGCTACGGAGCGCGAGCGCCCGCCTCACGGCGCTCCTGTGGGACCCGATCGCCCTGGCCGCGGAGGTCGGGGCCGTGCCGGCCCGCGACGCCGCCCCGCTCGCGGCGGCGCGGGGCCTCGTGGTGCTGGCGGCGGCGGCGGCCGGCGTGCCGGCGGTGGACGGCGCCTCGCCCGCCGGATCGCCGGACCTCGCCGCCGACGTCCGCGCGGCGCGGCGCGACGGCTTCGGGGGCCGGCTGGCGCTCCACCCCGACCAGGTCGCCGTCATCCTGGCCCGCTTCGCGTCGCGGCCTCCCTGAACGGCCGAAAGGCCACCCGGCGGGGAGCCGGGCGGCCATGGACCCGGTCCGGCGGGATCAGGCGTGGAAGGCGAAGTCCGACGGGTGGGCCTTCAGCTCCGCCTTGGTGATGCCGGCGAGCTTGACGGTGTCGCCGCCGCCGTTCGGGTCGTGGATCACCACCCCGCCGGCCGCGTCATCCGTGTGGCGCAGCACGTCGGCGAGCCCGGTGAAATCCGCCGACGGCAGGCTGACCGTATCGTGGTCGGACCCGTCCATCCGGAACCCGTGGATGACGTCGAGCCCGTGCCCGGGATCGAACACGAAGGTATTCGCGGGAGCCTCGCCGTTGAGGTAGGTGTCGAAGAAGTCCGACGTGAGGGTCTGGCCCCCCGCGTTGACGTGCACCGTGCTGGAACCGTCGCGCCTGTAGTTCATCGTCGCCCTGTCGGCATCCCCATCCAGGCTGTAGAGGTCCTGCTGCGCCACGTAGGAGGCGCCGCGGATCCCGGCCTCGATCGAGTATTGGCCGACCGCCGAGGCCGTGCCGCCGGCGCCGTCCGTCTCGGTCGCGGTGATGAAGGCCTGCAGGTGGGCGCCGACGCGGTCCGAGAAGGTGAAGCTGCCGTCGGCCGCGACGCTGGCCGCACCGAGATCCACCGGGGCTCCGCCGTCCACCACGGCGGTGATCTCCACGCCGCTCACGCCCGAGGCGCTCGCCACGTGGCCCGTGACCGTGAAGCGGCCCCCGCGGTCGAACTGAGCCGCGGGGTCCATGGCGATGGCGTCGCCCGCGGCCCGACCCGTCCCCTGCACGACGGTGGCGCCGGCCGCGAGCACGGAGGCCGGGATGCTGCCCGGGACGGAGATGAGGCCGCCCGGAGCCGTCGGATCGCTGCCCGGCACGGTCGGAGTGCCGGTCGGGAGGGTCCCGCCGCCCCCCGTGCCGGACCCTGCCGGGGTGGTGCCTCCCGTGCCGCCGGCCAGCATCCCGGGGTCGGTGCTGCCCGTTCCGGTGCCGGTGCCGCCGGTGCCTGTTCCGGTGCCCCCTCCCGTTCCACCAGTGCCGGTGCCTGTGCCTGTTCCGGTGCCTGTGCCGGTGCCTGTTCCAGTGCCGGTGCCTGTTCCGGTGCCGCCACCGGTGCCCGTGCCGCCGCCCGTCCCGGTCCCGCCGCCCGTCCCGGTCCCGCCGCCGGTCCCGGTCCCGCCGCCGGTCCCGGTCCCGCCGCCCGTGCCGGGTCCCACCGCGATGGGCACGTCGCCGGCGCCGAGGTTCAGCGACAGGTTGGCGGGGTTGAGACCGGCCGACAGGGTGACGGGGATGACCGAGGTCAACCCGCCCGTGCCCGTGAGCGTCAGCTCGCCCGTCGCCGGATCGTAGCTGCCCGTCACGCCCGTCCCGAGCGCGGTGACGTCCAGGGTGTCGTCGGCGCCGAGGTTGGTGATGCCGCCGAGGAAGGCGCCCGGATCGGCGAGCGTCAGCTCCGCGCCGACGGCGCCGAGGTCGACCGAGACGCCGGCCGCCACGGGGCCAGCGAGGGTGAGCGACGCCCCGGCGCCGACCGTCAGCGTGCCGGGAGTCGTGACGGCGCCCAGCACGTCGGCGACCGCGCCGTCGTCGATGACGGTGTGGTCGAAGCCCGCGATGGTGGTGCCGATGTCGTTCAGGGCGGTCGTGCCCGCGCCGGCCGCGATTTCGAGGACGTTGCCGACGCCGCTCGCCACGGCGCTGCCCTGCAGCACCGAGCCCGGATCGAGCACGAGTCTGCTTCCGCCTATGCCGCCGAGGCTGACCGCCACGCCGCCGGGCGCGCCGGCCGCATCGCTGCCGCTGATCGTCCCGGCGTCGATCACGGTGCCGCCGTCGAGCAGGTTCACGCCGATGCCGCCGGGGCCCGTGGCCGCGATGGAACCGAGGTTGTCGACCGTGCCGGCGCCCGCCATGGTCACGCCGTCGACCAGGCCCGCGATGGTGCCGCCGAGCGCGTTGGTCAGCATGCCGGCCGCCTGGGCGATGCCGTCGCCGGCCGCGCCCGTGATCTGACCGGCGTTCGTCACCGCCGCGGTCCCGGCCGCGTCGACGCCGTCGACCGCCCCCGTGATGACGCCGCCGGCGAGGTTGCCGAGGGTGCCGGCCGCCATGGCGATGCCCGCCCCGGCCGTGGCCGCGATCTGGCCGGCGTTCGACAGCGTCGCCGCGCCCGTGGCGTCCACCCCGTGCAGGGCGCCCGTGATGGTGCCGCCGAGCGCGTTGGTCAGGTTGCCCGCCACAACGGCCACGCCGTCGCCGGCCGTGCCCGTGACCTGTCCGGCGTTCGTCACCGCCGCGGTCCCGGCCGCATCGACGCCGTCGACCGTGCCCGTGATGACGCCGCTGGCGAGGTTGCCGAGGGTGCCGGCCGCCATGGCGATGCCCGCCCCGGCCGTGGCCGCGATCTGGCCGGCGTTCGACAGCGTCGCGGCTCCCGTGGCGTCCACCCCGTGCAGGGCGCCCGTGATGGTGCCGCCGGCCGCGTTGGTCAGGTTGCCCGCCACGACGGCCACACCGTCGCCGGCC
>CAXTBR010000121.1:0-10868 GCA_964242785.1 uncultured Lichenihabitans sp. | reverse complement strand
CCTGCGGGTCGCCGCCGACTCCTGGCAGGGCGACCCGACCTTCATCGTGACGGTGGACGGCCGGCAGGTCGGCGGCGTCCAGACCGCGAGCGCCTCCCACGCCGCCGGCCAGTGGCAGGACGTCACGCTCACGGGCGACTTCGGCAGCGATCCGTCCAAGGTCGCCGTCACCTTCACCAACGACGCCTGGGGCGGCACCGCCGCGACCGACCGCAACCTCTACGTCCAGAGCCTGACGCTGAACGGCAACACCTACCCCGGCAGCGCCGTCCCCAACGCGCTCGGGCCCAGCACCCCCGACGGCGCCGCCCTGTATGCGGGCGGCACCATCACCTTCGACACGGCCGGGAGCGCCGCGGCCCCGTCCCCCGTCGTCGTCCCGCCCCCGTCCCCCGTCGTCGTCCCGCCCGCGGCCCCCGTGGTGGCCGGCTTCGCGGCCCCGCTCACGGCCAGCGCCGAGCCGACGGTCAGCGGCACGGCGGCGGCGGGCGCCAAGGTTTCCGTGTACCTCGACGGCGCCACGGTGCCGCTCGCCACCGTGACCGCCACGGCGGCGGGCGCCTGGTCCTACGTGCCGACCAGGGCCCTGGCGGACGGCGCCCACAGCTTCACGGCCCAGGCGACGAACGCAGCCGGCCAGGCGTCGGCGCTCTCGGCCGCGCAGTCCGTGACGATCGACACCACGCCGCCCTCCGAGCGGGTGAGGACGCTCTCGGTCGCCGGCGACGACGCCATCGACTCCGTCGAGGCGAGGGGCGGCGTCGTCGTCACCGGCACGCTGTCGGCGCCCCTCGCGGCCGGCGACAGCCTCGTGGTGAGCATCGGCGGCGTCAGCACCACGGTGCCGACCGCCAAGGTGCAGGGCACGGGTTTCTCGTTCACGGCCGCGAAGCCCGCCGCCGGCTGGACGGCCGGCACCGCGACGGCCAGCGTGAGGGACGCGGCCGGCAACGCGAGCGCCGCGGCGGCGCAGGTCTACACCGCGCCGCCCGCACCCTCGGGCACCATGGCGCTGCTCGGCGTCAACCTGTCGGGGGGCGAGTATTCCGCCGACAAGCTGCCCGGCGTGATGGGCACCAACTACACCTACCCGACCCATGACGAGGTCGACTATTACGCGTCCAAGGGCCTGAACGTCATCCGGCTGCCCTTCCTGTGGGAGCGGCTGCAGCCGACGGAGGGCGGCCCCCTCAGCCAGACGGAGCTGAACCGCATCGACGACATCGTCGACTACGCCAATTCCAAGGGCATGAAGGTCATCCTCGACCCCCACAACTACGGCTCGGGCTACGGCAGCCTGATCGGCAGCAGCGCCACGCCCAACAGCGCCTTCGCGGATTTCTGGGGCAAGCTCGCGGGCCACTACGCGTCCAACGGGGACGTGATGTTCGGCCTGATGAACGAGCCCCAGCAGGCGCATGCCGCGGACTGGCTGTCGGCCGCCAACGCCGCCATCCAGGCGATCCGCCAGGCGGGCGCCACCGCCCAGGAGGTGCTGGTCCCGGGGGCCTACTGGGACGGAGCGGCGACCTGGACGACGACCGACAACGCCAGCGTGGTCGGCACGGGCATCAAGGACCCGGCCAACAACTTCGTGTTCGAGATGCACCAGTACCTGGACTTCGACGGCTCGGGGACCCACGACAGCGTCGTGTCGCCGACCATCGGGTCGAGCCGCCTCGCGGCCGTCACCCAATGGGCCCAGAGCACCGGCAACAAGCTGTTCCTCGGCGAGTTCGGCGTCGGCCAGGACGCGACGAGCGTGAGCGCCATGAACGACATGCTGGGCTTCATGAAGCAGCACAGCGACGTGTGGCAGGGCGCGGCGGACTGGCTGGGCGGCCCCTGGGTCGGCGACAACATCTACACCATCGAGCCCGGCGGCCTCGGCACCGGCCACGTCACCGACAAGCCGCAGATGGGCGTGCTGCAGCATTATGCGCCGGGGACCTTCTGAGCGGTCCCGACGCCGGGTGCCCGGGGGCCGCAACGGAACCTGCCGGCGCCGCGTTCCACTGGCTGGACCGCAGCGGGAGGAGACGGGATGAGGCGCATCGGATTCGGCACGGCCGCGGCGGGGGTCGCCCTGGCGCTCGCGCTCGGGGCCGCGCAGGCCCAGACGACGGGCGGCCAGACCGGCGGCACCAGCGGGGGAGCGGGCAGCGCCAGCTCCAACGGCGGGCAGGGCGACATCGGCGGCACGGGCCAGATGGGCGTGCGGACGCAGGGCAACGGCAAGGCCGCCACCGGCACCCCCGCCTCGGGATCGAACGCGGGCGGCGTCGGCGACAGCCCCATGATGGGCACGGGCGCCAACGGCAACGGGGGCGTGATGTCGGGCACGACCGGCACGGCCCCGGCGGCCGGCACGGCGCCCGCCGCCGGCGTGTCGAACGGCATCGCCTCGGGCAAGGCGCCCTGAGGCGGACCGGGAGATGACCGCCGTGAGACGCGACGCGCTGGGGCTCGGCGCCGCAGCCCTGGCCCTCCTGCTCGCCGCCGCGGGTGCCGCGGCGCAGGGCCGCGGGGGCGCGGGGACGGATGCGTCGGGCGCCGGCCAACGGCTTCCCGACGGCGGCTCGACTCGGGACCTCACGGTGCCGGGCGCCGGCGGCGTGGCCGGCACGGGACTCGGCGGGTCGAACGCCGGCGACGCGGCGGCCTCAGGCGTGCCCGGCACCGGCCTGAGCGTGAAGGGGCCGCCCGGCCAGGGGCTGAACGGCCAGGGCGTGTCGAATGGCATCGCGGCCGGGAGCGGCGCGGCCGGCGGGGTTCAGTAGAGCCGGGCGGATCGCCCCGGCGTCGGACGATGTCCGGCCGATCGGCTCGGACTGTCCCCTCGGCCGCTCGTCCCCGCGCAGGCGAGGACCCAGCGCAAAACGTCCGGCCGAAGGCCGGTCCTCTCACCTGCGACCGCGCAGCGCGGGACGCGCGATCGAGGGTGTCGGCCCTCGGCCGCCTCCTGGCGCCGGATCCCCGCAGGCGCGGGGAGGAACGGTGAAGGGAGGTCAGACCCCGTCAGAAATGCTCGTCCCGGGGGGCCGTCGGCTTCAGCTCGTGGCGCATGATGAGGGGCACCTGCGACAGGGCGAAGACCACGGTCAGCGGCATGGTGCCGAAGACCTTGAAGCCCGACCAGAAGACGTCGCTCTGCGTCCGCCACACGAGTTCGTTCAGCGCCGCCAGCACGAAGAAGAACAGGCCCCAGCGGAAGGTGAGCTTGCGCCAGCCCTCATCGTCGAGGTGCAGCGCCGAGTCGAGCACCACCGGCAGCAGCGGCCGGCCGAAGGCGAGGCCCCCGAGCAGCGCGCCGCCGAAGATGCAGTTGATGACCGTCGGCTTGATCTTGATGAAGACCGGGTTGTCGAAATAGAAGGTCAACGCCCCGAACACCAGCACGGCGAGCGCCGTCACCACCGGCATCACCGGCAGGCGGCGCGTCAGCGCGTAGGAGGCCGCCAGCGTCGCCACCACGCCCACCATCAGCACGCCCGTCGCGACATGCAGGCCGTAGCGGTAGGAGGCGAGGAAGAAGCAGCCGAGCGGGCCCAGCTCCAGCAGGAGCTTCAGGGTCGGGCTGATCGCCCGCCCGGGTGCCCGGGGGCCGGGCCCCCGCGCGGGGGCCGAGGGCTCCGCTGCGGCCCGCTCGGTCTTCGCCCTGTCCTCGATGGTCGTCATGGATCGCCTGTCGCTGGAGGGCCGGCCCCGACCGGGGCACCGGCGCCCGAATAGCCTCGATCGGCCATCCCTTAAAGCGCCGATCCCGATCTTTTCATGGCTCGTCCGCCGGCAGGCGCTCCAGACCGGCGATGGCGCGGGCGAAATCGGCGGCCTCGAAGGGGTGCAGGTCGTCGATGCCCTCGCCGACGCCGATGAAATGAACCGGCAGGCCGAACTTCTCGGCCACCGCCACGAGGATGCCGCCCCGCGCCGTGCCGTCGAGCTTGGTCATCACGAGGCCGGTGACGCCCGCCACCCTGGAGAAGATCTCGACCTGGCTCAGGGCGTTCTGGCCCACGGTGGCGTCGAGCACCAGCAGCACGGCGTGGGGGGCGCCGGGCTCGGCCTTCTTGACCACCCGGATCACCTTGGCGAGCTCGTCCATCAGCTCGGCCCGGTTCTGCAGGCGGCCCGCCGTGTCGATCAGCACGACGTCGGAGCCGTTCTCCCGCGCCTCCTTGATGGCGTCGAAGGCCAACCCCGCGGCGTCGGCCCCCTGCGGGCGCGACACGACGGGCGAGCCCGTCCGCTCGCCCCAGATGCGGAGCTGCTCGATGGCGGCGGCCCGGAACGTGTCGCCGGCGCCGAGCGTCAGCCTGTGGCCCTCCGCGGCGAGCTTGGCGGCGAGCTTGCCGATCGTCGTGGTCTTGCCCGAGCCGTTGACCCCGATCACCAGCACCACGAAGGGCTTGCGGGCGGGGTCGACCGCGAAGGGCCGGGCCACGGGCCGGAGCACGGCCTCGACCTCGCGGGCCAGGATGGCCTGCACCTCCTCGGGGTCGATGCCCTTGTCGTAGCGCCCGCCGCCGAGCGCCCCGGTAATGCGGGTCGCCATGGCGAGGCCGAGGTCGGCCTTGATCAGCACATCCTCGAGGTCGTCGAGGGTCGCGGCGTCGAGCTTGCGCTTGGAGAAGACGCCGACGATGCCCTCCTTGATCGAGGAGGACGAGCGCGCGAGGCCGCCCGTGAGCCGCGACCACCAGCCGCGCGGGGCGGGCCCCTCGGGCGCGGCCGAAGCGTCGAGGAGGTCGGCGTCGGGCGCGGGGGTGACGGGCAGCGGGGGCGACGGGACCTCGGCCGGGGGCTCGACCGGGGCGACGGGCGCAAGGGGATCGGGCAGGGCGGGCTCGGGCGCGGCGGGCTCGGGCGGCAGCGGTTCCGGCGCGGCCTCCGGCTCGGGCGCCTGGCGGCCGCCGAACAGCCTCTTGAAGAAGCCCGGCTTCCTCCCGCCGCCCTGATCGTCTTCCCCGGCCATCGCCTGCGCTTCCCCCGTCCGCCGTCCCGGCCCGTCACGTCATCCGCCTTCCGATAGACCCTCGGGACCCGTCCCGGTAGGGATGCGCCCAGTCCGACGGGCCTTTTCCGCGCCGGCGCTCGATTCTCGCCCGACGGGCCGCGGCCTATCACACGGTTCGAGGACGACCTCCGCCCCTCACCGCTCATCCCCGCGCCTGCGCATAGGCGCTAAGATTGGAGCAAAAACCCTGTTCTCCCCCACCCTCCCTCATCCTGAGCTAGCGTTGGCACACATATCGGCGTCCGCGGGGAATACCCTTCTCCCCAGCGGGGAGAGTCGGGCACCCATCCGGTTCGCCGGGATGGGACCCGGGTGGCGCGCAGCGCCGGATGAGGGGGGATCCACCACCTGTGGGATCCCCCTCATCCGCCCGCTTCGCGGGCACCTTCTCCCCGAGGGGAGAAGGGCGCCAACGCCCAGCCTCAGTGATGTGTGCCAACGCTAGCTCAGGATGAGGGAGGGTGGGGGAAAACAGGGTCGTCACTACACTCTTAGCGCCTACGCGCCTGCGCGGGGATGAGCGGTGGAGAGGGCGATCCGAGCCGATCAGCCGGAGACCGCATCACTCCGCCGCCTGCGGGTAGTCCGGCGCGAAGGGGCGCTGCGGCTCGGCCCTGCCGCGCCCCGCCGCCGGCACGGCCTCGTCCCGCTCGCCGACGAAGCGCCCGAGCAGCCTGACGAGGAGCTTTCCCGCGTCGTCCAGCACCGTGAAGACCGCCGGCACGAAGACGAGCGACAGCACCGTCGACACGATCAGCCCGCCGATCACCGCGATCGCCATGGGCGAGCGGAACTCGCCGCCGTCGCCGAAGGCGAAGGCCGAGGGCAGCATGCCGGCCACCATGGCGATCGTCGTCATCACGATGGGCCGGGCGCGCTTGCGGCCGGCCTCCACCAGGGCTTCGAGGCGCGGCGTGCCGGCGCGGATCTCCTCCACGGCGAAGTCCACCAGCATGATGGCGTTCTTGGTGACGATGCCCATCAGCATCAGGATGCCGATCACCACCGGCATGGAGATCGGCCGCCCCGTCACCAGCAGCGCCAGGATGGCGCCGCCGATCGACAGCGGCAGCGAGAACAGGATGGTGATGGGCTGCGTGAAGGAGCCGAACAGCAGGATCAGCACGCCGTAGACCATCATCAGCCCGGCCCCGATGGCGAGCGCGAAGCCCGCGAACACCTCGGCCATGATCTCGGCGTCGCCCGAGGGCCGGAACGCCACGCCCTGGGGCAGGTTCTTCGCCGTCGGCAGCGCGTGGACGGCCGCGAGCCCCTCGCCCAGCGGATGGTCGCCGGCGAGGTCGGCCTCCACGGTGACGCGGCGCGCCCGGTCGTAGCGGCTGATCGCGGTCGGGCCGCGGCCCTTGACGAAATCCGCCACGGCGGAGAGCGGCACGCTGCCGCCCGCCGTCGGCACCCGCAGGCCCATCAGCACGTCGAGCTTGGCCCGCGCGCTCTGGGCGAGCTGCACGCGGATGGGGATCAGCCGGTCGCCGGCGTTGAATTTCGCGAGGTTGGCGTCGATGTCGCCCAGCGTCGCCACCCGGATCGTCTCGGACAGGGCCTCGGTCGACAGGCCGAGGTCGGCCGCGAGGCCGGACTTCGGCACGATCTCCAGCTCCGGCCGGTCGAGGTCGGCGGTGGAGCGCGGGTTGACCAAGATCGGCAGGCCCCGCATCTCGCTGGCGAGCTGGTCGGCGGTGTCGTCGATGATCTTCGTGTCGCTGCCCGCGAGGGTGAGCTGCAGGTCGCGCTGGCCGTTGTCCTTCAGGAACCAGAAGCGGATGTCCGGCACGTCCTCCATGTCGCGGCTGATCTCGCCCTGGATCTGCTTCTGGCTGACGTCGCGCTGGCTCTTGTGGACGAGGTTGATGACCAGCGTGGCCTTGCGGACCTCGGCGGAATCGCCCAGCACCTGGCCGCCGTAGACCAGCACGGACCTGATCTGCGGGATGGTGCGCAGCCTCTCGGTGATGGCGCGCGTGACGGCCTCGGTGTCGTCGAGCTTCGAGCCCGGCGGCAGCTCCACGGCGAGCAGCGAGCGCCCGGTGTCCTCGGCGGGCAGCAGGCCCGAGGGCAGGAGCTGGGTGGACCACAGCGACAGGGCGAAGAGCACGATGCCCGCCCCCACCGTGACCCAGCGGTGGTGCACGGACCAGCGCACGAGCCGCGAGTAGCTCTCGATGACCCACCCCTCCCCGGCGTGCGCCTGGGCGTGCGGCCGGATGAAATAGGCCGCCACCACGGGCGTCACGAGCCGGGCCACGATCAGCGAGAAGAACACCGCGATCGCCACCGTCAGGCCGAACTGCCGGAAATACTGGCCCGGGATGCCGCCCATGAAGGACACGGGCGCGAAGACCGCCACGATGGTCATGGAGATGGCGATGACCGCGAGGGCGATCTCGTCGGCGGCCTCCAGCGACGCCCGATAGGCGGATTTGCCCATGCGCATGTGGCGCACGATGTTCTCGATCTCGACGATGGCGTCGTCGACCAGGATGCCGGTCACCAGCGTGATGGCGAGCAGGCTCACGGCGTTGAGCGAGAAGCCCAGCATCCCCATGATCCAGAAGGTGGGGATCGCGGAGAGCGGCAGGGCGAGGCCCGACACGATCGTGGCCCGGATGTCGCGCAGGAACAGGAACACCACGGCGATGGCCAGCACGGCCCCCTCGACCAGGGTCTCCATGGCCGAATGGTAGTTGCCGATCGTGTAGTCGACCTGGTTGTCGACCCGCGTCAGCGTGAAGTCGGGGTGCTGCCGGCCGAGCGCCGCGATCCTCTCGGCGACGCGCTGCGCCACCTCGGCGTCGCTGGCGCCCTTGGCGCGCGTCACGCCGAAGGCCACCACGGGCCGGCCGTCGAGGGACGCGAAGCTGCGCGGCTCGGCGGCCGCGTCCGTCACGGTGCCGAGCTCGTCGAGCCGCGCCTTGCGGCCGCCGCCGAGCACGATCGGCAGGGCCGCGAGGTCGGCCACCGAGCGGGTGCCGGCCAGCGTGCGGATGGCCTGCTCCTGGCCGGCGATCTCGCCGCGGCCGCCCGCGAGGTCGACGTTGGTGGCGCGGAGCTGCGCCGACACGCTCGCGGCCGTGACGCCGAGCGCCAGCAGCTTGCGGGGTTCGAGCGACACGCGGATCTCGCGGTCGACGCCGCCCGAGCGGGTGACGCCGCCGACGCCCCGGATGCTCTGGAGCTCGCGCGCCACCGTGTCGTCGACGAACCAGGACACGCCCTCGGTCGAGCGGTCGCGCGACGACACCGCGTAGGTGACGATGGGCAGGCCCTCGACGTCAAAGCGCTGGACGATGGGCTCGTCGATGGTGCGGGGCAGTTGCGTGCGGATCTTGGAGACCTGATCCTTCACGTCGTTCAGCGCGCGGTCGACGTTGGTGCCGATGTCGAACTGGATGGTGGTGGTGGAGGCGCCGTCCGACACCGCCGACAGGATGTGCCAGATGCCCGGCACGCCCGCGACCGCGTCCTCGACCTTCTTGGTGACCTGGCTTTCGAGCTCGGCCGGGGCCGCGCCCGACTGGGTGATGGCGACCTGGACGATGGGGATGTCGATGTTGGGCAGCCGCGTCACGGGCAGCGAGCGGAAGCTCACGGCGCCCAGGACCACCAGCACGGCGAAGGCCACCAGCGCCGGCATGGGCCGGCGGATCGACCAGGCGGAGATGGGGAAGCTCATCGGCTGGCCTCCCGGCCGGGCGCGGGGGGTGCCCCGTCCGCGAGGGTCATGGGCCGGACCACGTCGCCCGGCCGCAGGAAGGCGGCGGCGCGCGCCACCACGGTCTCGCCCGGCTTCAGGCCGTCGCGGATCTCGACGTCGTCGCCGGCCGCGAGGCCGGGCACGACGGCGCGGCGCTCGATCCGGCCGCCCTCGCCCACGACCTCGACCGACCAGTCGCCGTCCTCGCCGGCCAGGGCCGAGGACGGCACCGCGACGCCGTCGCGGCGGGCGACGTCGACGATCGCGGTGGCGAAGGCGCCGATGCGCGCCGAGGGGTCCCTCGCCAGCGCGACGCGGACGTGGCCGAGCCGGCTCGCCCGGTCGATCTCGCTCGAGATCAGCCTCACGCTCCCGGGGATGGGGGCAGGGTTGCCCGACACCGTCACGGTGCCGGGCATGCCGAGCTTCACGCGGGCCAGGGCCTCCTCCGGCACCTCGGCGTCGACGTCGATGGCGCCGTCCTGGGTGATGCGGAACATGGCGTCGGCGCCGTTCATCGCCAGGGCGCCGAGCCGCGCCGAGCGGCGGCTGACGGTGCCGGCCACGGGGGCGCGGACCTCCGTGCGGGCGATCCGCACGTCGAGCTCGCGGCGCTGGGCCTGCTGGCTGCGCTTGTCGGCCTCCGCCACGGCCAGGGCCGAGCGGGCACCGGACAGTTGGGCCGAGGCGGCGCGGGCCGTGGAGGCCCGCTGGTCCAGCGCCGACTGGGAGATGACGCCCGATTCGAGCCGCGTCGCGCGGGAATAATCCGCCTGGGCCTGGGCGTTGGTGGCGTCGGACTGAGCGATGGCGTCCCTGGCCTGGGCGATGGCGGCGTCGGCGCGCCCGAGGGCCGCGTCGCTGCCGGCCACCAGGGCGTCGAGCTGGCTGCGGTCGAGCCGCGCCAGCACCTGCCCCCGCGCCACGGCGTCGCCGTCGTCGACCAGGAGCTCGGTGATGCGCAGCCCGTCGATCTGCGGCCCCACCATGGCCTCCTCGCGGGCGATCAGCGTGCCGGACACGTAGAGCCGGTCGCGGAACTCGCGCGTCGCGGTGCGGATCACCGTGACGGCGGGCGGCAGCGGCGCCGCGGCCGCCGGGCCGTCGGAGGCCGCCGCGGCGCGGTCGGCCGGCCGGTCCGCGGGGGCGCCGAGCCAGCGGTCGGCGACGCGGGCGAGGCCGGCGCGGTCGAGCCCCGCCCGCAGCGCGGGGCGGGAGGCCGGCACGACGGCGCCGAGGGCCGCAGCGCCCGCGGCGAAGAGCGCCGCGGTGAGGAGGAGCCGCAGGAGGATCTTCAAGCGTCGGCATCCCGATGAGGAGGGGTGAGGGGCCGCACGGCCCCGGCGAAGAGCGCGCGATAGATGCCCAGGGCCAGCGCCACCTCGGCCTCGCCGTCGAAGTCCGGCTCGGTGGCCCGGCGCTTGAAGAGCCCCGCCGTCACGGTCATCAGCACGCGCAGCGCGAAGGCGGGCTCGACGCCGGCGGCGCGCGAGGGCACCGCCACGAGGTCGAGGAGCCGGTCGCGCACGTCCGCCTCGATGGCGCGGCAGATGCGCGCCACGTCCGGGTTGCGGCCCGCCTCGGCCCAGATCTCCAGCGCCATGCGGCTGCAGGCGCCCGGGGCCTCGACGAGGTGCTTGCGCAGCAGCGCCCCCATGGCCGACAGCATGTCGCCGGAGGCCGCCAGCCGCCGGAAATCCTCCGCCATCGCGGCCTGGTCGCGCTCGGCCAGGCCCGACACCAGCGCCTCCTTGGACGCGAAGGTGCGGTACAGATTGCCGGCGCTCATCCGCGCCTCGGCCGCGACGATCTGCATCGTGGCGCCGCGGAAGCCGTGGCGCGCGAAGGCGCGCTCGGCCGCCCCGAGGATGCGGTCGCGGCGGTCTTCGTCCGGCTCGGCGGCCAGGGCCGTCATCGACATGGTTGGACCCTGGGAATGAACGTTCATTCTCAGCTATCGCCCGATCGCGTCGGCTTCAAGGCCGCGCGATGTCGCGGGCATTGCGCCACGGCTCGGGCCCTCGGCCGGCGCTACGCGCCCCTTCTCCCCTCAAGGCTAGCGTTGGCCCACATCTCGGCGTCCGCGGGGGTTGCCCTTCTCCCCAGCGGGGAGAAGGTGGCGCGCAGCGCCGGATG
>CAXTBR010000120.1:0-10868 GCA_964242785.1 uncultured Lichenihabitans sp. | reverse complement strand
CCAAGGGCGACATCCAGCGCGGCTACGAGGTGGTCGAGTTCGTGATGGGCGTGCCGCACCTGATGAAGGGCGAGTTCACCGACGGGGCCGGCCCGGACATCGACGCCTACTCCCTGCGCCAGCCGCTCGGCGTCACGGCCGGCATCACGCCGTTCAACTTCCCCGCCATGATCCCGATGTGGAAGTTCGCCCCCGCCATCGCCTGCGGCAACAGCTTCATCCTGAAGCCCTCCGAGCGCGACCCCGGCGTGCCGATGCGGCTGGCCGAGCTGATGATCGAGGCGGGCCTGCCGGCCGGCGTGCTGAACGTCGTCAACGGTGACAAGGTGGCGGTCGACGCGCTGCTCGACGACCCCGACGTCAAGGCCATCGGCTTCGTGGGCTCGACGCCCATCGCCGAATACATCTACGGGCGCGGTGCCTCGCGCGGCAAGCGCGTCCACGCCTTCGGCGGCGCCAAGAACCACATGGTCATCATGCCGGACGCCGACATGGACAAGACCGTGGACGCGCTGATCGGCGCCGGCTACGGCTCGGCCGGGCAGCGCTGCATGGCGATCTCGGTGGCGGTGCCGGTCGGGGTCGGCACGGCCGACCGGCTGATGGAGAAGCTCATCCCCCGCGTCGAGGCCCTGAAGATCGGCCCCTCGACCGACAGCTCCGCCGACTACGGCCCGATGATCACCCAGGCGGCGGTCGACAAGGCCCGCATGTACATCGAGAGCGGCCTGGCCGAGGGCGCGACCCTCGCGGTCGACGGGCGTGGCTTTAAGATGCAGGGCTACGAGAAGGGCTTCTACCTCGGCTCCTGCCTCTTCGACAACGTCACGAAGGATATGCGGATCTACAGGGAGGAGATCTTCGCCCCCGTGCTGGCCGTGCTGCGCGCCAAGAGCTACGACGAGGCGCTCGGCCTGTGCAACGACCACGAATACGGCAACGGCACCGCCATCTTCACCCGCGACGGCGACGCGGCGCGCGACTTCGTGTCGAAGGTGCAGGTCGGCATGGTGGGCGTGAACGTGCCGATCCCGACGCCGCTGGCCTACTACTCCTTCGGCGGCTGGAAGCGCTCGGTCTTCGGCGACCTCAACCAGCACGGCCCGGACGCGATCCGCTTCTACACCAAGACCAAGAACGTCACGGCCCGCTGGCCCTCGGGCGTCAAGGAGGGCGCCGAGTTCTCCATGCCGACGATGTGAAGCGCGCCCTCGACGGGCGCGGACCGCTCACTTCTCCCCTTGAGCGTTATCGGATTCACGCATCCCGGCGGCCGGGGAATGCCCTTCTCCCCAGTGGGGAGAAGGTGGCGCGCAGCGCCGGATGAGGGGGGATCCACCACCCGTAGAATTCCCCTCATCCGCCCTGCCGGGCACCTTCTCCCGCAGGCGGGAGAAGGGCGCAAACGCCCAGCCTCGGTGATGTGTGAATACGGTAGCCTTGCGCGTCGGGTCAGGCCGCGCAGGCTCTGAAACCCTCGCGGATCGCCGCCTCGGGCAGGTCGCGCCCGATGAACACCACCTTGGACAGGCGCTTCTCGTCCGGCTTCCAGTCGCGCTGCACGTCGCCGTCGAGCATCATGTGCACGCCCTGGAACACGAAGCGCTTCGGCTCGCCCTTGAAGGACAGGATGCCCTTCGAGCGCAGGATCTTGCCGCCCTCGCGCTGCACGAGGTCGTTCAGCCAGGGCATGAACTTGGCGGGATCGACGTCGCCGTCATGCGCGATGGCGACCGACTGCATGTCCTCGTCGTGGTAGTGCTTGAGCCCGCCGTGGTGGTGGTGGTCGTGGCCGTGGTCGTGATGATCGTGGTCGTGGTCGTGGTCGTCCTCGGTGAGGAACTCGGGCTCGATCTCCAGGATGCGGTCGAGGTTGAAGGCGCGGCGGTCGAGCACGGCGTCGAGCGGCACGGCGCAGCGCTCCGTCTTGTGGAGCTTGGCGTAGGGGTTGATGGCGCGGATGCGGGCCTCGACCTCGCGCAGCTTCGCGGGATCGACGAGGTCGACCTTGTTCAGCACGATCACGTCCGCGAAGGCGATCTGGTTCTTGGCCTCGGGCGCGTCCTTCAGCCGGTCGCTCAGCCACTTGGCGTCCGCCACCGTCACCACGGCGTCGAGCCGGGCCGTGTCCCGCACCTCCTGGTCGACGAAGAAGGTCTGGGCCACGGGCGCGGGGTCGGCGAGGCCCGTCGTCTCGACGATCACGGCGTCGAACCGGCCGCGCCGCTTCATCAGCCCCTCCAGGATGCGGATCAGGTCGCCCCGCACCGTGCAGCAGATGCAGCCGTTGTTCATCTCGAACACTTCCTCGTCGGCCCCCACCACGAGGTCGTTGTCGATGCCGATCTCGCCGAACTCGTTGACGATCACGGCGTAGCGCTTGCCGTGCGGCTCGGTGAGGATGCGGTTCAGCAGCGTCGTCTTGCCGGCCCCGAGGTAGCCGGTCAGCACGGTGACGGGGATCTTGTCCATGGTTCCACTCCGGAGGCGGTCGGCCCTCGGCCGCCGCGCGTCCCCCGTCATATCGGGATCCGGCGCGCCGTTGGAAGGGATCCGGCGCGCCGGATCCCGAGCGCTCCCCCCGACGTCAGAGCGTGCCGACGATCCTGCGCAGTTCCTCGCGGAACCCCTCGGCCAGTTCGGGGCGCGCCATGGCGACGGCGACGTTGGCGGCCAGGAAGCCGAGCTTGGAGCCGGTGTCGTAGGTGCGGCCGTCGAAGCGGGTGCCGTGGAACGGCTGGGCCCCGAGCATCCTCTTCATCGCGTCGGTGAGCTGGATCTCGCCGCCGGCCCCCGTCTCGCCCCCGGCCAGCACCGCGAAGATCGACGGGTCCAGGATGTAGCGGCCCGAGATCATCGAGGTCGAGGGCGCGGTGCCCTGCGGCGGCTTCTCCACCATGCCGGTGATCTCGAACTCGGCCCCCTTGTCGGCGCCGATCGACACGATGCCGTATTGGTGCGTCTGCTCCATCGGCACCTCCTCGACCGCGATGACGTTGCCGCCGTGGCGCTCGTAGGTCTCGATGCACTGGGCGAGGCAGCGGTCGCCGCGCCGGCCCGGCAGGGTGATCATGTCCGGGAGCAGCACCGCGAAGGGCTCGTCGCCGATGATGTCGCGCGCACACCAGACGGCGTGGCCGAGGCCGAGCGGCGCCTGCTGGCGCGTGAAGCTCGTGGCCCCGGCGGCGGGGAGGTCGGCCATCAGGGCCGCGTATTCCTTGTCCTTGCCGCGGCGCTTCAGCGTGTCTTCGAGCTCGTAGGCCATGTCGAAATGGTCCTCGATCACCGCCTTGTTGCGCCCGGTGACGAAGACGAAATGCTCGATGCCGGCCTCGCGCGCCTCGTCGACGACGTGCTGGAGCACCGGGCGGTCCACCACCGTCAGCATCTCCTTGGGGATGGACTTGGTCGCGGGCAGGAACCGCGTGCCGAGCCCCGCCACCGGGAATACCGCTTTGCGAATCTTCTTCATGGGACCATCCACCTCGCGCTTCGCCGCCGGGCCGTGCCTGTACCGCCGTCCGGTCCCGCCCGCCGTCCATGGAAAATCAACGCCTCACTATCAGCTTCGCCGACGCCGGCGCATACGGTTTGTTCGACGCGGCGGTTTATGGTGAAGATGCGGCGCGGATCGGCGCGGCGGAGGAAGGGGCGGTGACATGGCGGTTCTGGTGACGGGCGGGGCCGGCTACATCGGCAGCCACATGGTGCTGGCGCTGCTCGATGCCGGCGAGACGCCCGTGGTGATCGACGACCTGTCGACCGGGTTCCGCTCGGCCGTGCCGGCCGGCGTGGCGCTGGTCGAGGGCGACTTCGGCGACCAGGCCCTGGTGGAGCGCGCCATCGCCGGGCACGACGTCGACGCCATCGCGCATTTCGCGGCCCGGATCGTCGTGCCGGAATCGGTCGCCGATCCGCTGGGCTACTACAGCAACAACACCGCCAAGGCCCGCAACCTCATCGAGAGCGCGGTGCGCGGCGGCGTGAAACATTTCATCTTCTCCTCCACGGCGGCCGTCTACGGGGAGACCGATGCCGGCCACGTCACGGAGGACCGGCCGCTGAACCCCGTCTCCCCCTACGGCCGCTCCAAGCTGATGGTGGAGTGGATGCTGGAGGACGCGGGCCGCGCCCACGACATCCGGGCCGTGGTGCTGCGCTACTTCAACGTGGCGGGGGCGGACCCCCGCGGGCGCGCCGGGCAGTCGACCCGCGACGCCACGCACCTCATCAAGGTGGCGGTGCAGACGGCGCTCGGCCGCCGCGAGCAGCTCCAGATCTTCGGGCAGGACTATCCCACGCCCGACGGCACCTGCCTGCGCGACTACATCCAGGTGACGGACCTCGCCCAGGCCCACATGGACGCGCTGCGCCACCTGCGCTCCGGCGGCGCGAACCTCACCTGCAACGTCGGCTACGCGCGCGGCTATTCGGTGCGCGAGGTCGTGGACGTGGTGCGGGCGGTGTCGGGCGTCGACGTGCCCGTGGTGATGTCGGGCCGCCGCGCCGGCGACCCCGCCGCCATCGTGGCGTCCAACGACCGGATCAGGGCCGAACTCGGCTGGGTGCCGCGGCACGACGACCTCGCCGGCATCGTCCGCCAGGCGCTCGACTGGGAGCGCCGGCTCCACAACGCCCCTCCCGACCCGGACGCGAACTGAGGGTCCGGCCGCGACTCAGACGCCGCGTCCCGTGTTGCGGACGCGCCGCGCCCGCCCCATCTTCCGGGACGATCAGGGCCGGCCCGCCGGCCGCGCGCATCTCGGGGAGCGTCGATGTCGTTTGGGAATGTCACCGCGGGAGCCGGCGCGCCGGCGGGGCCGGCCGGCGTCACGAAGGACGTCACCACCGCCACCTTCCGCCAGGACGTCATCGCCGAATCGGCGCGCCAGCCCGTGCTGGTGGACTTCTGGGCGCCCTGGTGCGGCCCCTGCAAGCAGCTCGCGCCGATCCTGGAGAAGGCCGTCGCGGCCTCGGGCGGCAAGGTCAAGCTCGTCAAGATGAACATCGACGACCACCCGGAGATCGCCGGCCAGCTCGGCATCCAGTCGATCCCCGCCGTGATCGCCTTCCAGCGCGGCCAGCCGGTCGACGGCTTCGTGGGCTCGCTGCCCGAGTCGCAGATCAAGCAGTTCCTGGAGCGCATCGCCGGGCCGATGGGCGACCCCGTCAAGGACATGCTGGAGGAGGCCGCGGCCGCGGCCGCCGAGGGCGACGCCGGGACGGCCGCCGCCCTCTATTCCGAGATCCTGGCCGAGGACGAGGCCAACGGGGCGGCGCTGGCGGGCCTGGCCAAGCTCCACCTCGACGCCGGCGACCTCGAACAGGCCAAGGCCGTGCTGTCCATGGCCACGGGCTCGGCCGCGGCCGACCCCGCCGTGGTGGGGGTCCGCGCCGCGATCGATAACGCCGAGCAGAGCGCCAACCTCGGCGACGTCGCCGACCTCAGGCGCCGCATCGAGGCGGACCCCGCCGACCATCAGGCGCGGTTCGACTACGCCCTGGCCTTGAACGCCCGCGGCAAACGCGACGAGGCCGCGACCGAACTCCTTGACATCATCAAGGCGGACCGCACTTGGAACGACGATGGGGCCCGCGTCCAACTGCTGAGGTTCTTCGACGAGTGGGGCTTCGCCGATCCGGCCTCGGCGGCCGGGCGTCGGAAGCTGTCCGGTCTCCTCTTCAGGTGAACGCGGGTCCACGGGCGAACGGCGGGGTGAGGGACTGACCATGAGCATCAACAAGCCCTATCGCGGGCCGGACGACCTGCCCCAGGTCATCCCCGTTTTCCCGCTGAGCGGCGCGCTGCTGCTGCCCCTCGGCCAGTTGCCGCTGAACATCTTCGAGCCGCGCTACATGGCGATGATCGACGACGCCATGAAGAGCGACCGCATCATCGGCATGGTGCAGGCCGTGTCGGACGCGCCGGGGCAGGGCTCGAAGCCCGCCCTCTACGGCATGGGCTGCGCCGGCCGCATCACCTCGCTGGAGGAGTCGGGCGACGGCCGCTACGTCGTCACGCTGACCGGGGTGGCGCGCTACCGCATCGTCGAGGAACTGTCGGCCGTGACGCCCTACCGGCAGGCGCGCGTCGACTTCGCCGACTTCGCCCGCGACTTCGACGAATCCTCCGACCGCGACGACGTGGACCGCACGGGCGTGATCCGCGCGCTGCGGCGCTTCGCCGAGGTGCACCGCCTGTCGGTCGACTGGGAGGGCATCGACGCGGCGCCGAGCGATCTCCTCGTCAACGCGCTGGCCATGATGAGCCCCTTCGGCCCCAAGGAGAAGCAGGCGCTCCTGGAGGCGCCCGACCTCAAGGCCCGCGCCGACGTGCTGATCGCCATCGCCGAGATGGACCTCGGCCGCGACGGTGCCTCGGCGACCCTGCAGTGATCGACAGAGCGGCCCCATGAGCCCGACGCCGGACGAGTCCCCCGTCTCCAGCCCCGCACCCGGCGGCGCCACGGTCGTCGACCGCCGGCTGCTGGAGATCCTGGTCTGCCCGCTGACCAAGACCAGCCTGAGCTACGATGCGGCGCGCCAGGAACTGGTGTCCGAGGCCGCCAAGCTCGCCTATCCGATCCGCGACGGCATCCCGATCATGCTGCCCGAGGAGGCCCGCGTCATCGAGGGATGACGTTTCGGGCGCCGCACCCCGCGACGGCGATCTCCGCCGCGAGCCGCGCGTTGTGACGGATCAGCGCCACATTGGTGCGCAGGCTCCGGCCCCCCGTCAGGTCCAGCATGCGCGACAGGATGAAGGGCGTCACGCGCTTGCCGCCGATCCCCTGCGCCACCGCCTCGGCCACGGCCCGTTCGATGTGCCCGGCGATCTCGCGCGCGGGGATCTCGTCCGCCTCCGGCACGGGGTTCGCCACCAGCACGCCGCCGCCGAGCCCGAGGCTCCGCTGCGCCGCCACCAGGGCCGCCACCTCGCCCGGCGCGTCGAGCCGCAGCGGCGCCGGCAGCCCGCTGTCGCGGCTCCAGAAGGCCGGAAACCGGTCCGTGCCGTAGCCCACCACCGGGACACCGCGGGTTTCGAGGTATTCGAGGGTGCGCGGCAGGTCGAGCAGCGCCTTGGCGCCGGCGCAGACCACCGTCACGGGGGTGCGGCCGAGTTCGTCGAGGTCGGCCGAGACGTCGAGCGTCGTCTCCATCCCGCGGTGGACCCCGCCGATGCCGCCCGTGGCGAAGGTGCCGATGCCGGCGAGGTGGGCGCAGATCATCGTGGCCGCCACCGTCGTGGAGCCGTCCCGCCCCGCCGCCACCGCATAGGCGAGGTCGGCGCGGCTGAGCTTCATCACGCCCGTGGCCTGCCCGAGCCGCTCGACCTCGTCGGCATCGAGCCCCACCTGGATGCGGCCGGCCAGCACGGCGATCGTCGCCGGGACGGCGCCGCCCGCCCGCACCTCGGCCTCGACGGCGCGGGCTGTCGACACGTTGTCGGGGTAGGGCATGCCGTGGGTCACGATGGTGGACTCGAGCGCCACCACGGCGGCTCCGCGGCGCAGAGCCTCCTTCACCTCGGGCGACAGGTCGAACGGCAGGTCGGGCGGCAGGTCGGATCTCATCGCGGCGGTCTCCCGTGGAGGGGTCGGTCGGGACAGCCCGTAACGGGGCCGCCGGTAGATCGCAAACCCGGCCGCCGGCGGCGGTCCCGCGGCTTAGACTTTCCTTAACGGCCGCCATGTTGTGTTCCGGGTTCGGTGTTGCACCGCCGCGCCGCGTCCCCGCGACCGTCGAACGAAGCCGTGTCGGCACGGATCGTGGATGGGTCGGCGTGTTCCGAAGCGCCGCGGCGTCCCGTGCCGGTCCGGCACGGTCCCGTCCCGCGATGGGGCGAAGCGGTCCCGCGTCGGGAAGCGCCGCCCGTGGAAGGTCATGTCGCCCATGTCGTCGCTGCCACCCCGGTCGACGCAGACGCGGCCCGACCTCTTCGGCTCGGCCTGCGGCGACCGGGACCGGCCCGGCGCCGGATCCCGCCCTCGCCCGATCCTCGCTCCCGTGTCCACCGCCGCGGCGCGGGGCGCGATGGCGGTGGAGCGGGTCGATCCCGCCGATGCCGTCCGACACCGCGACGCCTGGATCGCGCTCGTGGATCGCGCCCTGGAACCCAACGCCTTCCTCGATCCAGACTTCGCCCTGCCGGCCGCCCAGCACCTCGGTGCCGCCGCGCGCCCCTGCTTCGTCATGGTCTGGGCCGAGTCGGGCGCGGGATCGCGCGACCTCGTGGCGGTCTGCCCGGTGGTGGGCGGTCGCGACCCGATCCGCGGATTGGCCTCGCTCTGGTATCACGACCTGTCGACGCTGGGCTTCCCGCTGCTCGACCGGCGCCGCGCCGCGCCGGCCCTCGATGCCCTGCTGGCCTGGGTCGAGCGCGGTCTGCCGCGGGCCCGCGGGCTCCTGTTCCGCGCCGTCCCGGCCGCCGGGCCGACCGCGGACCTGCTGCGGGCCGCCGCCGCGGGCGGGGGGCGCTCCCTCGCGGTCCTGGAAACCTGGGAGCGCGCGGCGCTGCGGCCGGGGGAGACGCACGAGCGCGCCGGGGCGCCGGCCCTGTCGGCCAAGGGAGCCAAGGAGGTCCGCCGCCAGCGCCGGCGCCTCGCCGAGCGCGGTGCGCTCGACTACGTCAGCGCCCGGACCGACGACGAGATGCGGGACGCCATGGAGCGGTTCCTGGCCCTCGAAGCCGGCGGCTGGAAGGGCCGGGCCGGCACGGCCCTCCTGGTGCGGCCGGCCCGGACAGCCTTTGCCCGCACGGCGACGCGCCTCCTCGTCCGGCGCGGCCTGTGCCGGCTCGACAGCCTGACGCTCGACGGCGAACCCATCGCCATGGGCATCGTGCTGACGGCGGGCGCCGTCGATCACCTGTGGAAGATCGCCTATCGCGAGGACCTCGCCCGCTTCTCGCCCGGCGTGCAGTTCGTGCTCGACTTCACCGAGGCCCAGTCGCGGGAGGGGCGCGCGTCCCTCACCGATTCCTGCGCGGTGCCGCACCACCCCATGATCGACCGGCTGTGGCGGGGCCGCCTGGCCCTGAGCGACGTCGTGGTGTCGACGCGGCCGGGCCACCCGGCCGGGTTCCGGCTGGCGGTGGCGCTGGAGCGCCGCGCCCGCGCGCTCCGTGCCCTGGCCAAGCGCGCCGTCGCGTCGTGGCGGCAGCGCCGCGGCGGGGGCGATCCGTCCCGCGCGATCTGACCGATCTCGCCGCGCCGCCGCCATCGCGGCGCCCTTTTCGCGTCGACGCCATGGCCGCGGCCGGGGTCGGCCCGGGCGCCCCGCCTGCTTGCACGGGTGAAATCGCTATGTTAGTCCCCGCCTCGCAACGGCCTCCCGGTCGTGATTGCGACAGCGGCGAGCCATGGTCGTGCATGGCGGCGGGACGGGTGCCCGGAACACGCTGGACCAACTTCGTCGAGGGTGAAACGCCGTGGCCGATGCCGAAAACATCGTATCCGGGATGGCCGGCCGTTACGCCTCGGCCCTGTTCTCGCTGGCCAAGGATTCGCGTTCCATCGACCGCGTGGCGGAGGAGCTGAAGGGCTTCGACGCCCTCATCGCCGCCAACCCCGACCTCCAGCTCCTGGTGCGCAGCCCCGTCTTCACCGCCGAGGACCAGTCGCGCGCCTTGAAGGCCGTGCTGGAGCGCGCCGGCATCGCCGGCCTCACGGCCAATTTCCTCCTGCTCGTGGCCTCCAAGCGCCGGCTCTTCGCCGTCCGCACCATGATCCGCGACTTCCTGGCGCTCGACGATTCCGACCGCGGCGTGTCGCGTGCCACCGTCACTGTGGCGGAGCCGCTCGACGAGGCCGGGCGCGAGGCCCTCGTCCGGTCCCTCAAGGATGCGACGGGCGGCAAGACCGTCGAGCTCGACATGAAGGTGGACCCCGAGATCATCGGCGGCATCATCGTGCGGCTCGGCAGCCGCATGGTCGATGCCTCGATCAGGACCAAACTCAACTCAATCCGCACACGCATGAAAGAGGTCGGCTGATGGACATCCGCGCTGCTGAGATTTCCGACATCCTCAAGCGGGAGATCCAGAACTTCGGCACCGAGGCCGAGGTCACCGAGGTCGGCCAGGTTCTGTCGGTCGGCGACGGCATCGCCCGCATCTACGGCCTCGACAACGTCCAGGCCGGCGAGATGGTCGAGTTCGAGAGCGGCGTGCGCGGCATGGCGCTGAACCTCGAGGCCGACAACGTCGGGATCGTGATCTTCGGCTCCGACCGCGAGATCGGCGAGGGCCAGACGGTGAAGCGCACCGGCTCCATCGTGGACGTGCCGGTCGGCAAGGAGCTGCTCGGCCGCGTGGTGGACGCGCTCGGCAACCCCATCGACGGCAAGGGCCCGATCCGCAGCACCGCGCGGGCCCGCGTCGACGTGAAGGCGCCCGGCATCATCCCGCGGAAGTCGGTCAACGAGCCGATGTCGACCGGCCTCAAGGCCGTCGACGCCCTGATCCCGATCGGCCGCGGCCAGCGCGAGCTCATCATCGGCGACCGCCAGACCGGCAAGACCGCCGTGGCGCTCGACGCCATCCTGAACCAGAAGTCGATCAACCAGGGCACCGACGAGGCCGCCAAGCTCTACTGCGTCTACGTCGCCGTGGGCCAGAAGCGCTCCACCGTGGCCCAGCTCGTCAAGGTGCTCGAAGAGCAGGGCGCGATGGACTATTCCATCGTGGTGGCGGCCACGGCCTCCGACCCGGCGCCGATGCAGTTCCTGGCCCCCTTCGCGGGCTGCGCCATGGGCGAGTTCTTCCGCGACAACGGCATGCACGCCCTGATCGTCTACGACGACCTGTCGAAGCAGGCCGTGGCCTACCGCCAGATGTCGCTGCTGCTGCGCCGCCCGCCGGGCCGCGA
>CAXTBR010000119.1:0-10881 GCA_964242785.1 uncultured Lichenihabitans sp. | reverse complement strand
ACACGGCCCTTCGGGCCTGCTCAGGATGAGGGAGGATGGGGTTATTTCTCCGCTTAAATTAGTGCCTATGGGGCGGAGCCCTGAAGAACACCGAAAGTCGATCTCTATCTTCGAAGATCTATCGTCAGGCCTCTTCGCAGCAGAGACTCGGTTTTCCTTCACCCCCTCTCCCTGCGGCTCATGTGTTCACACATCACTGACGCTGGGCGTTTGCGCCCTTCTCCCGCAAGCGGGAGAAGGGCACCCCCCGCAGGCGCCGAGATGTGTCGATACGGTGGCTGGCAGACGGGGACGGCGCGGGATCCTCAAGGCGCCGTGAGCGATGTCCAGATCACGGTTTCGGGATAGATCGCGAAGGCAGCCAGGGCCAAGGCGATGCCGTACGGGACACCATTTCCCGGTCTCTGAAGCCGCATCAGCCAGTCCTGCCGCAGCAGCATCACCGGCAACGTCACGCGTCGCAGGGCGAGGATGAGGATCGTCAGAGCCGCTCCGAACATCGAAGCGTCCAGTCCGTAGTCATAGAGGCTGCTCCATCCGAGCCAGACCGCCGTCGACGCCGCGAGCTTCGCATCTCCCCCGCCGATCCACCCGAAGGCGAAGAGCGTGAAGGTGATGCACAGGGTGAAAGCTCCGCACAGAATGTGCTGCTCGACGAGCGCCGAGGGCGTCATCCCGGATGCCAGAGCGATCGGGATGAACGCCAGAACGAGGACGATGGAGATCCTGTTCGAGATCTTCATGGTGATGAGGTCGGACACCGCGGCGTAAGCCATGAGAAGTGGGAACAGCACCATCGCCACGATCTCAAGCATGTCGAACCTCTGGCAGCATCGATCTTCAGCTGAACGCCTTCAGGACTTCCGACAGGACGTTCTCCTGTCGGAAGTCCATGTCGCTGTTCGACGAGACGTCATCTTCCGTCGACGATGAGTCACTCCCGCCGGCTCGGGTCGAGGCGGCGGGGGCTCGGCATTCGCCGTCTTCAGCTTCCGATCGAGGTCGAGATGTTGCCGAACTTGGTGTTGAGCCTGGTCCCCACGGCGGTCAAGCCGCCGATGATCACGACGGCGATGAGGCCGGCGATCAGGCCGTATTCGATGGCGGTGGCACCGGACTCGTCGTCGGCGAAACGGCGGAAGATGTTCATGGGTCTGCTCCTTGGGTCGGAATGCCTCACCCGCCAGACGCACGCTCCGGTGCGCTCGGGATAGCCAGAAGCTAGGCGGCAAGGCTTGCAAAGCGGTTAAAGCCACCACCTAAAGCCGCCTGCCCGGCAGATCATCGGGCCACGGTTAACGTACGATGACCTCATGCGCTCCGGCGATGACGCGCCGAACACTGCATCGCGGCGACCACGGCCGCGCCCTGGACTGTGATGGGAGGGGGATGCGGCGGAGGATGGGCGACGGGGGACCGGGCTGCATCGCCGGAACCGTTCAGACTTCCTTGACGATCCTTCTTCACCCTCCGTCAGGGATGGGCATCGATCGGAGGACCTCGGCCATGCGGCGCGCTCGCATCACGCCGCCGTCGGCAGGACGGAAACGGCCGCGGGGGCGGTGGCTCTGGGCCGCCCTGTCGCTCGCCGCGGCCCTGCCCGGCCCGGTGCGACCCGCCGCCGCCGCCGAGGCGACCGTCGCGGTGATGCTCGACCGGGCGCAGATCGTGCCCTTCCCGGACGCCACCGAGACGGTCATCGTCGGCAACCCGATCATCGCGGACATCACCATGCTGCGGAACACCGGCCAGGTGATCGTCACCGGCAAGGGGTTCGGCGACACCAACCTCCTGTTCATCGACGGCCACGGCACCCTCCTGTCGGAGCTCCGCCTGCGGGTCCGGGAAGCGCCCGCCGTGATGGTGGTGCAGCGCGGCATGGACCGGGAGACCTACGCCTGCCACCCGCGCTGCGAGCCCACCGTGGCGCTCGGCGACAGCAGCACCTTCCTGCAGCGCTCGATCGGCGACATCCAGGCCCGCAACGCCCAGGCGACCGGCGCCGCCGCCGCGGCCGGGCCTCAGGGGCACTGACCTCGGATGCGGGCCGCCTCGGGTCGACGTCGCGGCCACGGCAGGGGGCCATCGTGGCGGGTCTGAGCCTTCGGGGTCGCGCCGCCGGGGGGATCGCGCGTCGCGCCGTCGTCCTGGCTCCGCTGGCGCTCGGCGGCTGCGTGGCGGCGCTGCTCGTCCTCGGCGCGATCAGCGTCGTCCTGTCGTTGCGCACGGGCGAACCGACCCGGACGATCGTCGACTTCGACGTCTTCCACCTGGTCGGACGCCTCGTCCGGGAGGGCCGCCTCGGGGAGGCCTATTCCTGGTCGACGATGGAGGCCCTCGAAGACGGACTCGGCCGCAGCGGCAAAGGCTACCTCCCCTACGCCTACCCGCCTCCCTTCGCCATCGCCATGGCGGCGCTCGCCACACTGCCGGTCGGGGCGGCCTACGCGGTCTTCACGGCCGCCGGCTCCGCGCTCTTCGCCGTGGCGCTCTGGCGGCTGTCGCCGCACTGGTTCTGGCCCACGATCCTCGCGCTGAGCCCGCCGCTGCTCGTCGACGTCATGTCGGGACAGAACGGGATGCTGACCGGAGGGCTCGCGGGTCTCTCGGCCGGGCTGGCCCTCGGGCGCCCGGGCGGCGCAGCGGGGGCCCTGGCCGGGCTCCTCGCGGCCCTGAAGCCGCAGCTCGCCGTCGGGTTTCCCCTGCTGTTCGCGACGCGGCGGGACTGGCGCGCCGCCATCATCATGGCGGCCACGGCCGCGGCCCTCTGCGGGGCCGCGGCGGCAGCCTTGGGCCCGGCCATCCTCCCGGCGTTCCTGGCGGGTCTGTCCGAGACGGCCCAGGCGCTGAGTCAATCCCGCTTCCCCCTGCACCGCATGGCGTCGGTCTACGCCTGCCTGCGCTCCCTCGGCGTGCCGGCGGGACTGGCGCTCCCGCTCCACGCCGCCTCGGCCCTGGTCGCCCTCGGGGCCGTCGCCGCCGTGGGCCGGCGGGTGGCGGATGCGAGGGCCGCGTCCGGCCTGGCGCTGATCGCCACCGCCTTCGTCAGCCCCTACTTCTACGACTACGACATGCCGGTGGTCGGCATCGGCCTCGCTCTGGCGCTCCCCGCCCTGGCCCGGACGATGGCGCCGCAGTCGATCTGCGGGCTGCTGGCCGCGGTCGCCCTGGCGGGATCCATCGGCGGGGTGCAGGCGGTCGCCCTCTCGACGAAGCTGTCGCTCGGCGCCCCGATCCTGGCGGCCTGTCTGGGCGTGATCCTGGCGAAGCTGCCACGGCAGCCCATGCCCTCGCCGGGGTGGAGGCCCGGCGAGGCGCGCGGCGCGGCCTGACCCCGCCGCCGGGGCCCGACCCCGGCCGCCGGGGCCCCGGCGCGCTCACGCCATGGCGGCGCGCAGGTTCGCGTCGACCTTGTCGAGGAAGCCGGTGGTGGAGAGCCACGCCTGGTCCGGCCCGGCCAGGAGCGCCAAGTCCTTCGTCATGGAGCCCGACTCGACGGTGTCGATGCAGACCCTCTCCAGCGTGCCGGCGAAGCGGGCGAGCTCGGCATTGTCGTCGAGCTTGGCCCGGTGGGCGAGGCCGCGCGTCCAGGCGAAGATCGACGCGATGGAATTCGTGCTCGTCTCCTTGCCCTTCTGGTGCTCGCGGTAGTGGCGCGTCACCGTGCCGTGGGCGGCCTCGGCCTCCACGGTCTTACCGTCCGGCGTCATCAGCACCGAGGTCATCAGGCCGAGCGAGCCGAAGCC
The DNA here is from genome assembly GCA_964242785.1 of uncultured Lichenihabitans sp. Classification (GTDB taxonomy): domain Bacteria; phylum Pseudomonadota; class Alphaproteobacteria; order Rhizobiales; family Beijerinckiaceae; genus Lichenihabitans. The sequence goes on along the minus strand of CAXTBR010000119.1, from coordinate 7,135 downwards.
CTGCGCGACCGTGTCGGACTGCACGTCGCCGTCGTAGTTCTTGCAGGCCCAGACGTAGCCGCCCGACCACTTGAGGCAGGAGGCGACCATGTCGTCGATCAGCCGGTGCTCGTAGGTGATGCCGAGCGCGGCGAACTTGCCCTTGAACTCGGCCTCGTAGACCTCCTGGAACAGGTCCTTGAAGCGCCCGTCGTAGGCCTTGAGGATGGTGTTCTTGGTCGACAGGTAGACCGGGTACTTGCGGGCGAGCCCGTAGTTCAGCGAGGCGCGGGCGAAGTCGCGGATCGAGTCGTCGAGGTTGTACATGGCCATGGCGACGCCGGCGCCGGGGAACTTGAACACCTCCCTCTCGATGACGGTGCCGTCGTCGCCCTCGAAGCGGACCGTCATGCGGCCCTTGCCCGGCACCGTGAAGTCGGTGGCGCGGTACTGGTCGCCGTAGGCGTGGCGCCCGATGACGATCGGCTGCGTCCAGCCCGGCACGAGGCGCGGCACGTTGCGGCAGATGATGGGCTCGCGGAAGATCACGCCGCCCAGGATGTTGCGGATCGTGCCGTTGGGCGAGCGCCACATCTCCTTGAGGTTGAACTCCTTCACGCGCGCCTCGTCGGGCGTGATGGTGGCGCATTTCACCCCGACGCCGAACCGGCGGATGGCCTCGGCGGCGTCGACCGTCACCTGATCGCCCGTCGCGTCGCGGTGCTCGACCGACAGGTCGTAGTAGCGCAGGTCGACGTCGAGGTAGGGATGGACCAGCTTGTCGCGGATGTAGTGCCAGATGATGCGGGTCATCTCGTCGCCGTCGAGTTCGACGACCGGGTTTGCGACCTTGATCTTGTCCATGCTGAGCGGTCCCTAGGCAGGTTTCGAGAGAGCGTCGCGCGGCCTTTCGACGACCTGCGACACAAGGTAAAGAGCCGAGCAGGCGAAGCGTCGGGCGTCCGACGCCGTCCTGCTCGGTGGCCGGCGCGCCGTGTCGGGGCGGTCCGCCGCGCAGCGCCGGGCGCGGCCTGAAATCCCCCTGCCGCTATAGGGCCAATCGCCCGGCATGGAAATCGGCGAGGGCGGCCCGGGCGGCCCTGCGGCTTTTTCGGCCCAGTCCGAGGCGGGGCCGAACCAGCCGGCCCCCGCGGCGTTGGGACCGACGACATGCCGACCTCGCCCCCGCGCTCCAACCGCGATCCCCGCGTGGATTTCCTGCGGGGCCTGTCGCTGCTGTCGATCTTCGTCGACCACATCCCTCGGAACTGGCTCGCCGACTACACCCTGCACAACCTCGGCTTCAGCGACGCCGCCGAGCTCTTCGTCCTCCTGGCCGGCTTCTCGGCGACCCATGCTTATCACGCGGTCTTCGAGCGGCACGGCCTCGCGGTCGGGCTCAGGCGTGTCTTCGGCCGCTGCCTGCAGATCTACGGCGTCCAGGTGGTGCTGCTGCTCTCGACGCTGCTGTTCGTGGCGCAGTGGGAGCGGATCTACGGCACGCAGTCGATCATCGTCGGGCCCCTGCTGCGGGACGGGTGGCACGGCGCCCTGCGGGGCGTGTCGCTGCGGGCGCTGCCCGCCTATCTCGACATCCTGCCCCTCTACGTCCTGCTGCTCGCGGTCTTTCCCCTGGTGAAGTTCGGCATGGCCCGCAGCGTCTGGGCGACGCTCGGCGCCTCGGCCCTGCTGCACGGCCTCGCCAACGTCCTGCACTGGAACCTCCCCAACGTCGTCGATCCCGCCGACGCCGCGCATTGGTACTTCGACCCCTTCACCTGGCAGTTCGTCTTCGTGCTGGGCTGCGCGCTCGCGACCGCGACCCGCCGGCGGTGGCGGGTGATGACGGCGCCGCCGCCCGCGCTGCGGGGCCTGTGCTGGCTCTACGTGCTCGCGGCCTTCGCGATGCTGGACCCCTGGCGGCTGTGGCCCGCGACCTTCCCGGCCGACTTCTCCGGCACGAGCCCGATCCTCGGCATCTTCGGCAACGAGCCGAAGACCTTCGTGTCGCCCTGGCGCCTGCTCGACGTCCTCGCCATGGTGTATCTCGTCCTGACCTCGGCCGGCATGGCGCGCGTGTCCCGCTGGCCGGCGTTCCGGCCCGTGGTGGCCTGCGGGCGGAACTCGCTCCAGGTCTTCGCAGCCGGCTGCATCCTGTCCCTGTTCGGCCGCTTGATCTTTCTGTCCTACGGCGTCACGGTGCCGACGCAACTGATCGTCAACGTCGCAGGGTTCGGCGTCATGCTGCTCCTGGCCTGGGCCCTCGATGCCGCCAAGGCCGAGCGCGCGGCGCGGCCCGGGCGGGCGATCCGGCCCGATGGAGAGATCACGCTCGATGCCCCTCGCGTCGCCGAATAGACCGAAACCAACGCTGGCGCCTGTCGCCGGGGTCCTCCTCGGCCTGCTGGCCCTGGCGGCGCCGGCGCGCGCCGTCCAGCGCCCGGATGGCGCGCAGCCGGCCGGGACGGCCTTCCGCATCGTCGCCCTGGGGTCGTCGTCGACGCAGGGCATCGGCGCGACCTCGCCGGCCATGAGCTACCCGGCGCAGCTCGGGCGGCTGTTCGAGGCGGCCTTCCACGGCCGGCCGTCCGTCGCGGTCGCCAACCGCGGCATCGCCGGCGAGGACATCGACGACATGGCGTTGCGCGTCGGCGCCGACGTCCTGTCGGTCCACCCCGACCTCGTGATCTGGCAGGCGGGCAGCAACGATTCCCTGCGGGGCGTCCCGGTCGATCGCTTCGAGGCCAAGCTGCGCCGCGGCATCGAGGCCATCCGGGCAACCGGCACCGAGGTGGTGCTGATCGAGCCGCAATGGTCGCCCGTGATCGAGAAGGCCGACGCCAAGAGCCGCTTCGTCGACGCCGTGCGGGAGGTGGGGGCCGTGGAGCACGTCGACGTCGTGCGCCGCTTCGACCTCATGCAGCGGTGGGTGGCGGACGGGCTCGTCTCGGAGCGCGACCTCGTCGGTCCGGACAACCTCCACATGACCGACCGGGGCTACGGCCTGCTCGCCAAAGCCGTGCTGGACGAGATCTCGGCCGGATCGAGCGCCTTCCGCGCGCGGGTGGGGGTCGTGGCGTCGCAGCACCCCTGATCCCGCAGGCCCGCGCGCGGGTGCGGGCGGCAGGGGTTCGGACGCTGTCCATATCGTCGGTTCGGAGCCCGTCTGCACCCGCTCGTCCCCGCATGAGCGGCTATCGTGTTCACACATCTCGGCGGCCGGGTGGCGCCCTTCTCCCCATCGGGGAGAAGGTGGCGCGAACGCCCAGCCTCAGTGATATATGGATCCGTCAGGGATGAGCGGGGATGAGCGGTGAAGGGCAGCGATCGTCCGAAGACCGCATCAGACGGCCGAGAAGCTCACGTCGGCGTGCAGGACGGTCCCGGCCTCGTCCCGCGTCTCGACGGCCACGACCGATCCGGGGCGCTCCCGCGACACCGCGTCCAGGATCGCGCGGCTCCTGGCCCTCGCCTCGTCGGGATCGGACAGGTTCGAGCCGCGACGATCGACCTCTCTCCTGTCATCGACGATGAGGTCGAAGTGGTAACTCGGCATGGGACCCCTCCCTGGACCAGGCCGGATGATAGAACGATCGAATGACATCGACCAATGCTCTTTGGAGGTAGGTCTTCGGAGGTTCGCGGGGCGTCGACGCGGCGTCCTGTGCTGCCACGTCGGCTCCGTCCACCCCGCCGCATCGGGACGATGCTCGGCGTGACACGGCCCCTGCTTTCGACCCTGACCCTCGATCGCGGGCCGCACCTCCGCGTGATGACGCCCTTCGCGGCGCGGCATCAGCGCTCCGACACCGGTCCGGAGTCGCCGGACAACCTGAACTCGACCCATTCGCTCTTCTCGTAATTCCCTCGCTGCCGCGCGATGGTGAAGACCCGCCATGCGTAGGGGCCGGGCGCCTCGCGCAGCGGCGCGAAGATGCTGGACGTGTCCGAGAAGCTCGAGAAGACCTCGCGGGAGCCCGAGGGGCCGAGCTGGCGCAGCTCGACGAAGAACCGCACCGCTTCGGGTTGCGGCTGCGCGGTCCAGACGAGTTCGACCCCGCCGACGGCGGCGTCCGTGCTGGCGCCGCCGCTCGGGAAGACGGGGCGCGGCGCCGTCAGCGCCGCGCCGGCGGGGGCCTGGGCCGGCAGGTCCGCGAGGTGCGCGCGGGCCGCCGCGAGGTCGGAGGCGGCGAACCACGCGCGGGCGAGCGCGACGTTCCGCGGGACCCCCTCCCCGGCCGCGTAGAGCTGGCCGAGGTTGTAGGCCGCGCGGCGGTTGCCGTGCATCGCGGCCCGGGCGTACCACGTCGCGGCCTGCGCGACGTCCGCCGCCGTGCCGCGCCCGCTGTCGAGCATGGCGGCGACGTTGAATTCGGCCTCGGGCAGGCCCGCCTCCGCGGCGCGGCGGTAGAGCGCGAAGGCCTGGGCCGCGCCCTCGCTGCCGAGATCCAGGCGCAGCGCCTGGGCGAACCAGGCCGACGCGCCGTCCGCCGCCGGCGCGGGCCGCGCCGAGGCCGCCAAGCAGACCAGGGCGAGGCAGAACCTGCTGCGCATGGATCGGGATCCCCAGGAGACGGATCGCTTCGGATCACGCGATCCTCCGCGAAGGGCGCGACGGGCGGAGCAGGACGGTGATGTCCCGCGCCCGCCCTATCGCCAGGTGATCTCGACGCTGCGGTTGCGGGCTTCCGACGTGCCGGGCTTGGTCTGCACGGGGAGCTCCGTCTCGCCCTTGGCCAGCACCTGGAAGCGCTCGGCCGGGATGCCGCGGTCGAGGAGGGCGCTCAGGACGGCCGTCGCGCGCCGCTGCGACAGGGTGAGGTTCATCCGGGCGCCCCCGACGCGGTCGGAGGTGCCGGTCAGGATCATCACGATCGGCTTGCCCTCGTTGTAGGCGCGGGACGCGCGGTCGAGCACGGCCTTCTCCCGCGGGCGAAGGGTGCTGCTGCCGGCCTCGAACAGCACCACCAGCGGCGCGGGCGCGGCCGCCGCGGCCTGGGGCGCCTCGGCCGGCGCATCCGATCGGGGCGCGGCCGCCTGCTGCGCGGCGGCGCCCTGCTGGGCGGGTTGGGCCTGGGCGATCGTGCCGCCGAAGGACGCGGCGACGAGCAGCGGGAGGGCGTAGCGGATAAGCGTCATGATGAGCTCCTCTGGCTCGGAGGTCGTCGGTTTCACCCGGCGATCGCGACCTCGATGGTGCCGGGGCGGGAATGCGGGTCGTTCGAGCGCAAGCGGCTCTTGACCGGCCCTGACTGGCCGAGGACGCCGGCGATGCGGTCGGCACTGCCGCGGTCCTCGCTGTAGAAATACGTCACGCCGCTCGAGCCGAGGCCGGTGGGCGCCACGACGGGGTCGGACACGTCGAGACCCGCGGCCGCCAGGGTCAGCTTGAGGGCCATGGCGCGCATCCGGGCGGATTCGCTCCCCCGGGCGTATTGGAGGATCACGCGCGCGGGGGCGTCCTCGGGCAGCCCGTCCCGTGAGGACGAGGCGACCGCCGGCGCGGCCACGCCGGGCGGGGCCGCGGACGGCGCGACGCCATCGTCCGCCCGCTGCGCCGCCGGGGCCGCGTCCGGCGGGGAGCGCCGCCCCGCCGGAGCGGCCGGGGCCGAGGACGGCGGAGCGACGCGCCGCAGGTCCTCCGCCCTGGGAAGCACGATCGAGGGGTCGATGTTCGACCTGCCCCGCGCTCGCGCGGCCTCCGCCATCGCGGTGAAACCGTAACTCCAGCGCGCCGTCTCCCTGGCGACCCTGTCGCGTTCGACCTGCTCGGACCGCGCCCGCGCGCCCGCGAGGTCGCGACCGAGCCCGGCCGACCGGCTCCTCTCCGCGTCGAGCTGGTGCCGCACCTCCTCGACGCGCGCCGTCGCGTCCCGCTCCGCCCCGGCCAGCCTGTCGGCGAGGTCGACGACGCGCCGCTCCTGATCCCGGAGGTAGCCGGCCTTCGCGGCCGCGTCCGCCCTCGCCGTCCGACGTTCCTCGTCCGCCGCGGCCTCGGCGCGTCCGGCCTGCGCCAGTCGCTCGCGCAGGTCCGCGAGGTCGCGGTCGAGGGCCGTCGACCGGGCGTCCTCCCCGTCGAGCCGGCTCTGCAGTTCATCGACCCGGTCGGACGCGTCCCGCTCCGCCTCGGCCAGCCTGTGGGTGAGCGCGGCGGCGCGCTGCTGCGCGTCCTGGAGCCTCTGGCCCGTCGCCGCCGCCGCGGCTTCGGCCGTCCGGCGCTCGTCGTCCGAGAGGCCCTTGGCGCGTCCCGCCTGCGCCCATCGCTCGCGCAGGCCCGCGAGGTCGCGGTCGAGGGCCGCCGAGCGGATGCGCTCGCCGTCGAGCTGCTTCTGCAGCCCGTCGACCCGCGCGGTGGCGTCCCGCTCCGCCCCGGCGAGCCTGTCACCGAGGGCGGCGGCGCGCTGTCGCGCGTCCCGAAGGTTCAGGGCAGCGGCCGCCGCCGCGACGTCGACGGATCGACGCCCGTCCTCCGAGGCGGCCCTGTCGCGTTCGGCCTGCGCCAGCCGGCCGCGCGCCTCGGCGAGGTCGTGTTCGAGGGTCGCGGAACGGTCGCGCTCCCCGTCGACCTGCCTCTGCGACGCGCTCGTCCGTGCGCTCGCGTCCCGCTCCGCCGCCGCCAACCGGTCGGCGAGGGCCGCGGCGCGCTGCTGAGCGTCACGGAGCTTCAGGGCAGCGGCCGCCGCCGCGACGTCGACCGATCGACGCCCGTCGTCCGAGGCGGCCCTGTCGCGTTCGGCCTGCGTCAGCCGGTCGCGCGCCTCGATGAGGTCGTGTTCGAGGGTCGCGGAACGGTCGCGCTCCCCGTCGGCCTGCCTCTGCGACGCGCTCGTCCGTGCGCTCGCGTCCCGCTCCGCCGCCGCCAGCCGGTCGGCGAGGGCCGCGGCGCGCTGCTCGGCCTCCCGGAGCTTCGCGGCATCCGCCGCCGCCGCGGCCACCGCCGTCCCGCGCTCCGCGTCGGCCGCGACCCTGTCGCGTTCGGCCTGCGCCAGCCGCTCGCGCGCCTCGACGAGGTCGTGTTGGAGATCGGCCGACCGCCCCCGGTCGCCGTCGCGCTGCGCGGCCCCGTCCCGTTCCGCCGCGGCCAGCCTGTCGGCGGAGGCGGCGGCGCGCTGCTCGGCCTCCCGGAGCTTCGCGGCATCCGCCGCCGCCGCGGCCA
>CAXTBR010000118.1:0-10967 GCA_964242785.1 uncultured Lichenihabitans sp. | reverse complement strand
CCTGTCGCAGGTTTTGATCGGAAGAGCGTGTGACGCTCTCCCGAAACCTGCTTAGCACCGGAGAACGTCCGGGCGCCAGGAGCGGTCGATGGAATCGCGGGCGGGAGGACGGGACATGGACGACGGATCGCACAGGCCGGCCGACGGCGCCCGGCGCCTCGCCTTCATCCGCGAGGAGACGCGCTTCGAGATCGGGCTGTTGCACGACCGCGTGAACGCGCTGATCGGCGCCGAAGCCTTCCTGACCATCGCGTTCACGGCCGCCATGGGCAGCGGCAACGCGCGCTGGGGTGCGACGTTCTCGGAGGTGGTGGCACCCGTTCTGGCGCTGCTGGGCCTGCTCCTGGCCCTGCTCGCCTGGCCGGGGGTCGACGCCAGCTTCCGAATCGTCCTCGAATGGAACGCGCGCCAACTGGCGGTGATGCGCGACGACCCTGCCCTCGCCGAGGCGATGTGGCGTCCGGCCGTGCTGGGCCGGCATGATCGCCGCGCCGACCCCGACCAGAGGCGCAGCATGATCTTCGCGCGCGCGGTGCCGGCGGTCTTCGCGGCGGCCTGGACGGTGCTCACGGGGGTGGCGCTGGTGCTGCCGTGGCGGTGAACGGGGTGAGAGCCGCCACTGCGACGGGCCTGAATATGCAGGGGAGGTCGCGGATCTCCGGTTTCGCTCTGACGCCCAGCTCGGAACGAACAAGGCGTCGGCGTTACGACGAGCCTATGCTATCGTTCGGCGCCTTGCCTTCGAAGTCGAAAACGCTGTGCCTATCCCGTTCCCCATCGATGACGCCGACCGGCCCCGTCCCGCTCGTTCCACCCTTCGTCTGCGGGGGATGAAACTCATCCGGATCTAAGCAGGTTTCGGGAGAGCGTCACACGCTCTTCCGATCAAAAACCTGCGACAAAACAAGGGTCTTAGCAGACGAAGCGTTGGCCTTCCAACGCAAGTCTGCTCAGGTGCCGGATCCGGCTGCACCCGGCTTTCGCGAGGAAGCGGAACGGCAGGCGGCTCTGCTGCGCGGCGCATCCGAGGAACACGATGCTCTCAGCGCCATCGAGGCCCTGGCGGATTGGGGCGACGACGCGTGAAGAGAGATGCCCTCGCGGTCACGCCGCGTCCGCCACCCCCTCCACCGCCCGGTCGACCGCCACCGCCGGCACCCGCAGCGTGAAGACCGTCCCCCGCCCCGGCTCGCTCTCCACCGCGATATCGCCGCCGAGCAGCCGCGCGAAGGCGCGGCTCAGGGCCAGTCCCAGCCCCGTGCCGCCGAACTTGCGCGTGGTGCTCTCGTCGGCCTGGGTGAAGCGCTGGAACAGGCGCCCGAGCTGCTCCGGCGTCATGCCGATCCCGGTGTCCTCGACCGCGAAGGCGAGCCAGTCGCCGTCACGCTCGGCTTGGCGCCGCACGCGCAGCACGATGCGGCCGCCCTCCGTGAACTTCGCCGCATTGCCGAGCAGGTTGAACAGGCACTGGCGCAGCTTGACGGAATCGGACCGCATGGCGCCGAGCCCGTCCGCGAGGTCGAGCGCGAGGGTGTTGGACTTGCGGCGCACCAGCGGCTCCACCGTCGCGGCCGTGTCCCGGACGAAGCCCGCGACGTCGAACTCCTCGACGAAGACGTCCATCCTGTCGGCCTCGACCTTGCTGAGGTCGAGCACGTCGTTGATCAGGCCGAGGAGGTGCCGGGCGTTGCCCTTGACCCGGCCGAGGTCGGCCAGCATCGACGCGGCCCCCATCTCCTCGGCCTCCTCCTCCAGCAGCTCGCTGTAGCCGATGACGGCCGAGAGCGGCGTGCGCAGCTCGTGGCTCATGTTGGCCAGGAAGGCGCTCTTGGCGCGGTTGGCCTCCTCGGCGGCCTCGCGGGCGGCCTCGGCCTGCACGCGGGCCGCGACGGCCGACTCGCGGTCGCGGGAGGCCGCCGCGACCGCCTCGTAGGCGTTGAAGCGGCGCAGCAGCGCCCACATCAGCCCCAGCACGCACAGCGCCGCGAGGCCGACGGCCCCGCCGATGCCGATGACGTCGCGGCGCCAGTCCTTGAGGATCAGCCATTCGGTGCGGGCGATGTTGACCTGCATGGGGAAGCTCGAGACGGCCTGCGAGGCGATGACGCGCGACTGGGGCGCGCCGCCGTCGAGGTTGCCCATCCGCTCGAAGACGCCCTCGACGCCGTGCCACGGCGCGCTCGGCGCCACGACGGCTTCGGGCGGCAGGCGCGTCCCGGCCTGGACGGCCGGATAGCGGGCGAGCAGCACCCCGTCGCGGCGCCACAGGGCGATGACGTTGCCCTCGCCGAGCTCCAGCGACGCGTAGAGCCGGTCGAAGGAGCTGAGCTCGACGGCGCCGAGCGCGAGCCCGAGGAAACGGCCGTCCGGCGCGCTGAGCCGCCGCGCGAGGTAGATGGTCGGCGTGCCGGAGCCGCGGTTGTTCACCGGCTCGCTGAGGAACAGCTTGTCGTGGCTGCCCTTCAGGGCGCGGAAATAGTCGCGGTCGTCGAGGTGGACGTCCGGGATGGGCCAGCCCCGCGAGAAGTTGATGAGCCTGCCGTCCGCGCCGATGATCGTCACGGCGTCGAGCTGCGGGACGTCGGCGACGCGGGCCCGGAGCAGGTCGTGGACGGCGCGGGTCGACTGCCGCTCGACGAGCTGTTCGGGGAGGGTGTCGCCCTCGGCCGCGACCTGTTCGGCGACGTTGTCGAGCACGAGTTCGACGCTCTGGAAGGAGCGGGCGGTCTCGGCGGCCAGCAGCAGGTCGAGGGTCCTGAGCTCGCGCGCCGCGTCCGTGAGCTCGACGCTGCGGCGCCGGGCCGCGATGCCGGCCGTCGTCGCCAGCATGAGGAGGATGGCGAGGCAGCCGATGCCCACCACGGCGCGGGCCGGGCCGGCGCGATGCGGCCGCGCGGCGACGTTCGGCACCTCCATCGCTGTCTCGTCGCTCACGTCCGCTCCCCGCCGGCCGACGTCACCGCTAAGGGCTCCCACGGAGACCACCGCTTCGATCGATGGGCCGTCGGCCTCTCGATCGCGCGCCGGGGACGAAGCACCGGTCTCCGCGGGGACCCTAACACGCCCGGGCCGGCACCCCAACGCCGGACCGGCCGAGGATGGCGTCCCTACCCTTCGACCGCCCAGCAGGCCACCTCCCGGCCCCGCTTCACCTCCAGCGGCGGATCCTCGACGCGGCAGCGGTCGAAGGCCAGCGGGCAGCGGGGGTGGAACACGCAGCCCCGCGGGGGATCGATGGGCGAGGGCGGCTCGCCGCGCAGCGGGATCCGCGCCCGGCGGCGGGTCGGGTCGGCGGTCGGCGTCGCCGACAGCAGCGCGCGCGTGTAGGGGTGCTGGGGGTCCCGGAAGATGGCCTCGCGGCTGCCGATCTCGACCGCGTGGCCGAGGTAGATCACCATGATGCGGTCGGCGATGTGCTCGACCACGCTGAGGTCGTGCGACACGAAGAGGTAGGCCAGGCCGAACTCGTCCTGGAGGTCGGCCAGGAGGTTCAGCACCTGGGCGCGGATCGACACGTCGAGCGCCGACACCGGCTCGTCGAGCACCAGGATCTTGGGCCGCAGCATCAGCGCGCGGGCGATGGCGATGCGCTGGCGCTGCCCGCCCGAGAACATGTGCGGGTAGCGCGCCGCGAACTCCGGCCGCAGCCCCACCCGCGCCATGGCGGCCCGGACGGCCTGCCGGCGCCCGGCCGCCGGGGTGTCGGTGTTGACGATCAGGGGCTCCTCCAGCGCCGCCGCGATGGTCTGGCGCGGGTTGAGCGAGCCGTAGGGGTTCTGGAACACCATCTGGACGTCGCGGCGCAGTCGCCGGCGCAGGCCCGCGTCGGCGCTGGCCACGTCGGCGCCCTCGATCAGCAGGGTGCCGGCGCTCGGGGGCTCGATCAGCGTGGCGATGCGGCTCAGCGTCGATTTGCCGGAGCCGGATTCGCCCACCACCGCCAGGGTCTCGCCGGGCGCCAGCGCGAAGGACACGCCGGCCAGCGCCTTCACGGTGGCGGGGCGGCCGAAGAAGCCGCGCTTGACGTCGTAGCTGCGGCGGAGGTCGCGCGCCTCGAGCACCGGGCGCGCCGATGCGGCCGCCCGCGGGACGGCGCTCACGCGGGCGCGCCCGCGGCGGCGGCCGAGGCCGGGCGGTGGCGGAAGGCCTCCTGGCGCGGCGGCGTCGGCACGCCGCCGATCAGCGGGATGTGGCACAGGGCGCGGCCGAGCGCGGGCTCGGCCGGCGTCGGCGCGGCGTCCCGGCACAGGTCGAAGGCGAAGGCGCAGCGCGGCTCGAACACGCAGCCCGGGGGCCGGTCGAACTGTCCCGGCACAACGCCGGGGATGGCCGGCAGGCGCCGTGCCGTCGCGCGCTCCGGCAGGGCCGCGAGCAGGGCCTCGGTATAGGGGTGGTGCCGGTCGGCGAAGAGAGCCTCGGCGGTGTTGGTCTCGACCGGCCGGCCGGCATATTGCACCAGCACGCGGTGCGCCACCTCGGCCACCACGCCCATGTCGTGGGTGATGAGCACGAGGCCGAGCCCCGTCTCGCGTTGCAGCTCGGCCAGGAGGTCGAGGATCTGCGCCTGGATGGTGACGTCGAGCGCCGTGGTGGGCTCGTCCGCGATGAGGAGCTTCGGGCTGCAGGAGATCGCCATGGCGATCATCACGCGCTGGCTCATGCCGCCCGAGAGCTGGTGCGGGTAGCTCCGCAGCCGCCGCTCGGGCTCCGGGATGCCGACCTTGGCGAGGAGCTCCACGGCGCGGGCCTGCCGCCCGCGCCCGTCGAGCCCGGTGTGGGCGCGCAGCATCTCGCGGATCTGGAACCCCACCGTGAAGCACGGGTTGAGCGACGACATCGGCTCCTGGAAGATCATGGCGATGTCGCGGCCGACGATCCCGCGGCGCGCCTTGGCGGAGAGGCCGCGCAGGTCGATGCCGTCGAAGCTCATGCGCTCGGCCTCGACGGTCGCGGTCCAGGGCAGGAGCCCCATGATGGCCATCATGGCGACCGACTTGCCCGAGCCGGACTCGCCGACGATGGCCACGATCTCGCGCTGCTCGACCCGGAGGTCGAGGCCGTCGACCGCCGTGAAGCCGCCCCCGCGGGTGGCGAAACGGACGCGGAGGTTCTGGATCTCGAGGAGGCTCATCAGGAGCGTCTCATCTTGGGGTCGAGCGCGTCGCGCAGCCCGTCGCCGGCGAGGTTGATCGACACCACCGTGACCAGGATGGCGAGGCCCGGCAGGGTCACGACCCAGGGGTCCGAGCGGATGAACTGGCGCGCGTCCGCCAGCATGGCGCCCCATTCGGGGGTCGGCGGCTGGGCGCCGAGGCCGAGGAACCCCAGCGCCGCCGCCTCCAGGATGGCGTCCGACACGCCGAGCGCCGCCTGGACGATGAGGGGTGCCAGGCAGTTCGGCAGCACGGTGCGGAAGGCGAGGCGCAGGCCCTCCACGCCCGCGACCCGCGCGGCCGTGACGTAGTCCTTGTCGCGCTCGCCCATCGCCGAGGCGCGCACGAGCCGCACGAAGCGCGGCAGGAACACGATCGTGATGGCCACGATGGTGTTGGTGAGGCTCGGCCCCAGGATGGCGACCGCCAGGATCGCCAGCACGAGGCTCGGCACCGCCATGATGACGTCCATGACGCGCGTCACGGCGACGTCGACGACGCCGTTGAAGGCGGCCGCCAGCCCCAGCACCACGCCGATGCCGAAGGACACGGCCATCACGGCGAAGCCGATGAACAGCGACACGCGCGCCCCGAAGATCAGGCGGGACAGTTGGTCGCGGCCCGACGCGTCGGTGCCGAGCGGGAAGCGCCAGGTCCCGCCGGCCCAGGCGGGCGGCGCCAGGACGGCGTCGCGGAACTGCTCCGTCGGCGAGTGCGGCGCCGCGAGCGGCGCGAACACGGCCAGGAGCACGATGGCGAGCGCCACCGCCCCGCCCGCCACGGCGCCCCGGTTCTCGCGGAAGGCGTGCCACAGGTTCGCGGCCCCCGAGGGCGGCGCGTGGAGCTCCGGCTCCCGGGCGAGGGTGACCAGCGTGTCAGCGGCCATGGAGGATCCGCGGGTTGATGAGGCCGTAGACGAGGTCGACCGCGAGGTTGACCAGGATCACGATGGCCGAGATCAGGATGATGCCGCCCTGCAGCGCCGGGTAGTCGCGCCGCGAGATGGCGTCGATCAGCCACTTGCCGATGCCGGGCCAGGAGAAGATCGTCTCGGTCAGCACCGCGCCGGCGAGCAGCGTGCCAATCATCAGACCGATCACGGTGACGACCGGGATCAGGGCGTTGCGCAGGGCGTGGAGCCCGACGACCCGGAACGGCGTCAGCCCCTTGGCGCGGGCCGTCCTCACGTAGTCCTCGCTCAGCACCTCCAGCATGGCGGAGCGCGTCATGCGGGCGATGACGGCGAGCGGGATGGTGCCGAGCACGATGGCCGGCAGCATGAGGTGGTGCAGGGCGTCGCCGAAGGCGCCGGGCTCGCCCGACAGCACGGAATCGATCAGCATGAAGCCGGTCGGGGTGTCGTAGTCGAACCTGATGAGGTCGAGCCGGCCCGACACGGGGGCGAGGTGCCAGCGCTCGGCCACCAGCATGATGAGCAGCAGGCCCCACCAGAAGATCGGCATGGAATAGCCCGCGACCGACAGGCCCATGAGGCCCTGGTCGAAGGCGCTGCCGCGCTTCACCGCCGCCACGACGCCCATCGGCAGGCCGATCAGGATGGCCAGCAGCATGGCCGCGACCGAGAGTTCCAGAGTCGCGGGGAACAGCGTCAGGAACTCGCCCATGACGCTGTTGCTGGTCGACAGCGACGCGCCGAAGTCGCCGTGGGCGAGCTGCCACAGGTAGTCGAGGAACTGTCGCCACACCGGCTGATCGAGGCCGAGCTCGTGGCGCAGCGTGGCGAGCCGCTCGGGCGAGATGCCGTGCTCGCCCACCCGCACCTCGACGGGATCGCCCGGCACGAGCCGGATCGCCACGAAGACGAGGAAGATCAGCGCCACGAAGGTGGGCACCGTCAGGAGGAGGCGCTTGAGGAGGAAGCGGATCATGGTCAAGGGGAACGGTTGAGGGCGGCTTGGATGACGTGACAGTCCTGGATGAAGCTGCTCACATCGATGCGGGTCGATCTGAGTCTCCCGTGTGCGATCTCATTGCGTGCCGTGTAGTGCGTCATCACCTTCTTCCAGGCCGATCCATTGCCTTTCTCGTCTCGATCCAACACGAGTGCCGCCCGCTCCTCGAACGACAATCCGGAGAGACGCTTGTCCTCTGGATTGTAGAGATACCATGAGCGGCGAACCTGCCAGTCCGCGTGCGTCCGACGTCGCCGTATCGCAGTCCGGCAAACATCGTCGATCTCGATCTCCAGTTGACCCCAGCACAGGAGAAAATAGGCCTGATCGTTGATGACCTGCTGCCCGACGAGCTTGGCTCGGTCACCGACGTTCGTCGACAGGAATTCCCGTTCGAGCGCGGCGTCGAGCTTCATCCAGACCGCCTCGATCCGGGCCAGATCCTTCATCGAAGAAGCTCGACGACGACCTCACCCGTGAGCTGCCTCTGGTCCCGTCGCGCGTCGAGGGACGCCACTTGCCAATTCGATGGTTCAAAGCTGTCGGCCCGGTCAACGATCAGGTAGTGAGCATCCGGCAGAATCAGGTCGACCCTGCCGTTGGCCCCGATGATCCACAATCCGCGAGGCTCGAGGCGACCGACACCCTTCCCGCGTCTCAGCAGGAGTTTTGCGGGCAGACGCCGTTCAGGAACGGAGAGCCGCTCCATCAACTCCTCATGGATCGGCACGCTTTCACCTTCGACCATCGACCAGTCCAGGGGAAGCCAGCCTTCCACGTCATCATAGAGCTGGTTCAGACGTCGGTGCCAATCGTCGAGTCTTCTCTCGACGTAGTGCCGATCGATAGCGGCTTCGGTCTCGGTCAGTTCTTCGATGACGTTCATCGCCGCCTCTCCTGGCCAGCCTCGGCCGGAGCGTCGCCGCCCCGGCCGCCGCAGCCCTTCACTTCAGGTCGACGCCGTAGAACTGATGCGTCCCGAGCGGGCTCATGGCGTAGCCGACCACGTTCTTGCGCATCGGCACGTACACCACCGAATGCGCGATGGTCAGCATCGGCGCGTTGTCGTGCTGGATGACCTGCATCTCGGCGTAGATCGACTTGCGCTCGTCCTGCTTCGAGAGCTGGCGGGCCTTCTCCAGCTTGGCCTCGTAGTCGGCGTCGCACCACTTGGTGGCGTTGCTGCCGCCGGGCTTGCCGCCCGGGCAGCCGAGCAGGAAGAAGAAGTTGTCCGGGTCGCCGTTGTCCCCCGTCCAGCCGTAGAGCGCGGCCGTGGCCTCGCCGTTGGAGAGGCGCTTGCGGTACTCGCCCCACTCGTAGGAGACGAGCTTGGCGTTCACCCCCACCTTGGCGAGGTCCGACTGCATCATCTCGGCGATGCGCTTGGCGTCGGGGTTGTAGGGCCGCTGCACCGGCATGTACCAGAGGTCGATGTCGATCGGCGTCTTGACGCCGGCCGCGGCCAGCAGGGCCTTGGCCTTCTCGGGGTCGAAGGGGTAGTCCTGCACGGCGTCGTTGTAGGCCCACAGGGTCGGCGGGATCAGGTTCTTGGCCTGCTGGCCGGCCCCGAGGTACACGTCCTTGAGGATCGCGCCGCGGTCGATCGCCATGGAGACGGCCTGGCGCACCTCCTTCTTGTCGAAGGGCGGCTTCATGGCGTTGAGGGCGAGGTAGCCGATGTTGAGGCCCGGCTGGGTCAGCATCTGCAGGTCGGGGTCCTTGCCCATCTCGGCGAGGTCGGCCGGGCGCGGGTAGGGCGCCACCTGGCATTCGTCGGTCTTCAGCTTGGCGTAGCGCGCCGTCGCGTCGGGCGTGATGGCGAAGACGAGGTCGTCGATCGCGGCCTTGCCGGCCCAGTAGTCCGGCTTGGCCTTGAAGCGGATGACCGCGTCCTTCTGGTAGGCCTGGAAGTTGAACGGCCCGGTGCCGACCGGCACCTGGTCGTACTGCTCCGGCGTCTTGGCCTTCACCATGGCGGCCGCGTATTCGGCCGAGGTGATGCCCATGAAGTCCATGGCGAGGTCGGCCAGGATGGTGACGTTCGGCTCGGTCATGTTGAGCACGACCGTGTAGTCGTCCTTCTTGTCGATGCTCTTCAGCAGCTTCGGCAGGTCCATGTCGCTGTAGTAGTCGTACTTGCCGCCCGACACCTTGTTCATCGGATTGGCGGAGTCGTACTGGCGGGTGAAGGTGAAGAGCACGTCGTCGGCGTTGAAGTCGCGCGTGGGCTTGTAGCCCTTGGCGGTGCCGAACTTGACGCCGTGGCGCAGGTGCAGCGTCACGGTCCTGCCGTCGGGGCTGATGTCCCAGGATTCCGCGAGGCCCGGCATGAGGTCCGTGGTGCCGGGCCGGAACTCCGTCAGCCGGTCGTAGACGGGCCGCAGCGCGTCGAAGCTCGTGCCGGTGGAGTTCAGCGCCGGGCTGAAGTTCTCGGGCGAGCCCTCCGAACAATAGACGAGCGTCTTGGCCGAGGCGGCGGTGCCGCACATCAGCAGGGCCGCGAGCCCCCAGCACAAACCGCGATGCGTGACCATTCCGTGATCCCTTCCCGTGCCCGACGCCGCCTCCGAGGGCGGGGTCGCATCGGCGCGCATCCAAGGGCTTTTCCTTTTGCCGCGCAAATCTTTTCAGGCCGCACGTCCCGGCGTCCACGGAACCGGAGCCGGCCCTGCCTCATCCTTGCGCCGAAGCGGGCCCGTCCGCTCCCTCGCGCGGCAGCGCTGCCCGCGCCGCGGGCAGGCAGAGACATCAGGCAGAGACATAAGGATTTCCTTATATCTTTATTGCCTTATGACGCTCCGGCTGGTAGGGGTCGCCCACCGTCCGACACCGAGAGAGGCCCAGGCCGCATGACCCACGATTCCAGCTTCGCCGACTCCGCCATCGCCGACATCGCCCTCGCGGGCTGGGGCCGCAAGGAGATCGCCATCGCCGAGACCGAGATGCCCGGCTTGATGGCGGTGCGGGCCGAATACGGCCCGTCGCAGCCGCTGAAGGGCGCGCGGGTCGCGGGCTCGCTGCACATGACGATCCAGACGGCCGTGCTGATCGAGACGCTGAAGGCGCTCGGCGCCGACGTGCGCTGGGCCTCGTGCAACATCTACTCGACGCAGGACCACGCGGCCGCCGCCATCGCGGCCACCGGCACCCCGGTCTTCGCCGTCAAGGGCGAGAACCTCGTCGACTACTGGGACTACACCCACCGCATCTTCGACTGGGCCGACGGCGGCACGCCCAACATGATCCTGGACGACGGGGGCGACGCCACGCTGCTGATCCACCTCGGCATCCGCGCCGAGGGCAGCGACACGGCCTTCCTCGACACGGCCGGCAACGAGGAGGAAGAGGTCCTCTACGCCGCCATCAAGAAGAAGCTCGCGGCCGACCACGGCTGGTACGGCCGCAATGGCCGCGCCATCCGGGGTGTGACGGAGGAGACCACCACGGGCGTCCACCGCCTCTACAACATGGCCAAGGAGGGCAAGCTCCTGTTCCCGGCCATCAACGTCAACGACTCGGTCACGAAGTCGAAGTTCGACAACCTGTACGGCTGCCGCGAGTCGCTGGTGGACGGCATCCGCCGCGGCACCGACGTGATGATGGCCGGCAAGGTCGCCATGATCGCGGGCTTCGGCGACGTGGGCAAGGGTTCGGCCGCCTCGCTGCGCAACGCCGGCTGCCGCGTCCTGGTCTCCGAGGTCGACCCGATCTGCGCGCTCCAGGCCGCCATGGAGGGCTACGAGGTCACCACCATGGAGGATGCGGCGCCCCGCGCCGACATCTTCGTGACCGCGACCGGCAACGTCGACGTCATCACGCTCGACCACATGCGGGCCATGAAGGACCGCGCCATCGTGTGCAACATCGGCCACTTCGATTCCGAGATCCAGGTCGCGGGCCT
>CAXTBR010000117.1:0-11529 GCA_964242785.1 uncultured Lichenihabitans sp. | reverse complement strand
TGGGCATCTCGACCTACCAGTCCTATTGCGGCGCGCAGATCTTCGACGCCATCGGCCTGTCGACGGACTTCGTCGCGAGCTTCTTCACCGGCACCCACTCGATGATCGAGGGCGTGGGCCTGCCCGAGATCGCGGCCGAGACGGCCGAGCGCCACGCGCTCGCCTTCGGCGACGCCCCGATCTACCGCACCGCGCTCGACGTCGGCGGCGACTACAACTACCGGATCCGCGGCGAGACCCATTCCTGGACGCCTCAGTCGGTGTCGCTGCTCCAGCACGCGGTGCGCGGCAACAGCCGCGACAAGTACCGCGCCTATGCCGAGCTCCTGAACGAGCAGGACGAGAAGCTGCTGACGATCCGCGGCCTGTTCCGCATCAAGGATGCGGCCGAGGACGGGCGCACGCCCGTGCCCCTGGAGGAGGTCGAGGAGGCCGCCTCCATCGTGCGGCGCTTCTCGACCGGGGCCATGTCGTACGGCTCGATCAGCCGGGAAGCCCACACGACCCTCGCCATCGCCATGAACCGGATCGGCGGCAAGTCCAACACCGGCGAGGGCGGCGAGGAATCGGACCGGTTCAAGCCGATGCCCAACGGCGACTCCATGCGCTCGGCCATCAAGCAGGTGGCGTCGGGACGCTTCGGCGTGACCACGGAGTACCTCGTCAACTCCGACATGATCCAGATCAAGATGGCACAGGGCGCCAAGCCCGGCGAGGGCGGGCAGTTGCCCGGCCACAAGGTCGACGCCATCATCGCCAAGGTCCGGCATTCGACGCCGGGCGTCGGCCTGATCTCGCCCCCGCCCCACCACGACATCTACTCGATCGAGGACTTGGCGCAGCTCATCTACGACCTGAAGAACGTCAACCCCGACGGCCTCGTGTCGGTGAAGCTCGTGTCCGAGATCGGGGTCGGCACGGTCGCGGCCGGCGTGTCCAAGGGGCGGGCCGACCACGTCACCGTGTCGGGCTTCGAGGGCGGCACGGGCGCGGCCCCGCTGACCTCGATCAAGCACGCCGGTTCCCCCTGGGAGATCGGCCTCGCCGAGACGCACCAGACGCTGGTCATCAACAAGCTGCGCTCGCGCATCGCCGTCCAGGTCGACGGGGGCCTGCGCACGGGCCGCGACGTGGTGGTGGGGGCCCTGCTCGGCGCCGACGAGTTCGGCTTCGCCACGGCGCCGCTGGTGGCGGCCGGCTGCATCATGATGCGCAAGTGCCACCTCAACACCTGCCCGGTGGGCGTCGCCACCCAGGACCCGGTGCTGCGCAAGCGCTTCGTGGGCCTGCCCGAGCACGTCATCAACTTCTTCTTCTTCGTGGCCGAGGAGGTGCGCGAGACCATGGCCCGGATGGGCTACCGCCGCCTGGAGGAGATGGTGGGCCAGATGCAGATGCTCGACCGCGAACAGGCGGTCGACCACTGGAAGGCCAAGGGGCTCGACTTCTCGAAGCTGTTCCACAAGCCGCACGCCCCCGAGGGCGTCGGCATCCGCCACAGCGAGACGCAGGACCACAACCTCGGCCAGGTGCTCGACCGCACGCTGATCGAGCGGTCGCGCGAGGCGATCGAGCACGGCACGCCCGTGTCCTTCGCCCTGCCGATCAACAACACCGACCGGTCGACCGGCGCCATGCTGTCCGGCACCATCGCCAGGCGCCACGGCCACCGCGGGCTGCGCGAGGGCACGATCCACGTCAAGTTCACCGGCACGGCCGGCCAGAGCTTCGGCGCCTGGGTGGCCAACGGCGTGACGCTGGAGCTCGAAGGCGTGGCCAACGACTACGTGGGCAAGGGCCTGTCGGGCGGCAAGCTCGTCATCTACCCGCCGGCCTCGGCCACGCAGCTCGTGGCCGAGGAGTCGATGATCGTCGGCAACACGGTGATGTACGGCGCCATCGCGGGCGAGTGCTACTTCCGCGGCGTGGCGGGCGAGCGCTTCGCGGTGCGCAACTCCGGCGCCATCGCGGTGGTGGAGGGCACGGGCGACCACGGCTGCGAGTACATGACGGGCGGCATCGTCGTGGTGATCGGGCCGACGGGGCGCAACTTCGCGGCCGGCATGTCGGGCGGCATCGCCTACGTGCTGGACGAGGAGGGCGACTTCGCCCGCCGCTGCAACATGGCGATGGTCGAGCTCGAGATGGTCGAGGCCGAGGACGAGCGCAACCGCCGCCTGTTCCACCAGATGGACAACTGGACGGGGCCGCCGCCGGTCGACGTCATGGGCGACATGACGCGGTTCGACGCCGAGCGCCTGCGCCAGCTCATCGCCAACCACGCCCGGCTGACGGGCTCCACCAAGGCGCAGGCGATCCTCGACGACTGGGCCGCCACCCTGCCCAAATTCCGCAAGGTGATGCCGGTGGAATACCGCCGCGCGCTCGCCGAACTGACGCAACTGGACGAGCCGCTGCTCGCGGCCGCGGGGGAGTAGCCCGATGGGCAAGATCACGGGTTTCATGGAGCTCGACCGCGTGGACCGGCGCTATGCGCCGGCCGCCGACCGGATCCGCCACTACAAGGAATTCCTGCTGCCGCTGAGCGAGGAGGCGACCCGCTCGCAGGCCTCGCGCTGCATGGCCTGCGGCATCCCGTTCTGCCACAACGGCTGCCCGGTCAACAACCAGATCCCGGACTGGAACGACCTCGTCTACCGGGGCGACTGGGAGGAGGCCTCGCGCAACCTCCACTCCACGAACAATTTCCCCGAGTTCACGGGGCGCATCTGCCCGGCGCCCTGCGAGACCTCCTGCACCCTGAACCTCGACAACGCGCCCGTCACGATCAAGACGATCGAGAACGCCATCGCGGACCGCGCCTGGGCGGAGGGCTGGATCAAGCCCGAGGTCGCGTCACAGCGCAGCGGGAAGGGCGTGGCGGTGATCGGCTCGGGCCCGGCCGGCCTCGCCTGCGCCCAGCAGCTCGCCCGCGTCGGCCACGACGTCACGGTCTTCGAGAAGAACCGGAAGGCCGGCGGGCTGCTCCGCTACGGCATCCCGGACTTCAAGCTCGACAAGGCCCACGTCGAGCGGCGCGTGAAGCAGATGGAGGCCGAGGGCGTCACCTTCCGCTGCGGCGTCAACGTCGGGGTGGACGTGACCGTGCGGGAGGTGCTCGACGGCTTCGACGCCGTGGTGCTGGCGGGCGGGGCCGAGAAGCCGCGCGACCTGCCGATGGCCGGGCGCGACCTCGGCGGCGTCTACTTCGCCATGGAGTTCCTGCCCCAGCAGAACCGCCGCGTCGGCCGCGAGCCGCTGCGCTCCAACAACCCGATCCTCGCCACGGGCAAGCACGTGCTGGTGATCGGCGGCGGCGACACGGGCTCGGACTGCATCGGCACGTCGATCCGCCAGGGCGCGCTCTCGGTGACCCAGCTCGAGATCATGCCCGAGCCGCCCGAGAAGGAGAACAAGCTCCTGACCTGGCCGGACTGGCCGCTGAAGCTACGCACCTCCTCGTCCCAGGAGGAGGGCGCCAACCGCGATTTCGGCGTGATGACGCGGCGCTTCAAGGGCGACCTCGGCACGGTCGAGAGCGTGGAATGCGTGCGGGTCGACGGCAAGATGCAGCCGGTCCCGGGCTCGGAGTTCGAGATCCGCGCCGACCTCGTGCTGCTGGCCATGGGCTTCGTGTCGCCGATCTCCGACGGCATGCTGGCCGACCTCGGCGTCACGCTCGACGGGCGCGGCAACGTCCAGGCCGACGTCAAGGGCTACCGGGCCTCGGCCGACAAGGTCTACGCCTGCGGCGACATGCGGCGCGGCCAGTCGCTGGTGGTCTGGGCCATCCGCGAGGGCCGTCAGGCGGCACACGCGGTCGACAAGGCGCTGATGGGCTCGACCGTCCTGCCGCGGTGAAGCCTCGATAGGGCCGTCGACTTCGTACCCGGTCTGCTTCCTTCACGGCCTTTCAAGCCGTGAAGGAAGCGAGGCGAGATATCAAAGTCGGATCAGAGGCTGTATTCGATCCATCGCGGACGGGAACCACTGCATGCCGTTTCCAGCTTCCACCCCAACGATCCCATCAATGGATGAAGCGGAGCGTTCAGTCTGGGAGCGTGAGGCGCTGGCTGAGGCCGTGCGCGACATTCGAAAGGGACGGTCGATCTCCGGCACTGTGGCCGACGCTTGATCGACCCCTTCGGGCAACGACGTTCATCGGTGAGTTGACGCGAATATTCATCGTGCTCGGCGACTATCCCCTGAGGCTCTCATTGGATTTCAGGGTGATGTTCCCCTTCGGAACAGATTCCAAAGGGCTGGCCCTTTGGCGATTTCAGGGCGGAGCCTTGAAGAGAGATGACTGAGCCTTTTCAGGGCTCCGCCCTGAAACCCGCAAAAGGCCGAGGGCCTTTTGAAACCAGAACTGACGCGAGAATCGCGAGCCGACATCATCACCTCGAAACCCGTCATGAGCCTCTCCTGATTGGACGCGAGCGGGACGATCTGCGTCAGGGTCTGCGATCCTTCATGCGTATCCCCTACCTCATCCTCTACCGCCCCACGCCGCGGGGCGTCATGGTCCTGCGCGTGATCCACGCCCGGCGCGACCTGACCCGGATCACCGATCTGTGAGGACCGGTATCGACCCGTGTTCCCGGCGTGTTAAACCCAGCCCGCCCGCGGCCCCCTCGGCGCCGCGCCACACAGGACTCCCCGGATGATCGACCTCCACTATTGGCCGACGCCCAACGGGCACAAGGTCACCATGTTCCTCGAAGAGGTCGGCCTGCCCTACCGCATCATCCCCGTGAACATCGGCAAGGGCCAGCAGTTCGAGCCCGACTTCCTGAAGATCGCGCCCAACAACCGCATGCCCGCCATCGTCGACCACGAGCCGAAGGGCGGCGGGGCGCCGATCTCGGTCTTCGAGTCCGGCGCCATCCTGCTCTACCTCGCGGACAAGACCGGCCGCTTCATCCCGCCCGACCCGCGGGGCCGGGTCGAGACGCTGGAGTGGCTGTTCTGGCAGATGGGCGGGCTCGGCCCCATGCTGGGGCAGAACCATCACTTCTCCGTCTACGCGCCCGAGAAGATCCCCTACGCCATCGACCGCTACGTCAAGGAGACCAACCGGCTCTACGGCGTGCTCGACCGGCGCCTCGACGGCCGCGACTTCGTCGCGGGCGACTATTCCATCGCCGACATGGCGGCCTATCCCTGGATCGTGCCCCACGAGCGCCAGGGCCAGGATCTCGACGACACGCCGAACCTCAAGCGCTGGTTCGAGGCCATCGGGGCCAGGCCCGCGACGGCCGCGGCCTACGCCAAGGGCGACGCCATCGACCGGCCGAAGGAGATGAGCGAGGAGGACAAGAAGGTCCTGTTCGGCCAGACCGCCGCCTCCGTCCGGCGCTGAACAGGGGAGGCGTGGGGATCGGGCCATCGTCGTGCCCCGGCGGAGGAGCCATGCACCACATCCGGGCATGGCAGTCGTGCCGATGCCGCAGGTGCGTTGACGCCCTGCTGCGCCGCACCTATCCATCTGTAGACTGAGGGCGTGGCGAGCCGCGGCGACGGGGCCGACGCCCGCGCCGCCGACAGGACCGGAGCGACATCTTGAGCAATTTCAATGAAGAGACGGTGCTGTCGGTCCATCACTGGACCGACAACCTGTTCAGCTTCAAGACGACGCGCGATCCGTCGTTCCGCTTCCGCAACGGCGAGTTCACGATGATCGGCATCCCGGTCGACGGCAAGCCGCTGCTGCGCGCCTACAGCGTCGCCAGCGCCAACTACGAGGAGGAGCTCGAGTTCTTCTCCATCAAGGTCGACAACGGCCCCCTCACCTCGCGTCTCCAGCACCTCAAGGTGGGCGACAGCGTGATGGTGAGCCGCAAGGCGACCGGCACGCTGGTGATCGACAACCTGTTCGGCGGCCGCAACCTGTTCCTGCTCGGCACCGGCACGGGCTTGGCGCCCTTCCTCAGCGTCATCAAGGACCCCGAAACCTACGAGCGCTTCGGGAAGGTCGTGCTGGTCCACGGCGTACGGCAGGTGGCCGAACTCGCCTACGGCGACATGATAGCCGAGCACCTGCCCGAGGACGAGCTGATCGGCGAGATCCTGCGCGACAAGCTCGTCTACTATCCGACCGTGACGCGCGAGCCCTTCCGCAACACGGGCCGCATCACCGACCTCCTGGCCTCCGGCAAGATCACCGACGACCTCCACCTCGACGCGCTCGATGCCGAGCACGACCGCGTGATGATGTGCGGCAGCCCCGGCATGCTCAACGACACCAAGGCGCTGCTGCTTGACCGCGGCTTCATCGAAGGCAACCACGGCGAGCCCGGCCAGTTCGTCATCGAGAAGGCCTTCGTGGAGCGCTGACCCCCCGGCCCGAGCGGAGCGTCCCGCCATGGCGCATGTCGCGGAGATCAGGATCTACCCCGTGAAGGGGCTCCGCGGCCACGCCGTGCCCCACGCCACGGTCGAGCCCTGGGGCCTCGCCGGCGACCGCCGCTACATGGTGGTGGATGCGGCGGGCCGCTTCATCACCCAGCGGGAGCTGCCCCGCATGGCGGTGATCGAGGCCGCCTTCGCGCCGGGCGGCCTCGCGCTGTCGGGGGCGGGCCTGGGCCGGGTCGACGTCGCCGAGCCGGACGCCGGTGCGCCGCGATCGCAGGTGACGATCTGGCGCGACCGCGTCTCCGCGCGCGACGCCGGCGCGGAGGCCGCGTCCTGGCTGTCGGCCGCGCTGGGCGTGGCCTGCCGCCTCGTCCACATGGCGGACCCCGCGGCGGCCCGGCCGGTCGATCCCGATTTCGCCGATCCGTCCGACCGGGTGAGCTTCGCCGACGGCTTCCCGCTGCTCGTCACCAACGCGGCCTCGCTCGCCAACCTCAACGCACGCCTCGCCGAGCCCGTCGGCATGGACCGGTTCCGCACCAACATCGCGGTCGAGGGCGCCGAGCCCTGGGCGGAGGACGGGTGGCAACGCCTGCGCGTCGGCGCGGTGGCCTTCGCCGGGACCAAGGACTGCGCGCGCTGCGCCGTCACCACCGTCGACCAGGACACCGGCACGAAATCGGAGCGGAACGAGCCGCTCCGCACGCTCGCGGGCTTCCGCCGCAGGGCGGGCGGCCGCATCATCTTCGGGCAGAACCTCATCCCCCGCGGCGCCGGGCGCATCAGCGTCGGCGACGCGGTGGACCTGCTGGATTAGGGCGCCCTGCCCTCACCTCAGCTCGACCTTAGCCGATCCACCGAGCGTGGGCGACGGCGATCTCCGTCCTGACCCAGACATGGGCGGGGGTTTGTATGCTGTCTAGGCTGGAGCACGACATACGCCATGCCATAGCACGAGGCGAGATGCACCTCGTCTATCAGCCTCAGCGAGCAAACGGCCGCCATCGTGCGCTCCGTGCTCGGACTCGGCCGCGGCCTCGGTCTGCCGGTCCTGGCCGAGGGGGTGGAGACAGAGAGAGAGCTACGCTTCCTTGCCGAAGAGCAGTGCCAGGCCGCACAAGACTAATTGATGGGCAGGCCAGCCCTGATCAGCCAATTCACGCAGTATACGCACGACCTGAAGACTGAGAACAGTAGATTCGTCTTGGCAGCATAGATTTGTCGTGATCGCTCACGGGGTGGGTGTGACGCTCACGTCGAGACCGAGATCGGGGCGACTGGGCCTTGAACCGCCGTGTAGCGCCACGCGCGTCACGTCCGGCTCGATCTTGGGGATCTCGACGCGGTCATAGATCTCGCAGGGGCTCTGTGTCGCTCCCGACACGTCGGCCTCGCAGGCCTGGCAGGCCAGCGCCGGCACGTCGCGGTGGCGGGTCGGGTTGGGACGAAGCAGGCGATGGGCGCCCGGATGACGAGCAGGACCTTCGCGGCGGGCTCGGCCAGCCAGCGCGCCGGGATCGTCTTATGCTGGTTGCCGCTGGACAGATTGATCATGTCCTGCCACCGGCTCGGCGTGCGCACGCGCGGCTTCTCGATGAAACCATCCGCCACCTTGGCCTCGCGGGCGCGGTCGATCAGGCCGAAGGGGGGGGGAAGTGCCGCCGCGTCGAGATGACGATGTTCTCCTCGACCGAGCAGCCCTGGACGATGCCGTCCGCCTTGCGGTCTTCGGGGCACATGACGAGCCCGATGCCGATCGATCCCTTGGGCGTGGCCGCGGACGGGCTGCCGGTGAGCGTCACACGGCCGCCGCGGCGCGCGTCGGCGCGCCGTGGACCAGCCGGAACAATTTCCGGCGTCGACAAGCCCGACGCGATGCTGGTCGCCACGGCGTCGGCGGCCAACGATGCGGCGATCGGCAGCGCCCGCGAACCGCGTCAGCCGAACGGCGCCAAGCGCGGCGCTGCGGAAGGGCGAGGAAGCCGCCTGAGACCCACCCAACGAGGCTGTAAAACGGCCGTAAAAACTCGCTAAAAACATCAAAGAAAACATGGGGTGGGGCGGGAGGGTCCCCAGCCGCTACGCAGCCCTGTCATTCTCCCTCTGACGATCCCAGACGCGTACAGCGCCGATCACATCGACGTGTTACGCATAGCAGGTCGCCTATGGCATGCCATGACGCTCTCCGGTCTTTGTCGAGAAGATAGGTGTCTTCAAAATCGGAATTCACCTTAAGCCTGCTCGATGTCGGCTTCGCGCCATGAGCCTCCCTTGCCTGGTCGCCAGCTTTTGGACATTCAGGCGGCGGGAAATTCCAGCCGACGAGGCGCGTTTTGATCGCCTGGAGGAGGATCACGGCGATGCAGAGCGCGATGTGGATGAGATAGCGGGTCAAGGATCGATCCTCGTCGTTCGATTGCGGCCGCGATGCGTGACCCAGCTCCCAGCTGGACCCTTCTGGGTCTAGCCGGTCCTATTCACCGGGGTGAGGATCCCGCCTGTCGCGGGTGGGGTGGGGTGTCTGGTCATGCGGGTTCCGTCGACGCGGATCGCCGTCGGTCGATGCTTCGATATGGGTGCGACGCTTGAGGGACGGGCTGGTCTGGATGTGAGGGGCTCGGCCCCATCGGTCAGATCCGTCGCCTGAGCAGTGCTGCGGTCAAACCCGGCATCAGATCGGCCTCGGGACAGGCGGTCGTCAAGGCGATGCGCACGCGATGCCGGGTCTCCACCACCCTGGCGGCGAGCTTGAGCAGGCGAAGGCGCAGCGTGGTGAACTCGGCCCTGGCGAGGTCGCGGACCTTTGGAATGGCCTCCCTCACGTCCAGCATGAGCCAGTAGGCGGCGGTGTGCAGGACGAGGCGGACCTGGTTGGCCAGCGCCGAGCGGCATGAGGTGCGGTCGGACCGGAGCTGAGACTTGTGCAGCTTGATCAGGTTCTCGGCCTGGCCACGGGCGCAGTAGAGACCGTCATAGATCCACTCGGGCGAGCCCCGCTCGACGTTGGTGACGACGAAGCGGATGTCGAGGCCGAGGCGGGTGGCCCTCATCCTGAGCCTGTCGAGGGACGATGCGCGCCACGGCGCGACGCTCCCGGTTCCAGGAGCCGGCCCTGTGCCGGGTCTCAGCGTAATCGCGCACGATGGGCTTGTCGCCGATGGCGCGCTCGGTGCGGACGGCGTCGGCGGTGTCCTCGACCTTCTTCGATAGCGGTTTCGAGCCCGGCAGGCCGAAGACGTACCGCAGGCCGTTGTTCTCGCACCATGCCCTCACCTCGGGCCGGGCGTAATGGCCGTCGCCGCGGAGCAGGAGGCGGGTCTTGGGCCAGCGGGCGCGGATGCGGCGGACGAGGCGCCGGACATGGGCCCGCACCTCGACGCCCGACGGCGTCTTACCCGGGCGCAGCACCACGGCGACGGGACGGCTGCGCTCCGTGTCCCTCGGGTCAAGCCCGAGGACAGGCTCCGACGTGGATGAGCAGGAAGCACCGCTCGTCATAGTGGGCGTTGAACAGCGACAGCTGCTGGTGGCCGTGGACGACGTCGCAGGTGTCGTCGATGTCGAGCGTCACAGCCTCGGGCTCCCGCGGGTGGGAGTCCGCAGGCGAGCTTGAAGGCGGGATCGGTGCGCAAGACATCGAGATCGTCGGCATCCTCATAACCGCAGCAGATCGCGAAGATGCGGGCGCGGATCATATCGGCGAAGCTGTGGGTGACGCGGGTTGGATCGCCCTCATCCTGAGCCTGTCGAAGGACGGTCCGGGATCAGGCAGGCCAGCCGCTCAGCGATCCCGAGGCGCCGCTCCGCCAACCACAGCAGCATGACCCCGCCGTCCGAGGTGAGGCGCCCGCCGTCGAAGGCGGTTGTGACTTTCTTCCGTCCAACGGCTGGAAAGGCGAAGAACGGGACCGTATCGTCGACCATGGCGGGCGTGGCAACGTGTGAGATGGATCGGGCTTGGCGTCAGCACCCAAATCCTACGCTGCTTCAACGCGTTAAGCTGCGCTCGCCACTATCTTCACATCGTCCCAGAGAATAAGACGGGATAGGAGTTGAAGAACATTTTCCCCATCGGATCGGCCGGATCGTAGACGCTCGCCCCCAGCGCGAGCCGCACGCCGCGGGTCACGAGGCTGTCTGCGATGATGCGCTCATCGGGAACCGACCGCGCCAGCCGGTCGACCTTGGGCACGACAAACGTGTCGCCGGAGCGAACGGCCGCGAGGGCCTGATCGAGGCCGGGCCGGAAGCGGTTGGTCCCCGTCAGCCCATGATCGGTGTAGATCCGATCGGACGCGACCCCGAGCTTTTCGAGGGCGGCCTTCTGGGCCGCGAGGTCCTGCTTGTCGGTGGAGCAGCGGGCATAGCCGATCAGGGTGGTGGTCATGGCTAGGAGTGTACGTTTGTCCTCCCCCTGAATGATAGGTTCAGCGTACCACCTATGTGAGACGGTTTTCGCGTGATCCTTCACCGGACACGGCGCGGCGGGGCGGCGCGGTCGAAGCCGACCCAGCATCCCCGTCGCACGGCGTCGGACGGTTTGTCTGGCGCGAAAACCCGCTTCCGGCGTAAGCTCCCTCGCATGGCAGAAGCCGGAGACGCTCCATGAAAGCCAGGGTGATGCCCGACGGGCGGATGAGCCTGCCGGCCGACCTCCGCAAGCGGCATGGACTCGCCAACGGAGGCGAGGTGATCGTCGAGGACGTGGGCGACGCCATCGTGCTTCGAACGCTGGACTAGGTGGTGGCGCGAGCGCAGAACCTGAGCCGCAGGCTGATCGGCGGCAAGGCGGGCGCCTCCGTCGAGGACTTCCTCGCCGACCGCGTCCGCGAGGCCCAAGCCGAATGACGGGTTTCGTCCTCGACGCGTCAGCGCTGCTCGCGCTCCTTCTCGGGGAGCCAGGGGCCGACAAGGTGAAGTCCGGGCTCGACGGTTCCGTCATGACCACGGTCAGCCTGGCCGAGGTGGTCAGCCACTACGCCAAGCTCGGCGCCGCGCGCCACGACATCGAGGCGATACTGCGTCCGCTGCCGATCCGCTTGGCTTCCGTCAATGCCGCGCTGTCCTACGATGCGGCGCACCGCTGGAACGGCCAGATGCCCTCGACCGTGTTCGGCGGGGGCACGAGCCCCCTGGCGATGATGAACCTGCCCGCGGCCTCGAAGTGACGGCCGC
>CAXTBR010000116.1:0-11555 GCA_964242785.1 uncultured Lichenihabitans sp. | reverse complement strand
CTGGCGCTGCGCATCGTCAACGGCGACGTGCCCGAGAGCCTGAAGGACAAGAAGCTGATGGCGCTCGACATGGGCGCCCTGATCGCCGGCGCGAAGTACCGCGGCGAGTTCGAGGAGCGGCTGAAGGCCGTGCTGAGCGAGGTGACGGCCGCGGCCGGGGGCATCATCCTGTTCATCGACGAGATGCACACGCTGGTGGGGGCCGGCAAGGCCGACGGCGCCATGGACGCCTCGAACCTGCTCAAGCCCGCCCTGGCGCGCGGCGAGCTGCACTGCGTCGGCGCCACCACGCTCAACGAATACCGCAAGCACGTCGAGAAGGACGCGGCCCTGGCGCGGCGCTTCCAGCCCGTCTTCGTGGCCGAGCCCACGGTCGAGGACACGATCTCGATCCTGCGCGGCCTCAAGGAGAAGTACGAGCTCCACCACGGCGTCCGCATCACGGATGCCGCCATCGTGGCGGCCTCGACCCTGTCGAACCGCTACATCGCCGACCGTTTCCTGCCCGACAAGGCCATCGACCTCGTCGACGAGGCGGCGTCGCGGCTGCGCATGCAGGTCGATTCCAAGCCCGAGGAGCTCGACGAGCTCGACCGCCGCATCGTTCAGCTCAGGATCGAGGCCGAGGCGCTGAAGAAGGAGCCCGACGAGGCCTCCCGGGAGCGGCTCGCCCGGATCGAATCCGAGCGCGACGGCCTGCAGGAGCGCTCCGACGCGCTGACGCTGCGCTGGCGGGCCGAGAAGGACAAGCTCGGGGTCGCGCAGAAGCTCAAGGAGGAGCTGGAGGTGGCGCGCAACGAGCTCGTGGGAGCGCAGCGGCGCGGCGAATACCAGCGCGCCGGCGAGCTGACCTACGGCGTGATCCCGGACCTGGAACGGCGGCTGGCCGAGATCGAGGCCAGGGGGTCGGAGGTGCTCGTGGCCGAGGCCGTGACGGCCGACCACGTGGCGCAGGTCGTGTCGCGCTGGACGGGCGTGCCGGTCGACAAGATGCTCCAGGGTGAGCGCGACAAGCTGCTCGGCATGGAGGCGGTGCTGGCCCGGCGCGTCGTCGGCCAGGCCGAGGCCGTGCGCTCCGTCGCCACCGCGGTCCGGCGCGCCCGCGCCGGGCTGCAGGACCCGAACCGGCCGATCGGCTCGTTCATGTTCCTCGGCCCCACGGGCGTCGGCAAGACCGAGCTGACGAAGGCCCTGGCCTCGTTCCTGTTCGACGACGAGACCGCCATGGTCCGCATCGACATGTCGGAATACATGGAGAAGCACTCCGTCTCGCGGCTGATCGGCGCCCCTCCGGGCTACGTCGGCTACGACGAGGGCGGGGCGCTGACCGAGGCGGTGCGGCGCCGGCCCTATCAGGTGGTGCTGTTCGACGAGGTCGAGAAGGCGCATCCGGACGTGTTCAACGTCCTCCTCCAGGTGCTCGACGACGGGCGGTTGACGGACGGGCAGGGCCGCACGGTCGACTTCCGCAACGTGCTCATCATCATGACGTCGAACTTGGGCTCGGACTATCTCGCGGCGCAGCGCGACGGCGAGGACGTGGCCAAGGTCCGCGACGACGTGATGAGCGTGGTGCGGGGCCACTTCCGGCCGGAGTTCCTGAACCGGGTCGACGAGATCATCCTGTTCCACCGGCTGCGCCGGGACAACATGGCGGCCATCGTCGACATCCAGTTCGCGCGGCTGGAGAAGCTGCTGGCCGACCGCAAGATCGTGCTCGACCTCGATCCGGCGGCGCGGGCTTGGCTGGCCGACAAGGGCTACGACCCGGTCTACGGCGCGCGCCCCCTGAAGCGCGCGATCCAGAAGGCCGTGCAGGACCCGCTGGCCGAGCTGATCCTCGGCGGCGAGGTGCGGGACGGCGCCCACGTGCCCATCACGGTCGGCCGCGACGGCCTGCGCATCGGCGACCACGGCGCCGCGGCGGAGGACGACCGGGGCGACGACGGCCGCGTCGTCTCGTTCCCGCGCGGCGCCTGATGGCCTCGCATGGCTGATCGATGAGAGGGGCGCCCGGCCGGCGGCCGGGCGCCCCTCACCCTGTTTTCCAAAGGGCTCGCCCTTTGGCGGGTCTCAAGGCGGAGCCCTGAAAAAGCTCAATCGACCTTCTTCAGGTCCGCCAGGTCCACCGTCCCGTCCCCGTCCGTGAAGGTGGCCGACCCGGCGCCCGCCTGCTGCACGCCGCCGATCCTGTGGTGGCCGCTGTCGTAGGTGGTCAGGTGGCCGTCGCGCTCGACGAGCAGGCGGTGCCGGTCGGGGAAGAAGGCGTAGCGCAGCCCGTCCTGCGACCCGCTCGACGCGGGCGCGCCGAGGTCCTTCGGCCACCACGCCTCGCCGCCGCCCATGGGTTTCATCGGCTCCATGGGCTTCATGGGTTGCATCGGCTTCATCGGTTCCATGGCGCGCTCCCGGCCGCGACGCCGGCTTTGGCGTCGGGATCGGGAACGCGCGAGGCGCTATTCGTGTCCGGTGCCGGCCCGCGCGAGGCGCGCCGCGGCGGCCTCGGCGCCCATGCGGGCGGCGAGCTCCGCGGCCGTCAGGCCGGCGGCGTCGCGGCGGGCCGGGTCGGCGCCGCGGGCGAGCAGGAGGTCGACCATCGCGACGCGGTCGAACATGGCCGCCATCATCAGCCCCGTCTTGCCGTCCGGCCCGCAGGCGTCGACCGCGGCCCCGCCGTCGAGCATCGCGGCCATCACGGCCGCCTCGCCCTTGAAGGCCGCGGCCGCCAGCGGCACCTGCCCGCGGTCGTTGGCGATCGAGGCGTCGCCGCCGTGCGCCATCAGGGCCCGCACGGCGTCGAGGCGGCCGTGGTAGGCGGCGAGCATCAAGAGGCTGTCGCCCTTGTCGTTCATGATGTTGGCGGGCAGGCCGGCGGCGAGCAGCCCCTCCAGCTCCTGGGCCAAGCCCATCCGGGCCATCTGGAACACCCGGCCCGCGAAGGCGATCGTGTCCTCGTCGAGGGCCGGGCGGCCGGGGGAAGGGTCGGTCATGGGGCGCTCCCGCGAGACGGCACGGAGGGGATGGGTCCGGGCCTGAGATAGCCCGCCCCCGCCGCCGCCGCCAGCGCGGCTTGACCCGGCGCCCGCCGAGGACGAAAGCTGATAGCCCGCTCCTCCCTCTGCTCGGCTGGCGTTGGCACACAGATCGGCGCTCGCGGGGGTTGCCCTTCTCCCCGGCGGGGAGAAGGTGGCCAACGCCAGCCTTGCTCGGGGAGGACGCCGAGCCCCCACGGAGAGCCCCGGTTTGACCGACGCGCCGACCACCGAACCCCTCCTGTCGGTCCAGGACCTCGCGGTCGGCTTCACCCAGGGCGGGCGGACGACGCGGGCGGTCGACGGGGTGTCGTTCTCGCTGCGCCGCGGCGGCACGCTGGCGCTGGTGGGCGAGTCGGGCTCCGGCAAGTCCGTCACCGCCATGTCGATCGCCCGCCTGCTCGACGCCTCCGGCGCCACGGTGCTCGGCGGCCGCATCGCCTTCGCGGGGCGCGACCTCCTGGCGGCGTCGGAGGCCGAGATGCGCGGCATCCGCGGCCGCGCCATCACCATGGTGTTCCAGGAACCCATGACGTCGCTGAACCCGCTGCACACGATCGAGAAGCAGCTCGGCGAGATCCTGGAGCTGCACGGGCTCAGCGGCGGGGCGCGCCTGCGCCCGCGCGTGGTCGAACTCCTGACCGAGGTCGGCATCCCGGAGCCGGCGTCGCGGCTCGGCGCCTTCCCGCACCAGCTCTCCGGCGGCCAGCGCCAGCGCGTGATGATCGCCATGGCGCTGGCCAACCGCCCTGACCTCCTCATCGCCGACGAGCCCACCACGGCGCTCGACGTCACCGTGCAGGCGCAGATCCTGCGGCTCCTGAAGGAGCTCCAGGGCAAGCTCGGCATGGCGATGCTGTTCATCACCCACGACCTCGGCATCGTGCGCCGCATCGCCGACGACGTCGCCGTGATGCAGAAGGGCCGGATCGTCGAGGCCGGCCCCGCCGCCCGGGTGTTCGGCGACCCCCGGCACGCCTACACGCGGATGCTGCTGGCGGCCGAGCCCAAGGGGGACCCGCCCGCGGCCGACCCGTCGGCGCCGTCCATCCTGGCGGCCCAGGACCTCAAGGTGTGGTTCCCCATCCGCCGCGGCTTCCTGCGCCGCACGGTGGGCCACGTGAAGGCCGTGGACGGCATCAGCCTCGACGTGCGCGAGGGCCAGACCGTGGGGGTCGTGGGCGAGTCGGGCTCCGGCAAGACCACGCTGGGCCTGGCCATCCTGCGGCTGATCCGCTCCGAGGGGCCGGTGAGCTACCTCGGCCGGCGCATCGACGGGCTCGGCGCCAAGGCGCTGCGGCCGCTGCGGCGCGACCTCCAGGTGGTGTTCCAGGACCCCTACGGCTCGCTGTCGCCGCGCCTGTCCGTCTTCGGCATCGTCGAGGAGGGGCTGACGGTGATCCGGCGCCTCCCCTATGCCGAGCGGCGCGAGGTGGTGGCCAAGGCGCTCGGCGACACGGGGCTCGACCCCGCCATGATGGACCGCTACCCGCACGAGTTCTCGGGCGGCCAGCGCCAGCGCATCGCCATCGCCCGCGCCATGGTGCTGGAGCCGAAGTTCGTGGTGCTGGACGAGCCGACCTCGGCGCTCGACATGTCCGTGCAGGCGCAGATCGTCGACCTCCTGCGCGACCTCCAGCGCCGCCGCGGCCTCGCCTACCTGTTCATCAGCCACGACCTCAAGGTGGTCCGCGCGCTCGCCACCGAGATCGTGGTGATGAAGTCCGGCCGCGTGGTCGAGTCCGGCCCCGCCGCGCAGGTCTTCGCGGCCCCGCGCTCGGACTACACCCGCGCGCTCTTCGCCGCGGCCTTCGACAATGCCGTGGCGGGGGACGCCGCCGCGGCGGCGCCATAGTCTTGGCCCGCGCGGTCCTGCTCGTGCTCGATTCCGTCGGCATCGGCGCGGCCGACGACGCCGCGGCTTACGGCGACGCCGGCGCGGACACGCTCGGCCACGTCGCCGCGGCCTGCGCGGCGGGCCGCGCCGACCGGGCCGGCCTGCGCTCGGGCCCCCTCGCGCTGCCCCGCCTCGACGCCCTCGGGCTCGGGGCTGCGGCGCAGGCCGCCGCGGGCCGCGTCCCGCCGGGGCTCACCGGGGCGGGGGGCGTGGCCGGCGGGGGCTTCGGCTTCGCGGCCGAAGTGTCGGCCGGCAAGGACACGCCCTCCGGCCACTGGGAGCTCGCCGGCACGCCGGTGCCCGAGCCCTGGGGCTACTTCCCGGCGACGGACCCCTGCTTCCCGCCGGCCCTCGTCGAGGCCCTCGCGGCCGAGGCGGGGCTCGCCGGCATCCTGGGGGATCGGCACGCCTCGGGCACGCTGATCGTCGACGACCTCGGCGAGGAGCACCTGCGGACGGGGCTGCCGATCGTCTACACCTCGGTCGATTCGGTGCTGCAGATCGCGGCCCACGAGGACCGGTTCGGCCTCGACCGGCTCTATGATCTC
This sequence comes from uncultured Lichenihabitans sp., assembly GCA_964242785.1. Lineage (GTDB taxonomy): Bacteria > Pseudomonadota > Alphaproteobacteria > Rhizobiales > Beijerinckiaceae > Lichenihabitans. The sequence continues at coordinate 6,078 of CAXTBR010000116.1, read as the reverse complement.
TGCCGGATCGCCCGGCGCCTGTGCGACCCGCTGCGCATCGGCCGCGTCATCGCCCGGCCCTTCGTCGGCGCGGACGCGGCCTCGTTCCGGCGCACCGCGCACCGGGTGGACTATGCCATGGCGCCCCCGCCCGGCACGTTGCTCGACCGGGCCGCGGAGGCCGGCCGCGCCGTCGTCACGGTGGGCAAGACCGCCGACATCTTCGCCCACCGCAACACGGGCCTGGAGCTGAAGGGTGCCGACAACGACGCCAACCTCGACCACCTGCTGGCGGCCCTGCGCGACCTGCCGGACGGCGGCCTCGCCTTCGCCAACCTCGTCGACTTCGACTCCGACTACGGACACCGGCGCGACGCCGCCGGCTACGCGGCCTGCCTGGAGCGCTTCGACCGGCGCCTGCCGGCGCTGCTCGACGGCTTGCGGCCCGGCGACCTCCTCGTCATCACGGCCGACCACGGCAACGACCCGACGTTCCGGGGCACGGACCACACCCGCGAATTCGTGCCTGTCCTGGCCCACGCGCCGGGCCGCGCGCCCGGCCCGGTCGGGCGGCGGACGAGCTTCGCGGACGTCGGCGCCACGCTGGCGCGCCACCTCGGCCTCGCCGCCACGGCGAGCGGCCGGCCCTGGCCCTGAGGGCGCTTGCCTCGCCGTCCCCGAGCCGGCATGGAGGCGCGGCGGCGGGACGTCCCCGGCCGCGACCGAGGACGGAACCATGATCGAGCGCTTCAAGGTCGGCCCCCGCATGTCCCAGGCGGTCGCGGCGGGCGGCATGCTCTACCTCGCCGGGCAGGTGGCGGACGACGGCCGCGCCTCGATCGAGGACCAGACCCGGCAGGTGCTGGCCAAGGTGGACGCGCTGCTGGCCGAGGCCGGGTCGGACAGGTCCAAGCTCGTGGCCGTCAACGTGTTCCTGACCAACATCGCGGATTTCGCCGCCATGAACTCCGTCTATGACGCCTGGCTCGACCGCGCCAACCCTCCGGCCCGCGCCTGCATCGAGGCCCGCCTCGCCCACCCCGACCTCCGCGTCGAGATGACGGCCGTGGCGGCGCTCTGACGGCATCGCCCGCTGGTGCCGTCCTTCCTTCCCTCACGGGGCTAGCGTCGGCCCACATCACTGACGCTGGGCGTTGGCACCTTCTCCCCAGCGGGGAGAAGGTGCCCGCGAAGCGGGCGGATGAGGGGGACTTCACAGGGGTGGATCCCCCCTCATCCGGCGCTGCGCGCCACCTTCTCCCCGCTGGGGAGAAGGGCACCCCCCGCAGGTGCCGAGATGTATGCCGACGCTAGCCCCGTGAGGGGAAGGTGGCTCGGCCGGAGGCCGAGACGGATGGGGCGCGGGGCGCCGCTCCCCCGCCGCCGCGATGGCGAGGATCTTAACGATCCCGTGACCTGATGGGCCCTCGCGCGCAGCCGAAGGCACCATCGATGTCGAGACTCCCAGCCCTCCGGCCGTGCCTGGTGCTCGCCGCGGCGGCGCCCTGGCTCGCGGGCTGCGCGGGATCGGCCCTGACCGACCGGGACTGCATGACCCGCGTCATGTATTTCGAGTCCAACCGGTCGAGCTCCGAGGGCATGCTGGCCGTCGGCACCACCGTGATGAACCGGCTCGGCTCGCCGAAATACCCGAAGAGCGTCTGCGAGGTGGTGGGCCAGCCCCACCAGTTCGCCCCCGGCGTGCTCGACAAGCCGATGAGCCCGCGGCTCGCCGCCCGCGTGGCCACGGTGGCGGACCGGGTGCTCTCCGGCGACCGCCACCCGCAGATGGGCCCGGACGCCATGTTCTTCCACACGGCCGGGCTCACCTTCCCCTACGACAACATGCACTACGTGCTGGTGGCGGGCGGCAACGCCTTCTACGAGAAGCGCAGCCGGGCCGAGGTCGCGGCCCTGGCCCGCTACACGCCGCGGCCGGCCGCGCCCGAGTCCCCCCGGCAGGACCTCGCCCCGGACCCGGACGCCCAGGCCGAACCGGCCGAGGCCGACCCTTCGAGCGAGGCCGAGCCCCCGGCCGACGGGGACTGATCCGGGTCTCCTCGTTGCAGGCTCCCCCACCGGCGCTATATCGATCCCATGCGCTTCACCCCCGAATTCCTCGACGAGATCAAGACGCGGGTGAACGTGTCCGACGTCGTGGGGCGGCGCGTGCGGCTGAAGAAGCAGGGCCGCGAGTGGCGCGGCCTGTCGCCCTTCAACGCCGAGAAGACGCCGTCCTTCTACGTCAACGACGCCAAGATGGCGTGGTTCGACTTCTCGTCGGGGCGCAACGGCAACATCTTCGACTTCGTCATGGCGACCGACGGGCTGAGCTTCCCCGAGGCCGTGGAGGCGCTGGCCGGCGAGGCCGGGCTCGACCTGCCCAAGGCGACGCGGGAGTCGGTCGAGCGCGACCAGAAGCGCGCCGGGCTGCACGAGGTCCTCGAACTGGCGGCGACGTTCTTCGAGCGCACCCTGAAGGACGCCGCCGGCGCCCGGGGCCGGGCCTACATCGCCACCCGGGCCATCGCGCCCGCCGTCCAGGCCGCGTTCCGGCTCGGCTTCGCGCCGGCGGAGCGCTATGCCCTGCGCGACCACCTGGCCGGCCACGGCGCCTCCGTCGAGACGATGTGCGAGGCGGGGCTGCTCAACCACGGCGAGGGCATCGCCGTGCCTTACGACAAGTTCCGCGACCGGGTGATGTTCCCCATCCACGACCGCTCGGGCCGGGTGATCGCCTTCGGGGGCCGCGCGCTCGACCCCGGCGTGCCGGCCAAATACCTCAACTCGCCCGAGACGCCGCTCTTCCACAAGGGGCACCTCCTCTATAACCATCACCGCGCCCGCAAAGCCGCGCAGGACGTCGGCACCGTCGTCTCGGTCGAGGGCTACATCGACGTCATCGCCATGACGGCGGCCGGCTTCCCCAACGTGGTGGCGGGCCTGGGCACCGCGCTGACGGCCGAGCAGTGCGAGCTCCTGTGGCGCATGTCGCCCGAGCCGATCCTGTGCTTCGACGGCGACGGGGCCGGGCGGCGGGCCGCCCACAAGGCGCTCGACACGGCCCTGCCGGCGCTGACGCCCGAGAAGACGCTGCGCTTCGCCTTCCTGCCCGACGGGCAGGACCCCGACGACCTGGCGAAGAGCGGCGGTCCGCCCGCCATCGCGGCCGTGCTGGCGGGGGCGAAGCCGCTGGTCGAGGTGCTGTGGGCGCGCGAGGCCGAGGCCACGCCGCTCGACACGCCGGAGCGGCGCGCCGGGCTGGAGCACCGCCTGAACGAGCTCGCGCGCTCCATCGGCGACGACGCCCTGCGCCGGCATTACCAGTCGGAGCTGCGCTCCCGCCTCAACGCCCTGACGGGCGGGCGGAACCGCGGCCCGGCGGCGGGGCAGGGGGGCGGCCGCCCCGGCCCGGCCCGGCCGGGGAACCGCCCGCGCTTCGGCATCCCCCCGCCGCTGCGCGGCTACCGCGGCTCCGCCCCGGCCCACCTCAGCGCCAGCTTCGCCCAGCCGGCGGGTGCCGTCTCGGGCGTCCTCGCGCGCCGCGACGTCGAGATCCTGACCATCGTCATGAACCACCCGGCGCTGCTCGACCGCTACGCCGAGGACCTCGCCCACCTCGACTTCGACAGCCCCGAACTCGCGCGCCTGCGGGACGCCATGGTGGGCCTCCTGTCCGAACACGTTCCCGATCACGAGGCCTTCAAGGCTGCCCTGGACGCCTGGGGCGCCGGCGACCTGCGCCGCCGCGTCCAGACCCTCGCCGAGCGCGCGCCGCTCTGGTCCACGGGCCCGGCGGCGGCGCTGGAGGACGCCGAACTGAGTTTGCGCCAGGCCCTGGCCTTGCACCGGAGGGCTCGGGAATTACATAGGAACCTACAGGACGCCCGGGACGCCCTCGCGCGCGACGGGTCCGAAGCGCGTTTGGCGGAGCTGCTCGACATCCAGGCCCGACTGACCACGCTGGAGGGGACGGAGGCGAGGGTCGAGGGCTACGGGACGCTGTCGGGCCACAGGCCCCCCGGCGACTGAGACGGCTCGCGCCCATCCTGTGTCATGGTTAATGCGGAATTCACAGCCTTGGCCGATGGTCATCGGCGATGCGTGATCGGGGCCGGGGGCCGGAAATGAGCACAGGATTTCAGGCGGGCGCGCTCGGAGGCGGGCCGCGCAGCCGGTCGGAGCGGACGATGGCCAAGAAGGACAACGAGAAGGCCGAGGGCGAGGGCGCCGTGGCCGAGCCCGTCGCCGACGGCCCCCTGCTGGATCTGTCCGACGCCGCCGTCAAGCGCATGATCAAGGCGGCCAAGCGCCGTGGCTTCGTGACCCACGACGAGCTCAACGCCGTGCTGCCCTCCGAAGAGGTGACCTCGGACCAGATCGAGGACATCTACGCCATGCTGAGCGAGATGGGCATCAGCGTGGTGGAGAGCGAGGAGGCCGAGGAGGGCGCGGCCGCCACGGAGGAGAAGGCCGAGGAGGAGGAGGAGGCCGAGGGCGGCGAACTCGTCGAGGCCCCGCGCCAGACCGCCGTCACCACCCGCGCCAGCGAGCCGGCCGACCGCACCGACGACCCCGTCCGCATGTACCTGCGCGAGATGGGCTCGGTGGAGCTGCTGTCGCGCGAGGGCGAGATCGCCATCGCCAAGCGGATCGAGGCCGGGCGCGAGGCGATGATCGCGGGCCTGTGCGAGTCCCCGCTGACCTTCCAGGCCATCATCATCTGGCGCGACGAGCTGAACGACGCCAAGGTGCTGCTGCGCGAGATCATCGACCTCGAAGCCACCTACGCGGGGCCGGACGGCAAGAACACGCCCAAGATCGACATGACGGCCCCGGGCGCCCAGGAGCTGCTGGCGGCCCGCGCCGCCACGGCGCCCGCCACCGCGCCGCGCAACCCGCCGGCCGGCCTCGGCCCCGACATGCCGATCCCCGACGAGTCCTTCGACGACGAGGACGACATGGAGAATTCCGTGTCGCTCTCCGCCATGGAGACCGAGCTGAAGCCGAAGGTGCTCGAAACCTTCGACCGCATCGCCGACGCCTACAAGAAGCTGCGCCGCCTCCAGGACCAGAACGTCGAGAACCGCCTCGGCGGCGAGACGCTGTCGCCTGCCCAGGAGCGCAAGTACAAGGACCTCAAGAAGGCCGTCGTGGCCGACGTGAAGTCCCTTTCGCTGAACCAGAACCGCATCGACGCGCTGGTGGAGCAGCTCTACGACATCAATAAGAAGCTGATCGGCTACGAGCTGAAGCTGCTGCGCCTGGCCGAGAGCTGCGGCGTGGCGCGCGAGGACTTCCTCCGCAACTACCAGAATTCGGAGCTCGATCCGAAGTGGGTGCTGCGGGTGTCGAAGCTCGGCAACCGCGGCTGGAAGGAGTTCGTCGCCCGCGAGAAGGACGGCATCCACGCGCTCCGCTCGGACATCCACAACCTGTCGACCGAGACGGGCCTGGAGATCCTGGAGTTCCGCAAGATCGTGCACATCGTCCAGAAGGGCGAGCGCGAGGCGCGGCAGGCCAAGAAGGAGATGGTGGAGGCCAACCTGCGCCTCGTCATCTCCATCGCCAAGAAGTACACGAACCGCGGTCTGCAGTTCCTGGACCTGATCCAGGAGGGCAACATCGGCCTGATGAAGGCCGTCGACAAGTTCGAGTACCGCCGCGGCTACAAGTTCTCGACCTACGCGACGTGGTGGATCCGCCAGGCCATCACCCGCTCGATCGCCGACCAGGCCCGGACCATCCGCATCCCGGTCCACATGATCGAGACGATCAACAAGATCGTCCGCACCTCGCGCCAGATGCTGCACGAGATCGGCCGCGAGCCGACCCCGGAGGAGCTGGCCGAGAAGCTCGCCATGCCGCTGGAGAAGGTGCGCAAGGTGCTGAAGATCGCCAAGGAGCCGATCAGCCTCGAGACCCCCGTGGGCGACGAGGAGGACACGCATCTCGGCGACTTCATCGAGGACAAGAACGCCATCCTGCCGATCGACGCGGCGATCCAGTCGAACCTGCGCGAGACGACGACGCGGGTGCTCGCCTCGCTGACCCCGCGCGAGGAGCGGGTGCTGCGCATGCGCTTCGGCATCGGCATGA
>CAXTBR010000115.1:9879-11864 GCA_964242785.1 uncultured Lichenihabitans sp. | reverse complement strand
CGGCTCGACCGAGGTCGAGGTGAAGGAGAAGAAGGACCGCGTCGACGACGCCCTCAACGCGACCCGCGCGGCCGTGGAGGAGGGCATCGTCCCGGGCGGCGGCACAGCGCTGCTGCGCGCCAAGAAGGCCGTCCTGGCCCTGAAGAGCGACGTGCCGGACGTCCAGTCCGGCATCAACCTCGTGGCCAAGGCCCTCGAAGCCCCGATCCGCCAGATCGTCGAGAACGCCGGCGTCGAAGGCTCCATCGTGGTCGGCAAGATCGGCGAGAACCCTTCCGAGACCTTCGGCTTCAACGCCCAGACGGAAGAATACGTCGACATGATCGCGGCCGGCATCGTGGACCCCGCCAAGGTCGTCCGCACGGCCCTGCAGGACGCGGCCTCGGTCGCCGGCCTGCTCATCACCACCGAGGCGATGGTCGCCGAAGTGCCGAAGGACAAGCCCGCCATGCCGATGGGCGGTGGCGGCGGCGGCGGCATGGGCGGCATGGACTTCTGAGGAGTCCGGCCTTCACGCCCGAGACGCTGAGATGAAGCGACACCCCCGGAGCGATCCGGGGGTGTTTCGTCACCGTCGATGACGTGTCAGCCGCGCGCTCGATGGCCTCCGCCGACCGAGAGCACCGATGCTCGTCCTCCGTCAGGAGATCGAGCAGGACGTCGCTGTCGACGACGACGCCGCTTAGGGCTCCCCACGGGTGAGAGCCATGATCTCGTCCGTCGTCATGGCGACGTCGCCCTTGCCCCGAAGCCGGGCGACCGCCCGCGCGCCGCGGCCACCGTCCGCGCGTGCTTCGTTCGGCATGAGGCCGGCCTTCTCACGGATGTCGACCGGGATCGCGACCTGTCCTTTGGACGTGATGCGCATCACGCGTCTCCGTGACTCTCACGATGCCGGGTGAGAGAAAACCTGAGGTCCGGCAATGGTCCTGGCCTGCCCTCGCCTTGTCCCGTCCGACCCCCTCCGCTACCGTCCGTCCCGCATCCTTCGAAGGGGACCCATGCGCGTTCTGGGCATCGAGACGACCTGCGACGAATCCGCGGCCAGCGTGGTGCGGCTGCGCGACGGGGGCGGGGGTGACGTCCTGTCGAACGAGATCATGAGCCAGATCGCCGACCACGCGGCCTTCGGCGGCGTGGTGCCCGAGATCGCCGCCCGCGCCCACGTCGAGGTGATCGACCGCCTCGTGGGGCGCGCCCTCGACGAGGCCGGCCTGCGGGCGGACGAGGTCGACGGCATCGCGGCCGCGGCCGGGCCGGGGCTCATCGGCGGCGTCATGGTGGGCCTGACGACCGGCAAGGCCCTGGCCCTGGCGCTGCGGAAGCCCTTCGTGGCCGTGAACCACCTCGAAGGCCACGCCCTCACGGCGCGGCTCACCGACAACGTGGCCTTCCCCTACCTCCTCCTCCTGGTGTCGGGCGGCCACACGCAACTGATCGCGGTGCGGGGGGTCGGCGACTACCGGCGGCTCGGCACCACGGTCGACGACGCCGTGGGGGAAGCCTTCGACAAGACCGCGAAGCTGCTCGGCCTGCCCTATCCCGGCGGCCCGGCGGTGGAGCGCGCCGCCGCCGACGGCGACGCGTCCCGCTTCGCCCTGCCGCGCCCCATGCTGGGCCGGCCGAAGCCCGACTTCTCGCTGTCGGGCCTGAAGACGGCCGTGCGACTGGAGGCCGAGCGCATCGCCCCCCTGAACGGCAAGGACGTGTCGGACCTCTGCGCCGCCTTCCAGGCCGCCGCCGTCGACGTGCTGATCGACCGGACCCGCGCGGCCCTGCGGCTGTTCCGCGAGGCCGCGGGCCGGCCCAACGCCATCGTGGTGGCGGGCGGGGTCGCGTCGAACGCGGCCGTGCGCAGCGCCTTCGTGCGCTTCGCCGGCGAGAGCGGTATCCGCCTGGTGCTGCCGCCCGCGATCCTGTGCACCGACAACGGCGCCATGATCGCCTGGGCCGGCATCGAGCGCCTGCAGCTCGGCCTCGCCGAC
>CAXTBR010000115.1:9322-9869 GCA_964242785.1 uncultured Lichenihabitans sp. | reverse complement strand
CCGCGCTGGCCGCTCGATCCCTCGGCGGAGCGGGTCGGCGGCGGGCGCGCCTGATGGGTTTCGCGCGGATCGCCGTCCTGGGCGCCGGCGCCTGGGGCACGGCGCTGGCCAACGTCGCGGCCCGGCCCGGCCGGAGCGTGTGGCTGTGGTCCCGCGATCCCCGCCGGGCCGCCGCCCTGGCGGCGGACCGCGAGAACCGCCGCGCCCTGCCCGGCGTCCCTCTCGACGAGGGCGTGACGCCCACCGCCGACCGCTCCGCGCTCGCGACGGCCGAACTCCTGCTGCTGGCCGTGCCGGCCCAGCAGATCCGCGCCACGCTCGACGCCCTGCCGGCGCTGCCGGACGGGGTGCCGGTGGTGCTCTGCGCCAAGGGGATCGAGGCCGGGACGGGCCTCCTGATGAGCGAGGTGCTCCGCGCCTGCCGGCCCGCCCACCCGGCGCTGGCGCTGTCGGGGCCGAGTTTCGCGGCCGACGTCGGGCGCGGGCGCCCGACCGCCGTGACGGTCGCGGCCGAGGACGGCGCGCTGGCGCGGGCCGTCGCCGAGGC
>CAXTBR010000115.1:7437-9312 GCA_964242785.1 uncultured Lichenihabitans sp. | reverse complement strand
ACAGTTCGTGGCCGTGCGCCATTCCCAGGTGCTCGAGGCCCTGGCCCGGCCGGGGTTCCGGCTCTACCACACGGACGATCTCACGGGCGTCGAGGTCGGCGGCGCCGCCAAGAACGTGCTGGCCATCGCCTGCGGGGTCGCGGCCGGCATGGACCTCGGCGCCAGCGCCTCGGCGGCCCTCGTGGCCCGGGCCTTCGCCGAGCTCACGCGCTTCGGCCGCGCCTGCGATGCCCGGCCCGAGACGCTGACGGGCCTGTCGGGTCTGGGCGACCTCGTGCTCACCTGCTCGTCGGCGCAGTCGCGCAACTTCGCCTTCGGGCGGGCGCTCGGCGCCGGCTTCCCTCGCGGCGAGGCGGCGGACGGCCGCCTCGTCGAGGGCGTCGCCACGGCGCCGGCGCTGTGCCGGCTCGCGCGCGAGCGCGGCGTCGACATGCCGATCGCCGAGAGCGTCGCGGCCCTGGTGGCGGGCGCCGTCACGCCCCGCGACGCCCTCCACGCGCTCCTGTCGCGCCCGTCGCGGGCCGAAGGCGCGGGCTGAACGGGACGCTGCACGACACCGGCATCACATCGAACGGATCGGGAGACGACGCGCCATGGCGCATTGGTTGCTGAAGAGCGAGCCCGCGAAATGGTCCTTCGCCCAGCAGGTGGAGGCCGGTGCTGAGGGCACCTTCTGGAACGGCGTCCGCAACCACGTCGCCAAGCAGTGCCTCATGGCGATGCGGGTGGGCGAGGAGGGGTTCTTCTACCATTCCAACGACGAGCGCGCCGTGGTGGGCATCGTCGCGGTCATCAGGCCCTACTACCCCGATCACACGGACGAGGCGTGCAAGTTCGGCATGGTGGACGTGCGGGCCGTGCGGCCGCTGCCGCCCGTGACGCTCGACCGGATCAAGCGCGAGCCGCGCCTGGCCGAGATGGTGCTGGTCAAGAACTCGCGCCTGTCGGTGCAGCCCGTGACAGAGGCCGAGTGGGCCGTGGTGCTGGAACTGGCCGGGGGCTGAGGCCCTACCCCTGGCGCAGGGCGGAAGCCGCCTCGACCTGAAGTGACGGATGCGGAGCCGCCGCCATGAGCCTGACGCCGCAGGACATCGATCGCCGCAGGAGGGCCAAGCGCTTCAACGAGCAGGTCAAGCTCGCAGCCACGTTCTGGAACAACCTCGGGGTCGGCACGATCGTCGGGGCCATCCTCGTGCCTCTGGCCAGCGAGCGCTCACCCACGCCGCGCGTCTTCGAGATTTGGATTCCGATCGCCGTCGTCCTACATCTGACGGCGCAGCTCCTGATCAGGCTGCTGAGGAGCGAGGACTGACATGGCCGACTTCGTCCTCTACGGTTGGCCGATCGCCGCCCTGGTGCTGGCCGCCGCGTCGCTCTGCTACTTCACCTGGGAGTCGCGCCGTCTGGACCGTGCCGATGTGGCGAGCGCACGGGATGCGGCCGAAGCCGCGCGCCGCCGCGACGACCTCTCATCACGGCCTAGATGAACTTCAGCGCCTTCAAGCTGCTGTGGCCATTGCGCCCGACGATGAGGTGGTCGTGGATGGCGATGCCCATGGGCTTGGCGATCGCGATGATGTCGTGGGTCATGCGGATGTCGGCCGTAGAGGGCGTCGGGTCGCCCGACGGGTGGTTGTGGACCAGCACCAGGGCGGTCGAGCCCAGCTCCAGGGCGCGCCGCACCACCTCGCGCGGATAGACCGGCGTGTGGTCGATCGTGCCGCGCCCCTGCACCTCGTCGTCGATCAGCATGTTGCGCTTGTCGAGGAACAGGATGCGGAACTCTTCCCGGTCGTTGAACGCCATGGCGGTGCGGCAATAGTCCAGCACCTCGGTCCAGGAGCCCAGCGTCGGCCGCGACTTCACGGCGCCCCG
>CAXTBR010000115.1:0-7427 GCA_964242785.1 uncultured Lichenihabitans sp. | reverse complement strand
GCCCCGGGTGAGGCGCCGGGCCGCGGCCTCGACGATCTTCAGGTCCGTGATGGCGGATTCGCCCAGGCCCGGCACCTCGCGCAGCCGCTCGGGCCGGGCCGCGACCGTCTCGGCGAAGGAGCCGAAGCGCGCGATCAGCGCCTTGGCGAGCGGCTTCACGTCGCGGCGCGGGATGGCGCGGAACAGGATCAGCTCCAGGAGCTCGTAATCCGCGACGCCGGCGTCGCCCGCCGCGTTGAACCGCCGGCGTAGCCGGTCGCGGTGGCCGGCGTGGTGCGGCTCCCCGTCCGCCGCGCCGTCGCTCACGCGGCCGGAGCCGCGCCGTAGGGCGGCTGGTGCAGCCCCGCGGGCGACAGGGTGAAGATCTCCACCCCGGTCTCGGTCACGCCCACGCTGTGCTCGAACTGCGCCGACAGCGAGCGGTCGCGCGTCACGGCGGTCCAGCCGTCGCCCAGCACCTTCACGTGCGGCCGGCCCAGGTTCACCATGGGTTCGACGGTGAAGAACATGCCGGGCTTCAGCACCACGCCCTCGCCGCGCCGGCCGTAGTGCAGGATGTTGGGCTCGTCGTGGAACAGGCGACCGATGCCGTGGCCGCAGAACTCGCGCACGATGGAGCAGCGCTCGGCCTCGGCATAGTCCTGGATGGCGGCGCCGATGTCGCCCGTGGTGGCGCCGGGCTTGACGGCCGCGACGCCGATCATCAGCGCCTCGTGCGTCACCTCCATCAGCCGCTCGGCCCGCCGCGGGACCTCGCCCACCGCGTACATGCGCGACGAGTCGCCGTGCCAGCCCTCGAGGATCAGCGTCACGTCGATGTTCAGGATGTCGCCCGAGCGGAGCGGCTTGTCGTCCGGGATGCCGTGGCACACGACGTGGTTCAGCGACGTGCAGATGGATTTGGTGAAGCCGCGGTAGTCGAGGGGCGCCGGATAGGCGCCGTGCGCCACGGCGAAGTCGAACACCAGCCGGTCGAGCGCCGCCGTGGTGACGCCGGGGCGCACCGCCGGCACCAGGAGGTCGAGCGCCTCGGCGCAGAGCCGGCCGGCCCGCCGCATGCCCGCGAAGGCGGACGCGTCGTGGAGCTTGATCTGGCCGTTCTTGCGGCCCGGCGATGTCGCGGCTTCGACGAAGGTCATGATGGCTCGGGTGCGCGGGGGCGGGGAGCGTCCGACCGCGGAGAGGTGGGGGTCGCGTCACGATAAAGGATCGGTCGGGCGAGTTCAAACCCGGCCGCGGCGGCGCGGAGACCGCCGGCGGCCGCTCGGCCGGCGCCCTTGCCAAGCTCCCGTCCTTGCGTGAGACAGGGCGCATGACATCCCGGGCCACGAACGACCTTTCGGCCTTCGGCCGCCACGCGCCCCGCGGCTGGCTCGCCGGGCTGGTGCGGGTGGCGCGGCTGTGCGGGATGGACTGGGCCGGGCGCCGCCTCGCCTTCGCGATCCGGGCCGTGGGCGTGCGGGCGCTCGCCGGCCGGCCGCTCGACGTCGAGGCGCTCGGCGCCCGCATGCGGCTCTACCCCGGCAACAACGTCGCCGAGAAGAACCTGCTGTTCACCCCGCAATATTTCGACCCCCAGGAGCGCCGCTTCCTCGCCGACCGGTTGGGCTCGGACTTCGTCTTCATCGACGTCGGCGCCAACGTCGGCGGCTACGCGCTCTTCGCCGCCGTCCTCGGGGGCGCGCGGTCGCGCATCCTCGCCATCGAGCCCCAGGGCGACATCTTCGAGCGGCTCACCTTCAACATCCGGCAGAACAGCTTCACCACCGTGAAGGCGCTGGAGGTGGCGGTGGCGGACCGGGACGGCGAGATCACCCTCTTCGTCGACGCCAAGAACAAGGGCGAGACGTCGATGCGCCTCGTCGGCACGCACGGCGCCGGCTCCTCCGTCCGCGTGCCCGCCAAGGCGCTCGGCACGGTCGTGGCCGAGGAGGGCTACGACCGCATCGACGCCGTCAAGCTCGACGTCGAGGGCGCCGAGGACCTGATCCTGGAGGCCTTCTTCCGCGACGTGGCGGCCCGGCACTGGCCCCGCCTCCTCATCGTCGAGGACGCCCCCGGCCGCTGGGCCATCGACCTGCCGGCGCTGATCGCCGCGCAGGGCTACCGCGTGGCCCTGAAGACCCGCACCAACGTGATCTACGAGCGCGCCCGTGGCGAAGGATGAACCCATGCCGACCCCCGTCACAGCCGCCATCCTGGTCATCGGCGACGAGATCCTGTCGGGCCGCACCAAGGACAGGAACATCGGCACCATCGCGGACTCCCTCACCGCCATGGGCATCGACCTGCGCGAGGTCCGCATCGTGCCGGACGTGGAAGCCGAGATCGTGGCGGGCGTGAACGCGCTCCGCCACCGCTACACCTACCTCTTCACCACGGGCGGCATCGGCCCGACCCACGACGACATCACGGCCGACAGCGTGGCGGCGGCCTTCGGGGTCGGGATCTCGGACGACCCGCGCGCCGTCGAGATGCTGCTCCAGCGCATCAAGCCGGAGGACCTGAACGAGGCCCGCCGCCGCATGGCGCGCATCCCCGACGGCGCGGAGCTGATCCGCAACGACATCTCCAAGGCGCCCGGCTTCATGCTGGGCAACGTCATCGTCATGGCGGGCGTGCCCTCCATCATGGCCAACATGCTGGACAACGTGGCGTCCCGGCTCGAAGGCGGCGCCCGCACCCTGTCGGAATCGGTCGACGCCGCCGGCCTGCCCGAGGGCGCCTACGCGGCCGGGCTCGGGGCGCTCGCCAGGGCGCATCCCGCGGTCTCGATCGGCTCCTACCCGTCCTTCTCGCCGGACGGGTTCCGCAACCAGATCGTCGTGCGGGGGCGCGACGCCGGCGCGGTCGCGGCGGCGCGCGACGCCGTGGTGGCGATGCTGGCGGGCTTGCGGGGCGACGGCGTTCCGGTGTAGCGCGCACGCTCCGCCGACGGCCGCATCACTGCACCGACGCGGCCGATGGGGGAGAACCGGCGATGAGCGATCACGGGAACAAGGCCTTCCCCGTGTCCTGGGACCAGTTTCACCGCGACTGCCGGGCGCTCGCCTGGCGGCTCTCCGCGGCTGGGCCCTTCACGGCGCTGGTGGCGATCACCCGCGGCGGTCTCGTCCCGGCCGCCATCGTGGCGCGCGAGCTCGGCATCCGCACCATCGAGACGGTCTGCATCGCCAGCTACCACGACTACGACACGCAGGGCGGGCTCGACGTGCTGAAGGGCGTGTCGGAGGCCGTGCTGGGCCTCGACGACGGCGCGAAGGTGCTGGTCATCGACGACCTCGTCGACACCGGCGGGACCGCCAGACAGGTGCGCGAGATGCTGCCCCGCGCGCATTTCGCCACGATCTACGCCAAGCCGCTCGGCCGGCCGCTGGTCGACACCTTCGTGACCGAAGTGAGCCAGGACACCTGGATCTACTTCCCCTGGGACATGGGCCTGACCTTCCAGGAGCCGCTCGCCAAGGGACAGCGGGGATAGGCGATCCGCTGTGCCCGCAGAGGGGGCGAACCTCATAGGCACTAAGATTGCAGTAATAACCCTGTTTTCCCCCACCCTCCCTCATCCTGAGCAAGGGTCCGAAGGACCCGTGTCGAAGGACGCAGAAGTGTCCCGCTCCCGCGCGGAGGGCGCCTGCGTCCTTCGAAACGGGTCCTTCGGGCCTGCTCAGGATGAGGGATGATAAGGTATTTCTCCGCTTAAATTAGTGCCTATGGGGTCGAACCCCCAAGCCTTTCGGAGGCATTTCAATCGGCTTTGAAACGGGACCCCCGATCGTCAGGGCCAAGAGGAGAACCATATGGTACCGAGGAGTAAGGGCCCGGAAGGAAATAAGTGCGAAAAACTGGCTACCACCCTTAGCAAAATCAATCGGTTGGGGGCAAAATCGAGAGCGTCAATTCCTTCCGAATCCAAAGACCGCCGAGCCTTCGGTGGTCGCCGAAGTCCAGACTGAAGAGCCCGAGGCTTCAAAGCTACCACGGACCAACGCATCGAGCCGGAAAGGCCTCGGAGTCGGCGCTCTTGCCCGAGACCCGATCGTTGAGCATCCCGACTGGACCCACTGGCGCATCGCCGATGAAGTCAACACGCGAATCGTGGAGGCAAGAGTTTCCGAGAAGTCAGTTCGATGGTACTCACACCAGATGCGGAGAAATGAACCCTGCGCTCGATCTTGGGCCGATACCGACCGTCCTGAGCCCTCTGAGGTTAGCTGCGCGCGAAAATAAGCACCGCTTCTACGGCGCCAGGTCGCCGTTTGTACACACGGGTATACGGGTTGACGCCCGACATGGATCGAGAGAGCCGAAACTCCTTAGAGCCAAGGAATTCGAGGCCATGAAGTGCTGCCATCTCTGACACGATGGTCGGAAGATCATTGTGCACATCTTTGTAGTATGAGTCTTGAACCACAAGCACCGCCCTTGCCCCCGGTTTCATAACGGCCCTGACTCGATCTATCGAGGAGGAAAGCTTGTCGAAATAGTCGAGGTGTGTCTTTAAGTAGTACCCGCTTGAAGCTTTGGAAGTGTGTAACTTTACCGATGTCAGGAACTTCGTGCAGGTCTTCCCCCATCGGGAATTGGGTCTGATCTCTCCGAGAGGCACCCTAGTCGAGCCGATCATCTGGCGTGAGAGCTCACTCGTCGAAGCGTTGAGGAGTGGCGCGATAACTGCGAGCTCGATCCGTGTGGCCGCCGTGTAGTCGATCCGCGTGCAATAGGGCGGCGAGGTCAGGACAAAATCGATGCTCGCTTCAGACAGTACTAGCTTCGTGCTGTCAGCAAGGTGGATATTGATCGTGCCCTGCTCACGCAGCTCAAGCGCCGGCTCTGATGCTCGATCGGCGAGGTGGCTCGACATGGAATCAAGACAGCTCTTGAACGAGTTGAGTATCGTGCCCCGCTCGATGCGAATCTGAGCCTCACTTGCCTTGCGGCGACGCAGCCACGTTGGATTTGACGATTGAAAACTGGAGACCAAAGACCGGCATGTAAGGAACAGCGCCACATAGAATGTGGCAGCCAGGCTCGACATGCATTCGAAGTGAGTCCCGTCTGAACGGAGTGTCCAGGCCCCGAGAAGGTGCTCGCGGACGATAGCCTCGATGCAGCGAATGCTCTCTGCCGATTCGTTGTCAAACCACCCCAGTAACAGATCGTTTTCATCAACATTTGCGGTCGCATCCGACGCCAGCTTGATTATCTTGTCGGCGAGGGGCTTGATGCCGTCCCCGTCAAACGGTGACAGGCAGCGCGCCCTCGACACAATCACCATGACAGGATTTATGTCACATCCGATCGCTCGGAAACCTAGCTTAGAGGCGACCTGAGTCGTGGTGCCACTGCCGTTCCAAGGATCGAGGATCACCGCATTGGGGTCTAACCCGGCAGAGCCTATCAGCTTACTAGCAAATGATGACGGATAGCCAGCATAGTAGGGGAAGAATGCGTCCCAGCCCACGCGGGAACTACGGCTCTGCTTCGGGGAAGGTATGGTGAACTGCTCAAACAAATGTCTCGGCCCCGGCCGGCTCAACTAACTGGAACCGTATCATTTCCGAAAGCTTAGCTCATCGGTTGCCGGATTGGAACGCGCGCGGCGAAGGGCGGCCAAAATTAATGTGGCTGGACTCGCCGTCCAGCCACATCGCAAATCGCGTCACGCCGCGATGGCAGGGTCTTCGATCGCAACGTCGTCGTCGGCAGGTGCGGTCCCGGCCTGAAGCTGATCCCACGTCCCAAGATACTGATGGGTCTTCCTACGAATTGCCTGCCGGCTCTCGTAGCCGCCGCCGATGAAGGTCAGCGCCACTTTCCCGCGAACCTCCTTCTCTCGCATGACATCGGACCAGAAGTCGGCGTTGCGACTCCAATTGAGTTCACCCAGTTTCCTGCCCATGGCCGCGATGTCTTCAACGTTAAGGGCGGCATCAAGATCGTAGAAAATCGCTCCCAGTGCCCCCCAGCCGGGACCGGTGAGGTGGATGCTATTCTTGGTGTCGGCGAAACGTGCGCTGCCCATCACCTCCGCCATGCCGCTCAGGAAGCGGTCTGCCCTCGTGACGAACTCATCGAGGCTGTCCTCCGAAAGGCGGCGCTGCCCTTCAGCCTTATCGACGTTTGTCTTCGCCTCCGCGAATGCATCCCCCTCCGCCCCACCACGCACGAACCGGACGAGGTGCTGCAAGACCACCAGCGCCGAAGACTTCGCGCCGAGCGAACCTGATTTTGTCTCCATGCCACCGTTCGACCTTATCACAGCACACCCAGCGAGGCGCTTTGTGGCCTCGATATAAATGTCGCTCGAGTCGTAATTCATAGCCATGGTAGGACTAATCGAGGTCTGCTTGAAATTGAAATCAGCAAATAACTGCCTCAGCTCTTTAATATCAAGTGGCTTGTCCTCCTGGCGCGGCGCAAAGATCACGAGAGGCAAAGTAAATTGGTCGATCAAGTCATTGAGGGTCTTACGCTCCTCAATGCTCAAGGCCTCTTCATTTGCCAACTCGACGAGCTCGATCACTCCAGACACACGAGCGAGGCCGTCGAGGACGATCCTTCCGTTCGACTTCGACATGTCGAGGTGAAGGGTGCCGGCTCCCTGTACGCCGCCGTCACTGAACGGTTCGAACCGGAGATGACGCTTCACGGCGACCGAGATGGCAGGGAACGCACCGAGGATTATCGCCAGTTGAGAGAACCGTTTCCGGACGTAAGACTGGATAGCGCGGAGTCGTTCGCTCGTGGTGTTGCGCTGGAGCTGAGCGTAGATCTGCTCGAGCTCCGGGTCGAGCTTCTTCCAATAGCGCGAGCGGGGGTCGTGTCCGAGGAATGCTTCCAGCGAGCGAGGCGCGATCTGCGTAGAGTACGTCGCGAGCCGGTGGCCGTATGCGCCTTGAACGGCCGCAATGCGGATGGTAAGTTGAGTGGAATTAAGCACGGTCTTCTCCATGGTGCTTGGTTTTGTGACGCCGGTGAGGGTGGAAGCCTCGCCGGCGTTTTCTTTTGACCATACTCAAACTGATCGATCAAGTGACCCCGTAACGAAATGTCCCCGTTCCCCGTATTTTTTTCCTACGGGGATATGAATTTCGATAGCGGGGAAATTCAATCCCGCAATCAAATTTCCAACGTTAGAGTTTTGAGAATGGTTGAACGAGCGGCCACGTTGTCGGCGCTTCGATGTCGATGCCGAAGGCAAATCGCTCAGCCGACATCCCGCCGTCGGCCGAGAAATGGAAAAAGGCTACCGTGAGGCGCCTCGAATGACGACGGCGTCGGCAGCGCGGGCTGAGGGTTCGAGCCCACAGCTAAATGATCGGGTCTGTGGTGGCCGCTGTGGGACTCGAACCCACACGAGCGAAGCTCGAGGCATTTTAAGTGCCTTCCGTCTACCAGTTTCGGCAAGCGGCCTTTCAGTCTTC
>CAXTBR010000114.1:0-12174 GCA_964242785.1 uncultured Lichenihabitans sp. | reverse complement strand
TTGCCGGTGCGGGGCGGCGCCACGATGAGGGCGCGCTGCCCCTTGCCGATCGGCGCCACGACGTCGATCACGCGGGACGACATGTCCTTGCGGCCCGGCTCCTCGGTCTCGAGCTTCAGGCGCTCGTCGGGATAGAGCGGCGTGAGGTTGTCGAAGTTGACCTTGTGGCGGACCTTCTCGGGATCCTCGAAATTGATCGTGATGACCTTGATGAGGCCGAAGTAGCGCTCGCCGTCCTTGGGGCCGCGGATCTGGCCCTCGACGGTGTCGCCGGTCCGCAGGCCGAAGCGGCGGATCTGCGAGGGCGAGATGTAGATGTCGTCGGGGCCGGCGAGGTAGTTGGCGTCGGGCGAGCGCAGGTAGCCGAAGCCGTCCTGCAGGACCTCGACGACCCCCTGACCGATGATCTCGATCTCCTTGGCGGCGAGCTCCTTCAGGATGGCGAAGAGCAGCTCCTGCTTGCGCAGCAGCGAGGCGTTCTCGACCTCATGCTCCTCGGCGAAGGCCAGGAGGTCGGTCGGCGACTTCGATTTGAGGTCCTGGAGTTTGATTTCCCGCATGGGGGGCGCGTCCTTGAGCCGTGCCGCTCGGTCGGCCCCGCGGGGCACCGCTCTGATCGGCGAGGAGGGATGGGGGAAGGACCGCGTCGGTGGAGCCCGGTGGGCTCGCGGCGCCGATGGGCGCGACGACGGTCCGTGGTGGGGAGGGGTGCGGGCGGGGTGGAGGACGATGTCCTCACCCCGCCCGGGATCGTGGCCGGCGGATCAGTCGCCCGAGACGGCGGGCTGGTCGCCCGGGGCCGGCTGGTCGCCGGGTTCGGCGGAGGCGGCGCGGGTGGTCCGCCGGCGGCGGCGCGGGAACTTCGTCGGCTCGGCGGCGCCGTCGCCCGGGAAGGCCGTGGTGGTGGCGAGGCTGGGCTCGGCAGGGGGCGCGGGCTCCACCGCGACCGCGCGGGTGGGCGTGGTGATGAAGGAGGGCAGGCCCGGCGCGTCCTCCGGCGGCGCGGCGCGGGGCGCGGGGCCCGGCGCCGGCCTGGGCGCGGGCTCGGGGCGCGGCGCGGGTTCGAGCTGCGGAGCGGTTTCGGCGCGGAACGCGGGCTCGGGCACGCTCGCGGCCGTCGGCTCGGGCTGGCGCTCGACGGGTTCAATGCGGGGCTGCTCGCCCGAATAGGGATCGCGCGGCAGCTCGGCCGAGGCCTCGCGCGGGAAGCGCTCGCCCTGCCCCCGGTCCTGCCGGTCGTAGGGGCGGTCCTGGCCGTTGCGCCGGTTCTGCCGATCCTGGCCGTTGCGGTCCCCGTAGGAGCGCTCCTGGGTGGACCGCTCCTGGGCGGGCCGATCCTGGGTGGGTCGATCCTGGTTGAAGCGGTCCTGGCCGGCGCGGTCGTCGGCCCTGATCTCGCCGTTCCGCTCGGCGTTGTCGCGATAGGGGCGGCGGCTCAGGCCGTTGCGCTCCTGCCGATCCTGGCGCGGCGACCGATACTCGCTGCGGTCCCCGTACTGGGGCCGCTCGCCGTTGACCTGCCGGTCCGCGTAGGCCGGACGTTCGCCCCCCTGCCGGTCGGCATAGGGCTGGCGCTCGCCGCCCTGCCCTTGCCCCTGGCGGTCGCCGTTGTAGGGCTGGCGCTGCTCGCCGTAGGATGGGCGCTCGGCCGCGTAGGGCTGAGGCTGGGGCACGAAGGGCGCCGGCGCCTGGGGCGAGGCGAAACGGTCCGGGATGCCGCTCTCGTCCTCGTCCTCCCCTTCCGTGTCGACGGCGTCGACCTGCCGGGTGAAGCCGGCCTGCGCCTGCTGCGCGCTGGCGATCAGCCGGAAGTAATGTTCGGCGTGCTGGAGGTAGCTTTCCGCCGCGACGGGATCGCCGGAAGACTGCGCATCGCGCGCGAGCTGGAGATATTTCTCGGCGACGTGATGGGCGTTGCCGCGGATCTTGACGTCGGGACCGTTGGACTCATAGGAGCGGGTGAGCGGATTAGGGCCCTTGCGATTGCTGCCGCCGTTGTTGGTGTTCGGCCGGCCGCGCATGCGCTTATTCTGACCTGGTCTCATCGATCGTCCTTGGGTGACTTCAGGCCCGAGACCGCGCCAGGATCTCGATCCTGCGGGGCATCCGCGAGCGGCGCCTTCGGTGGAGCTTTTCAGCGGGGTCCATTCCGTCTCCGGCCGTCGACCCGAAGGGGTCCGAGAGGGCCGAGGTGGAAACATCAGAATCACGGAGTCTGCCAGGGACGGCCCGAGCCGCCGAGGCTCGCGAGACGATCGACCGATCACGAGGGGGATCGAAGCCGACGCCATGAACGAAAGAGGCCGAGATGTGGGCTAAGCAGCATCCACGCGGGGGTTCAATCCCGATTTCTGATCTTCACTCTAGCGGCTCTCGACCGCCGCGCCAAGCCCTTTCAGCGCCGTCGCGGTGGAAAAGTGGCGGGGCCGGGTCGAAAACCGCACCGTTCCCGAGAAGATCGCCTCACGGCGCGGCGTGATCCGCCGCGGCCTCCGCGTCGAGCATGAGCCGGGCGCGGGCGCGCAGCTTCTCGGTCTCGCTCTTCAACTGCCCGCAGGCCGCCAGGATGTCGCGGCCGCGCGGCGTCCGCACGGGGCTGGCATAGCCGGCCTTGAAGACGATGTCCGAGAAACCCTCGATCGTCGCCCAGTCGGAGCAGCCGTAGCGCGTGCCCGGCCAGGGGTTGAAGGGGATGAGGTTGATCTTGGCCGGGATGCCCTTCAGCAGCCGCACGAGGTCGCGCGCGTCGCGGGCCGAATCGTTGACGCCCTTCAGCATCACGTATTCGAAGGTGATCCGCCGCGCGTTGGAGACGCCGGGGTAATGGCGGCAGGCGTCGAGCAGCTCCGCCAGCGGGTATTTCCTGTTCAGCGGCACGAGCTCGTCGCGCAGCTCGTCCCGCACGGCGTGGAGCGAGATCGCCAGCATGGTGCCGACGTCGCGCCCCAACGCCTCGATCTGCGGCACCACCCCGGAGGTCGACACCGTGATGCGGCGGCGCGACAGCGACAGCCCGTCCCCGTCCGACAGCACGCCCACGGCGTCGCGCACCTGGTCGAGGTTATAGAGCGGCTCGCCCATGCCCATGAAGACGATGTTGGACACGGCGCGCACGCCCTCGCCGGAGGGGATGAGCCCGTCGGCCGGCGGGGTCAGCCCGGGGAAGTCGCCGAGCCTGTCCCGCGCGACCATGAGCTGCAGCACGATCTCGCGGGACGTGAGGTTGCGCACCAGCTTCTGGGTGCCGGTGTGGCAGAACGTGCAGGTCAGCGTGCAGCCGACCTGGCTCGATACGCAGAGCGTCCCGCGGTCGGATTCGGGGATGTAGACGCATTCGATCTCGGCGCCGCGGTCGTGCGGGCCGGTCGGCGCCATGCGGATGAGCCACTTGCGCGTGCCGTCGACCGACACCTGCTCGGCCACGACCTCCGGGCGGTCGAGGGTGTGATGGTCGGCGAGCCTCGCCCGCAGGGCCTTGCCGACGTTGAGCATGGCGTCGAAGCGCGTGGCGCCCTGGACGTAGATCCAGTGCCAGAGCTGCGCGACCCGCATCCGCGCCTCGCGCTCCGGCACGCCGATGGCCGCCAGCGCCGCGCCGAGCTCCGCCCGCGTCATGCCGGCGAGCGAGGGCTTGACGGCGGCGAGAGCCGGCGCGGCGCGAGGCGCGACGGGGGAGGGGGCGGTCAGGACGTCCACGGGCGGGGGAACTCTCGCGTGAGATCGGGCTCGGGCGGCCGAGCCGGGGGGAGGAGGGTCAGGCGAGCGCGTCGAGCTTCGCCAGCACGGCCTCGACCCCCGATACATCGACGTTGGGCCCGATCTCTTCAAGCGACAGCGCCGCCACGACCCCGTCCTCGACGATCATGGCGTAGCGCCGCGAGCGGGTGCCGAAGCCGCGGGCCGAGCCGTCCATGTCGAGGCCGGTCGCGCGGGCGAAATCGGCGTTGCCGTCGCCGAGGAAGGTGAGGCGCCCCTCGGGGTCGGCCGAGGCCGCCCAGGCCTTGAGCACGAAGGCGTCGTTGACGGCCGTGACCGCGATGGCGTCGACGCCCCTGGCGAAGATCGCCGGGGCCTGGGCCACGAAGCCCGGCAGGTGGCTGCCGTCGCAGGTCGGCGTGAAGGCGCCGGGCACGCCGACCAGCACGACGCGGCGCCCGGCGAAGACGTCGTCGGTCGAGCGGGTGTCGAGGCCGTCGGGCGTGGCGACGAAGAAGGTGGCGGCGGGCAGACGGGCGCCGGGCTGGATCGCCATGCGGGACTCTCCGGAGCGGGATGGAGATGGACGGGATGGGCGAGCTTTAGGGCTTCGCCGCCCCGGCGTCGAGGTGCGCCGGCACCTCGATCGCGCCGCCCGGCGCCACCAGCGTCAGCAGCACGGGGGCGGGGGGGCTCTCGACGCCCGCGGGGTGCTCCAGGCGTTTCACGGGAAACAAGGTGCGGCCGTCGGCCTCCGGGGCCGCGCCGGCCCCCGCCACGTAGGCCCAGCCCTCCGGCGCCTCGACGAACAGCGTGCCCCCGCCGGCACCCGCGCCGAGGGCGGCCGAGACGGTGAAGCCGCCGGCGCCGTCCGGCCGCACCGCCAGGATCGCCGGCGTGCCGGCGTCGCCGCCGAGGGCGGCGGGGCGGGGCACCGCGGCCAAGGCCTCGCGCACCTGAGCGGCCTCGCGCGCCTGGGCACCCTCGGCCGAGGGCGCGCCGTCGAGCGACAGGCGCAGATCCGCGTGGGCCGGCAGGCAGATCCCGTGGCAGGCCGCGTAGTCGAGCCCGACCGCGAGCCCGACGGGCTTCTCGGGATCCAGCGGCTCGACCAGGATCGGGAAGGTCACGCCGCCCTCGTAGCCGAAGGCCGTCGCGCCGGCCTCGTCGAGGCTGCGGGGCGCGGGGTAGCGCACGGTCGCGGCCTTGAGGTTCGTCGATCCCGCGAAGGAGAAGCGCGGCGGCACGCCGGCATCACCCGGATCGCGCCAGTAGGTGATGAACCGCGGCGCGAGGCTGATCTCCAGGCCGGCCAGCAGGGCTGCGTCGCCGGGCGCCGGGCCGCCGTCGATCAGCCGCGCCGCCGATGGCGCGCTCCGCACCCAGGCGGAGGGCTCGGCGGCGCGGGCCGGGGGCGTCAGGGCGACGCAGGCGAGGAGGGCCGCCGCCGGTCCGATCCGGAGCGCGCGCGCGACGGCGCGGTCGAGCCTCCGCCGGCGGGGGAGCGGCGAGGGCGGGGCGGGGCGCGCCGGAGGGGAGCCGAGGTGTTTCGTCATGCCGCATCAGGTAGGCCGCGGGCGCCCCGATGACCACCGTCCGGCCGGTGACGGAGGGCGATGAGCGACTTGCGGGCGCCGCTGCGCCGGGCATAGGATCGCTCATGACGCCTGCGACCCCGTTCGGATCCGACCCCACCGCCTTCCTCGACGGGCAGCTCCTCGTCGCCATGCCGGGGATGGGCGACGATCGCTTCAACCGCGCCGTGATCTACCTCTGTGCCCATTCGGCGGAGGGCGCCATGGGCATCATCATCAACCATCCGGCCAAGAAGCTCAGCTTCCCGGAGCTCCTGGTGCAGCTCGACGTCATCGCCTCCGACGAGGCGATCCGCCTGCCGCCGGGCGCCGGCGTCGTGCCCGTGGTGAAGGGCGGCCCGGTCGATCCCGGCCGCGGCTTCGTGCTGCATTCGGCCGACTATTTCGTCGACAGCTCCACCATGCCGATCGACGACGAGGTGTCGCTCACCGCCACGGTGGACGTGCTGCGCGCCATCGCCAGGGGCACGGGCCCCAACCGGGCCGTGCTGGCCCTGGGCTACGCGGGCTGGGGGGCGGGCCAGTTGGAGCGGGAGATCCTGCACATGGGCTGGCTCCACTGCACGGCCGACGAGGCGCTGATCTTCGACACCGTGCTGGACACCAAATACGACCGCGCCCTGCGCAAGATCGGCATCGCGCCCGGCAGCCTGTCGGCGCAGGCCGGCCACGCCTGAGGGGACGGCCCGGCCGGGAACACGCGACGGGTCAGTCGGTTTGTCGCGGCATCCCCGGAGGAGCCGCGCCATGGCGACCGACCCGCTCACGAAATACCCGCGCCCGCCCTTCCACACCCCGTCGCAGGGCTTCCCCGGCAAGACGGGCGAGATGTCGCCCGAGCCCGACCACGGCGAGGGCAGCTACAGGGGATCCGGGAAGCTGGAGGGCCGGGCCGCGCTGATCACGGGCGGCGACAGCGGCATCGGCCGCGCGGTCGCCATCGCGTATGCGCGAGAGGGCGCCGACATCGCCCTGTCCTACCTCGACGAGCGCGAGGACGCCGAGGAGACGGCGATGTGGGTCGAGAAGGCCGGCCGCCGATGCCTGCTGCTGCCCGGCGACGTGGCGCAGGCCGCGCATTGCCGCGACCTGGCGGACCGCACCGTCGAGGCGTTCGGCCGGCTCGACGTGCTGGTCAACAACGGCGCCTTCCAGCACCCCAACGAGGGGCTGGACGACCTCGACGACGAGACCTTCGAGAAGCATTTCCGCGTCAACGTCTTCGGGTCCTTCTACCTGACGAAGGCGGCGATGAAGCACATGAAGCCGGGCGCCTCCGTCATCATGACGTCCTCGGTCAACTCCAAGCATCCGATGCCGACGCTCCTGGCCTACAGCGCCACCAAGGGCGCGCTGAGCAACATGGTGGTGAGCCTCGCCCAGATGCTGGCCGAGAAGGGCGTGCGGGTGAACGGCGTGCTGCCGGGCCCCATCTGGACGCCCTTCATCCCGGCCGGCATGGACGGCCAGTCGGTGAAGACCTTCGGCTCGCAGGTGCCGTTCGGCCGCCCCGGCCAGCCCGCCGAGCTCGCCTCGGCCTACGTCATGCTGGCCTCGGACGACGCCAGCTACACGTCGGGCGCCCTCCTCACCGTGGCGGGGGCCATGCCGGTCTTCTGACGGGGCCGGGCGTCAGGCCGGGCCTCAGGCCGGGCCGCCGGCGATGTCGCCCAACACGGCCCCCACCAGCGCCAGCGCCGCCACAGTCGCCGTGTCGGCCCGCAGGATGCGCGGCCCGAGCGACAGGCGCAGGCGGCGGGGCAGGGCGAGCAGCGCCTGCCGCTCCGCCTCGTCGAAGCCGCCCTCCGGCCCGATCAGCACGGCGAGCGCGGGGGAGCCCCCCCGCGCGCCCCGCAGGGCCGCCAGGGGATCGGCGACATCGGCGTCCTCGTCGCAGAACACCGCCAGCCGCTCCGGCTCCCAGCCGGCCAGGAGGGCGTCGAGGCGCAGCGGCGCCCGCACCTCCGGCACCGCCAGAATGCCGCATTGCTCGGCCGCCTCGACGGCGTTGGCCCGCATGCGCTCCCCGTTGACCCGCGTCGCCTGGGTCCGCCGCGTGAGCACGGGCTGGAGCACGCCCGCCCCCATCTCGACGGCCTTCTGCACCATGTAGTCGAGGCGCGCGTGTTTCAGCGGCGCGAAGCAGAGCTGGAGCGGGCTCGCGGGCGGTTGACCGCGCGTCCGCGCGTCCGGCCGCAGCGCCGCCGCGCCCTTGCGGCCCTCCAGCCGGCAGCGCCATTCGCCGTCCCGCCCGTTGAAGGCCAGCACGGCGTCATCGTTGCCGAGGCGCAACACGTTGCTCAAATAATGCGCCTGATCCTTCCCCAGCGGAACCGGCCGCCCCTCGGCCAGATCGCCCTCCACGAACAGCCGCGGCGCTGAAAAATCGTAGCGGGCCAAGGGGTTTCGCTCCGTGCGGATGGTCGGGACGCGTCCGGCCTGCCCCGTCCAGCACGGCGCTGTCAAGCCGGCGGCGCCATGAAGCCGCCGTTTTTGGAAGGCCTCCCTTCGGCCCTCGACCAGCCCCGCGACGTTCGGACCCGACGCCGCGTCGCTCAAAACCGCGTCCTCGGAGAGCCCCGCGCATGATCCCTCGCCCGTCCCTGCCGCATCGCTCCAAGGCCATCCTGGCGGGCGTGATGGCGGCATCGCTGCTCGCCCCCGCGGCGGCGCGGGCCGACTGCAACGCCGACATGGGCGCGATGGCGGCGAAGCGGGCCGCGATCAACGCCGAGCTCGAGAAGAACAAGAAGGCCCATGCGGGCAAGATCGACCCCATCGCGGCCTGCCCGCAGTTGAAGGCGCTGGCGGCCGCGCAGGGCACGATGGTGGCCTACATGAACAAGAACAAGGACTGGTGCGGCCTCCCCGACGAGCTCGTCTCGAAGAGCGTCGAGGCCCAGACGCAGATCAGCGGCTTCGCCGTGAAGGCCTGCGGCATGATCGCCAAGATCAAGCAGATGCAGGCCCAGCAGGCGGCCGCGCAGGCCCAGTCCCAAGCCCAGGCGAGCCAGATCCCCACCCTGAAGCTGCCCGCCGGCCCCCTGTGACCGACGACGCCGGCACCGCCGCGCGATCCGAGCCCTCACCCCACCTGCCCGACGCGGCGCTCACGCGCTGGCCCGCCGCGATCCGGCCCTACGTCCAGCTCGCCCGCATCGACCGGCCGATCGGCTGGCAGCTCCTGCTGGCCCCCTGCTGGTGGGGCACGGCGCTGGTGGCCGTGGCGCTCCGGGCGCCGCCGAACCCCCTCCATCTCCTGCTCTTCGCGACCGGCGCGATCGCCATGCGGGGCGCGGGCTCGACCTTCAACGACATCGTCGACCGCGACATCGACCGCGCGGTGGAGCGCACGCGCGACCGTCCCCTGGCGAGCCGCCGCGTCAGCCCGCGGCAGGCCGCGGCCTTCCTGGCGGCGCAGGCGCTGGTCGGGCTCCTGGTGCTGGTCTGCTTCAACGGTTTCACGATCGCCCTCGGGATCGCGGCGCTGCTCCCGGTCGCCGTCTATCCCTTCATGAAGCGCATCACTCACTGGCCGCAGTTCGTGCTGGGCCTGGCCTTCGCCTGGGGCGCCCTGGTCGGCTGGGCGGGCACGGCGGGCGGGCTCGGCTGGCCGCCGGTGGCGCTCTACGCCGGCGCCATCCTCTGGACCATGGGCTACGACACGATCTACGCCCTGCAGGACATCGCCGACGACGCGGTGGTGGGCATCGGCTCGACGGCGATCCGGTTCGGCCGCCACGTGCGGGGCGGCGTGGCGTCGCTCTATGGGCTGGCGCTGGCCGCGGTCGCGGCCGCGATCGTCGGGGCCGGGGCGGGCGGATGGGCCTGGGCGGGCTTCGCGGGCTTCGCGTTCCACCTCGGCTGGCAGGTGCTGCGGCTCAGGGCCGACGATCCCCGCAGCGCTCTCCACCTGTTCCGCTCCAACCGCGACGCCGGGCTGCTGCTCTTCGCGGGGCTGGCGGCCGAGGCCTGGACGGCGGCCCTCCGTTTCACATGAAACGCCGCCCGCCCCGGCGGGCCGGATGCGCGTCGACCGCCCGAAGGGGGACCCCACCATGATCTTCGTCGAGAGCGGCGAC
Source organism: uncultured Lichenihabitans sp. (assembly GCA_964242785.1). Taxonomy (GTDB): domain Bacteria; phylum Pseudomonadota; class Alphaproteobacteria; order Rhizobiales; family Beijerinckiaceae; genus Lichenihabitans. The sequence goes on along the minus strand of CAXTBR010000114.1, from coordinate 2,801 downwards.
GCCGTCATCCATGCCGAGCTGATCGGCGACCCCGAGGAGCAGCCGGTGCTGGCCTTCGCGAACGCGCTCGGCACCGACTTCCGCATCTGGGACCGCGTGGCGGCGCATTTCGCCGAGGACTATTGCCTGCTGCTCTACGACAAGCGCGGCCACGGCCTGTCGGATCTCGGGCGCGGCCCCGTGACGATCGACCGCCACGCCGACGACCTCCTCGCCGTCGTCGACCATTTCGGGATCGAGCGTTTCGGCATGGTCGGCCTGTCGATCGGCGGGCTCATCGCCCAGCGCCTCGCGGTGCGCGAGCCCGAGCGGCTGGCCGCCCTGGTGCTCTGCGGCACCGCCGTCAGGATCGGCGACGCCGCGGGGTGGGACGCCCGCATCGCGGCGGTCGAGGCCGGCGGGGTCGAGGCGGTCGCCGACGCCGCCCTGGAGCGCTGGTTCACGCCCGCCTACCGCGCCGCGGAGGCGCCGGCGATGCGGGTGTGGCGCAACATGCTGGTGCGCCAGTCCGCCCAGGGCTACGCGGCCTCCTGCGCGGCGATCCGCGACGCCGACCTCACGGCCGACGCCGCGGCGATCGCCGTGCCGACCCTCGTGGTGGTGGGCGACCGCGACGGCGCGACCCCGCCCGACCTCGTCCGCGCCACGGCCGGGCTGATCCCGGGCGCCCGCTTCGCGGTCGTCGCCGGGGCCGGCCACCTGCCCTGCATCGAGCAGCCCGACGCGCTCGCCGACCTCATCGTCGGCCTGCTCGACGGGATGACGGGCGAGGACTGAAGCCTCGGCGCGTCGCGGCCCGCGGAACTCGCGCGCCCCGATGCGGTTTTCAACAGTCGGATGGAAAATCCCGCGTGACTGTTGAAATCCAGCATCTTCAGCTTCTTGACGGCGACCAGCGCCGCGAGATGGTCAACACGCGGCAGCGCTTCGACCATTTCCTCGATGCCAAGGCCCGCTCCGACGGTTACCGCGGCTCGATGGTCTTCGCGACCGTGGGCGGCTCAGACTACCTCGTCCGCAGCTTCTACGACCCGAAATCCGGGCTGCGCCGGCAGACGTCGCTGGGGCCCCGCGACGCCGGGCGGGAACGCCTGAAGGCGGAGTTCGACGAGGGACGCAGGGACTCCGCCGAACGGCTCGTGGCGGCCCGCGAGGGGATCGAGCGGCAGGCGGGCATCAACCGCGTGCTCGGCCTCGGACGCGTGCCGACGATCGGCGCCAGGATCCTGCGGGCGCTCGACGGGGCGGGTCTGCTGGGGCACGGGCTGCGGATCGTCGGCACCCACGCGCTCTACGCCTACGAGGCCGCGGCGGGCGTGCGCTTCTCGACCGACGTGACCACGACCGACGACATCGACCTCCTGTTCGACGCCCGCGCGTCCCTCACCTTCCTGGCCGACGAGGACTTGGCGGAGCGCTCCCTGATGGGCCTCCTGCGCCGCGTCGACCGCTCGTTCGAGCGGAGGCGAGAGACCTTCAGGGCCGCGAACCGCGACGGCTTCCTGGTCGACCTCATCCGCCCGATGCGCGATCCGCCCTGGCGCGCCGAGCGCAGCGCGGTGGGTGAGCCCGACGCCGACCTCGACGCCGTGCAGATCGAAGGGCTGGTGTGGAACGAGAGCGCCCCGGCCTTCCGCTCCGTGGCGCTCGACCAGTCCGGCCTCCCGCTGCGCATGGTGGCGCCCGACCCGCGCGCCTTCGCGATCCACAAACTGTGGATGTCGCGCCGGCCGGACCGCGACCCCCTCAAGACCGCCCGCGATGCCGCCCAGGCCAGGGCCGTGGCGGGGCTGGTGGCCCGATACCTGCCGCATCTGCCGTTCCGGCCCGAGGAGATGCGGAGCTTCCCGAGATCCGTCGTGGAGGCCGCGGCGCCGCTCTTCGCCCTCGCCCTCGATCCCGGCGCGCGCTTCGACGGGTGACGACGACCGGCCGGAACCTGGGGGCCGGCCTCCCGCGGTGATGTCCCGTTAACGATGCCGCGCTATGGAGGGGATCCGGGAGCGCGGGGCACTGAGCCGTCTCTCCACAGGTTTGACGATCCCCGAGGAACGGCGGGGCGTCCGCGCGCATTCGATTCCTGTGAGGGCCGGCCGATCGGCGATTGCCGTCACCGACCTGCCGGGACTAGGCTCAAGGATTGGACCTGTTCCGGTTTCGGCGGCGCGGGTCGAAGGATCACACCGGGACAGCAGGAGACACCTCAGATGGCGACCAAGAAGGCCACCACCGACCACGCCGAGAAGCCCGCCCCCAAGGCCAAGACCTCCACCGGCAAGGATCCCGAGATCGTGCCCAAGGGCGCCTCCGCCAAGAAGGCCGCCGGCAAGCCCGCCAAGGAGGACGACGTCGCCAAGGCCGACGCCAAGACCTCCACCAAGGGACCCAGCAAGGCGCTCGGCAAGCCCGTGACGCCGTCCAAGGATCTCGCCGAGATCGTCGGCGCCGAGCCGCTGCCGCGCACCGCGGTGGTCAGCAAGATGTGGGAATACATCCGCGCGCACGACCTCCAGAACCCCGAGGACAAGCGCGAGATCCTCGCCGACGACAAGCTCAAGGTCATCTTCGGCAAGGACAAGGCCACGATGTTCGAGCTGAACAAGCTCCTGTCGTCCCACCTCGTCTGACGCCCCGTCCGGGACGGGGGCGGTCCCCCGCCCGGACGCGCGCCGCGGGCGCCGCGAAGCTCCGCGGCCGGGTTGATCCGGCCCGCGGCACGGCCTAGAGCTGTTGCCGCTCGCCTTGGCTCGCAGCTCCAGCTCCAGCTTCCTGTTTTTACGAGCATCTTCACGCGATCAGGT
>CAXTBR010000113.1:0-12520 GCA_964242785.1 uncultured Lichenihabitans sp. | reverse complement strand
CCTCGACGAGCTCGCGCTTCAGCGACGAGGCGTCGGCCAGGGCTGGATGGCAGATGGCGGGGCGCAGGTTGGCGAAGAGGCCGAGATCCTTGCGCAGCCGCAGGAGGCCGGCCTCCGGGCGAATCTCATAGGCCACGCCCTCCCATCTCGGGCCGCCGACGGCGCCGAGCAGCACGGCGTCGGCCGCCGCGGCGCGCGCCATGTCGGCGTCGCTGATGGGGACGCCGTGGGCGTCGATGGCGCATCCGCCGACGAGGCCGCGCTCGACCGCGAAGCGGGTCTCCCCCCGTGCGCCGAGCCAGCCCAGGATCTTCTCGACCTCCGCCATGACCTCGGGGCCGATGCCGTCGCCGGGCAGGAGGAGGAGCTTGTGGGTCGGCATGGGTCCCTCGCGGGGGGAATGGGAGCGTTCAGCCCTGACCTACAAGCGAGGGTGCCGGCGAGGCAAGGGGCGGCGCGGAGACCTCGGAGCCTGTTTGACGGCTCGACGCAGTCCCGCTCCAGCCGTCAAACAGGCTCTCAGTGGCGCGCCGACGGCGGGTGGGACGGGGGCTCGACCCATCCGCCCCGCAGCGACAGCGTGGCCCGGTAGCGGACGCGGCCCTCGCGGCACCTGACGGTGGCGACGAGCTCGTAGTTCTCCGCCTCGGGGAGCTCGTCGCGGGCGAGGTCCGGGAGGAGCGCGATGGCCTGCTCCCGCGCCTCGTAGAGGCTGTCGAGTTCGACGCCGAAGTCGTCCCTGACGAGCTTGTCGCCTTCGAAGAGATCGAAATAATAGAGCGGCATCCTGGCCTCCAATTGAGGACATGGATCAACCCTCGTATAGCGAATTAGTTCGGCCTCATGCGCGTCCCCTCCCCCGTGCCGCCCGGCTGGACAGCGTCGCACGGGCGCGGCACTGTCCCGGAGGCGCACGACCGTCCGGAGATTCAGCCCATGGCCGCCCGTCACCCGCTTCGCGTGCTCGTCACCGGCGCCGGCGGCAACCTCGGGCGCAAGCTCACGGCGCATCTCGTCGAGGCCCCCTGGTGCGCGGGCGTCGTGGCGCTGGATCTCGGCTTCCCCGCCGAGGCGCCGGCCCCGACGCCGAAGCTGCGCCGGGTGGCGCTCGACCTCGCGGCGCCCTCGCCCGCCCTCGACGCCGCGGTCGACGAGGCCGACGCCGTCGTCCACCTCGCGGCGCGCAACCCCTTCCCCGACGCGTCCTGGGCCGAGGGCGCGGCCTCGCTCGACATGACGCTGAACGCCGCCGAGGCCCTGGCCCGGAGCGCCGCGGCCCGCGGGGGCCGGCGCTTCGTCTTCGCCTCCTCCAACCACGTCATGGGCGGATACAAGGACGAGCGGACGCGCCGCGCCCCCGGCACCCTGACGACGGCGCTGCCGCCCCTCCCCGGCACCCGCACGGCGCCCGGCGACGTGCCCCGGGCCTACGCGGCCGCGAAGCTGATGGGCGAGCGGGCCCTCGCGGCCAAGGCCGCCGTCACGCGGGGCTTCACGGCCGTGAGCCTGCGCATCGGCTGGTGCCAGCCCGGCGCCAACCACCCCTCCGCCATGTCGGCCTCGGGCATCCCGGGCGACACCGTGCCGGACACGCCCGAGGCCGGGCGCGACCTCGCCTGGTTCCGCTCCATGTGGCTGTCCAACGGCGATTTCGTCGGGGCCGTCTCGGCGGCGCTGACGGCCGAGGCCGCGGGCTGGCCGGCGCCCGCCATCGTGGTCAACGCCATGTCGGACAATGCCGGCATGCCCTGGGACATCGCGACGACGCGCGCCCTCATCGGCTACGCGCCGCGCGACGACGCGGCCCGCGCGCTGGGCTTCGATCCGGGATGGGCGCCGTGAGGGCTCCCGGCCGGACCGGACCGCAGTGGATCACGGCGAGGCGGCGGGCGCGGGGGGATCCCGGTCGGGACGGTCTCGGGCGGAGCGGGAGGGCGAATGTGGCGGGCGCCCTTGCGCGGCGGGGCGCGCGCCGTCAGAACGGCCCCATGTTGGCCCTGCGATCCGCCGTCTTCAACCTGCTCTTCTACGCCCTGCTGATCGCCCTGATGCTCGGCGGCCTGCCCACCATGCTGCTCGGGCGGCGCGCGGTGCTGCGTCTGGCCAACCTGTGGGGCAGGTCCTCGCTGTGGCTGCTGCGCGTCGTGTGCCGCACGCGGGTCGAGTTCCGCGGCCTGTGCCACATCCCGTCCCGGCCCGCCATCGTGGCGGTCAAGCACCAGAGCTTCCTCGAGATCATCGCGCTGTGCAGCCTGTTCCCGGAGTTCAGCTTCGTGTTCAAGCGCGAGCTGACCCGGATCCCGCTGTTCGGCTGGTACCTGTCGGCGAGCCGGCAGATCGCGATCGACCGGTCGCAGGGCCGCTCGGCCCTGGTCGAGGTCAGCCGGCGGGCCTGCGAGGTGCTGGGGGAGGGCCGGCAGCTCTTCATCTTCCCCGAAGGCACGCGCCGCTCCCCCGCGGCGCCGGCCGAGTACAAGTCCGGCATCGCCTTCATCTACGCCGAGACCGGGGCGGCCTGCCTGCCCGTGGCGGTCGATTCCGGCCTGTTCTGGCCGCGCCGGTCGTTCATGCGCCATCCCGGCACGGCCGTGATCGAGTTCCTGCCGCCGATCCCGCCGGGGCTGGAGCGCGACGCCTTCCAGGACCGCATGCGCGACGGCATCGAGGCGGCGAGCCGGGCCCTCATGGCCGAGGCGCTCGAAGCTGACCCGAGGCTTGCGTCCGTGTTCCCCGGCGGGACGGTCCCGGCCGCCTGACGGCATTTCGGACGGGAAAACCGCGGGCCGCGGATTGACCGCGACGCCGCCCGCGTTCTATCTCTGTTCTCACGGGAACGGAGAGAGAACGACGATGCGACACGGAGCTTCCGGCGCGCCCTGCCTGGCGACGCACCGCGCTTCGGCCTCCGAGGCGCCCCTGGCGGGCCTCGCCGGCACGGCGCTCGCCCGGCGTTTCCGCCACTGGAGCGGGGCGAGCGGCCGCCGTCACCTGTTCTCGGTCTTCCCCATCGGCCGGCCGCTGCCGGGCGAGGACGCGCCGCGCTTCGAGGACGCCGTGGTGCTGGCGGTCGGGCGCGATGCCGCGGGCGAGCGCCGCATCCTGGCGATGGACGAGACCGGCCCGCTGCCGGGCCTGTTCTACGACAGCGCCCGCTTCCGCGCCGCGGTGGCGGAGGGCGCCGACGAGATCCACGTCCACCTCCTCACGGACAGCGCCGCCGGCCGCGCCGCCCTGCTGCGCGACCTCGAAGAGAGGTGAGCCTCGTCGCGGATCCAGGCTGACGCGACGCCGGAAGGCGGGTGATCTGCGACCGCCGTGCCGGAGCCGATGACGGATCAGGCGGCCGCGCCGACGCCGACCCGATGCAGGCCCTCGAGGCCGTTTCCGCCGGGCGCGCCATCGAGGCGACGGGCCATCACGGTCGCCAGGGACTGCGCCGAACATCTCCTGTCCCACCACGCCAGGGCCTTCTCGTGGAGCTGGAACAGGTGTTGCGGGTCGGCGAGCAATTCGGTCACCCGCGCGCTCAGATCGGCCCAGTCGTCGAGCTGGATGAAGGGACAATCGTCGAAGAACCAGTGTCGGGGCACCCGGTCGCAGATGACGACGCAGCCCTGCCGCATCCCTTCGAACAGCCGGAAGGTTTCGGTCGACGATCCCCGGGGGGCCAAGCAGATCTGGGTGTCGGCCATGAGCTCCGAATAGCGGATCCCATCGGACCGGACGCCGTCGAGGTAGGAGCCCGTATCGGCGAAGAACACCGTCTCCGGCGTCGTGGCCGCGAGCTGCCGCAATCCGTCGAGCATGCGTGACCGGGCGATGTCCTTCGGCGTCCCGAGGAGGGCTCGGATCGACAGCGGGTGATAGGGGCGTTGCCTGACGCTCCCGACGAACGAGACCGCGTACCGGCGCTCCGCGAAGGGCCGGCCCGGAAGGTCGGTCTGCCGCGCGTATCCGAGCGGGACGACCATGCCCCCGTCCTCGCGCGAGATGGCGGCCCCGTGCCGGATCGCGGGCCGGCCGCTGAAGTACATCCATCGCCCGGCATCTCTCACGGCCTTTGCGAGAAAAGCCGAACTCTTCCCCAGGAGCGACCGGTTCACATAGGGGAAGAACCCATGTGTCTTGAACACGAACCGGACCCTGCCGAAGTAGGGAGGTATCTCGCAGAATTCATCCATCAGCAGCAGTACGACGACGTTCTCGCCGTAAGACGGAAGACGACGCACCGCCTCCGTGTCCCAGACGATATAGAATATCAGTCCCGGGACCGAGCTGATCGCTTCGATTTTCCGCAGCACCCTGATCCAGTGGGTGAGATACACGTCATCGTATGGATCGTGGTAGTCGAAGATGTCGATCCTGATCGGATCATAGCCGTGACGACACAGGAAATAATCGTATTTGCTCTTCACATCGGCAACGCAAGCTTGCCCGCCGATCATCACCTCGGTCGCGCCTCGGCGCGCGCGCTCGGAGATGCTCGCGATCGGGAGGATTTGGAGCGGGTGGGACGGTGCTGCCCCGCCGCCGGTTCAGGGGGTCCCTGGCCGTCGCCTGCTTCACCCGCGATGCCAGGATCGTAGCCGTCGTCCGCCCCCTTGCAACTTGTCAGAGGGAGTAGTTCGCTTGGACGTGCACGGTGACCGACCGGTCCGGCGGGGGTACGACGGGAGGATGCGGATCCCGTCGCTGTTCGGGATTGAAATCCTTGAGGTCGATCAGCTCAAGTTAGAGCAGACCCCATCTCGGTTTCCAAAGGGCGAGCCCTTTGGAAATCCGTGCGCAGGACGCCGCGACTTGGGGTCGTGACGAATCGTAGATCGAGAACGTCACGCGGTCAGCGCGTCGATCTTGGCCGCGAGAACGAAATCGTTCTCGTGCAGCCCGCCGATCGCGTGGGTCGTCAGCGACAGCTCGGCGTAGCCCCAGCCGAAGGCGACGTCCGGGTGGTGCCGCTCGGCCTCGGCCAGGACCGACACCCGGGTCACGAAGGCGAAGGCCGCCGCGTAGGTCTTGAAGGCGTAGCGGCGCGTCAGCCGCGTCCCCGCGACCGCCCACTCCGGCACCCCGGCCCGCAGGCGCTCGGCCTCGTCCGGCGCGAGCGGCGCCACCCCGCCGCGGCAGGGCACGCAGGAGCGGCGCGCGAGGTCGTCCATGGCGTCCGTCCTCCCCGTCATGCCCCCGCGCGCTCCGTCAGCAGGTCGAACAGCAGCCGCGCCGTCGGCACCTCGCCGCCCTCCGGCCGGCCCGGCCGGGCGGAGGGGTTCCAGCCGTAGAGGTCGAAGTGGAGGTGCGGGACACCGGGCTCCACGAAGCGGTCGAGGAACAGCGCCGCCGTGATGGAGCCCGCGAAGGGGCCGCCCGGCGCGTTGTTGAGGTCGGACGACTTGCCGTCGAGCAGCGCGTCGTAGGGGCGCCACAGCGGCATCCGCCACACGGGATCGCGGGCCGCCGGGCCGTGGCGCGCGACGGCCTCGGCGATCCCCTCGTCGTCGGTGTAGAAGGCCGGGAGATCCGGGCCCAGCGCGACGCGGGCCGCGCCCGTCAGCGTGGCGAAGTCGATCACGAGGCCCGGCCGGTCCTCGCAGGCCAGCGCCAGCGCGTCCGCCAGCACGAGCCGCCCCTCGGCGTCGGTGTTGCCGATCTCCACCGTCAGCCCCTTGCGGCTGCGGTAGATGTCGCCGGGTCGGAAGGCCGAGGCCGAGATGGCGTTCTCGACGATGGGCAGCAGCACCCGCAGCCGCAGCTTCAGCCCCGCGCCCATGACCATGTCGGCCAGGGCCAGCGCGGTGGCGGCGCCCGCCATGTCCTTCTTCATCAGCTCCATGGCGGAGGCCGGCTTGATGTCGAGCCCGCCCGTGTCGAAGGTCACGCCCTTGCCGACCAGCGTCACGGCCGGGGCCCCGGCGGGACCCCAGGCGAGGTCGACGAGCCGCGGCGGCTGGTGCGCGGCCCGGCCGACGGCGTGGATCAGCGGGAAGTCGCGCTCCAGCGCCTCGCCCCCGACGGTGCGGGCCGAGGCGCCGTGGCGGCGGGCGAGGTCGAGGGCGGCGGCCTCCAGCGCGTCGGGGCCGAGGTCGTTGGCGGGCGTGTTGACGAGGTCGCGGCCGAGCGCCATGCCGCGGGCGATCCGCTCGATCCGGGCCGCGTCGACGCCCTCGGGCGCGACGAGCCGCGGCGCCGCGGCGGCGTCGGCCCTGTAGCGCGAGAAGCGGTAGGCCGACAGCAGCCACGAGAGCGCCGCGAGGTCGGGCCGCTCGGGGAGCGGCGCCGCGAAGCGGTAGGTGCCGGCCGGCAGCAGCGTCGACAGCCGGCCGGGCAGCATCGGGTCGTGGAGGCGCGCGGACGGCGGCTCGACCCCGAACAGGACGGCGCCGAGCCCGCCCCCCTCCCCCGGCAGCACGGCGTGCTGGCCGGGCTTGCCCTCGAAGCCGAGGGCGCGGGCGAAACCCGCCGCCGGGCCGCCCTGCCGCGCCAGCGCCTCCGCGGCCGCCGGCCAGCCCTCGCGCGTCACGCACAAGATGGGGACGGCCGCGGGAGACGCTTCGGCGAAGGGCGACATGGGCGGGAGCTCGGGCGGGTTAACGAGGCATTAGGGTTGACGGACTATCTCGGTCCCGATCGGGGATCGTCCCGATCCGGAACGGAAAGGCCGCAGCCCCGATGCCAAGCTATGTCGTGCCGGCGCGCCCCGCAAACCGGTCCCTCGCGGCCCTGATCGCCGGCCCGGTCGCCGCGCTGGCGCTGGCGGCGTCGCTCGGCGGCTGCGTGACGGACCGGGACGCCACGGGCGCCGTGGCCACGGCCGTGCCGGCGCTGCCCGACACGCCGGCGGGCCTGCGCGACTACGAGGCCAAATGGGCGCGCCGCCACGAGGCCGATCCCGGCGACGTGACGGCGGCGATCAACTACGCCCAGGCTCTGCGCGGGCTCGGCCGCTACGCCCAGGCGACCGCCGTGCTGGAGGCGACCGCCGCCAGGCACCCCGACGACAGGGCCGTGCTGGCCGCCTACGGCAAGGCGCTCGCCAATGCGGGACGCCCGCGCGAGGCCATGGCGGTGCTGGGCCGCGCCCACACCCCCGACAGGCCCGACTGGTCGGTGCTGTCGGCCCAGGGTGCGGTGGCGGACCAGCTCGGCGACCATGCGGGGGCCGTCGACTATTACGATGCGGCGCTGAAGATCAGCCCCGGCGAGCCGAGCGTCCTGTCGAACCTCGGCCTGTCCTACGCGCTGAACAGGCAGTTGCCCCAGGCCGAGGAGACGATGCGGCTCGCCGCCGCGAACCCCAGGGCCGACATGCGGGTGCGCCAGAACTACGCCCTGGTGCTGTCGCTCGAAGGCAAGTTCAAGCAGGCCGAAGGGGTCGCGGCCGCCGACCTGACGCCGGCCGACGCCGCGGCCAGCGTGGAGGCGATCCGGCAGACGATCGCCACGGACGAGCGCTGGCGCGGCGTGGGCAAGGGGTCGGGCACCCTGGTGCCGGTGCGGCCGAGCAGGGTTCCGGCGACGACGCCCGGCGGCTGAGGGCCGAGACCCTCAGACGACCTGCACCTCGACGCTGTGCAGCACGGGCACGGGCTCGACGGCGGGCATGAAGCCCTCGGGGCGGCCGGGCCGCAGCCTGCCCTTGGCGGCGCGCGCGGCACGCGTCACGATGGCGATGGGCTTGGGGAGCTGGCGGCGGAAGAAGGCGAGCTTGCGGACGTGGGTCTCGACCGTCCAGCGCACCACGGCGCCGGCCGGGAAGAACACGACGTCGCCCGGCCCGAGGCGCCGGGGCGGCGCCACGCCGTCGTCGAGCACGATGGCGCCTTCGAGCACGTGGATCGTCTCGTCGATGTCGTAGTGCCACATGAAGCGGCCCGGGGTGCAGTCCCACACCAGCGTGCAGGCGGTGCCGTCGCGGCTGCGCGACAGTTCGGCGTTGCGGGCCACGGGCGCCCCGTCGATGATCCACTCCCGCCTGATCGGCGCCGACTTCAACTCGACGGATGTGCTGCCGTGGACGATGGCGGTTGCTGGCACGCGGGGCTCCTGCTGCAGATGGACCGTGGCTTTCGGCCTCGGGGCCCTCCCGGACATGAATGACTCGACATCGATGCCGGCCCGCGAGGTGCAGGGTGCACTCGATCGAAGAACTCATCGCCGTGAGAGCCCTCTGGGCCTCCACGCGCCGCAGTATAGGCGAGACGCCGCGACCCGCAATGCCGCAGTCGATGCGACGGCTTTTCAGGCTTAACGCCAGACTGAGCTTGAGATAACAATCCGAGTCATCGTCGGGCCGGGGGCGGTGCTGGCCCCGGCGGCCGGCCTCCGCGGCCGATGCCGGCGGGGCGACGGCGCCCTTCCGCCTCCGGCCGGGGAAAAATCGCGTCCCGTCCCCCGGCCCCTCCCTACCGGGGCGGGTCCTAAACGGATAAAGGCTCGTCGACACCGCGAGATCGCGCTTCACGAAGGGTGCCCGCCATGACCGCTGCCGCCGACGACGTCCGCATCGAACGCGATTCGCTCGGCGAGGTGCCGGTGCCGGCCGACCACCTGTGGGGCGCGCAGACGCAGCGCTCGCTCCACTTCTTCCCCATCGGCACCGACCGCTTCGCCTGGGGCCGCCCGGTGATCCGCGCGCTGGGCGTGCTGAAGCGATGCGCGGCCCTCGCCAACGGCGAACTCGGCCAGTTGCCGCGCGAGAAGGTCGAGATGATCGCGGCCGCCGCCCAGGAGGTGATCGACGGCCGCCACGACGGCGAGTTCCCGCTCGTGGTGTTCCAGACGGGCTCGGGCACGCAGAGCAACATGAACGCCAACGAGGTCATCGCCAACCTCGCCATCCGCAACGCCGGCGGGGTGCTGGGCTCGAAGAAGCCCATCGATCCCAACGACGACGTCAACCGCGGCCAGTCGTCGAACGACGCCTTCCCGACCGCGATGCACATCGCCATCGTGGAGCAGATCGAGAGCCGCCTCGCGCCCGCCGTCACGGCGCTGCGCGACACCTTCGCGGCCAAGGCCAGGGCGGGCGAGGCGGTGATCCTGGTGGGCCGCACCCACCTTCAGGACGCGACCCCCATCACGCTCGCCCAGGTGTTCTCGGGCTGGATCGCCCAGTTGGAGGAGGCGCTCGACGGCGTGCGGCGCGCCCTGCCCGGCCTGCACGCGCTGGCGCTGGGCGGCACGGCGGTGGGCACGGGCATCAACACCCACCCGCGCTTCGGCGAGGCGGCGGCGGCCCGCATCGCGGAGGCGACCGGGCACCCCTTCGTCACGGCCCCCAACAAGTTCGCCGCCCTGTCGGCCCACGACGCGGTCGTGGCGGCCAGCGGCGCGCTGCGGGTGCTGGCCGGCGCCGCGATGAAGATCGCCAACGACGTGCGCTGGTACGCCAGCGGCCCCCGCGCGGGCCTGGCCGAGCTGACCATCCCGGAGAACGAGCCCGGCTCCTCCATCATGCCAGGCAAGATCAACCCGACGCAGTGCGAGGCCCTCACCATGGTGGCCGTGCAGGTGTTCGGCAACGACCACGCGGTCGCCTTCGCGGGCAGCCAGGGCAACTTCCAGCTCAACGTGTTCAAGCCCGTGATGCTGCACAACATCCTGGAGTCGATCGCCCTGTTGAGCGACGGGCTGGGGGCCTTCAACAGCTTCTGCGCGGTCGGCATCGAACCCAACACCCGCAAGATCCGGCAGAACCTCGACGGCTCGCTGATGCTGGTGACGGCGCTGAACCCGCATATCGGCTACGAGAAGTCCGCCAAGATCTCCCTCATGGCCTATCGCGACGACATGACGCTGCGCGACGCCGCCGTGAAGCTCGGCGTGTCGGGCGAGGACTTCGACGCCTGGGTCCGCCCGGGCGACATGACGAAGCCGCTCGCGGGCTGAGAACCGACCTCCGTCTCACACGATATGCGGCCGATCGGCTCGGATCGCCCCCTCGGCCCCGCGAAGACGGGGACGAGCGGGAAGGGGAGCGATCAAACAGCGATCGCCTCACTTCGTCGCGGCGGCGATCTGGATGCCGGCCGGCGTGCCGATGATGACGAAGAGCACCGGCAGGAAGAACAGGATCATCGGCACGGTGAGCTTGGGGGGCAGCGAGGCCGCCTTCTTCTCGGCCTCGTTCATGCGGACGTCGCGCCCCTCCTGCGACAGCACCCGCAGCGCCGCGCCGAGCGGCGTGCCGTAGCGCTCGGACTGGATCAGCACGGTCGACAGCGATTTCACGAGTTCGAGCCCCGTGCGCGTGGCGAAATTCTCGAAGGACTGGCGCCGGTCCGGCAGGTAGGACATCTCCGCCATGGTCAGGGTCATCTCCTCGGCCATGGGGATCGACTGCGCACCGATCTCGGCCGCCACCTTGCGGCCCGCGTGTTCGAGCGACATACCCGATTCGACGCAGATCAGCAGCAGGTCGAGCATGTCGGGGAAGGCCATGCGGATCGACTTCTGGCGCTTGCTCGTCGTGTTGGACAGGGCGATCTCGGGCGCCTTGATGCCGAGATAGACGCCGGCGAGGCAGATGCCGGCCTTGAACACCAGGGACATGTCGGGGCTCGCCAGGACCAGGACGTAGCCCAGCGCCAGGACGAAGCTGACGGCCGGCGCCACCAGCCGGAAGAACAGGAACGTCACCTCGGCGCCCTGCCCGCGGTAACCCGCCCTGGCGAGCTTCTGCTTGGCGCCCTCGGTGCCGAGCCACTTCGACGCGCTGAAGCCCTCGACGACGCGCGACATGAAGGCCTTGGCCTCCGGCCGCAGGCTGGCCCGGCCGCCCTTGGCGAGCTTCTCGCGCTCGCGCGCCCGGATGCGCTCGCGCTCGGACGACACCTGCTTCATGCGGCGGCCGAGCGCGTCGGTCTCCAGCAGGGGCATCACCAGCGTCAGGATCGTGGCGCCGGCCGCCACCGCGGCCAGCAGGCTCGCCATGAAGTGCTGGTCCGACAGCTTGTCGTAGATCAGGTCGAACATGCCGGCTCCAGCGCTCTCATCAGGTTTCCGTTCGATCGCCTCCCCTCCCCGCTCGTCCCCGCCTTCGCGTGCACGAGCCGCGGAGGGGACGATCCGGGTCATCGGCCGGAGACCGCATCAGATATCGAAATTGATCATCTTCTTCATCACGAAGATGCCGATGCACATCCATGCGCCGCCGCCGCCCATCATCATGCGGCCCGTCGAGGTGGTCCACAGCACGGAGATGTAGTCGGGCGACATGACGTAGATCAGGAGGCCGACCACGAAGGGCAGGCTGCCGATGATGCCGGCCGAGGCCTTGGCCTCCGAGGAGATGGCCTTGACCTTGGCCTTCATCTTCTTGCGGTCGCGGATCACGCGCGACAGGTTGCCCAAGGCTTCCGTGAGGTTGCCGCCGGCCTTCTGCTGGATGCCGATCACGACGGCGAAGAAGTTGGCCTCGGTGATGGGCACGCGCTCGGCCATGCGGTCGACGGCCTCCGTCACGCCGAGGCCCACGGCCTGGGATTCGACGACGCGGCGGAATTCCGCCTTCAACGGCTCCGGCGATTCCGCCGCCACGACCCTCAGGCAGTCGCCGAGCGGCAGGCCCGCCTTGACGCCGCGGATGATGATGTCGATGGCGTTGGGGAACTGGTCGGTGAACTTGGCGAGGCGCCGCTTCTTGAGATAGCCCAAGGTCCATCTCGGCAGGCCGAAGCCCCCCACCAGGGCGGCCGCGGCCCCGATGGCGAGGCTGTCCTCGGCGACGTAGACCCCGCCGCCCAGCGCCAGGCCGCAGACGGCCGAGATCGCCATGTAGGCGAAGGGGCTCCACTCCACGCCGGCCTGCTGGATGCGCATCTCCAGCGACACCTTCTTGGTCTTGCCGCGCTGCTCGACCTCCTTCAGGCTGTCGGCCACCTGCTTGCGGCGGCCGGCCGCGTCCACCGCGCGGTCGATCGAGCGCCTGGTGCGCGGGATGCCCACGGCCTCCCGGCGCTTCTCGGCCCTGATGTCGCCCGACAGGTAGGGGCTGAGCACGAAGAGCGCGCAGCCGACCGCCCCGACCCCGAACCCGTAGGCGAGAAGGATGTTGTGGTCCATGGCGCTAGGACTCCGTCACAGCCGGGCGACTTCCTTGGGGTCGGCGCGGTCGAGCGCCGCGGCCAGGCGCTCCTCCTCGCCGTAGTAGCGGGCGCGCTCGAAGAAGCGGGGCTGGCCGATGCCGGTCGAGCGATGGCGGCCCTTCAGCTTGCCCTGCGCGTCCTCGCCGAGGATGTCGTAGAGGATCACGTCCTGGGTGATGATGACGTCGCCCTCGAGCCCCAGCACCTCGGTGACGTGGGTGATGCGGCGCGAGCCGTCGCGCAGGCGGGTGGCCTGGATGACGACGTCGATCGAGGTGACGATCATCTCGCGGATGGTGCGCGAGGGCAGCGAGAAGCCCCCCATGGTGATCATGGATTCCAGGCGGCTCAGGGCCTCGCGCGGCGAGTTGGCGTGCAGCGTCCCCATCGAGCCGTCGTGGCCCGTGTTCATGGCCTGCAGCAGGTCGAAGGCTTCC
>CAXTBR010000112.1:0-12830 GCA_964242785.1 uncultured Lichenihabitans sp. | reverse complement strand
GGACGCAGGCGCCCTCCGCGTAGGAGCGTCCCGCTTGTGCGTCCTTCGACATGGCCCTTCGGACCCTTGCTCAGGATGAGGGAGGGTGGGGGAGAACAATGGTTTTTACTGCAATCTTAGTGCCTATGGGGCTCCGCCCTGACCGCAAAAGGCCGAGGGCCTTCTGAATCCGGACTGACGAGACGCTCGGGTCGCGACGTCGTCCTGAAACCCGTCATGAACCGTCCGCCATCGAACCCGCGGTGCCCCGCCGCCTCAGGCGGCGGCCGGTGCGACCCTGTCGGGCACCAGCCGCCCGCTCGCCAGCGCGTCGCGGGCGCCGGCATAGCCGCTCTCGGCATAGTCCGCGTCCTCGTTCACCTGCCACACGTCGAAGCGCCGCTCGCCCGCCAGGATGTTCTCGACCGTCAGCATGGCGGTCATCATGGCGTGGTCCTGGTTGTTGTAGCGGTGCATGCCGTTGCGGCCGACCAGGTGCAGCGTCGGGTAGTCGTGTTCGAGCTCCAGCCGCACGGCCGCGACCTTGGCGGCGTAGCCCTCGTCGTAGACCGGGTAGGCCTTGGGCTGGCGCACCACGCAGGCGTCCACCACGTCGACCGAGGAGATCAGCCCGATGTGGTCGATCTCGCGCTTGGCCAGGGCCACGAGGTCCTCGTCCGACGAGGTCCACAGCCCGTCGCCCTCGAAGCAGAAATATTCGAGCCCGAGGCAGGTGAACCCCTCCTCGGGGATCAGCTCGGGCGACCAGGAGCGGAAGTTCTGCACGCGGCCGACGTGGACCGCGGGGTCGTGGATGTAGACCCAGTTGTCGGGGAAGTCCCGCGACGTCCGGGCGATCAGCGCCACGGTGATGAAGTCGCGGTAGCGCAGCGCCCGCGCGTGCAGCTTGCTCAGCGGCGCGGGCCGCAGCGCCTCGACGAGGTCGTGGAGGGCGGCCGACGACACGACGTGCCGCGCCGTCACGGTGGCGCGTTCCCCCTCGGCCGACACCGTGACGGCGGTCCAGAGCCGCCGGTCCGCGTCCCACGCCAGGGTGTCGAGGCTCCGGCCCATGTCGATCCGCCCGCCCAGCGCCTGCATCTTGGCGGCCGCCGCCTCCCACATCATGCCGGGGCCCCGGCGGGGATAGCGGAACGACTCGATCAGGGTCTTGATGGTGCCGCCGCCGGTGCGGCCTCTCCGCAGGCCGAGCGAGCGCTGGAGGGCGTCCGTCAGGGCCGAGAACAGGTCGAGCCCCTTGATCCGCTGCGACGCCCAGTCGGCCGAGATCTCGTCGCAGGACATGCCCCACACCTTCTCGGTATAGGTCTTGAAGAAGATCGAGAACAGCCTCTCGCCGAAGTTGTTGCGTACCCACTGGTGGAAGGTCGCGGGCTCGGCCACGGGCCGGGCCTTGGCCAGCAGGTAGGACCCCACGCAGGCGGCGCTCGTCAGCGGCCCCAGGTTGCGCAGCGCCTCGAAGGCCCTCAGCGGGTAGGAATAGAACTTGCCGCGGTAGAAGATGCGCGACAGGCGCGGCCGCTCGATGAAGTCGTCGGGCAGGATCTCGTCCCACAGCGCCACGACCTCGCGCGACTTCGAGAAGAAGCGGTGGCCGCCGATGTCGAACAGGTAGCCCTTGTAGTCGACCGTTCGGCTGATGCCGCCGACGTGGCGGGGATCGCGCTCGATCACGCGCACGTCCCGGCCCGCCTTGGCGAGCAGGTAGCCCGCCGTGAGCCCGGCCGGGCCGGCGCCGACGATCAGGATATCGGTGTCGGGCCGCATGGCGATCCTTGGGTGAGGAGGTGTTGGGCGCCGGAAAGGGGCGGCGGCCCGCGTCGGCCGACCGGTTCGGCGCGTCGTCAGACTGGCGGACGGAGCTTGAGACGAGGTAAACGGGGGCTTGTCGTAGCCCCTGATCTTCAACCGCGCCTTAAGCACTCCGTGCCAGGGTCTCTGCACGATGCGATCGGGACGGATGGAGCCATGACGGACGCCGGAGATCGGGCCGCCGGAGCGGCGACCATGGGTTGCCACGGTTCGCGACGCCCTCGGCCGCTCCACGCCGCGCTGTGGGCTTCGCTGGTGCCGCTCCTGCTGCTGCTCCATCCCTACGGCGGACTGATCCAGGATGCCCGCATCTACATCGGGCGCGGGGTCGCCGACCGTGATCCGGCCGGCGTGGGACGGGACATCGTCTTCGCCCACGACGCCCAGACGGGCTTCAGCCTGATGCGGCTCGCGGTGCGGGCGATGCTCGACGTCATGCCGCCTTCCACGGCGTCGATGCTGCTGGCCCTGGCCGGTTCCCTGCTCTGGCTCGCGGCCGCCATGGCGCTGCTCCGCCGGCTGGCGCCGGAGCGGGTGGCCTGGGCGGCGGCCGTCGCCGTCCTGGCGCTTCCCGCCCGGTACGGCGCCTTCGGTGTGTTCGGCTACGCCGAGACCGTCGCCACCCCCCGCGTCTTCGCTGAGGCGGCGGTGCTGGGCGGGATGGCGGCCCTGCTGGGCCGTCGGCGTCCGCTCGGCCTCGCGCTGCTGGCCCTGGCCGTCGCGCTGCACCCCATCATGGCGGCGCCGGGTCTCGGCATCGCGGCCCTATCCCTGGTGCGCGATGATCGCCGCTGGACCTTGCCGCTCGCCGCCGCCGGCGCGGCCGTGCTCACCGCCGCTGCCCTGAAGCTCCCCCTGTCGGGCCGGCTGTTCGAGACGATGGACCCGGAATGGTGGTCCATCCTGCGGCAGCGCTGCGTCTACCTGTTCCCGACGCAGTGGCCCGCCGAGGCCTTCGCCCAGGGTGCCGCTCAGGTGGCCGCCGCGATCCTGGCGGGCAGCCTGCTCCCGCCGCGGGAGCGCACGGTGCTGTGGGGAACCGTGGGCGTCGCGGCCTGCGGCGTCGCGGTGTCGTTCCTCTTCGGCGACCTCCTGCCCGGCACCCTCGTCACCCAGATGCAGCCGTGGCGGGCGCTGTGGCCCCTCGCGGTCCTCGGGAACGCCAGCCTCGCGCTGGCCGCGGCCGGCCTTTGGCGGCGTGGCCCCACCGGTCGGAGCGTCCTGGCCCTTCTCGTCATGGGGTGGTGCGCCGGGGCAGCGCCCCTGCTCTCCCTGACGCTGAGCGTCGCGGCGGTCGCATTGTGGGCGATGGCCCGCTCCGGTCCGCCGGCCGCCGTGACGCCACGCCTCGCCGTCCTCGCGGGAGGCGGAGCGGCCGTCCTGGCGATCTCGGAGGTCGCGGTCTCCGCGAAGGCCCTGCTCGGGCTCGCGGCATCGGCCGCGGGCGGAGCCGGCGACATGTCCTGGCCGCTCGCGGTGGCGGCGGGCGTGCAGTCCATCCCGCTCGCCGCCGCCGCCGCCGCCGTCGCGCTCGCGCTCCGGCCGACGCCGGGCCGGCCCGGCACGGCCCCGACCCTCGTGGCCTGGGCCTCTGTCGCGGCGGCCTGCGCGGCCGCGGTGCTGCTGTGGGACGGCCGCACGGCCGAGCGCCGCGCCGTCGAGGGCGGCTCCGGCGCTGCGGCGCTGCGGGACGCGATCGGCCCGGCCGCCGGGGAAGTGCTGTGGGTGGACGAGAATGCCGAGAACTGGTTCCTGATCGGCCGGCCCGCCGTCTTCGACGCGCTCCAGGGCGCGCCGATCCTGTTCTCCCGCGAGATGGCTCTGGACTGGGCCGCCCGGGCGCGGGACGTCCGAGGGCTCGGCCTGGCGCGAGACCTGGACCTCGCGCCCTGGGCGCCGTCGGAGGGGAGGGCGGACGACCTCGCGCTGTCGCCCGCGTCCGTCGGGCGGTTCTGCGCCGACGCTCGCCACCCGGCCGGCCTCGTGGCGCCGGGGGCCCAGCTCGGCGCCGTGCCGGCCGGCCTCGCGGCGGCGCTGTGGCGTCCCCCCGTGCCGTTCCGCCGTCTGGTGGTGGGCGACGACGGCGGGTTCCGCTGGCGCAGCATCGAGGCCTTCACGGTGGTGCGTTGCGCGGGGCAGGTCGGCGGAGCCGGAGAGCAGGCTTCGCTCAAGTCGGTCAGGACTGATTAACCATAACTTGACCTTTGGCTGATTGATTCACCGGTGCAGCGCGCCCTGTCCGGCGCCGCCGGGTCCGGTCATGAAGAAGTCGCGCATCATCGTCCTGTTCCTGGCCCTGGCGGCGGCGGCCGGCGCCTTCGTCCTGGCCAGCGGATCGGGCGCGCCGCCGCCCGCGCCGGTGGCGGCCCTGCCGCCCCCGCCGCCGCCCAGCACCGACGACATCCTGGTGGCGGCCCGGGACCTGCCGCTCGGCCACAAGATCGTCGACGGCGACCTGTCGTGGCAGGCCTGGCCCAGGGATTCCCTCCCGCCGGCCGCGATCCGCAAGGAGGCCAACCCGAAGGCCATCGACGACGACAAGGGCGCGATCGTGAGGATCGCCATGTTCGGGTCGGAGCCGGTGCGCCCCGAGAAGCTCATCAAGGGCACCAACGGCTTCATGTCGGCGCTGCTGCCGAGCGGCAAGCGCGCCGTGGCGATCAACATCGACAGCCAGGGCGCCACCACGGCGGGCAGCTTCATCCTGCCCAACGACCGCGTCGACGTGGTGCGGACCTTCCATCCCGAGACCAAGCCCGGCGGGCCCTCGGCGCCCGGCGACACCTTCCAGACCGACACGCTGCTCAGCAACGTCAAGGTCCTGGCCATCGGCCAGAACTACCAGGACAAGGACGGGCAGCCGGTGGTGGTGGGGTCCAACGCCACGCTCGAACTCGAACCCGAGCAGGCCGAGACCGTGATCCAGGCGCAGCGCACCGGCCAGTTGTCGCTCGTGCTGCGCTCGGTCCAGGACGCCCATCAGGTGACGGAGGGCATCGCCCGCCAGGCCGGCCACGGCCTGTCGGTGGTGCGCTACGGCACCATCACGCAGGACACCGGCCGATGACGCGCCCCCCTCGCGCCCGCAGGTGCGCGGCCGCCCGCGGGATCCGGGCGGCGCTGGCCTTGGCCTTGGTGTCGGTCCTGGCGCCGCCCGCCCCGGCCGTCGCCCAGACGCCCGTGCTGGTGCCCAAGGTGAAGGACGCGGCCTCGACCCCCGCGCCCTCGATGCTGGCCGTGCCGCCCGGCGCCCGCACGCAGCGCCTCACCATGCCGGTGGGGAAATCGATGATCGTCGACCTGCCGAGCGACGCCTCGGAGGTCTTCGTCGGCCGGCCCGAGGTCGCCAATGCCGTGGTGCGCTCGCCCCGGCGCCTCTACGTCATGGCGATCGCCAGGGGGCCAACCACGATCTTCGCGCTCGACAAGGACGGCCGCCAGATCGCCACGCTGGAGATCAACGTCATCGGGCGCGACGTCGGCGAGCTGTCCGGCATTCTCAAGACCGTGATGCCGGACAACGACATCCGGGTCCAGGCGGTCGACGATACCATTATCCTCACCGGGACCGTGGCGTCGGCCGTCGACGCCCAGCGCGCCTACGACATCGCCAGCGCCTTCACCGGCTACACCGCGGTCGGTTCGGGGGGCGGCGCGTCGTCGACGGGCGGGGGCTCCAGCGTGTCCTTCGCCGGAACACCCGTCATCGTCAACGGCTCGATCATCAATTCACTGGTGATCCGCGGCCAGGACCAGGTGACTCTGAAGGTCCAGGTGGTCGAGGTGCGGCGCGCGGTCCTGAAGCAGTTGGGCATCAGCCTGAACGGGGGAGGCGGTACGACCGGAGGGTTCTCGAACAGCACGTCCAGCATCGGTCTACCCAGCGCCAACAACACGTTCAACGTCGGGGACAACCCCTATACCAACGGGCTGAACACCGCGTTGAACTGGGTCGGACAGAAGAACTCTCTGTCCGCGACGCTCCAGGCGTTGGAGCGCAGCGGCGTCGCCCACACGCTGGCGGAACCCAACGTCACCGCCATCTCGGGGGAAAGCGCGAAGCTCACCGCGGGTGGCACCGTCCCGCTCGCCGTGTCCAGCAGCATAGACCCTACGACCCACATCTGCACGTCGACTTACGCGCAGACGAACTACGGCATCACCCTCGCGGTCACGCCGACGGTGCTGTCCGAGGGCCGCATCTCCCTGCATATCGACACCGAGGTCAATGAGCCGGACCCGACCTCGGCGGTCAGCACCGGATGCAGCAACACCGTCGGTTTCCGCAGCCGCACCAACACCACCACGGTCGAACTGCCGTCGGGCGGGTCGATCGTCACCGCCGGGTTGATCCAGCAGGCCAGCCAGCAGGCCATATCGGGCACCCCGGGACTCATGAACCTGCCGATCCTCGGCGCGCTGTTCCGGTCACGCGACTACCAGCGCCAGGAAACCGAACTGATGATCATCGTGACCCCCTATCTCGCCAAGACGTTGCGGCCCGACCAGATCAGCAAGCCCGACGACGGCTTCACCGATCCGTCCGATCCGCAGTCCTGGTTGCTCGGCCGGATGAACAGGATCTATTCGAAGGCCGACAATCCGGAACTCGCCAAGAGCTACCGCGGCCGCGTCGGTTTCATCAACGATTGACCAGCCTCCTTCCCGCCCGCCGCTCATCCCGGATCCGCGCATGACCCAGCCCCAGACGCTCGCCCCCGAGGCCACCCGGCCGACTCGTGGCGCCGCCTCGTGCCGCGCCGGACGGCGCGCCATCCTTCTGCTCGGCCTCGCCCTGCCGGTCGCCGCCTGTTCCAACGTCGACCGCACCGTCGCGACCTCGGCGATCCCGGCCGACTTCCATCAGCGACACCCGGTGGCGCTGATGAACGCCCGCCAGTCGCTCGAAATCTTCCTGCTCGGCGGCCGATCTCAATTCGACTACCGGCAGAAGCACGACATCGAGGCCTTCTCGGCGGACTACCTCGCTCACGGCGAGGGACGAATCCAGGTGCTGGTGCCACGCGGATCCGTAGACGCCGCCGCGGCCGACGCGACCCTGGAGGCGGTGCGCAAGGGCCTCGCGGCATCGGGGGTCAAGGGTGATATCGAGGTCGGGTCCTATCGGGCGGCCGATCCCAAGCTCGCGTCGGTGCTGAGGTTGAGCTTCATCAAGCTGCAGGCTCAGGCGGCCAGCCACTGCGGCGACTGGCCGGACGACCTCAACTCGGGTTCATCGCTCGACGGCTGGGAGAACCGCACCTACTACAACCTCGGCTGCGCCACTCAGCAGACCCTGGCGGCCCAGATGGACGATCCCCGCGACCTCGTGCGGCCGCGGGCCGACGATCCCAGCGACGTCCAGATGCGCACCCGCGGCATCCAGGATCTCCGGGGCACGCCGGGCGCGCCCGTCGGCCAGGATCCCTCCACAAGCTGGGGGTTCCATTTCGTCAATCTCGGCACGCAGGTCTCGAACTGATGCCCGACCTCCCTATCCCCCAGCCCGGCGGGGCCTCCGATCCCCGCACCGCGATCGCGCCCGTGCCGCGGATCTCGATCCAGGCCTTCTGCGAGTCGCCCGAGATCGCCGGGGTGATGAACGAGGCCGTGGCGGACCGGCGCATGAGCCGGGCCCACGTCAAGGTCCACATGGGCGGGGCGCCGGCCGCCGTGGAGGCCTACCGCCAGTCCCCCACGCCCAACCTCATCGTCATCGAGACGACGGGGGACCGCGACACGCTGATGGCGCATCTCGACAAGCTCGCCGAATATTGCGACTCCGGCACCAAGGTCGTGGTGATCGGGCGCCTGAACGACATCGTGCTCTACCGCGACCTGATCGGCCGCGGCGTCAGCGACTACCTCGTGGCGCCCTTCGCGGTGCTCGACCTCGTGCGGGCGCTGTCGCATCTCTACAGCGCCGGGGCCGCCCAGCCCGTGGGCCGGGTGATCGCCGTGACGGGCGCCAAGGGCGGCGTCGGGGCCTCCACCGTGGCGCACAACGTCGCCTGGTCGATCTCGCGCACCTTCGACATCGCCACCGCCATCGCCGACCTCGACCTGCCCTACGGCACCGCCGGCCTCGACTTCAACCAGGACCCGCCCCAGGGCATCGCCGAGGCGGTCTTCGCCCCCGACCGCCTCGACGGCAACCTCGTCGACCGCCTCCTGTCGAAATGCACCGAGAAGCTGTCGATCCTGGCGGCGCCCGCCACGCTGGAGCGCGCCTACGACTTCGGCGAGACGGCCTTCGACGGGCTCTTCGACATCCTGCGCGCCACCGTGCCGGTGGTGGTGCTGGACATCCCGCACGGCTGGGCGGCCTGGAGCCGGCGGGCGCTGGTGGGGGCCGACGAGGTGATCGCCGTCGCGGGCCCCGACCTCGCCAACCTGCGCAACGCCAAGAACCTCGCCGACGTGCTCAAGACCGCGCGGCCCAACGACGCGCCGCCCAGGCTCGTGCTCAACGGCATCGGGATGCCGAAGCGGCCCGAGATCGCCGTGGCGGATTTCGCCAAGTCGCTGGAGCTCCAGCCCGCCGCCGTCGTGCCCTTCGACGCGAAGCTGTTCGGCACGGCCGCGAACAACGGCCAGATGATCGGCGAGGTCGAGGCCGGGGGACGGACGGCCGAGATCTTCACCGAACTCGCCCGCGCCGTCATGGGCCGCAGCGAGCCGCGCCCGGCCCGGCGGACCCTGTTCGAGCCGCTGGTGGCGCGCTTCGCCCGCAGGAAGGCGTCCTGAGCGGGCCCGCGGGGCGCTCCGCTCGGATGCGGCGGATCGTTTTTCGGAAGCCGTAACCATTTCCCCTCACTGTTCCCTCACGGCGCGGCGGCGAGCTGCGGGCCGCCCGCCGAGTTGGACCGTGAGAGGGAAGGCGCAGGATGTTCGGACGACGCGCGTCCGCCGGTGGTGCACCGGCTCCGGCCCCCGTGCCGGTGCGGGCCGACCCCGAACCCCGCGGCGGGGGCGCGCGCCCGACGCTCGTCGTCTCCGCCCCGCCGCCGCCGTCCCCCGAGCCGCGGCGCTCCGACGAGTACTACCTCACCAAGAGCACCATCTTCAGCGCCCTGATCGAGGCGATCGACCTCGCCCAGCTCTCCAAGCTCGACGTCGAGACGGCGCGCGAGGAGATCCGCGACATCGTCAACGAGATCATCTCGATCAAGAACGTCGTGATGTCGATCGCCGAGCAGGAGGACCTGCTCGACGACATCTGCAACGACGTGCTGGGCTACGGCCCGCTCGAGCCGCTGCTGGCCCGCGACGACATCGCCGACATCATGGTCAACGGCGCGACGCGCACCTACATCGAGGTCGCGGGCAAGATCCAGCTGACCAACATCCGGTTCCGCGACAACGCCCAGCTGATGAACATCTGCCAGCGCATCGTCAGCCAGATCGGCCGGCGGGTCGACGAATCCTCGCCCATCTGCGACGCCCGCCTGATGGACGGCTCGCGCGTCAACGTGATCGCGCCTCCGCTCGCCATCGACGGGCCCGCGCTCACCATCCGCAAGTTCAAGAAGGACAAGCTGACCCTCGACCAGCTGACCCGCTTCGGCGCCATCTCGCCGCCGGGCTCGGAGGTCCTCAAGATCATCGGCCGGGTCCGCTGCAACATCCTGATCTCGGGAGGAACGGGCTCGGGCAAGACGACGCTGCTCAACTGCATGACCAACTACATCGATCACGACGAGCGCATCATCACCTGCGAGGACGCGGCCGAGCTGCAATTGCAGCAGCCCCACACGGTGCGCCTCGAGACCCGGCCGCCGAGCCTCGAGGGCACCGGCGCCGTCACCATGCGCGATCTCGTCAAGAACTGCCTGCGCATGCGGCCCGAACGCATCATCGTCGGCGAGGTGCGCGGCCCGGAAGCCTTCGACCTGCTGCAGGCCATGAACACGGGCCACGACGGCTCGATGGGCACGCTGCACGCCAACTCGCCGCGCGAGGCCCTGAGCCGCCTCGAATCCATGATCACCATGGGCGGCTACACGCTGCCCTCGCGCACCATCCGCGAGATGATCGTGACCTCCGTGGACGTGATCATCCAGGCGGCGCGCCTGCGCGACGGCTCGCGCCGCATCACCCACATCACCGAGGTGCTCGGCCTCGAGGGCGACGTGATCATCACCCAGGACATCATGCTCTACGAGATCACCGGCGAGGATGCGCAGGGACGCCTCAAGGGGCGCCACCGCTCGACCGGCGTCGGCAATCCGCGCTTCGCCGAGCGCGCCCGCTACTACGGCGAGGAAGCGCGCCTGGCCGCGGCGCTCGATGCCGCCGAGGTGCAGACCACGTAGGCGTGCGTCGGCCCCGCAAGGCTCCGTTTACCCCGATCGCGTAAGCCTGGGCGAGGCGCCTCGAGGAAACGCTTCTTCCATGGACACGCATTTCCTGATGATGTTCGCCCTCGGGGCGGCGGCCGTCGCGGCCGTCGGGTTCGTGGCCTACCCCTACCTGTCGGGCGACATCAAGGCGGAGCGGCGGTGGGACGCCATCCAGGCGACCGGGCCCAAGCGCTCGACCGAACGCGTCGTCGACGCCAACACCCGCCGCAAGCAGATCAGCGACAGCATCAAGGACCTCGAGCAGGGCGGCAAGCGCCGCCGCAAGGCCACCCTGTCGATGCGGATCGGCCAGGCCGGGCTGTCCTGGACGGTCCAGGGCTTCCTGATCGGAAGCGGGGTCCTGGGGGTCTTGGGGGGCGCGCTGGTCTATCTGTGGACCGTCAACCCGCTGACCGCCCTGGCCGGGGTCGCGGTCGGCGGCTTCGGCCTGCCGAACTGGGTGCTGCGCTTCAAGGCCAAGCGGCGCATCACGAAATTCATGAACGAGTTCCCCAATGCCGTCGACATCATCGTGCGCGGCATCCGGGCGGGACTGCCGCTGTCCGACTGCCTGCGGGTCATCGTCACCGAGACCACCGAACCGGTGCGGTCGGAGTTCCGCCACATCCTCGAATCCCAGTCGGTCGGGCTGCCGCTCGGGGAGGCGGTGGAGCGGATCGCCGAACGCATCCCGATCGCCGAGACCAGCTTCTTCGCCATCGTGATCTCGATCCAGCAGAAGGCCGGCGGCAACCTGTCGGAGGCGCTCTCAAACCTCTCGCGCGTGCTGCGCGACCGCAAGAAGATGCGCAACAAGGTCAAGGCCGTCTCCTCCGAGGCCAAGGCCTCGGCCATGATCATCGGCGCGATGCCGTTCGCGGTCGGCTTCCTGATCTACCTGACCTCGCCCAAATACATCGAGCTGCTGTGGCTAACCTCGACCGGCCAGATGATGATGGGTGTGGGTGCCGTGTGGATGGGCATCGGCATCGCGGTGATGAAGAAGATGATCAGCTTCGAAATCTGATCGCTGGCCGCCTCGGGGGATCCCCACGCCGATGTTCGACCTCGTCTATGCCAAGCTGAGCGACCCCCACTTCATGGTGGCGGCGCTGTTCGCCATCGCGGCGGCGGCCTCCGTGCTGACGGTGGCGATGCCGCTGATCGAGACCGACACGCTCGGCACGCGCATGAAGGCCGTGTCGACCGAACGCGAGCGGATCCGCTCCCGCGAGCGGGAACGGCTCAACAAGTCGGCCAACACGCGCGGCAGCCTGCGGACCGAGCCCAAGGCCTACATGGCTAACATCGTCGAGCAGTTCAGCCTGTCCAAATGGCTCGGGACCGACAAGGCCAAGCAGCAGCTCGCCATGGCGGGCTACCGCGGCCAGCAGTCCGAGATCGGCTTCCTGTTCTTCCGGCTCGTCACCCCGATCGTCGGGGCGATCGTGAGCAGCTTCTACGTCTTCGTGGTGCTGACCCTCGACTACAGCATGCCGGTCAAGGCCGGCATCTGCATCCTGGCCGCCTATCTCGGGCTCAAGCTGCCCGAGCTCTATCTCAGCAACGTCATCGCCAAGCGCCAGAAGTCGCTCAACCGCGCCTACCCCGACGCGCTCGACCTGATGCTGATCTGCTGCGAGAGCGGCATGTCGATCGAGAACGCCTTCCGCAAGGTGGGGGCGGAGATCGGCACCCAGTCGATCGCCATGGCCGAGGAGCTCTCGCTAACCACCGCCGAGCTGTCCTTCCTGCCCGACCGGCGGATGGCCTACGACAACCTTGCGGCGCGCACCGGCATCGAGTCGATGCGCTCGATCGTGACCGTGCTGGTGCAGGCGGAGAAGTACGGCACCCCGCTCGGCGCCGCCCTGCGCGTGCTGGCCCAGGAAAGCCGCGACACGCGCATGATGGAGGCGGAGAAGAAGGCCGCCAGCCTGCCCCCGAAACTCACCGTGCCGATGGTGCTGTTCTTCCTGCCCGTGCTGTTCATCATCATCGGCACGCCGGCCGTGATCCAGGTCATGGCGATCTCGAAATAGCGGCCACCCTCACACGAGGTTCAGCGTGAACGCGTCCTCGACGTGCCGCGGCCAGCGCCGCGGGGCGATGAAGATGCCGTCGCCGCGCAGCGTCAGGCCCGCCGCCGCCGGGTGGCGCGCGAGCCAGACCCGGGCTGCGCATTCGATGCGGCGCCGCTTCTGCGCCGATAGCACCGCCATGGCGGTCTCGACCGCCGGCCGGGCCTTCACCTCCACAAAGACGAGCGTGCCGCCCCGTCGCACCACGAGGTCGATCTCGCCGCCACGGACCACGTAGTTGCGGGCGAGCGGCCGGTAGCCCTTCATCAGGAGGAGCAGCAGCGCGAGCCACTCGGCCCTGCGGCCACGCCGTCCCGCGCGCCGCCGCCGGGTCGTCTCCTGGCTCACGGCCGCGGCGGCCCCTTGGCCGCGAGCGCGATGGCGCGGCCGTAGACCTGCCGCCGGGGCAGGCCGGTCTGCGCCGCGACCACGCTCGCCGCGTCCTTGACCGAATGGGCCTCGAGCGCCGCCGCGAGCGCGGCGTCGAGCGCCTCGGGGGCGAGACCGGAGGCCTCGCCCGAGGGCGGGGCGACGAGCAGCACCACCTCGCCCTTGGGCGGGCACTCCGCCGCGAAGGCGGCCGCCAGGGCCGGCA
>CAXTBR010000111.1:9763-13164 GCA_964242785.1 uncultured Lichenihabitans sp. | reverse complement strand
CAAAGGGCGAGCCCTTTGGCGGTCAGGGCGGAGCCCTGAAAAGAGATGATTGAGCCTTTTCAGGGCTCTGCCCTGAACCCCGCAAAAGGCCGGAGGCCTTTTGAAACCGGAACTGACGCGACGATCGCCACCCGACATCATCATCCCGAAACCCATCATGAGCCTTCGCCGGTTCGGCGGCCCAGCCGCCCGCGCCGGTCGAGGCCGCCGCCGTCAGCGGTGGATGGTCCCGGTCACGCTGCAGGCCGTGTCCGGCAAGGCGCGCACGTCATAGCCCGGCGGCCTCCGTTCCGGCCGGGCGCGCTTGCGCCGCATCGCCTCGCGGGCCGACAGGCATTCGTCCGATCCGGCATCGAACGACCGGCAAACCTCGGGCCGACGGCCGTAGATGCCGCAGCCGACGGCCTGCCCGATCGTGCCGAGCAGGGCGCCGCAGCGGAAACTCGTGCCCTCCGTCACCATGCATCGGAGATTGGCGACATGCTGCACCAGGACGGACGGCACATCGTCGTCGTCCGCCAGGATGACGGCGCCGGCCTCGATGCAGCAGGCGCCGCAGGACTGGCAGTCGAACACGTCGGGCCGCTCCTCGACATCGCTCGATCGGTCATCTCGCATCGATCCCTCCGGTGGAGCCGTCAGACTATCACGTCCGATCGCGAGATGGTGCCCGATCTCGCCGAGGCCCCGGGGCGTGGCCACAACCCGGCCCACAGGTGACCTCCGCGGGAGCCCTCGTCGGGGGACAGGCGGATCACAGGGTCGGGATGGGCTTCACCGGCCCGGAGCCGACGTAGCGCCGCACCATCTCGGCGCAGAAGGCGGCGAAGCGGGCGGGGTCGCGGGGCGCCGAGGTGTGGTGGGGCTGGAGGCCCTCCTCCTCGGGGGTGAAGCAGAAGGTCACGGTGGTGTCGAAGGGCTCCAGCGCCCGCACGAGCCGGTCGAACCAGCGCTCGGCGTCGGGGCGGAGCCAGTCGGCCCAGGACAGGCCCGTGCGCAGGTAGGTGACGCCGAGCCGGTGCATCCACTCCACCGCCTCGTCGAGCCGGTGGTCCTCGAAGTGGAACCACTGGCACAGGCCCAGGGCGGGCGCCACGGCGGCGAAGTGCCCGGCCGCGATCTTGGGCGTGCCGTCCTGGCGCAGCAGCCCCATGGCGAAGTGCCGGTAGTAGGACGAGCCCTCGGCCTCCTTGTGGCGCGTCGTCGCCTCCCACTCCCGCGGCAGGTCGTAGAGCGAGTACCAGTGGATGCGCGGCGCGCGGCCCACCAAGAGCTCGGCCGTGCGCTTCAGCCCCCAGTCCTGCACCTCCTCGGCCCCGAAGGTCGAGACGCCGACCTCGCTGACCCAGACGGGCCTGTCGGTGACGGCGCGGATCTCGGCGATCTTGGCCGGCCAGTCGGCCAGCGCCCACAGGTTCCAGTCGAGCGGGAAGCCGTGCACCGCCACGGCCTCGATGTGGTCGAGCACGCCGCGCGAGGCGAGGAGCTGCACCCAGGTCGGGTCGATGGGCGACATGCCGCCGAGCACGCGCGGCAGGTGGGCGTTCTCGGCCCGGATGGCCCGGCCCGCCAGGATCGCCATCTCGGAGAACCTGACCCAGCCGGGGTCGACCTCGGGGTCCCAGTGGGACTTGTTGTTCGGCTCGTTCCAGATCATCGCGGCTTCGATCATCGGGCGGGTCCTCCGGCGAGTCCTCGGGCGGGATAGGCGGCCTCGACGAAGGGCCCGCGCGTGCCGCGGCGGCACAGGAAGACCTCGGGGTCCGGGTTCGCCAGGATGTCGAAGCCCGACGAGCGCAGCATCGCGGCCGAGCAGGCGCGGTTGGGCGCCCACCAGTTGGTCGGGTCGGCCGAATAGTCGAGCTCGATGAAGTGCATCTTGGGGTAGCCGGGCGCGTCGAAATGGTCCGATGCCGTGAACGGATAGTCGGGCGCGACCGCGTCGACCGCCTCCGACCCCCGCTGCATCGACTGGAACAGCAGGAGGTCGGACGCGACGTTCTCGTAGATGAGGTCGAGCGCCAGCAGGGGGTGCCGCAGGTGATAGAGCACCCCCATGAAGACCACGAGGTCGAAGCGCTCGCCCAACGCGCCCACGTCGTAGACCGACATCTGCCGGAACTCGATGCCCTCGATCTCCAGCGCCTCGGCGGCGAAGCGCGCCTGGGCGAGGTAGTCGGCGTCGAAGTCGATGCCGAGCACGCGCGCGGCACCCCGGCGGCGCATCTCGATCGAGTAGAAGCCGCCGTTGCAGCCGATGTCGAGCACGCTCCGCCCCGTCAGGTCCTCGGGCAGGACGTGGGCGAAGCCGCGGAACTTCACGCCCGGATAGTCGCCGAGGAAGTGGCCCGGCGCCGTCCAGGTGCCGTCGCCCAGATCCATGTTGTGGAACCAGGGGCCGAGCGCGTCGGCCCGCGCGCGGATCTCCGCCCGGCGTCGTTCGTTCGTCATCGTGGGGGGTCGTCCTCTGCGCGCGTCGTGCCCTGCCCGAGCAGCCGCATGGCGGCGCGGTAGCCGTTGAGGGTGCCGGTGTCGACGTAGGCCTCGCCGGCCCGGATCCCCACGGCCCGGCCGCCGCCCGCGATGTAGCTGTTGACCAGCGTGCCGAAGAACTCGTCGCGCCGCTCGCGCGCGAGCCACAGCGCGTGGAGGGCGTGGAAGACGTGACCGGGCATCCTGAAGCCGCCCCAGATCCAGCGCGAGGAGGCGTCGGGGCGCTTCACCTGGATCTCCAGGACGGCGCCGTCCCCGTCCAGCACCACGGCGTCGAAGAGCTCGGGCCGCTCCACCGGGAACAGCAGGAAGGCGAGGGTGTCCTCCGGCAGGGCCGCGAAGCCGGCTTTCGGGAACCACACCGTGTCGGGCAGGCCGACGATCACGGCCTCGTCCGGCCGCACCAGGGGCACGGCGCGGAACACGGCGTCGCAGAGCCCGCTCGGCTGCGGCTGCACCACGTAGGCGATGGGTGCGCCGGCGTAGCCCGCGCCGTAATAGGCCAGGATGTCGTGCTTGCCGGGCGAGATCACCATGCAGATCCGGCCGGCGCCGCCCGCCACCATGCGGTCGAGCAGGTATTCGCTGACCGCGCAGGGCCGCTCGACGCCGCCGTCGAGCCGGCTGCCGACGGGGAGCAACTCCTTCGAGAAGGCGAGCGGCTGGATGCGGCTGCCGCGGCCCGCCGCCGGCACGATGCCCCACACCGTCAGGCCCCCACGAGCGCTGCGGCCGCCGCGGGCCGGCGGGCGCTCTCGATGAGGCTCTCGAGCTCGGCCGCGCGCCGGGCGGAGGTGTGCTCGGCGAGGACGCGGGCGCGGGCGGCCCTCGCGATGCGGGAGAGCTCCGCGTCGGAGAGGTCCACGGCGGCCAGCGCCTCGGCCGTGGTCGCGGCCGTGAGGATCTCC
>CAXTBR010000111.1:0-9753 GCA_964242785.1 uncultured Lichenihabitans sp. | reverse complement strand
CCCACACGGTCATGCCGCCCCCCGCGCCGCCGCGACCGCGGCCTCGAAGTCCCGCGCCCGGCGATCCGACGTGTGCTCGGCCAGGACCCGCGCGCGGCCCGCCTCGGCGATGCGCCCGAGCTCCGCGTCCGACAGGTCGACGGCCGCGAGCGCGTCCGCCGTGTCGCGCGCCACGATCAGCTCCTCGCCCGGCGCGAAGAAGCCGTCGAGCCCGTCCCAACCGTCCGTCAGGATGGCGGCGCCGCAGGCCGCGGCCTCGAACAGCCGCCCCGACGGGCACCAGCCCATGGCCGCCATGGCGCGGCGCGTGACGTTGAGGGTGAGGCGGCCCGAGGAGAAGAAGGCCGGGTGGTCGGGCGGCGGCAGGTGGCGGACGAAGAAGATGTTGTCGGTCCAGGGGAAGTCGGCCGGATATTGCGCGCCGCCGATCAGGAAGCGGCCCGCCGGCCGCGCCCGCGCGGGGCCGATGAACAGGGCGTCGAGCGCCGCCTGCCGGTCGGCCGCGTAGGTGCCGAGGTAGCTGAGGTCGGCCGCGAAGCGCTCGGCGCGCGGCACCGGGCGGTGCAGGTCCGGGTCGACGTGGCCGTAGAGGGGCGCCACGCGCCGCGCCCCGAGGCGCGCGGCCAGCGCGTCGAGCGCCGGGCCGCCTGTGTAGCTCAGCACGAGGTCGTAGCCCGAGAAGCCCTCCGGCCCCACGTAGGCCGGCCGGGCCCCGCCCGACCCCGCCTCGTCGAGCGCCGCCAGCGTCACGGGCGTGTCGAGGTCGTAGAAGACGCGGAGCGCGCGGGGGGCGTCGAGCACGGCGCGCTCGGCGTCGGGCGCGTCCGGGCAGTAGGAGGTGACGAGCGCCACGTCGGCCTCGGCGATCGCGCGCCCCGCCCGCGCCGCGACCGCCGGCCAGTCCGGGTAGAACACCAGCTCGCCGCCGGGCAGCGCGTGGAGGTCGCGGTTGTCGCGGTAATAGTCCGTGTCGCGCTCGAAGAACGCCACGTCGTGGCCGCGCCGGATCAGCGCCTTCAGCAGCCCCCGCCACAGCGTCGCGTGGCCGTTGCCCCAGGAGGACGAGACCGTGAGGCCGAACACGACGATCTTCACGGGGCCGCGACCTCGTTCAGCCGCACCAGCCGGGCGTAGTCGCCCCAGACGTGGAGCGTGGTGACGGAGGCCGGGTCGACGGCGAGGTGGTCGTAGCGGTCGAGCGACAGGCCGAGCGCCGCCATGACGACCGCCTTGATCACGTCCGAATGGGTGACGAGCGCCACGGTGGCGTCGCCCTCCGTGGCATCGCCCTCTTCGGCGTCGCTCTCCGTGGCGAGCCGGGCCACGAGCGCCATGGCGCGCGCCTGCACGGCCGCCATGCCCTCGCCCCCCGGCATGGAGCAGGTGGCGCGCTCGGCGTTCCAGCGGTGCCAGTGCGGGTCCTCCGGCAGGGCTTTGAAGTCGGCCCCGGTCCAGCGGCCGCAGTCGATCTCGTTGATCTCCTCGGAGATCTCGACGGCGCATCCGGTGCGGGCGGCGATCGCCGCGGCGGTCTCGCGCGTGCGGTCGAGCGGGCTCGACAGGAGGCGGGCGATGCCGCGGTCCGCCACCATCCCGGCGAGGCGCCCGGCCTCGGCGCGCCCCGCCTCGCTCAGCGGCACGCCCGGCAGGCGGCCGGCCAGCACGCGGTCGAGCAGGCCGTGGCTCGCGTGGCGGACGAGGAGCAGCGTCAGCACTGCGACCCCTCCCTCACTCGCCCCCGGCCATGAACCGCTGGGTGCGGTCGCGCGCCTCCTCGTCGGTGAACTGGCGCGGGGGCGACTTCATGAAGTAGCTCGACGGGCCGATCAGCGCGCCGCCGAGGCCGCGGTCGAGCCCGAGCTTGGCGCAGCGCACCGCGTCGATGACGACGCCCGCGGAATTGGGCGAGTCCCACACTTCGAGCTTGAGCTCGATGCTCATCGGCACGTCGCCGAAGCCCGTGCCTTCGAGCCGGATGTGCGCCCACTTCCGGTCCGTCAGCCAGGGCACGTAGTCGCTCGGGCCGACGTGGATGTCGTCGGCGTCGAGCGGCACGTCGAACTGGCTCGACACCGCCTGGGTCTTCGAGATCTTCTTGGACAGGAGCCGGTCGCGCTCCAGCATGTTCTGGAAGTCGGAGTTGCCGCCGAAGTTGAGCTGGTAGGTGCGGTCGAGCCGGATGCCGCGGTCGCGCAGGAGGTTGACCAGCGTGCGGTGCACGATGGTGGCGCCGACCTGGCTCTTGATGTCGTCGCCGATGATGGGCAGCCGGGCGTCCGCGAAGCGCCTCTCCCACTGCGGGTTCGAGGCGATGAAGACCGGCATGCAGTTGACGAAGGCGCAGCCGGCGTCGAGCGCCCGCTCGGCATAGTATTCGGCCGCGGCCTGCGAGCCGACCGGCAGGTAGCAGACTAGCACGTCGACGCGCGTCTCGCGCAGCACCGCCGCCACGTCGGCGGCGGGCGCCTCCGATTCCGGCACGACGTCGCGCAGGTAGCGGCCGAGCCCGTCGAGCGTGGGGCCGCGCTCCACCGTGACGCCGGTGGGCTTCACGGCCGCGAAGCGATGGGTGTTGTTGGGGGCGGCCAACAGCGCGTCGGCGAGGTCCCGGCCGACCTTGTCGGCGGAGACGTCGAAGGCCGCCACCGGCAGCACGTCGCCGACCGCGTAGCCGCCGACCTCGACGTTCATCAGCCCCGGCACCGGCACGTTGGAGACGGCATCCCGGTAGAATTCGATGCCCTGGACCAGGGACGAGGCGCAGTTGCCGACCCCCACGATGCCGATGCGAAGCTGCTTCTGTCCCAATGTCCGATCCCTGTGGCGCCCCCGCTGATTAGGACGGAACGGGGAGCTTTGCAAAGCGGGCGCGCGGGGCAGCGGCGTTAACCCTGTTCGACGACGGCCCGGGACGCGCGGCCATCGGCACCCGGCCCGCCGCGGGATGGTTCAAGCTCTCTTAAGCGCCGCCGTGTCTCCTGCGGCCATGGTCCGGCGAGTTGTGGGCGGGACGGGGCGAGCGTGATGGTATCGAGTCGTGGCGTATCGGCGGCCGTCTGCCTGGCGATCGGGATCGGCTGCATCGGCAGCGTTCTCGGGGGGCACGGCAGCGACGTCGGCGCGGTGGTGGCGGTCCCTCCTGCGCCGGCGGGCGCCGAGCGGGCCCCCGACGCCGAGCCCCCGGCGGCGCCGGCCGCCGTCGAGGCGGAGGTCGACGTCGACACCAGCCTGCCCACGGGCTCGATCGCGCCCGGCTCGGCCCTCCACGCGCCCAACCCGGCCGCCTACGCGGAGGCCGCCCGGGGAGGCTCGTCGCTCGTGGTCGCCGGCGCCGAGGCCATCAACTATCTCGCCGGCAACACGCTGCGGCGCGAGGGACCGGGCGGGCCGCAGCGCCTCACCTATTTCGCGTCGCGCGGGTTGATGGGCGAGGGCGACGAGCGCGGCTTCACGGCCCGGCGCTGGGAGCGCGAGCGGCCGGAGCTGTGCGAGCCCGGGCCGGACGGCGCGACCCTGTGCCGAAGCATCACCATCCTGCTCGACGGCAAATACGAGTTCCCGGGCGCCCGGCTCGGCACCG
The DNA here is from genome assembly GCA_964242785.1 of uncultured Lichenihabitans sp. Taxonomy (GTDB): domain Bacteria; phylum Pseudomonadota; class Alphaproteobacteria; order Rhizobiales; family Beijerinckiaceae; genus Lichenihabitans. The sequence continues at coordinate 6,173 of CAXTBR010000111.1, read as the reverse complement.
TCACGCTGGGGGCCGTCGCGGCGCCGGGGGGCGCGGCGCCAGGAGGCGCGGCGCTGGGCAGCGAGACCGCCGCGCTGGTGAAGGGCAACGCCCTGCACTTCCCCGAACACATCCCCTTCCTCGACAGCAGCGTCGACCTCGCGGCCGCGCCCGCCGCCGTCGGCCCGGCGAAGGCCCGTGGCCCGGACGCCATCGACGCCCTCCTCGGCCGCCCCGCGGCGGCCGTCGGCGACGCCGGCGCGCGCGGCCGCGGGGTGGTGCTCTACGCCAAGGACAACCGCCGCCTCGAACTTGAGCCGGTCGAGGGCGGCCCCGACGGCGGCCGCGCCGTGCGGGTGACGGTCGGCCGCTGGCACACCGCCAAGGCGAGCCTGTGCCAGACGCGGGTGATCGGCGACGCGGCCCAGTCCTGCTTCAGGACCGAGGCGCTGGCCGACGGCGGCGTGCGGCTGGTGCCGACCGGCAAGGCGGGCGAGCCCCAGAGCCTCATGCCCCTGCCGGAGGCCGGTGCCCGCGAGGTGGCGCAGGATTAGGGCCCGCCGGAGGGATGTCCCGAACGTCGCGAGGGCGTCGACCCCGGCATCGCGGTGGATCTTGAGCCAACTGCGAAGGGTGTCGTCGGCGAGCGGGAGAGCATCCGAGCTCTTTCGCAGTCCTCGCCGCGATCCAGCAGCAGGATCGCGCTGGCCCGCCCTACGTCGACCCCGCTCGGGTCCTCGCGGAAGCGGGCTATACAAGACCAGCGGCGGTCTCTGCTGACCTCTTTCCCATCACCTCCCTCATCCTGAGCAGGGCGCTCCGCAACCTGCTCAGGATGTCAAGGGGTGAAGGATCGCCGCCGTCAGTACAATCCGACTCGCATCGGGTCGATTGGGGCAATCGGAGAACCCGTCACGCCGTCGGAGGCGCAGTCCGCCCTGGACGCGCTGCGCGGGAGAGGCGTGGTGGTGAGGCTGGAACGGGGGCTGTACACGCTGGAGGACGGCTCGGTACCCGACTGGTTCGCGGCCCGGCAGGCCGACGAGGCCGGCCGCGATGGCTCGGGAGGGAGGATGCAGGAGGACCACGCTGAGTCCGGTCGACGCAGGTCCTGACCGCGAACGCGCCACCGCCGCGGATCCCCGTCCCGTCGGGCCGGACGCCGGCTTTCCTGCGGGCCGTCGCGTCATCCTGGGCGGAGCTGGAGGACGAGATCGCCGACCTGCTCAAGCGACAGCGAGCGCTCATTCGCAGCACTGATCGATGTGGGTGCCCCACGAGGTCGGCAACCTCCAGGTCGTCACCCGTGCGGCCAACGTCTACGAGTCGGCCAGCGACGAGGCCGACTGGGCGATGAAGGCCGAGGCGATGACCGCCATGGCGATGGCCATGCAGGACAGACGGAAGGCCGTCGTCGCGGCTCTGCGTGCAGCGGCGTTGCGACTGACGCGGGAACGGTCCCGCGACGAAACAGCGAGTCAGACTATTCGGCGGGTTTGAGTCAGGCGACCCGCCGAAAGAGTCGGACTTCTCCAAGGTCCGTCAAGGGCGCGTCACACGTCGAGGTTGGCCACCGACAGGGCGTTCTCCTGGATGAACTCGCGGCGCGGCTCGACCACGTCGCCCATGAGCTTGACGAACATGTCGTCGGCCTCGTCGACCTCCTTGATGCGGACCTGCAGCAGGGAGCGGGCGTTGCGGTCGAGCGTGGTCTCCCAGAGCTGCTCGGGGTTCATCTCGCCCAGGCCCTTGTAGCGCTGGATCTGCGTGATGCCCTTGCCGCCCGCCGCCATCACGGCCTCGACGAGGTCGGTCGGCCCCGCCACGGGGGTGGAGTCGCCGCCGCGGACGAAGACCGCCGGCCGGTCGTAGATCTCGCCGAGCGAGGGGCCGATCTCGTCGAGCCGGCGCGCCTCGGCCGAGGCCAGCAGCCCGCCGTCCAGCACCGCGGCCTCCTTCACGCCCCGCACCGTGCGGGTGAAGACGAAGCCGTCGTGGCCGATCTCCCCCTCCCAGCCGCGCTCCGTCTCCTCGGCCAGCGCGTTGAGGCGGCGCGCGATGTCCTCGGCCAGGGTCGCGGCGGCCTCGTCGCCGAGCGCCGAGAGGGGTTTCAGCGCCCCCGCGATGGCGGCCTGCTCGACCACGCCGCGGTCGTAGCGGCTGTGGAGCTGCGCCAGCACGGCGCGCACGAGCCGCGCCCCTTCGATGGCGGAGCGGAGGTCACCCCGCGCCCGCTCCTCGCCGGAGGCGAGCCGCAGCACCGCGCCGTCGAGCCCCGAGTCGGTCAGGTAGTCCTCCCGCGCGCGCTCGTCCTTGAGGTACTGCTCGGACTTGCCGCGCTTCACCTTGTAGAGCGGCGGCTGGGCGATGAAGATGTGGCCGCGATCGATCAGTTGCGGCATCTGCCGGAAGAAGAAGGTCAGCAGCAGGGTGCGGATGTGCGAGCCGTCGACGTCGGCGTCCGTCATGATGATGATCTTGTGGTAGCGCAGCTTGTCGGCGTTGAAGTCCTCGCGGCCGATGCCGGTGCCGAGCGCCGTGATCAACGTGCCGATCTCCTGGGAGGACAGCATCTTGTCGAAGCGGGCCCGCTCCACGTTCAGGATCTTGCCCCGGAGAGGCAGGACGGCCTGGAACTCGCGGTTGCGTCCCTGCTTGGCGGAGCCGCCGGCGGAATCGCCCTCGACGAGGAAGATCTCGGCCAGCGCGGGGTCGCGCTCCTGGCAGTCGGCGAGCTTGCCGGGCAGGTTGGCGACGTCGAGCACGCCCTTGCGCCGCGTCAGCTCGCGCGCCTTGCGGGCTGCCTCGCGCGCCGCCGCGGCCTCCGCGACCTTGCCCGCGATGGTCTTGGCGTCGGCCGGATGTTCCTCGAACCAACGGCCCAGCGTCTCGTTGACGATGCTCTCGACCACGGGGCGCACCTCGGAGGAGACGAGCTTGTCCTTGGTCTGCGAGGAGAACTTCGGGTCCGGCACCTTGACGGAGAGCACGCAGGTCAGGCCCTCGCGGCAGTCGTCGCCCGTGACGTCGACCTTCTCCCGCTTGGAGATGCCGGAGCGCTCGGCGTAGCCCGTCACCTGGCGCGTGAGGGCGCCGCGGAAGCCCGCGAGGTGGGTGCCACCGTCGCGCTGGGGGATGTTGTTGGTGAAGGGCAGCACGTTCTCGTGGTAGCTGTCGTTCCACCACAGCGCGACCTCGACGGTCATGCCGTCCTTCTCGCCGCGCATCAGGATGGGCTTGGCGATCAGCGGCGCCTTGGCGCGGTCGAGGTAGCGCACGAAGGCCTCGAGCCCCCCCTCGTAGAACAGCTCCTCGCGCTTCACCTCGGCGCGGCGCGCGTCCGTGAGCACGATGCGGACGCCCGAGTTGAGGAAGGCCAGCTCGCGCAGCCGGTGCTCCACGGTGCCGTAGTCGAACTCCACCATGGTGAAGGTCTCGGGCGAGGGCCAGAAGGTCACGGCCGTGCCGCGCTTCAACTGCCCGTCCTCGTCCTCGCCGGCCGGGCCCACGACGCGCAGCGGCGAGACGGCGTCGCCGTGCGCGAAGACGACCTCGTGCTCCCGCCCGTCGCGCCAGATGCGCAGTTCGAGCTTGGTCGACAGCGCGTTGACGACCGACACGCCGACGCCGTGCAGCCCGCCCGACACCTTGTAGGAGTTCTGGTCGAACTTACCCCCGGCGTGGAGCTGGGTCATGATGACCTCGGCGGCCGACACGCCCTCCTCCTTGTGGATGCCGGTGGGGATGCCGCGGCCGTTGTCCGTCACGCCGACGGAGCCGTCGGCGTTGAGCGTCACGGTGACCAGCGTGGCGTGGCCCGCCAGGGCCTCGTCGATGGCGTTGTCCACCACCTCGTAGATCATGTGGTGGAGGCCCGAACCGTCGTCCGTGTCGCCGATATACATGCCGGGGCGCTTGCGCACCGCATCGAGGCCGCGCAGCACCTTGATCGAGTCGGCGCCGTAGGCGTTCAGCTCGGGTGCGGGGGACGATGGGACGGGCGATTGGGACATCGGGCTCGACTCTCTCCGACCGGGACGGCCGATGCCGGGCGCGCCGAAGGGCGGCCGGGCGGGCGGGACGCGCCGCCTCCGCGGGGCGCGGAAACGGCAGGGGCCCGTGCGGGGCATCGCGCGATGCCCCGCCGGGATCCCTCTTTATATAGTGGCGTCCAGGCGTTGATGAAAGGCAAACCGGCTCACCGCCCGGGCGCGCCCTCCAGGAGCGGCAGCACGCCCGAGCCGCCCGCCATCTGCGGGTTCGAGGGCGCGAAGCCCTGGGCGGCCTCGCGGGCCGCCACGATGGTGCGGGCCTGGGCGAAGGCCGCGCCGAGCGAGCCGCCGCGGCGCAGCGCCCGGTTGAACAGGGCGTCGCCGAAATAGGTCCAGTGCGCCTCGGGCTGGCAGCCGAAGGACGGGTGCGTGCTGTCGGCCGCGGTGATCACCAGCGTGTCGGGGCCGGCGAGGGCCGTGTAGGTGCCGGCGAAGCAGGCCGAGACGATCAGCACCTTGTGGCGGAAGGGACTCGCGGCGAGCAGCGCGCCGAGCGCGTCGGGCGGCACCAGCCCCTCGCGCCCGCCGCCGCGCTCGGCGATGCCCTCCGGGGCGCCGTGCGAGGTGAGCAGCAGGAACAGCACGTCGCGTCCGGGGTCGACCCCGCGCTCCGCCGCCTTCAGGGCCGCGGCGATCCCGTCCGGCCCGTTGACGAGGGCGCGCGCCGTGTTGGCCCGCACGATCACCGGCCCGCCGCCGCCGTAGCGCTTCGACAGCACCGCCGCGGCGCCCTGCGCCTCGGAGCGGAACACGGGGTCGCTCCACAGCGCCAGCGCCACCACGGCCGACCGCAGGGGGGCGGCGCCGGCACCCGGCGCGCAGGCCAGGAGCAGGAGGGAGAGCAGAAAGACCGCCGGACCGCGGCGCGACGCTGTGGAGCCCATGTCGTGTCCCCTCGCGATTCCGCCCCTCGGCGCGGCTCGACGCCTTGCCGCGCCTCGGGTCCTAGCATCTAGCATGGGCGCGCGGCGCGGCGCCCCTGCGATGACGCCGCTGCCCGGCACGCGCGGCCGGAGCGGTCCCGCCGAGCCCCGGAGGCCGGCGCAGGCGATCCTTGACACGGTTCCGGTGCTGGTTTCTATGAACCCGCTCGACGTGAATGGGGCGCGCCCGTGCCCTTTTCGCGATGAAACATGTCCCGATGCCCGCTTCGATCGCGGGCGAGGACCGGGCGGCCGCGGAGGGGGAGCGCGACATCACGATGGCGGACTCCCCGGAACCGGACGACGACGCGGCCCTGAGGGCGCGGCTGAAGGACCTGTCGGGCGCGCTCGCCAGCCACCGCAAGGCGGCCGACAGCCGCGCCCCCCCGGGCGGCCCGGCGGCCCCGAACGGCATGGGCCAGGCGGTCAGCCTGGGCTTCCGCGTCATGTCGGAATTCGTCGCCGCCGTGGTGGTGGGCGGGTTCATCGGATGGGCGATCGACCGGTGGCTCGGCATCTCGCCGGCCGCCCTGATCGTGTTCCTGGGGCTCGGCACCGCGGCCGGGTTCTGGAACGTGTACCGCATCGCCATGCAGCCGGGCGGCGGCGCGCAGCGGTGACGAGCGGCGGCCCCCCGGGGCCGCCTCGACGAGGATGCGGGCGCCCCGCCGACGGGGCCAGCGGGATGAGGTTTGGACGTGGCCGAGAACGCAATCAACCCGATCGAGCAGTTCAACGTCCAGCCGATCTTCTCGTCCGGCAAGCTGGGCCTCGCGGACGTGTCCTTCACCAACGCGTCGCTGCTGATGGTGATCATCCTGGGGCTCGTGACGCTGCTCATGGTGGTGGGCACCGCCAAGCGCTCGCTGGTGCCGGGCCGGCTCCAGGCCGCCGCGGAGATGAGCTACGAATTCGTGGCCGACACGGTGCGCGGCTCGGCGGGCCAGGAGGGGATGCGCTTCTTCCCCTTCGTGTTCAGCCTGTTCATGTTCGTGCTCTTCGCCAACCTGCTCGGGCTGCTGCCCTTCTCCTACACGGTGACGAGCCAGATCGTCGTCACCTTCGCGCTGGCGGCCCTCGTGATGGGCGTCGTCATCGTGTACGGGCTCCTCAAGCACGGCGTCCACTTCCTCAACCTCTTCGCGCCCTCGGGCGTGTCGCCGATCATCCTGCCCTTCATCGTGCTGATCGAGGTCATCTCGTTCCTGTCGCGGCCGAT
>CAXTBR010000110.1:0-13272 GCA_964242785.1 uncultured Lichenihabitans sp. | reverse complement strand
CAGAGGTCCATGATGCCGCCCTCGTTGACGAGGTCGTCCTGGACGCCCTGGATGAAGCAGGCATGCGGCTGCGGGTGCTCGTAGGCGCTGGTGGAGCGCATGAGCTCGCCGGTGCGGTAGTCGACGTAGGAATGGCCCTGGCCGGGACCGTCGATGCCGTAGGCCCAGTGGAGGCCCGTGTTGAACCACTGCGGGGAGTTCGGCGCCGCCATCTGCCGGGCCAGCATGAAGCGCAGCTCGTCGTGGAAGGCGTGGGCGTCCTCCTCGCCGTCGAAGTAGCGGCCCTTCCAGGCCCAGTAGGCCCAGGTGCCGACGAGCCTGTCGAAGACCTGCTTCGAGGAGGTTTCGGGGCCGAAGCGTTCGGCCTCGGGCAGGGCCGCGAGAGCCGCCGCATCGGGCACGGAGCGCCACAGGAACGAGGGGACGTCGTTCTCCTCGACGCGCTTCAGCCGCGCCGGCACGCCGGCCTTGCGGAAATACTTCTGCGCCAGCACGTCGGCCGCGACCTGGGACCAGGCGGCCGGCACCTCGAACCCGTCGAGGGCGAAGACAACCGACCCATCCGGGTTGCGGATCTCGCTCTTCGCCGCGCGAAACTCGATCTCCGCGTAGGGGAAGCCGACGGCCTTGGTGTAGCGGCGCTCGATACGCATGGGACGAAACCTCGATCGTGCTCGAAAGGCCCCGCGGCCCCACGGCATCTCACATTCCAGGGACCGCCGAGGCAAGGCCGGGCGGGGGTGGCGGCCGGCGCGAGGCGCCCGGCCGACCGCGGCGCGACCGCATCTGTCACGCGTTCGTCACCTTAATACATCGTCGACTCCGAATCGAGGGCCAAGATCCCTGCCCGCCGCGCAATATTCACAGGCGAGACGATTCGCGCAGGGAGTCCAGTGAAGGGGTGAGGAGTCGCGAATACTTTACCTGTGACTATCCACACGGAGCGGTTGACTCTCATCTGCGCGTCGAGTCCGCTCCCCCGACTCGGATGGTGGGCGCCGGGCCCGTCTCGTCCGCGAGGTTGCCGGGAGCGCGGTTAAAGGCAGGTGACCGTCGGCACCGCCCGATGCCGCAGCGGGTGCCGCACCGGCGCCGCGCCACTCCGCAGCCTTTACTCGCCGGGTCCGCGGCCCTATTCCCTCGCGGAGCAACCGAGAGCGAGCAGTCCCTTGTCCTATCCCGCCCCGCCCGTCGCGCCCGTGACCTGGAAGGTGCGCCTGCTCCACGTCCTCACGTGGTGGACCGGCGCGACCGTGAACACGCGCGTCTGGACGAGCCGCTACGGCGAGATCGTCGGCTACGACGAGTTCGGCAACGCCTATTACCGCACGCGCGGCGGCGCCATCGACCCGGCGCTGGGCTTCGAGCGTCGCTGGGTCATCTACCGGGGCGAGAGCGAGGGCTCGGCGACGCCGCCCGGCTGGTACGGCTGGCTGCACCACCAGACCGACGAGGCCCCGCCGCAGTCGGACTACATGCCGCGCGCCTGGGAGAAGCCCTACCTCCCCAACATGACCGGGACGCCGGCCGCGCACCGCCCGCCGGGCTCCATCCTCAAGGAGGGCACGCGGCCCCGCACGGGCGGCGACTACGACGCCTGGACGCCGAATTAGGCGCGTCTCCTGCCCCGGCGCGGATCGTGGGCGCGAAGCCCTCGTGTCGCCACACGGGGAGGCGACAGGGGAGCGGCGGCCCATCGCCGATCAGCGGGATGTCGCGGGTTCGCCCACGGCATCCTGCCGCTTCTGATGGGCAAGGATGAGCGGCCTTTCGCGGATCGATCCGCGAAAGGCCGCTCAGGCACGAAGGCGGGCGGAACACCTTGGCGGCTCCACGCATCCCATTGACGGCGCTCGCCGGCGCGCTCGCCCTGGCGTCCCTCGCGACGGCGCCCGCCCGGGCCGACAAGATCAGGAACGGCACGGCCGTCTTCTCCGGCCTCGACAAGATCACCGGCCGGATCATCTCCTTCAAGGCCGGCATGGGCGAGACCGTGCAGTTCGGCTCGCTCCAGGTGACGGCGCGGGCCTGCTTCACGCGCCCCGCCAAGGAGGCGCCGCAGACCGACACCTTCGTCGAGATCGACGAAGTGTCGGCCCAGCGCGAGTTCAAGCGCATCTTCTCGGGCTGGATGTTCGCCGCCAGCCCCGGGCTGCACGGGCTCGAACACCCGATCTACGACATCTGGCTGACGGGCTGCGACAAGCCGGGGGAGACGATCGTCGAAGCCCCGCAGACGGCCGATGCCGAGGGCAACGCCCTGGCGAGCGCGCCGGCCGGCGCCGAGGCCACGCCCGGAGCCCCGGCGCCGCCGCCCATCGCCGACGCGCCGCCCCCGCCCAAGCCGAAGCCGAAGCGGATCGCCAGGCCCGCGCCCCGCTCCGACGTGCCGGTCGCCGAGCGGCGCGAGCCCACGCAGCGCTTCTTCCCCGCCAGCCAATATCCGAACGACCCCCCCGCCCGCGACCCGGCCGACGGCGGCGACTGAGGGCCCCCACGGCAAGAGGTGCTTCATCTCGACGCCGGTCCGAGGGGCGCAAGGCCCTCCAGATCGAAGCACGGGGGCACCCACATCGATCAGTGCTGCGAATGCTGCGAATGCGCGCTCGTCGCAGAGGTGCAAGGCCGGCAAAGCGCAGCACTGATCGATGTGGGAACCCTGGTTTCCGTGGGAGCCCTGATCGGCGGGCACGACGAGGGATCCGTCAAGCGGCATCCGCCGCCAGGATCTCCAGCACGCGTGCGCCCGGCCAGGGACGTTTCGACCAGGCTTCCGCGCGGCCGGGCCGGCGCACCGCCTCGGCGAGGCGCTTGCGGTAGCGGGCGCGCGGCACCTCGACGGCGCCCAGGGTCGCGAGATGCGGCGTGACGAATTGCGTGTCGAGCAGCCAGTAGCCGCTGTCGCGCAGGCGGGCCGCGAGGTGGAGCAGGCACACTTTGGAGGCGTCCGTCCTGCGGTGGAACATGGACTCGCCGAAGAAGGCGGCCCCCAGCGCCACGCCGTAGAGCCCGCCCACCAGCTCGCTCCCCTGGTAGGCTTCCACCGTGTGGGCGTGGCCCATGTCGAACAGCGCCCGGTAGAGGTGGCGGATCCGCGCGTTGATCCAGGTCTCGGGCCGGTCCGGCGCCGCCGAGGCGCAGCCCTCGATCACGGCGTCGAAGTCGCGGTCCACGAGCACGCTGAACCGGTCCTGCCGGACCACCTTGGCGAGGGAGCGCGACACGATCATGCGGTCGAGCGGGAAGATGCCGCGCTGCTCGGGGTCGAGCCAGAAGAGCGAGGGATCCTCGGCCCCCTCCGCCATGGGGAAGAGGCCGATGGAATAGGCCCGCAGCAGGATCTGCGGCGTGACGGCCGGGGGCTGTCTCGTGTGTGCCATGGCGCCAAGGTGGCGCAGCCGGAGGCCCGCCGCAAGCCGGCGGCGCGTCATGCAGGTTCAGTGCGGCGCGAAGCCGACCGCAGCGGCCGCGGCCCTGACCAGCGTGACGTCGACCAGCGCCGCCGCGGCCCAGGCCGAGGCGAAGCCGAGCGAGGGCGCGGCGCTCGGGACGCCCGCCAGCAGCCGGCGCCAACCGGCAGCGCGGCGCGTCGCAGAAGGCTCGGCCTCGACCGCGCGGGAGAAGAGGGCCGGGACGGTGTGGGGATGCCGGAGAAGGGTGGACATGGCAAACTCCTGTCCGGGGACCCTAGGCCGCATCGTCTTGCCGCCCGGTCAAGTGCCGGACGGGAAAACCGTTGATCTTCGTTCACCGTGAGGGGCATGGCGGCGGCCGCTGCGGGCGTCCCCGGCTCCGCCGGCGTCGGGACGTTTGAGCGGCAGCGGTTTCGCTTCTAAAAGCGATCGGCGAGATCGGTCGCGGCTCGAAGGCCGCGCGAGGCCGCTGAGCTGGGACGGGTTCGATGACACAGGGTGAAGCGGGCATCGCCGGGGATGCCGCGTCGACGGCGGCGCACGACAAGGTCCTGATCGTCGATTTCGGCTCGCAGGTCACGCAGCTCATCGCCCGCCGCGTGCGCGAGGCCGGCGTCTACTGCGAGATCGTGCCCTTCGACCGGGCCGAGGCCGCCATGGCCGGCCACGCCCCCAGGGCCGTGATCCTGTCGGGCGGCCCGGCCTCGGTGCCCGACGAGGGCTCGCCCAAGGCCGCGCCGGCCATCTTCGCGGCCGGCCTGCCGGTGCTGGGCATCTGCTACGGCCAGCAGGCGATGGCGCATGCGCTCGGCGGCCGCGTCGAGGGCGGCCACCATCGCGAGTTCGGCCGCGCCGACGTGGAAGTCTCGGCCGCGAGCCCGCTGACCGACGGATTGTGGGAGCCCGGCGCCCGCCACCCCGTGTGGATGAGCCACGGCGACCGCATCACGGAGCTTCCGGAGGGCTTCCGCGTCGTCGCGTCCAGCGAGAACGCGCCCTACGCGGTCATCGCCGACGAGGCCCGGCGCTTCTACGGACTCATGTTCCACCCCGAGGTGGTGCACACGCCGGACGGGGCGCGGCTGATCGAGAACTTCCTGTTCCGCGTCGCGGGCGTGAAGGCCGATTGGACCATGGCGGCCTTCCGCGAGGAGGCGATCGCCCGTATCCGCGCCGAGGTGGGCTCGGCGCGGGTGCTCTGCGGCCTGTCGGGCGGGGTCGATTCGGCGGTGGCCGCGGTGCTGATCCACGAGGCGGTCGGCGACCAGCTCACCTGCGTCTTCGTCGACCACGGCCTGTTGCGCGCCGGCGAGGCCGCCGAGGTGGTGGGGCTGTTCCGCGACCACTACAACATCCCCCTGGTCCACGCCGACGCGTCGGACACCTTCCTGGAGGCGCTGGCCGGCGTCACGGACCCCGAGGCGAAGCGCAAGGCCATCGGGCGGCTGTTCATCGACGTGTTCGACGCCGAGGCCGCGAGGATCGGCGGCGCCGACTTCCTCGCCCAGGGCACGCTCTACCCGGACGTGATCGAGAGCGTGTCGGCCACGGGCGGTCCGGCCGTCACGATCAAGTCGCACCACAACGTCGGCGGCCTGCCCGAGCGCATGAGGATGAAGCTGCTCGAGCCGCTGCGGGCGCTGTTCAAGGACGAGGTGCGGGTGCTCGGCCGCACCCTGGGCCTGCCGCCCGCCTTCGTGGGCCGCCATCCCTTTCCCGGCCCCGGTCTGGCCATCCGCTGCCCCGGCGAGGTGACGCGCGACAAGCTCGCGATCCTGCGCCAGGCCGACGCCATCTACCTCGAGGAGATCCGGCGGGCCGGGCTCTACGACGTGATCTGGCAGGCCTTCGCGGTACTGCTGCCGGTGCGGACCGTGGGCGTGATGGGCGACGGCCGCACCTACGACCAGGTCTGCGCGCTCCGCGCCGTGACCTCGACGGACGGCATGACGGCGGACTTCTTCCCCTTCGATATGGCCTTCCTGGGCCGCGCCGCGACGCGCATCATCAACGAGGTGCGGGGCATCAACCGCGTGGTCTACGACGTGACGTCGAAGCCGCCGGGGACGATCGAGTGGGAGTGAGACGGGCGCATCCGGCCGATCCTACGGTCGGTCGCGCGGGCTGTCCGCCATGTGGGGCCGGGAGGGATCGAGATCGGCAGCGGCGAGCGCCGCAAAGCAGCCAGGATCCCGCCAAGCTTCGGCGGCTCGCCGACCATCGACTCGCTCACGGTGGCGCGAAGCTCCGACGCCTCGGGCGTGTCGTCCGCGAGCCGCCGGGCGAGCGATCGGATGAGGTCGCGGTCGGTGTCCCGTCCGAGCACTTCGAAGCGAGCCAAGCCGCGCGCGCCGAGGCGAGATCCATCATTTCGGATGGCGCGCTTCTGTGGGCTGTCCACGGCGACCCCCGGACGATTTGCAGCGAGATCGCCGGAGACCGGGCTTTCGGCAAAGCGCCGCCGGTCGGTTCGCGGGCCGGTCACGCCCACTGTCAGCACAGGCCGTATGCCGGCGCGAGGGGCCGGTCGGTCCTCATCGCCTCGGCCATCAGCGCGTCGTCGGTCACGACGTTGATCCGCATGATGTCGATCCTGCGTTGAAGCCGTCTGCATAGCGCCATGCCGCGCCATCGGGCATCGTCGATCACGATGGTGTCGGCCAAAACGGGCGCCATCGATCCGACCATGCGGGCAGGTGCGGGGTGTCGACACGATGGCTGACGCGTCCGATGTCATGAACACTCGCGTCGGGGTTGCGGGTTGGTCTGTGCCGGCCGCGTTGGCGGACCGTTTTCCGGTGAAGGGCAGCCACCTCGAACGATACGCGGCGCGGTTGCCCGCGGTCGAGATCAACACGAGCTTCTACCGCCCGCACCGCCGCGCCACCTACGCGCGCTGGGCCGCGAGCGTGCCGGAGGCCTTCCGCTTCGCCGTGAAACTGCCGCGCGCCGTGACGCATGAGCGACGCCTCGCCGGCTGTGCCGACCTGCTGGCGCGCTTCGCCGACGAGGTGGGCGGCCTCGGGGTGAAGCGCGGCCCGGTGCTGGTGCAGCTCCCGCCGTCCTTCGCCTTCGGGGCCGCGCTGGCCGGCGACTTCTTCGCCGAACTCGCCGCGACGGTCGGCGGTGCGACGGCCTGCGAGCCGCGGCATGCGAGCTGGTTCAGCGAGGAGGCCGAGGCGCTCCTCCGCCATCACCGCGTCGCGCGCGTGGCCGCCGATCCTGCGCCCGTGCCGGGCGCGGCGCGGCCCGGCGGATGGGAGGGGCTGGCCTACGTCCGGCTGCACGGCTCGCCCACCATGTACTGGTCGGCCTACGGTGAGGCCGCGGTCGCCGGCCACGCGCGGGCGGTCGCGGCTCTGGGGCACGGCGGCGCCGAGGTATGGACGATCTACGACAACACGGCGGCGGGCGCGGCGCCGGAGGATGCGTTGAGCTTGCTGGATCAGCTTCGGCGATGCTGAGGTCGAGGGATCAGCAAGTTCAAGCTCAGCATCAGTCCGGTTTCAAAAGGCCACCGGCCTTTTGCGGGTTTCAGGGCAGAGCCCTGAATAGAGGTTTTTCAGGGCTCTGCCCTGAAACCCGCCAAAGGGCTCGCCCTTTGGAATCCATCTTTCAGTTCTTCAATCTGAAGATCGCCAGAAGCCTTTCTCGACGATTTCGGCTCGGCGCTATCCCGCCATCGATCTGTCCCGATCGCCGCCGCTCCTCTCCACCTCACCCAATCCCAGCCACCCCGCCATCACGCCCAGCTCCGCCCACAGCGCCTCCTCGGCCCCCTTCGGCACACCCGGTTCCCAGTGCAGCCCCTGCACGAGCAACCGCCCGCCCGCGCGGTCGGCCTTGAGGTCGACCCGCGCGGCGAGCCGGTCGCCGTGCAGGAAGGGCAGGGCGTAGTAGCCGTGCTCGCGCTGCGCCGCCGGCACGTAGATCTCGATGCGGTAGCGGAAGCCGAACAGCCGCTCCGCCCGCGTCCGCTCCCACACCAGCGGATCGAAGGGGGACAGCAGGGCCGAGACGGCGGCCCGGCGCGGCGGCCGCGCCTCGGCGTGCAGGAAGGCCGGCCTGTCCCAGCCCTCCACCCGCACCTCGCGCAGCCGCCCCGCCTCGCGCAGCGCCGCGACCCCGGCGCGCCCGTCCTCCGGCCCGAGCCGGAAATAGTCGCGCAGGTCGGATGCCGTGGCGATCCCGAGCGCGCGGCCCGCGATGTCGAGCAACGCGCGGTGGGCTTCGGCCTCGGTCGGCGTCGGCAGGTCGAGCACGCTCCGGGGCAGGGCGCGTTCGGGCAGGTCGTAGACGCGCGCGAAGGTGCCGCGCCGCGTCGCGGCCGTGAGGTGCCCGGCCCAGAACAGCCATTCGAGCGCGCCCTTGGCCTCCCCCCAGCCCCACCAGCCGCCCGCGCCCGTCCGCCCCGCCGTCTCGCACTCCGCCGCCGTCAGCGGCCCGTCGCGCCGGATGCGGTCGAGCAGCGCCAACGCCCCCGGCCTCGCTTCGCCCGCGAAGGGCTTGAGCCGGCCGTAGCAGCCGAGGCCCCGGTCGGCCCGCGCCATGCGCCAGCGCAACAGGGGCTGGAGCGCGAAGGGCAGCAGCGAGGCCTCGTGCGCCCAATATTCGAAGAGGCGCCGCGGGCGGCCGCTGCCCCAGGCGGCGGAGTCGAACAGCGCGCGGTCATAGGGGCCGAGGCGCGAGAAGGCCGGCAGGTAGTGGGCGCGGGCGAGCACGTTGACGCTGTCGATCTGGTGCAGACCGAGCCGGTCCACCGTGCGGGCGAGGTCGCCCGCCGTGGCGGGGCGGCCCGGCCGCGCCCGGCCGAAGCCCGCCGAGGCGAGCGCGATCCCGCGCGCCTCCCGCGCCGACAGCGTGTCCACGGCGCGTGAGCCTCACTTCGTGCCGAACATCCGGTCGCCGGCGTCGCCGAGGCCCGGCACGATGTAGCCGTGGTGGTCGAGCTTCTCGTCGACCGCCGCGGTCCAGATGGACACGTCGGGATGCGCGGCCCGCAGCCGCGCGACGCCCTCGGGCGCCGCCAGGAGGCACACGAAACGCAGGTCGCGTGCGCCGCGCTTCTTCAGGAGGTCGATGGCCGCCACCGCCGAATTGGCGGTCGCCAGCATGGGGTCCATGACGATCGTCAGCCGGTCGACGATGTCCACCGGGGCCTTGAAGTAATATTCCACGGCCTGCAGCGTCTCGGGGTCGCGGTAGAGGCCGATATGGGCCACGCGGGCCGAGGGCACGAGGTCCAGCATGCCGTCGAGGAAGCCGACCCCGGCCCGCAGGATGGGGGCGAAGACGAGCTTCTTGCCCGAGATGCGCGGCGCCATCATCCGCTGCAGCGGCGTCTCGATCTCGACCATCTCCACGGGGAGGTCTCGCGTCACCTCGTAGCAGAGCAGCATGCCGATCTCGTTCAACAACTGCCGGAACCCCTTGGTGGAGCGCTGCTCGGCGCGCATCAGCGTCAGCTTGTGCTGCACCAGCGGGTGATCGACGACCGTGACGTTGTCCATGGCATCCCTCGGCGGCTTGGCTGCCGCGAGGGAGTAGCATGGCGGGCCGGCCCACCGGAACCGCCGATCTCCCGCCGAACCCCCGCCCACCGGGGGCTTAAAAACTTGGACATGTTCCGAGGTGCGACGCCGCGCGGCGAACCCCGGGCCGCGTCGGCGGCGTTGAGCCTCCATGCTGGCCCGCCGTCACGCGGGCCGGTGCTTCCGCCGTCACGCGGATATCGAGGATCACCATGGACGACACGACCGGACCCGTCAGGGTCTCGCGCCGCACCGTGCTCGAAGGCACGGCGGCCCTCGCGGTCCTGGGCACCGTCGCGCCGGAGGCGGCGCGGGCCCAGGCTTCTCAGGCTCGCCCCGCCGCCGTCGACGCCGACCTATCGGTCCGCCTCCCCGTCACCCTGACGGTCAACGGCGAGGCTCACGCCCTCACCCTCGACCCCCGCACCACGCTGCTCGACGCCCTGCGCGAGACCATCGGCCTCACGGGCTCGAAGAAGGGCTGCGACCACGGCCAGTGCGGCGCCTGCACGGTGCTGGTCGACGGCCGGCGCATCAACGCCTGCCTGACCCTCGCGGTCCTGCACGAGGGCGACGCCGTGACCACCATCGAGGGTTTCGCCAAGGGAGGCGAGCTCCACCCGATCCAGGCCGCCTTCATCCATCACGACGGCTTCCAGTGCGGCTACTGCACCCCGGGGCAGATCTGCTCCTCGGCCGGCATGCTGGCGGAGGCCAGGGCCGGCGTGCCGAGCTTCGTCACGGCCGACCTCGCCTCGGCCACGACGCTCACCGACGCCGAGATCCGCGAGCGCATGAGCGGCAACATCTGCCGCTGCGCCGCCTATCCCAACATCGTGGCGGCCATCAAGGACGGCGGCGGCATCGGCCCGGACGGGGAGATCGCGTCGTGAGGGCCTTCACCTTCGAGCGAGCCGCGACGCCCTCGGCCGCGACGGCCGCGGTCGCCGGCAGGCCCGGCGCCATGTTCATCGGCGGCGGCACCAACATGCTGGACCTGATGAAGCTCGAGGTCGAGACGCCGACCCACGTGGTCGACGTCAACCGCCTCGGCCTCGACCGGATCGAGGCGACGCCCGACGGGGGCCTGCGCATCGGCGCCTCGGTGCGCAACAGCGACCTCGCGGCCGACATGCGCGTGCGGACCGACTATCCCGTGCTGAGCCGCGCTCTTCTGTCGGGCGCCACCGGCCAGTTGCGCAACAAGGCCACCACGGCCGGCAACCTGCTGCAGCGCACGCGCTGCTATTACTTCTATGACACGTCGAAACCCTGCAACAAGCGCGAGCCGGGCTCGGGCTGCTCGGCGCTGGGCGGCTTCAACCGCATCCACGCGGTGCTCGGCGCCAGCGACCGCTGCATCGCCACCCACCCGTCCGACATGGCGGTCGCCCTGCGGGCGCTCGACGCCACGGTCGAGACCCTGGGGCCGGACGGCGCCACCCGCGCCGTGCCCATCGCGGATCTGCACCGGCTGCCCGGCTCGAACCCGGAGGTCGAGACCACGCTGAAGCCGGGCGAGCTCATCACGGCCGTGACGCTGCCGAGGCCCGTCGGCGGGATGCAGGTCTACCGCAAGGTGCGCGACCGCGCCTCCTACGCCTTCGCGCTCGTGTCGCTCGCGGCCGTGATCCACGCCGAGCCCGGCGGGGCCGTGAAGGCCGCCCGCCTCGCCTTCGGCGGGCTGGCGCTGAAGCCCTGGCGGGTTCCGGCCGCCGAGGCCGCGCTGGTCGCGGGCGGCGGGGCGGCTGGCGCCGAGGATGCGGCCGACGAGGTGCTGCGCGGCGCCCGCGGCTTCGGGTCCAACGACTTCAAGATCCCGCTGACGCGCCGCATCCTGCGGTCCGTCGTGGCCGACGCCACCAAGGCTTGAGGAGCCCCGCCATGATGGACATGAAGGCTCCGGTCGGGACCACGCCGCTCGACACGATGGAGAACGGGCTCGTCGGCCGGCCGATGGACCGCGTCGACGGCCCGCCGAAGGTCTCCGGCACGGCCACCTACGCCTACGAATACAGGGAGCCGGCGGGCATCGCCTACGGCTACCTCGTGCCCGCCACCATCGCCAAGGGCCGCATCGCCTCGCTCGACACGGCTCTGGCCGAGCGCATGCCCGGCGTGGTGGCGGTGATCACCCACCGCAACGCCCCGAAGGGTGGCAAGGCGAGCCAGCAGGTCCGCCCCGAGCTCGTCGACGACCGGATCGACCACTACGGCCAGGCGGTGGCCTGCGTGGTGGCCGAGACCTTCGAGCAGGCCCGTGCCGCCGCCCGGGCGGTCGAGGTCGGCTACGCGGCGGAGCCGATCGCGACCGGGCTCGCGGCCAACCGCGACAAGGCGTTCCAGCCGAAGAACCGCGGCAATTCCCAGCCCGACACGTCGTCGGGCGACGCCGAGGCCGCCTTCGCGTCGGCGCCCGTGCAGGTCGAGGTCACCTACACGACCCCGCTCCAGACCCACGCCATGATGGAGCCGCACGCGACGCTCGCCTACTGGCGCCGGGGCCAGCTCATCCTGTTCACCGCCAACCAGATGCCGAACCGCGGGCAGGCCATCCTGGCGGACGTCCTGAACATGCCGAAGGACAACATCCGCATCGTCAGCCGCTACGTCGGCGGCGGCTTCGGCGCCAAGCTGACGCCCCATCCCGACGCGGTGCTGGCGGCGCTGGCGTCCAAACTCACGGACTGGCCGGTGAAGCTGGCGCTGACGCGCCAGCAGGTGTTCCACTCGACCTTCCATCGGTCGGACACGATCCAGCGCATCCGCCTCGGCGCGACGCCGGACGGCCGGCTCGTCTCCGTGGCGCACGAATCCTGGTCGGGCAACACGCCGGGCGATCAGAACTACGAGGCCTCGGCCGAGGTGACGCGGTCGCTCTACGCCACCCCGAACATCATGACGGCCCACAGGCTGGAGGCGCTCGACGTGCCGGTTGCTTCCGCCATGCGGGCGCCGGGCGAGGCGGTGGGCATGCTGGCCATCGAATGCGCCATGGACGAGCTGGCCGAGAGACTGAAGCTCGATCCGATCGAGCTGCGCGTCCGCAACGACGCCACCACCGATCCCACGAAGCACATCCCCTACTCGACCCGCGCCATGGTGCCCTGCCTGCGGCGGGGCGCCGAGCTGTTCGGCTGGGGGGAGCGCGGCGCCACCCCGGGGTCGCGGCGCGACGGCCACTGGCTCGTCGGCATGGGCGTGGCGGCGGCGAGCCGCGGCAACCCGCTCCAGCCCGCGAAGGCCTCGGTGCGCATCGGCCCGGACGGCGTCGCCGTGACGCGCGCCGCCATGACGGACATCGGCACCGGCTCCTACACGATCCTCACCCAGATCGCCGCGGACCTGCTGGGCCTGCCGCCCGCGATGATCCGCACGGAGCTCGGCGACACGGATTTCCCGATGTCGTCGGGGTCGGGGGGCTCCTTCGGCGCGGGCAGCGCCGGCTCGGCCCTCTACGACGCCTGCATGACGATGCGCCAGAAGCTTCTGAGCGCGGCCGGCATGACGGAGCAGGGGGCGGTGTTCGCCGATGGTCGCATCACGCAGGGGAACCGTTCCGTCACCCTGGCGAGCCTCGCGGGGCCGAAGGGGATCGACGCCGAGGGCGGGGTGCAGGTCGGCGACATGCGCAAGCTCTACTCGCAGCAGAGCTACGGCGCCCATTTCGCCGAGGTCGGCGTCGACGTCGACACGGGCGAGATCCGGCTGCGGCGCATGCTCGGCGTCTTCACGGCGGGGCGCATCCTCAACGCCAAGACGGCGCGCTCGCAGGCCATCGGCGGCATGGTGTTCGGCGTCGGCGCGGCCCTGATGGAGGCGGTGGAACTCGACCCGCGCTTCGGCATGTTCGTGAACGACAATCTGGCCGAGTACCACGTGCCCGTCCACGCCGACATCCCGGACATCGACGCCGTCTTCCTGCCGGAGCTCGACGACAAGTCGAACCCCCTGAAGAGCAAGGGGATCGGCGAACTCGGCATCTGCGGGGCAGGGGCGGCGGTGGCCAATGCCGTCTACAACGCGACGGGCATCCGCATCCGCGACTACCCGCTGACGCTCGACAAGGTGCTGGCCGGCTTCGAGGACCGCGATCGGCTGCAGCGGCGGAGCGCCGTGCCGTCGGGGGACGGTCGCGGCTGATCGAGGGGGGAGGGGCACAGCCGGACGCGGCCTGGTCGTCTGTTTTCCTCCCTGTCTGTTTCACTCGCGCTCTGGTGGTGTCTGCGGGTCCCTCTGGCTGGCGTTTGTCCTTTTTGCTGCTTTTTCGGCCTCTCCTTCTGTTTGGGTGTTGACGGGTTGTCTGGGGCTGTCCTATAAGGCGTCCA
>CAXTBR010000109.1:0-13332 GCA_964242785.1 uncultured Lichenihabitans sp. | reverse complement strand
CGGCGAGCTCGTCCGGGGTCACCAGGCACGGTCCGAGCGGCCCGAAGCCGGGGTCGCGCGGGGCGGGGGCGACGCGCACGGCGCCGAACCGCGCCAGCGCCCAGGCGGCCTCGGGCGTCGACGCCACGGCGGCCCGGGCCGTGAGCCCCTGGCGCCGCAGCCCGGCCTCGACGGCCTCGACCAGCCCCGCCTCGCCGCCGAAGAGCTGTGCCACGCCGCCGACGTCGAGGATCGCCCCGTCGGGCCCGTCGGGGGCCGACAGCGGCGTGAACCGGCCGCACCAGGCGACGACCGCGGCCAGCAGGGCCGCGTCGGCCTCCGGGTCGGCCTCGGCCACCAGCACGGCCGGGCACAGCGCCCGCGCGTCGGCCAGCGCCATGCCGGGCCCGAGGCCCCGCGCCGCCGCGGCCGCGCAGGCCGCCACGACGCGACGCGCCCCCTTGACCGACCCCACGGTGACGAGCGGGTCAGACCGCGCGGGCCATGTCGACGGCGGTGCCGGCGGCACCGGCCCGGCGCGCCTCAGCCGGTCGGTCGGCAGCAGGGGCAGGCACGCCGACAGATAGCGGGTGGGCATCGAAGCACCTCCGTTCGGGGTTCCAGACGATCGCGTGGCGCGCGTCGCGGTCGGGGCTCGCGGCGGCGCCGAGGCGCAGCTTCAGGATGTGCACCGTCACGGCGGCCTGCCCCGGGATCGGCGCGCGGTCCCCGGCCGAACGGGTCCGCGGGCTCGGGCAGGACGCCACGGCGAAGCGCGTCTCGGCGGCGCTCGACAGCGCGGCGCCGCGCCCCGCGAGCCCGGCGTGGAGCAGGATGGCGGTGCCGCGCCCGGCCTGGGCGGCGAGCAGCAGCCGCCGCGAGGGCGCGAGGCCGTAGTGCCGGGCCCCCCACAGCTCCGCCAGCACCGCCGGGGCGCCGAGCCGCAGCGCCTCCTCGAAGGCCCAGAGCGCCGCGCGGGCGTCGCCGGCCCGGACCAGGATCAGCCGGTCGGCGTCGACGCCGTGGCCCGCGAGGCCGGGCCGGTAGGGCGCCCCGGTCTCGGAGGCGGCGTGGTCCTCGACGATCCACACCAGCGGGGAGGCGCCGGCGCAGCGCCCCGCCACGGCGAGCGCGAAGCCCGCCGCGGCCGCGCCATCCCGGCCCCCGTGGGCCACGACCTCGTGCAGGGCGCCGCGCCGCAGCCCGCCCGACAGGGCCGCGTCGAGCGGCAGGGTGCCGTCGCCGAGGCTGACCGGCGGGGGAGCTTCGTCCGGGGAGCCTCGTCCCCGGGGCGTCCCGGATCGGCCGGCCTCGATGCGGGCGACGGCGCCGCGCAGCGCGCCCACGGAGAGGGCGGCCTCCGCGAGGGCATCGGGGGACGGGGGATGGTGCGGCACCGTTCGGCCTCGTGATCGCGACGAAGGGACTCAGCGATGTCCCCCTCCCGACAACCGGGATGGGCCACCATGTGTTCCTGTTTTGTTCTCAACAGATTCCGACTCGGGGCGCGGGAGTCAAGCGGGTGCGGGCGACCCCGGGTTGAGCGCGAGGCCGAGCCGGCGAGGCGTCGGGCCGCCACTCCGGTTGCAGGGCGCCGACTTGTCCACAGGATGATGGCCCGGCATCGAGCACCCGCCCGAGCCCTGCGGCGGCTTCAGCGCAGCCATGCGCGCCACCCGGTGCCGGGCGCGGAGTTTGCAGCGCAATATGAGACAGCGCCTCGCGGCCCGCCGGCTCCCGGATGGTCGCAGCGAGCGGAGCCCCCACCATGACGGACGCCACGATCGACCGCGCCGCGGTCCCGACGGCCGAGGCCGGGGGGGACGGGCGGCGGAGGGTGCTGATCGAGCTCGCCCTGGCGGTCGGCGGTTTCGCCATCGGCACCGGCGAGTTCGCCACGATGGGCCTGCTGCCGGACCTGTCCCGCGACCTCGCCGTCAGCGCGCCCCGCGCGGGTCACGTCATCAGCGCCTACGCGCTCGGCGTCGTGGTGGGCTCGCCGCTCATCGCGGTGCTGGCCGCCAGGCTGTCGCGCCGGACGCTGCTGCTCGGCCTCATGGGCCTCTTCGCGCTCGGCAACGTCGCGAGCGCGCTGGCGCCGGGCTATCCCGCGCTCCTGGTCCTGCGCTTCCTCACCGGCATGCCGCACGGCGCCTATTTCGGCGTGGCGTCGCTGGTCGCGGCTGCGCTGGCGCCGCCGGGCGGCCGTGCCCGGGCGGTGGGCCGCATCATGCTGGGCCTCACGGTCGCGACCCTCGTGGGCACACCGGCCGCGACCTGGTTCGGCCAGGCGCTCGGCTGGCGCTCGGCCTTCGCGGGCGTGGGCTGCATCGGGATCCTGACGGTGCTGCTGCTGGCCCTGTTCATGCCCGCCACGGATGCCAGGGCGTCGAGCCCGCTGGTCGAACTCGGCGCGCTGCGGCGCGGGCAGGTCTGGCTCACGCTGGGCATCGCGGCCTTCGGCTGCGGCGGCCTCTTCGCGATCTACACCTACGTGGCCTCGACCCTGACGGAGGTGTCGGGCCTGAAGCCGGTGCTGGTGCCGGCCGTGCTGTGCCTGTTCGGGGCCGGCATGGTGCTGGGCAACGTCGTCGGCCCGAAGCTGGCCGACCGCGCCCTGATGGGCTCCATCGCGATCGTGCTGGCGTGGGACGCCGCCGTCGGGGCGCTGTTCGTTCTGACGGCCCACAACGCCTGGACGGCCGCCGCCACGGTGTTCCTGATCGGCGGCGGCTTCGCCATCGTGCCGAGCCTGCAGACGCGCCTGATGGACGTCGCGGCCGACGCCCAGACGCTGGCGGCGGCGCTGAACCATTCGGCCTTCAACATCGCCAACGCGCTCGGCGCCTGGCTCGGCGGCACGGCGATCGCGGCCGGCTACGGCTGGACCTCGACGGGATGGGTGGCGGCAGGACTGGCGTTCTGCGGGCTGGGCGTGTTCGCCGTCTCGCTGGCGCTGGAGCGGCGGTCCAGACCCGGCAGGACGACCGCCGCCACGGCGTGAGCCCGCGGTCCCCGGCGGGGGACCGGAGGGCCGTCGCGCCGTCAGACCACGATGGTCGCGGGCCCGGTGTCGGCGGCCGGCCGGGCTTCGAGGGCCGCGATGCGGCGGCGGAGCGCCTCGTTCTCCTCGCGGGCCAGGGCCGCCATGTCGCGCACGGCCTCGAATTCCTCGCGGGTCACCACGTTCATGCCGGACAGGATGCGCTCCACCTGGGAGCGCACGGCCGTCTCGGCCTCGCGCTTGACGCCGCTGGCGACGCCGGCCGCGTTGGTCATCAGGTTGGCGAAATCGTCGAAGATGCGGCCGCGGGTCTGGGGCATGGTGTGGGTCCTCGTCTCGGGAGGACCGGACATGGCGCCGCACCCTCGCGGCCACAAGGCCCGGCCCGCGCCGGCCCCTACTCGTCCTCGCCGAAGCGGTTCGCCACCAGGGCCGCCAGGGCCTCGACGGCCGCGGCGGCCTCGGGTCCCGTGGCCGACACCGTGATGGTGGTGCCGCGGCCGGCGCCGAGCGTCAGGATGCCCATGATCGACTGCCCGCCCACCGTCTCGCTGCCGCGCGTGACGGTGACGTCGGCCTGGTAGTTCTCGACGCATTGCACGAATTTGGCGGTCGCCCGCGCGTGGAGGCCCTTGCGGTTCACGATGGGCAGCTCGCGCGTCACGGCGTCGCCCGCCGTCCGGTCCGTCGCCGCGCCGCCCTCCGCCATCTTCTACTTCCCGTTCAGCACGCGGCTCGCGATGTTGATGTATTTGCGGCCGGCTTCCTGGGCCTGGGTCACGGCCTGTTCGAGGCTCGCGGCCTCGCGCACGGAGGCGAGCTTGATCAGCATCGGCAGGTTGATGCCCGCCACGACCTCGACCTTGGTGCGGTCCATCACCGAGATGGCGAGGTTGGAGGGCGTGCCGCCGAACATGTCGGTGAGCAGCACCACGCCGTGGCCCGAGTCGACGATCGCCACGGCCGCGACGATGTCCTGCCGCCGCTGCTCCATGTCGTCTTCGGGACCGATGGTGATGGTCTCGATGGCCCGCTGGGGGCCCACCACGTGTTCGAGCGCGGCGCGGAACTCCGTCGCAAGGTGGCCGTGGGTCACGAGCACCATACCGATCATTGCAAGCTACCGCTCATGCCTTTGCCGGGAAGATGCCTGCTCGACCGTCGGGCCGCGGCGCTATCTTGTGCATCGCGGCGAGCTTGGCAAGTGAAATAGGGACACCGTCACGGCAATGTCGTGTCGGGTTCCAGCCCTGCACGGACGAGCGCCACGGCCTCCGCCGTCGGGGCCGTGGAGGACACGGCGAGGCGCGGCAGGGCGACGCCCGCGATCTCGCAGCGGTGCGCCGCGGGCTCCGGCATCCGGTCCGGCCAGCCCTCGACGAGGTCGACGACGAGGCGCAGCACGCAGGCCGGCTCGTGCTCCACCGCCGTGATGCCGAGGCCGCGCCGCTCGACGCGCCCGGCGAGGCGCGGGTGGGGGCGAGCCGTGAGGCGATCGCCGTGCCGCCGCACCAGCGTGCGGTCGTCCGCCACGATGCGGGCGAAGCCGCCGCCCCGCCGGGCCTCGGCCACCAGCGCCAGGGCGAGCCGCGTCTTGCCGGCGCCCGACGCGCCCCGGATCAGCACGCCCGCCTCGCCGATCACCAGCGCCGAGGCGTGGAGGTTCAGCGCCTCGCGGCTCACGCCCGGTGGCGGGTGGTGGGCAGCCAGACCACGAAGCGCGCGCCCAGCACCCGCGGCTCGTCGCCCTCCTCCCGCTCGTCGTCGGACTGCGGCGCGAGGCGGTTCGTCGCCCAGATGCGGCCCCTGTGGGCCTCGACGATCTGCCGCGAGATCGACAGGCCGAGCCCGGAATTCTGCCCGAAGCCCTGGCTCGGCCGGTCCGTGTAGAAGCGCTCGAAGATGCGCTCGACGGCGTGGGCCGGGATGCCGGGCCCGTCGTCGTCGATGACGATCTCGACCCCGTCCTCGCCCTCCTCCTCGTCCAGGCGTGCGGGGCGCAGCGCCACCCGCACGGTGCCGCCCTCGGCCGAGAAGGACCGGGCGTTGTCGATGAGGTTGTTGACGACCTGGCCGAGGCGCGAGTCGTGGCCCATCACGGCGTAGTCGGGCCCGTCCCGCCCCGGCGGGGGCGGGGTGATCGACAGGGCGAAGCGCACGCCGTCGTCGCGTTCGAGTTCGCTCGCCACCGTCACCACGGCCCGCAGCAGGGCCGCGACGTCGAGCCTGGCGGTGCGGTTGCGGGCCAGTTCCGCGTCGAGCCGCGACGCGTCCGAGATGTCGCTGATGAGCCGGTCGAGCCGGCGGATGTCGTGCTGGATGATGGCGGTGAGCCGCCCGCGCGACTCCTCCGCTTTCACGCGGGGCAGCGTCTCGACGGCGCTGCGCAGCGAGGTCAGCGGGTTCTTCAGCTCGTGGGCCACGTCGGCCGCGAAGCTTTCGGTCGCCTCCATCCGGGAATAGAGGGCCTGGGTCATGTCGCGGAGCGCGCGGGACAGGTGGCCGATCTCGTCGGCCCGCGCCGTGAAGTCCGGGATCTCCTCGCGCGACTCGACCCCGCGCCGCACGCGCTCGGCGGCCTCGGCCAGGCGCCGGATCGGCCCCGCGATGGTGCCGGCGAGGAACAGCGACAGGGCGAACATCACCACGGCCGCCATCAGGAACACCCGGAACAGGGCCCAGCGGTCGGCCGCGATGATCTTGTCGATGTCGCCGGGCTGGGTCGACAGCAGCAGCGCGCCCTGCACCTTGCTGGCGTTGAGGATCGGCACCGCCATCGACACGATGGTCTGGCCCCGGGCGTTGACCCGCACGATCCAGCGCGTCTGCCCCTTCAGGGCCTCGGCCACCTCGGGGAGCTCGCCCTCCCCCGCGTTGCGGACGTCCTCGACGGGCGCGGTCTCGGGTCGGGCGACGTGCCGCTTCAGCGCCGTCCAGGCCCGCTCCAGGACCGACCCCTCGCCAGGGGCGGGGGCCGCGCCGCCCGGCCGCCGCGCGCCCGGCAGCGCCATGGCGCGCGTGTCGACCATCCGCACGCCGGCGCTGTCGTAGATGCGGGCCCGCGTCCCCGTGGGCGACACGAGCCGGCGCAGCACCGGGCCGACGCGGTCGGGGTTGATGGAGAACTCGAAGGAGGCCGCGTCCTCGTCGGCCGGCGGGGGGGGCTGGCCCGTGGCCGACTGCAGCAGCTTCTCGGGGTCGATGGTGATGGCGCTGTTGTCGACGCTGGCCGAGGCCGCAACCGCGGCCGCGATGATCTCGCCCTGGGTCTGCAGGCTCTGCACCCTGGCGTCGATCAGCCCGTCGCGGAACTGGTTGATGTAGAGGAACAGCACCAGCAGGGCCACGAGGCCCCCGAGGTTGAGCACCACGATGCGCCGCGTCAGCGAGGACGACAGCCGCACCGTCGCGCTGCGCAGGGCGAGGCGCATCCGCAGGCCCACCGAGCGGCGGATGCGGCGCGGCCGGCTGCGGCCCGGCGGGCGGGGGCCGCCGGCGGGCCGGCGGGCCGGCGCCCGGTGGATCGGCGACGCCGTCACGAGGCCCTCGCCCGCGGGCATCGCGGGCGGTCAGGCTTCCTTGAAGCGATAGCCGACGCCATACAGGGTCTCGATCATCTCGAAGTCGTCGTCCACGACCTTGAATTTCTTGCGCAGGCGCTTGATGTGGCTGTCGATCGTCCGGTCGTCGACGTAGACCTGGTCGTCGTAGGCGGCGTCCATGAGGGCGTTGCGGCTCTTGACCACGCCGGGCCGCGTCGCGAGCGCCTGGAGGATCAGGAACTCCGTCACGGTCAGCACCACCTGCTCGTTCTTCCACGTGCAGGTGTGGCGCTCGGGGTCCATCTTGAGGTTGCCGCGCTCCAGCAGCTTGGCCTCGGATTCCTTCTGGGCCGCGGCCTCCTTGGGGTTGGCGCGGCGCAGGATCGCCTTGACGCGCTCGACCAGGAGGCGCTGCGAGAAGGGTTTCCGGATGAAGTCGTCGGCCCCCATCTTCAGGCCGAACAGCTCGTCGATCTCCTCGTCCTTCGAGGTGAGGAAGATCACGGGGAGGTCGGACTTCTGCCGCAGGCGGCGGAGCAGCTCCATGCCGTCCATGCGGGGCATCTTGATGTCGAAGATGGCGAGGTCCGGCGGGTTGGTCTTGAGCCCGTCCAGCGCCGTGGACCCGTCCGTGTAGGTCTGCACGCGGTAGCCCTCGGCTTCGAGGGTGAGGGACACGGAGGTGAGGATGTTCCTGTCGTCGTCGACGAGGGCGATGGCCGGCATGATGATCCTCCAGAACAGCTACAGGTGACGCGCCGACCGGGCCGGGGGCGAAGCAGGGCGCCGCAGAGCCGCGCGTGACTTGATGGCCATACTAGGCCGAAATGCGACAGGACGCGAGCTTCCTGGTTGACAGTGGCATGACGGCCCCACCGCGGGACGCCGCCGGCGCGACGGTGGATGCCCAAAACCCATTCACATGCGATGCAGGAAAGGGCAACCACAGTGCTGCCAGTCCATCGCGGACCGCGGGCATCGCGCCCGCGGCGCATCTTGGAGGATCTCGCGTGAAACGCTTTCTGATCACGGCCGTCGCCGTCTCGTCCCTTCTGGCCGGCTCGGGCGAAGGCTTCGCCCAGTACCGCGACCCCGGCGCGGCCGTGGTGGGCGGCATCGTGGACGGTGTGCTGGTCGGCCCCGAGCTCCGCCGGGAGCGTCGCCTGGAACGCCTGCGCCGCGAGCGCCTGCGCCGCCTCTACGGCGTCCGCCCCGTCCCGGGCTTCGGCCCCGGACCGGGCCGCCCCGGGGGTCCGGACTTCGGGGGTCCGGACTTCGGCGGTCGGCGCGGCCCCGGCTTCGACGAGGGTCGGCCCGAAGGCCGCCCGAGGGGCGGGGACGAGGGCCAGCGCCGGCGTCCCGATGGGCAAGGGCAAGGGCAGGGTGAAGGCCAGCGTCAGCGCCCCGAGGGGCAGGGCGACGCCCAGCGTCAGCGTCCCGAAGGCCAGGGACAGGGGCAACGCCAGCAAGGCCAGGGTGGCGAGGGCCAGCGCCAGCGCCCCGAGGGTCAGGGACAGCAGGGCCAAGGCGGGCAGGGGCAGGGGCAGGGTCAGCGCCAGCGTCCCGAAGGGCAAGGTCAGCAGGGACAGGGCCAGCAGGGACAGGGCCAGCAGGGACAAGGCCAGCGCAGGCCGCAGGGCCAGCGTCCCGGCGAGCCCTTCCCCGGCGCGGACCAGGGCGGCGTCCCGGCGAACGCGCTCGGCCGGTAGGGCCACGCCGGGCTGACGGCGTCGTCTCCCACCCGCCACCCGGGCCGGCGACCGGATCTCAGCCTCGGTGATGCGGGGATCCGGTCGGCTCAGGATGAGCGAGGTGGAGGGAAGGTCAGCGAAGACCGCCGCTGGCCTGAGCGCTTCGATCGATGCGCCATGAACCTCCCGGCTTAGCCGGCCGGCGGATGCGACAGCTTCGGCTCGGGCAGGGCGAAGGCCATCACGGCGCGGGTGCCGGTGTCGGCGGCGTCGTATTCCACCGTGGCGTTGAGCTTCGACGCCATGGCCTTGATGATGGTGCGGCCGATGCCGCTCGACGCCGGGCCGGCCCGGCGGCCGACCTCCTCGTCCTTGCCGATCCCGTCGTCCTCGACGCTCAGCCGGTAGTGCCGCCCGGCCCCCTCGGCCTCCAGCCGGACCCGCACCGGGCCGTTGCCGCCCGGATAGGCATATTTCAGCGCGTTGATGACGAGTTCCGTGACGATCACCCCGATGGTCACGGCGCTGTCGGCGTCGATCGTCAGGGGCACGGCCTCGACGGAGAGCTGGGCCGGGGCGGCCTCGGCATCGCTCGACTCGCTGATGTCGTCGATCAGGGCCGACAGGTAGCTGTCGAGCGCCACCGTGTTCACCGTGTCCGAGGTGTAGAGCCGGCGGTGGACCTGGGCGATGGCCAGCACGCGGCGGTTGGCCTCGTTCAGCGCTTCCTTGGTCTCGGGCGAGGCCGAGCCGTTGGCCTGGAGATGCAGGAAGGCCGCCACGAGCTGCAGGCTGTTGCCGACGCGGTGGTTGACCTCGCGCATCAGCACCTGCCGCTCGGCCGCCAGCGCCTCGAAGCGGTCGCGCGCCTCGACCACGGCGCGGTCGGCCGCCTCCTTCTCGCGCCGCAGCGTGACGCCCGCCACGGCGGAGCGCAGGGCGGCCTCCAGCAGTTCGACGAACTCGCCGCCCACGTCCTTCACGACGTAGTCGGTGGCGCCGGCCTTGAGAGCCGAGACCGCGATGCGGCTCTCGCTGGTGCCGGTGACGAAGATGACGGGCGGCGGGTCGGGGAGGGCACGGATGGCGTCCAGCACGTCGAGCCCGTCGCGGCCCGGCATGTAGTGGTCGAGCGCCACGGCGTCGAAGCCGCCCGCCGCCGCCCGCGCGAGGCCGGCCTCGCTGTCGGTCGTCACCTCGACCGTGTGGCCGAGCCGCCCCAACTGGCGCTGCACGAAGCGGCACAGGCCGGCATCGTCGTCGATGTAGAGCAGCCGATGGCCCGTCGGGGTGCCGGAGCCGGGCCGGTCCCCGGCCCGGCCGGCCGTCGCGCCGCCGGGCGTCGTGCCCGCGGCGCGCATCTCGTCGGGCGTCCTCACGGTCAAACCTGCTCGGGGATCTGGATCACGGACAGGAACAGCCCCAACTGGCGGATCGCTTCGGTGAATCTTTGATAGATCAGGGGTTTCGTGATGTAAACATTGCAGCCCAGGTCGTAGCAGCGCTCGATCTCGGCCTTGTCGTCCGTGGTGGTCAGGACGATCACGGGGGTGCGGCGAAGGTGCCCGTCGGCCTTGACCCGCCTCAGGATGTCGACGCCGCTCATGTCGGGCAGGTTGAGGTCGAGCAGGATCATGAAGGGCAGGTGGTCGGCCCGCGCCGCGTCGCCCGGCCCGAACAGGAAGTCGAGGGCCCCCGTGCCGTCGCGCAGGTGGACGATCGGGTTCGACACCCCGGCGCGGCGGATGTTCTTCTCGATGAGCCGGGCGTGGCCGTCGTCGTCCTCGATCATCACGATGGTGACGGCTTGGGTCTGGGCCATCATGGCGCGGCTCCGTGGGGGGCCAGGGGCAGCACCACCGTGAAGGTGGTGCCCTGGCCCAGCGTCGATTCGAGCGAGATGGTGCCGCCGAGCTGGCGCACCAGGGTCCTCACGTGGGCGAGCCCGATGCCGTCGCCGGGCCGGTCCTGCGCGCCGGAGCGGCGGAACAGCTCGAAGACGCGGCCGTGGTCGGACGGGGCGATGCCGCGGCCGTTGTCGGCGACGCGGAACGCAGCCCGGTTCCCCGCCACCGTGGCCGACACCGCGATCCGGCCCGGCACGCCCGGGCGCAGGTATTTGACGGCGTTGTCGACGAGGTTGGAGAAGACCTGCTCGGCCGCGATGCGGTCGATGACGATTTGGGGCAGGGGCTCGATGGCGATCTCGGCGCCGCAGGCCTGCGCGCGGTGGGCGACGCCGTCCGCGATGGAGCGCATCAGCGCCCCGGTGTCGACCGGTTCGGGCTCGAACACGCGCGTGCCCTGGCGGGCCAGGAGCAGGATGGCCTTGATGAGCCGGTCCATCTTGTCGATGGAGGATGCGATGAAGCCGAGCGCCTCGTCGAAGTCCTCGCGCAGCGCGGCGTCCGGGGGCGTGCCCTGCCCCGTCTCGCCGGCGTCGGGGAAGAGGGCGGAGCGCAGCCGCTGCAGCTCCGACGTGAACCCCATGATGTTGACGAGCGGCGCCCGGAGGTCGTGGCTGACGATATAGGCGAAGCGCTGGATCTCGGCGTTGCTGTCCTGGAGGTCGGCCGTGCGCTCCGCCACGCGCTGTTCGAGCCGCTCGTTGGCGGCCGCCAGCGCGGCCCTCGCCCGGTTGACGTCGCGGCTCGCCAGCGCCTCGACCCGGCTCTGCCGCCGGGCCAGCGCCATGATGGCGGCCAGCGCCAGGATGATGGCGGCGGGGATCGGCAGGCTGGCCCAGAGCCAGTCGCGCCAGGCGCGCTCGATCACGCCGTGGCGGAACGACACCGCCACGTAGAGCGGCAGGTTCCCCACCTGATGGTAGTAGCCGGTCCGGCCCTCCGCGGGCTCGTAGCGCCCCGCCGACGGATCCGCCGCGACGGCCTGGCTCAGGGCGGCGTCGCCCGGCTCGTCCGGCGTGCCCGGTTCCGGGAAGCGGACCAGCACGCGCCCGCTCGGCGGCCGCAGAAGCGACACCTCCTCGCCGTCGGGCAGGTCGAGCCTGTGCCAGTAGTCGGTGAAGTAGCCGAGGTCGGCCGTGGCCGACACCATGCCGCGGAAGGCCCCATCTCCGAGGCGCAGCGCGATCAGGAAGGTCGGCCTGTTCGTCACCCGCCCGAGGATCGGATCGCCGATCTGGAGATCGGCGGCGCCGTCCCGCACCGCCGCGAAGACCGGCCGGTCGGAGGCGTTCGAGGGCGGGGTCGGGAAGGCCGGCGTGGACAGGCGCAGCCGCCCCGTCGCGTCGTTCAGCCAGAGGTCGCCGACGTAGGGCAGCACGTCCGCGGTGAGCCGCATCTCGTCCCAGAGCGGCCGCGACGCCTCGGCCTCGTCCCAACCCCGGTCGCCGAGCGCCAGCGCCGTGTTGCGCAGCGCCAGATCCGCGACCTCGAACAGCCGCGCCGCGTGGTCGGCGAGCGAGAAGGCCGTGCCGCGCGCGCTGACGCGCGCCTCGCGGTAGGCGACCTCGCGCTCGCGCCAGGCGATCAGCCCCGCGGTGCCGAGGATGAAGACGAGCCCGCAGCCGCCGAGCCCGAGGCTGATCCGGCTGACCGAGTAGCGCGGCCAGCGCAGCCGGCGGGAGCCACGGCGGTCGGAGCGCTTCAGCATGGCGCGCCGCTTCGCGCGCGCCGGCGGAGATGGAACAAGGCGGAGCTTCCGAGTCTGGGGACGGGCCTATAGCAGCTTTCGCGGCCCGGCCAACCCCGCGGCCGACGGGTGTTCCGGACGGTGCCGGCGAGCCTCGGACCTGTGCGCGGCGCGGCGTCTCCACCTTGACAGCCGGGACGGCCCGGCTTAGGTCACCGTCGCGCTTGGCACTCTCCACAGGGGAGTGCCAACAGTCGCGCCGAACACAGGTTCTGCGGATGGCGGCCGTATAGCACGGCGGCCCGAACTCATGAACAGGAAGGTTCCCATGAATTTCCGTCCCCTCCACGACCGCGTGGTCGTCAAGCGTCTCGAGGGCGAAGAGAAGACCAAGGGCGGCATCATCATCCCGGACACCGCGAAGGAGAAGCCCCAGGAGGGCGAGATCATCGCGGTCGGTCCCGGCGGCCGCGACGAGAGCGGCAAGCTCACCCCGCTCGACGTGAAGGCCGGCGACAAGGTGCTGTTCGGCAAGTGGTCGGGCACCGAGGTCAAGATCGACGGCCAGGATCTCCTCATCATGAAGGAGAGCGACATCATGGGCGTGGTGGGCTGAGCACCTCTTCGATGCGCGAACCGGCAACGGCCGAAGCGCGCTAGCTCGCCCCTCCGCCCCTTTCCCCATTCCAGGAGTTCAAGCCCATGGCTGCCAAGGAAGTACGTTTCTCCTCCGATGCCCGCAACAAGATGCTGCGCGGCGTCGACATCCTCGCCGACGCCGTCAAGGTGACGCTGGGCCCCAAGGGCCGCAACGTCGTGATCGACAAGTCCTTCGGCGCGCCGCGCATCACCAAGGACGGCGTCACCGTCGCCAAGGAGATCGAGCTCGAGGACAAGTTCGAGAACATGGGCGCCCAGATGGTGCGCGAAGTGGCCTCGAAGACCAACGACAAGGCCGGCGACGGCACCACCACCGCGACCGTCCTGGCCCAGGCCATCGTCCGCGAGGGCGCGAAGTATGTCGCGGCCGGCATCAACCCGATGGACCTCAAGCGCGGCGTCGACCTCGCGGTCGAGGCGGCCATCAAGGACATCAAGGCCCGCGCCAAGAAGATCGCTTCCTCGGACGAGGTCGCCCAGGTCGGCACCATCTCGTCCAACGGCGACAAGTCGATCGGCGACATGATCGCCCAGGCGATGCAGAAGGTCGGCAACGAGGGCGTCATCACGGTGGAGGAGGCCAAGACCTCCGAGACCGAGCTCGACGTCGTCGAGGGCATGCAGTTCGACCGCGGCTACCTCAGCCCCTACTTCATCACCAACGCCGAGAAGATGGTGGCGGAGCTCGACGAGCCCTACATCCTCATCCACGAGAAGAAGCTCTCGTCGCTCCAGGCCATGCTGCCCGTGCTCGAGGCCGTGGTGCAGACCGGCAAGCCGCTGGTCATCGTGGCCGAGGACGTGGAAGGCGAGGCCCTGGCGACCCTGGTGGTCAACAAGCTGCGCGGCGGCCTCAAGGTCG
>CAXTBR010000108.1:0-13463 GCA_964242785.1 uncultured Lichenihabitans sp. | reverse complement strand
CGACGACGCCGACCGGCTCCTTGACGACGAGCGACGTGCCCTTGCGCTCCTCGAACGCGAAGGTCTCCAGCACCTCGGCGATCTTCTGGAGGTGGGCGAGGCCGATGCCGACCTGGTTCGAGAGCGCGAAGGGCCGCGGCGCCCCCATCTCGCGCGACACAGCGACGGCGAGGTCGCCCATGCGCTCCTTGTAGGCCGCGATGATCCGGCGCAGCAGGGCGAGGCGCTCGGCCGGCGACGTGAAGCCGAAGGTCTGGAACGCGCGCTTCGCGGCCGCGACCGCGCGGTCGACGTCGGCCTGCGCCCCGAGCGAGATCTCGGCGAAGGCGTCCTCGTTCGACGGGTCGATCACCGCGAGCCTGTTGGGCACCACCGGATCCACCCAGGCGCCGTCGATGTAGAACTGCAAGGCGTGAGACATGCCGACCCTCCCTGATCGCTATGGCCCGAAGACTATGACGGCCCTCGACGGTTGGCCAGCGCACATCCCGCAGGGCCGCGGCGGCGCCATGACGTCGGGCTCGCTCGCCGGGCCCGATCCCTCCCGCCCGTCGAGGCAGGGGTGATGCCCCATAGGCCCTCATCGAGACCGGAAACTACCCCGTCCTCCCTGATCCTGGAGCAGGGCGCGGAGCGCCCGTGTCGTCCTTCGACACGGCCCTTCGGGCCTGCTCAGGATGAGGGAGGGTGGGGGAAATCTGAGGTTCTGCTGTGATCTCAGCGCTTGTGGGTCGGAGCCCTGATCGCAGAATTTCAACCTTGAGTATCAGGGCTCTGCCCTGAAACCCGCAAAAGGCCGAGGGCTTTTTGAAACCCAGCTTGCACCGATGCAATCTCGAAGCCCCGTGCCCGACGCAGAGGAGACTTGCACGAAAGACGGGGCCACCGCCGTGAAAACGTCTCACCCCGCGCCGACATAGCCGCAGATCGTGCGCCGCTGCGACAAATGTCGAACGACGGCGTTGGGACCGCGTCCGTCCCGCCGGCGCGGCGGACGTCCCCTGCAACCGAAGGTTTTCCGCATGACGGCGCTCGCCGCAGCCTATTCACCCGCGAAGCCCGGCATGGGGTTCAAGCAGTTCGTCGCCCTCATCGCCGCCCTGATGGCCGTGAACGCGCTGGCGATCGACTCTATGCTCCCGGCCCTGCCGGCCATCGGCCGCAGCCTGGGCGTGGAGGACGAGAACCGGCGGCAGTGGATCGTCACGGCCTACCTCCTGGGCTTCGGCGGCGCGCAGATCGTCTACGGCCCCCTGGCGGACCGCTTCGGCCGCAAGCCCGTGCTCATGGCCGGCATGGCGGCCTACGTGCTGTTCAGCGCGGGCGCGGCCTTCTCGACCTCGTTCACGATCCTGCTGATCGCCCGCGCCCTGATGGGCGTGGGGGCGGCGGCGACGCGCGTCCTGGCCGTGTCGGTGGTGCGGGACTGCTACAGCGGGCGCGACATGGCGCGGGTGATGTCGCTCGCCTTCATCGTGTTCCTCGCGGTGCCGATCCTGGCGCCCTCGATCGGCCAGATCATCATGATGTTCGGGCCGTGGCGCTGGGTGTTCGGGGGCCTGGGCCTCTTCGGCGGCGCCGTGCTGCTGTGGACGGCGCTGCGCCTGCCCGAGACGCTCCACCCCGCCGACCGGCTGCCCTTCGCGCCGGGGCGGGTCGCGGCGGCCTTCCGGCTGACGCTGACGAACCGGATCGCGGTCGGCTACATGCTGGCCATGACCCTGGTGCTGGGGGCGCTGTTCGGCTTCATCAACTCGGCCCAGCAGGTCTTCGCCGACACGCTCGCGGCGCCGCAGCTCTTCACCTCGGTCTTCGCCCTCATCGCGGGCTTCATGGCCCTGTCGTCCTTCCTCAACGCCCGCATCGTCGGGCGGCTCGGGCCGCGCCGCGTGTCCCACATGGCGCTCTGCGGCTTCATCGCCATCTCGGCGCTGCACGCGGGCGTGGCGGTGACCGGCCACGAGACGCTGGTGAGCTTCGCCGTGCTGCAGGCCGGCGTGATGTTCTGCTTCGGCCTCGTGGTGTCGAACTTCAGCTCGCTCGCCATGGAGCCCCTGGGCCACGTGGCCGGCACGGCCTCGTCCGTGCAGGGCTTCGTCACGACCTTGGGCGGGGCGCTGCTGGGCTTCGCCGTGGGGCAGCATTTCGACGGCACCACGGTGCCGCTCGCCGTGGGCTTCATGGTCTACGGGCTTCTGGCGCTCGGCATGGTGCTCCTGGCCGAGCGGGGCCGCCTGTTCGGCGCCTCCGCCTCCGCAGTCGACGCCGCCGCGGAGACCGGCGCCGCCCACTGAGGGTCCCCTCGGGGGCGACGCGCCCGCGGAAGGGACGACGGACCTCGCGAGCGCCGCCGTGGCGTGACGACCCGCGCGTGCCATCGGCGACCGATCCCTCCGCATGCGGCCGAGCCGCCGGACTTGACCCCTCGCCCGGTCTCGGCAAAGCTAGGACGTCAGACCAATTCCGCTCGCCCTGCAGGTCCGCCGATGCCCGTCGCACCCCCGCCAGCGATCCGACGCCCGTGAAGGGCGCGGCCGGGCTCGCCCCCCTGCCCGCGGCCGACCGCACCACCGCCGTGTCGCGCGCGCTGGCGCAGTTCATCGCGGGCGCCGACCTCAAGCCCGGCGACAGGCTGCCGACCGAGCGCGCGCTGATGCGCTCCCTCGCGGTCGGCCGGTCCACCGTGCGGGAGGCGATGCGGCAGTTCCAGGCGCGCGGCGTCGTGGAATCGCGGGCGGGCAGCGGCACCTTCCTGCTCCGCCCGCTCTCCGCCGATACGATCCACGTGCCCCTCACGATCGACGCGGGGCCGCTGCGCGACCGCCTCCTCCAGACCCTGGCGGTGCGGCGCGGGCTGGAGGTCGAGGCCAGCGCCGTCGCGGCCGGGCGGGCCGAGGCCGCCGACCTCGCCACCATGGAGGCCCGGCTCGACGCCATGGAGGCGGTCCACCTGGAGAAGGGCACGGCCGGCCGCGAGGACCTCGCCTTCCACCTCTCGGTCTACGACGCGACCCACAACCCCCTGTTCCGGCAGTTGCTGGAGCAGATCCGCGAAGCCTTCGAGCACTTCTTCGACAAGCCCTTCGACCGGCCGGACTTCGCCCGCCGCTCCTTCCCGTTCCACCGCGAACTCTTCGACGCCATCCGCCGCGGCGACGCCGCCCGGGCGCGCGACAGGACCTATGCCATCCTGGCGGTCGTCGAGGAGGACATCGAGGCCATGTCGGCATGAGCGCGCCCCCCGACCGCTTCGCCGAGGCCGAGCGCATCGTCGCGCACGACGGCCCCCACGCCTTCGAGGCCGTGGTGCCGCCCATCGTGCAGACCTCGCTCTTCACCTTCGCGACCACCGCCGACATGGTGGAGACCTACGCGGGCGGGCGCAGCCGCGACGTCTATTCCCGCACCACCAACCCCACCGTCACGCTGTTCGAGGCGAAGCTCGCGGCCCTGGAGGGGGCGGAGGACGCCATCGGCTTCCCGAGCGGGATGGCGGCCATCTCGGGCGCGGTGCTGGCCTTCGTGGCGCCGGGCGACCGGATCGTCTGCCTGCGCCACGTCTATCCCGACGCCTACCGGCTGTTCGAGACCCTGCTGCGGAAGCTCGGCGTCTCGGTCGACTACGTCGACGGCGCGGACCACGCGGCCGTCGCGGCGGCGCTCCCCGGCGCGAGGCTGCTCTACCTGGAGAGCCCGACGAGCTGGACCATGGAGGCCCACGACGTCGGCGCCCTGGCCGGGATCGCCCGGCGCCACGGCGTGATGAGCCTGATCGACAATTCCTGGGCCACGCCGGTCTTCCAGCGGCCGCTGTCGCTCGGCGTCGACCTCGTGGTCCACTCGGCGTCGAAATACATCGGCGGCCATTCCGACGTCGTGGCGGGCGCCGTGGCGGGGCGGGCCGCGCTCGTGGGCCACATCCGCCGCACGATCTGCCCCTACATCGGGGCCAAGCTCGCGCCCTTCGAGGCCTGGCTGCTGCTGCGCGGGCTGAGGACGCTGCCGGCCCGGCTCCGGGCGCACGAGGCCTCGGCCCTGGCGCTGGCGCGCCGCCTCGCCGAGGAGCCCCGCGTGGTCTCGGTGCACCATCCGGCGCTGGCGGGCCCGCTGCCGCCCGGCCTCCTCGGCACCAGTGGGCTCTTCTCCTTCGTGTTCGACGAGGGCATCGACATCCCGGCCTTCTGCGACGCGCTCGCCCTGTTCAAGCTCGGCGTGAGCTGGGGCGGTCACGAGAGCCTCGTGGTCCCGGCCCTGGTGACGCGCGTCCAGGCGGCGGGGCCGAACTCCGCGGTCGACTTCGGCGTGAACGAGCGGATGGTCCGCCTCCACGTCGGGCTCGAAGGCACCGAGGCGCTCTGGGCCGACATCGCGCGAGGTCTGGCGGCGGCACGCCGCGGATGATCCAGTGTGGCGGAACGCCGCCGAAACTTTGACCGGAGGACCGAGACGATGTCGAGACACCTGCTGCTGAGTGCCGCGGCCTGCCTGCTGCTGCTCGGCGCCCCCGCGCGCGCCGACACGACCCTGAAGCTCGTCGAGGTCATCACCAGCCCCGAGCGGACCGAGACGCTGCGCACCATCGTGGACGGCTTCGAGAAGGGCCACCCGGGGGTGCACGTCGAGATCACCTCGCTGGCCTGGGGCTCGGCCTTCGAGAAGTTCGCCACCATGGTGTCGGCGGGCGACACGCCCGACGTGGTGGAGATGCCGGACCGCTGGCTCTCGCTCTACGCGAACGGCAAGCGGCTCGAAAACCTCGAACCCTACCTCGGCAAGTGGGACCACACCGCCGGGCTGAACGACCGCGCCCTGGAGATGGGCCGCTACGTCGACAAGACCGCCTACATGCTGCCCTACGGCTTCTACCTGCGGGCGCTGTTCTACAACAAGGCGCTGTTCAAGCAGGCCGGCATCGCCGCGCCGCCGAGGACGATGGACGAGTTCACGGCCGCCGCCAAGGCGGTCTCGGCCCTGCCCGGCAAGTCGGGCTACTGCCTGCGTGGCGGCCCGGGCGGCCTCAATGGCTGGATGATGTTCGGCGCCACCGCGGCCGGATCGGACGTGTTCTTCAAGGAGGACGGCACCTCCACCCTGGGCGAGCCCGGCTGGGTGAAGGGGTCGCAGATGCTGGTCGACCTCTACAAAAGTGGCGCGGCCCCGAAGGACAGCGTCAACTGGGGCTTCAACGAGATCGTGGCGGGCTTCTATTCCGGCACCTGCGCCATGCTCGACCAGGATCCGGACGCGCTGATCGCCATCGCCGAGCGGATGAAGCCCGACGAGTTCGGCGTCACCTCCATGCCCAAGGGGCCGTCCGGCCGCGCCTATCCGACGCTCGGCTACGCGGGCTGGTCCCTGTTCGCCAGCAGCCAGCACAAGGACCTCGGCTGGGAGCTGATCGCCACCCTCGACGGGCCGGAGGGCAACATCGCCTGGAACAAGCGCACCGGCGCCCTGCCGATCTACAAGGCCGCCGAGCAGGATCCCTTCTACAAGGGCGAGCAGTTCAAGGGCTGGTTCGACGAGCTGGGCGACAAGGACGTGGTGCCGCTCGTCATGCCGACCTACGTGCCGGGCTTCGCCTATTTCGCCGATGCCATCGCGGTCAAGACGAGCCAGCAGGCGCTGCTCGGCCAGATCACGCCCGAGGACATGAACCGGCAGTGGGCGGCCGTGCTGACCAAGGACAAGCAGAAGGCGATGAGCAAGCCGTGACACGGTCGCCGGACGATCGCCATCCCCTGCCGCTCATCCCCGCCTGCGCGGGGATGAGCGGAACGTGGAGTGCTCCCTGCCGTCTCTCCCCCCGTCCCCAGAGCCCGCGGTGACGGCCGCGGCGTCGACCGGGCGGGCCGTGCCGCGCCGCTCGGCCCGGCGCCGCTTCGCCCTGGCGGTGGAACCCTACCTCTACACCCTGCCCTCGGTGTTCCTCATCGCGGTCATCATGCTGGTGCCGCTGGCCGTGGGGCTGTCCTACGCGTTCCGCGACCTCACGCTGCTCGACCCCGACAGCGGCGGCTTCGTGGGCCTCGACAACTTCCGGCAGCTCGCGGCCGACGCCAGCTTCTGGAACGCCCTGCGCAACACCGTCACCTGGACGGCGTCCTCGCTGGTGCTGCAGTTCGGCCTGGGCCTCGTCCTGGCGCTGCTGCTGGACGTGCCGTTCCCCGGCCGCGGCTTCGTGCAGGCGCTGGTGTTCCTGCCCTGGGCGGTGCCGTCCTTCCTGTCCGGCCTGAACTGGGCGTGGCTGTTCAACCCCGTGGTGGGGCCGCTGCCGCACTGGTTCGTGTCGCTCGGCCTGATGGCGACGCCCGACAACCTCCTGTCGAGCCCCGACCACGCCATCTGGGGGCCGGTGGTGGCCAACGTGTGGTGGGGCGTGCCGTTCTTCGCCATCACGCTGCTGGCGGCGCTGCAGTCCATCCCGGCCGACCTCTACGAGGCGGCCGCCATGGACGGCGCCGGCCCGGTGCAGCGGTTCCGCAGCATCACCCTGCCGTTCCTGGCCCCCACCATCGCCATCACGGTGATGCTGCGCACGGTGTGGATCGCCAATTTCGCCGACCTCATCGTGGTGATGACCAAGGGCGGCCCGGCGGATTCGACCCAGATCCTGTCGAGCTACATCTTCACGCAGGCCTTCGGGCGGCTCGACTTCGGCTACGCCTCGGCGGTCGCGGCGGTGCTGCTCGTGCTGCTGCTGGCCTATGCCGCCCTGCTGGTGGCGCTGCGCCAGACCCTCATGGCGCGGCGGTGACGGTGCGGCGCCCCCTCGTCCGGCGCCGGCTGTTCCGGGTGGCGCACCGCGCGCTGCTCGGCTGCTTCCTCCTCTTCGCGCTCTTCCCGCTGTTCTGGCTCCTCAAAGTGTCGCTCACCCCGAACGACCTCCTCTACCGCGAGGGCGTGCGGCTCTGGCCGTCGCGGGTGACGCTCGACCACTACGCCTCGGTGATCGGCCACACCCAGTTCCCGCTGTTCTTCCGCAACAGCGTGGTCGTGTCGGGCGCGACGGCCGCGCTCTCGACGCTGGTGGCGTCCGGCGCGGGCTACGGCTTCTCGCGCTTCGCCTTCCGCGGCAAGGTGTGGATCGTCGGGCTGATGCTGGTGAGCCAGATGTTCCCGCTCGTGATGATCGTGGCGCCGATCTTCCGGCTGCTGTCGCCCCTCGGGCTGACCGACAGCCTGACGGGGCTCATCGTCGTCTACACGGCCTTCAACGTGCCCTTCGCGAGCTTCCTGATGCAGTCCTTCTTCGACGGCATCCCGAAGGACCTGGAGGAGGCCGCCATGATCGACGGCGCCACGCGCTTCCAGGCGCTGCGGCTCGTGGTGCTGCCCCTCACGCTGCCGGGACTCGCCGCGACGCTGGGCTTCGTCTTCACGGCCGCCTGGAGCGAGCTGCTCTTCGCCCTGATGCTGAACTCGTCGACGGGGGCCAGCACCTTCCCGGTGGGGCTCCTGGCCTTCGTGTCCAAGTTCTCGGTCGACTTCGGGCAGATGATGGCGGCCGGCGTCCTGGCCCTGATCCCCGTCTGCGCGCTGTTCTTCGCGATCCAGCGCTACCTCGTGCAGGGCCTCACGGCCGGCGCCGTCAAGGGGTGAGGCCGCCCTCTCACCGCCCGACCGTGCACTCGATCTGGCCGTGGGGCTCGTCGGTCGCCACGAAGACGGCGTTCGGGTTGTCGAGGCCGAAGGGCGCGAGGTTGACCGGCAGGTAGTGCTTGTTGGGGCAGGCGAGGCCGACCGTGTCGAGCTCCGGCACCGCCTCCAGGGCCGCCGTGCCCATGCGGTAGAGGCTGTCCTGCACGCTGTGGGAATAGGTGGTGGCGAAGACCCGCATCATCGCGTCGAGCGCGCGGGCGTTGGCGGCCGCGAAGTCCTCCGGGTCGCGCGCCCAGCGCCAGGTCGCCTCCATGGCGGTGGCGGCGATGCGGTCGCGGGTCTCGGGGATCGTGGTGTAGGGGTCCTTGACGTAGCCGGCCCAGCCCGAGGCCGTGGCCTTGAGAACGGTGAAGCCCGACACGCCCGACGACACGCGCGCGCCCGCGCGGTCCATCGCCACCTCGGCCGTGCCGAAGCCGTTGCCGTCGCGCGTGAAGCCGTGGGGGTGGGGGACCCCGTCGACCGTGAGGCGATTCCAGCGGGTCTCGCGGGCCGACACGGTGGCGGTCGCCATGCCGGGATAGCGGTCGAGCAGGCGCTCCGCCACGGCGCGGCAGAAGAGCTCCGGCCCGGCCCGCAGGTTCTCGCGCGCCACGATGTTGACGACGTTCTTGACCGTGTCGGTCGACACGGAGGTGGAGTTGTCGGCCGCCGTGAAGGCACGGCCGATGTCGCCCGTCAGCATGGCGCGGACCTCGAGTTCGCGCACCTCGCGGTGCTCACCCTCGCCCGCCACCCGCATCACGCGGACGCGGCCCTTGCCGTAGGTGCTGCTCAGAAGCGTCATGGCCGGGGCTCCCGCGTGAGGAAGGGCGCGCGCCTCGGCCGCAGGCTCGGGGCCCGCGGGGCGCGCGGGAGCAGCATACAAGGTCCGCGCCGACCCTGGCCACTCCCGGCCCGCAGGGCGACCGGATCCATAGTGACGCTCAGCGGGGGGTGATCCCGATGGGCCACAAGGTCCGGTCATCGTTCTGGCGCGCTCGCGGTCCCGCTCGCGCGATGGGGGGCCGGCGTGGCCGCGGTGGGGCTCGCCGGCGAGGTTGCATGGCCGTCCGTTCGGCCGCTACAGCCCTCGGGCGCCCCCCGATCCGCCAGGACAGCACCGCCATGAGTTCCGACACCGACCGCATCGACCGGCTGGAGATGCGCCTCGCCGAACAGGAGCGGGTGATCGAGGACCTCGACGCCGCCGCGACGGCGCAGTGGAGCACGATCGAGGCGCTGCGGCGGCAGGTGGGGCAGATCCTCGACCGCCTCGCCGAGGCGGAGCGCCGCCTGCCGGGCGAGCCCGACCGGCCGCCGCCGCACTATTGAGGAGCCATCCCGTCCAGCACGCGATCCCATCGGCGTCGCTCATGTGCTCGGGGTTGATCGCGCGGAGCGCCTCGCGGGCCTTCGCCTTGTAGTCCACCGCATGCGTGACCGATCGCTCGCCGATCCGGTGGACCTCGACGATCGTGTCCATGCATTCCATGATGGCGGCCTTCTCCATCGGGGCCGCGACGATCACCTGCAGCCCGAGGGCGCGATAGAAGGCCGGCATCCAGCGCTGGTTCCGGCCGTCCATCTTGGAGAGGGCCTCGCCGAACAGCGCCGGCGCCATGGCCACGTTTCATGTCTCCCGCGGGTGGGATCGGGCCGGCGCCCGGCCGTCCCCGCCCGGCGCGGCCACGGCCTTTCCGCGACCCGTGGTGGATTGTAGGGTTCACGGGCGCGCGCCGTGAAGCCTTCCGGGAGCCGCCGGCGCAGCACAGGGGAGACGGCGGGATGGACTGGCACAGATGGATCGCCTTCGCGCTCGCCTCCGCGCTGCTGGGGCTCGTGCCGGGGCCGGGGGTGATGAGCATCGTGGGCTACGCGGTGGGCGCGGGGCGGCGGGTGGCACTGGCCTCGGTGGCCGGGATGATGGTGGGCAACGCCGTCGCCATGACGCTGTCGCTGCTGGGCGTCGGCGCGCTGCTGGCGGCCTCGGCGCTGGCCTTCTCGGCCGTGAAATGGGCGGGCGCACTCTACCTGATCGGCCTCGGCGTCGCGACGGTCGCGCGGAGCCGGGGGACCGCCGCCGGCTTCGGCGCGCCGGCCGTGGGCGTCGGCGCCCGCGCGGCCTTCCTGGGGAACGTCGCGGTCGGGACCTTCCACCCGAAGACGATCGTGTTCTTCGTGGCCTTCGTGCCGCAGTTCATCGGCCCCGAGGCCGGCTACGCCCCGCAGGCCGTGCTGCTGATCGCCACCTTCTGCCTCGTCGTGGGCGGGACCGACACGCTCTATGCCCTGCTGGCCGCACGGGCGGCGCGGCTGCTGCGCAGGCCGGGCGCCGCGCTCTGGTCGAAGCGGGCCGGCGGCGGGGCGCTGATCGCCGCCGGGGTGGCGACCGCGGCCGCGAAGAGCTGACGCTCGCGTGGCTCAGACTATGGTCTGGTTTCAAAAGGCCCCCGGCCTTTTGCGGGTTTCAGGGCAGAGCCCTGAAGACTTTGAACAGAACGATCTGAGACAGGCAGGCAGGGCCAGAGGTCTTTTCAGGGCTCCGTCCTGACCGCCAAAGGGCGAGCCCTCTGGAAACCAGACATGCCTTTCCTCGACGACGCCGAAGGCCGGCGCCTGAACAGGGGCGCCGCCCGTGGCTCGTGGTGACCCGGAGCCGTGCCGATCCCGCAGATCCCACGGCACGCCGCGGATCCGCCGGGCGCCGCGCGCATTCCCCTCAGGACAGCACCGCGGGAGGCCCATTTGGACGCGCGCGACACCACACCGGACGGCGGGATCGCCCGCCCGCTCGCCCTCGACGCGGGCGGGGCGGGGACGGGCGGCCCCTACGCCATCGTCGACATCGGCTCGAACTCGGTGCGGCTCGTGGTCTACGAGCGCCTGGGGCGGGCGCCGCTGCCGCGCTTCAACGAGAAGAGCCTGTGCCGGCTCGGCGAGGGCCTGGCCCAGACCGGCGCCATCCAGCCCGACAACTTCCGCCGCACCGTCGAGGCCGTGCGGCGCTTCCGCGCCATCGCGGACGCCATGGGGGTGGAGCGCATCGACGCCACCGCGACCGAGGCCATGCGCCGGGCCTCGAACGGCGCCGCGCTGCGCGACGCCATCACGGCCGAGAGCGGCCTCGACATCCGCATCCTCAGCGGCGCCGAGGAGGCGCGCCACGCGGCGCTCGGCGTCATCTCGGGCTTCTTCCGCCCCGTCGGCCTCGTGGGCGACATGGGCGGGGGCAGCCTGGAGGTGGCCGAAGCCCTCGACGACCGCGTCGGCGAACGCTGGGTGTCGCTGCCGCTCGGCGCCCTGCCGGTCGAGGCGATGCTGGAGAAGGGGCCGGAGGCCGCCCGGCGCGCGGTCGACGCGCTGCTGGCGGACGGCCTGCCCCCGGCCCTGACCCGGCCGGTATTCTATCCCGTGGGCGGCGGCTGGCGCGCCATCGCCAAGGCCCATATGGCGGCCATCGGGGCGCCGGTGCCGGTGGTGCACGGCCACACGGTCGACACGGCGACGATCCGGGCCTTCGCCAAATCGCTGTGGCGGCCCGCCGCCGCCGCCCGGCCGGGCGCCGCCCCGGCGGGCGTCCCGGCGCGCCGCGCCCGCACCCTGCCGGCCGCCGCCCTGGTGCTCGACCGCACGCTGAAGCGCCTGGGGCCCGAGAAGGTGGTGTTCTCGGCGCTCGGCCTGCGCGAGGGCTGGCTCTACGCCCAGCTCCCCGAGGCCGAGCGCTACCGCGATCCCCTGATCGAGGGCGCGGCGCTGATCGGCCTGCCGGCCTCCCGCGTGCCGCGCTTCGCCGCCGCCCTGGTGCCCTGGACGGCCGGACTGTTCCCCGGCGAGTCGGCCGCCGAGGCGCGGCTCAGGATCGCGGCCTGCGCGCTGTCCGACATGGGATGGCG
This sequence comes from uncultured Lichenihabitans sp., assembly GCA_964242785.1. Taxonomy (GTDB): domain Bacteria; phylum Pseudomonadota; class Alphaproteobacteria; order Rhizobiales; family Beijerinckiaceae; genus Lichenihabitans. Next base: position 1,926 of record CAXTBR010000108.1, on the reverse strand, counting down.
CGACCACCCGGACCTGCGGGCCGGCGAGATGTTCCGGCGCCTGCTGCAGTTCCCCTTCATCGGCATCGAGCACCCGGAGCGGGCCTTCCTCGCGGCCGCGGTCCACGCCCGCTACGGCGGCAAGCCCGACGACCCCGCGCTGAGCCCCGCGGTGGAGCTGCTGTCGCGCCCGACCCGGCGCCGCGCCACCATCCTCGGCCGCGCCCTCACCCTCGCGTACCGCCTGTCGGCCGGCGTGCCGGAACTGCTGGAGGGCTCGCGCCTGAGGATCGGCACGGACTGCGCCACCCTGGAGGTGGGCCGCGCCGCCCGCGTGCCCGACAGCGAGGTCGTGGCCGACCGGCTCGCCGCCCTGGCGGCGGCGATCGGGATCAGGCGCAGCGAGGTGGTGGAGGTGGGCGGGTGACGGCTCGACCCTTCGTCAGGCGAGCCAAGCCGGATCGATCGCCAGAGCCTGCGCGAGGGATCTCATCTCGTCGGGCCGCCCTTCGCACCGACCGGATTCGATATCGTCGAAGCGGTCTCGGGTGAGGCCGGCGCTGACCGACACCGCATCGGGCGTCAGGCCGCGCCATCGCCGCAGGGCCGCGAAAAATCTATCGCCGTCGAGCATGGATTTCGCCACCGCGTCCGGCAGGCGCGCGTCGGCGCCGGCCTCCAGTTCGGCCATGCGGCCGTCGAAGACGGCGATATCGTCGGCCTCCTCCCGATCCTCGTGCGCCGCGATGGCCATGATGTCCGTCTTCACGCCGACATGGTGTCGCCGCCGTCGCACGTCAACGCTCGCGAGCCCTCGCCGCTTTGCGCATCCCCTCCGGTGATGCCAAGGTCCGGCCGATCAGGCGGAACACACGAGATGCAGACCGAAGAGCTCAGACCGACCGAGACGATGGCCTCGCCCGAGGCCGCGGTGGACCGCCTCGGCGAGCTCCACGCCGGCGCCACCCAGGCCCTGAGGACGGCGCTGCAGCGTTTCCTCGACGACGGCACCCCGCCCGACATGGGCACCCGCATGCGGTTCCGGTACCCCGAGTTGCGCGTCACCTACGCGCCGGACGGCCCCGTGCCGCGGCTGAAGCGCGCCACCGCCAAGCTCCAGGGGCCGGGCACCTACACCACGACGGTGACCCAGCCCGACTATTTCCGCCCCTACCTGCTCGACCAGCTCGGGCCGCTGCTGCGCGACTACGGCGTGGCCATCGAGGTCGGATCGAGCGCCCAGGAGATCCCCTATCCCTACGTGGTCGAGCCCGGCGCCGACCTCGCGAGCGGCGGCGCCACCCCGTCCGAGCTCGCCCGCCACTTCCCCGTGCCGCTGCTCTCCGCCGTGGGGGACGAGATCGCCGACGGGCTGTGGGAACCCTCGGACCCGGAGGGGGCCCGCCCGCTGGCGCTGTTCGACGCCGTGCGGATCGACTTCTCGCTGCGCCGCCTCGTCCACTACACGGGCTCGGACTGGCGCAATATCCAGCCCTGGATCCTGTTGACCAACTACCACCGCTACGTCGACCAGTTCGTCCGCTTCGGGCTCGCGGCCCTGGCGCGGGGCGACGGCGGCTGCGAGCGGCTGGTGCTGCCGGGCGGGGTCGTGGTGGAGCGGGGCGAGGCGGAGGGCGCCGACCCGGCGGCCGTGATCGCGGCCTCGCCCTGGCACCGCTCGCAGATGCCCGCCTACCACCTCGTCGGGCGCGACGCGAAGGGCGCGCCCTCCGGCACGACGCTGGTCAACATCGGCGTCGGCCCCTCCAACGCCAAGACCGTGACGGACCACCTCGCCGTGCTGCGCCCGCACTGCTGGCTCATGGTGGGGCACTGCGGGGGGCTGCGCCAGTCGCAGACCATCGGCGACTACGTGCTGGCCCACGGCTACATGCGGCGCGACCGCATCCTCGACGAGCTCGTGCCGCCCGACGTGCCGGTGCCGGC
>CAXTBR010000107.1:0-13475 GCA_964242785.1 uncultured Lichenihabitans sp. | reverse complement strand
GCCATCGCGACCGCCGTGTCGGCCATGCGGTTCGAGAAGCCCCATTCGTTGTCGTACCAGGACATCACGCGCACGAAATCGCCGTCGATCACCTTGGTCTGGTCGGTGTGGAAGATCGACGAATGGGGGTCGTGGTTGAAGTCCGACGACACGTTGGGCAGGTCGGTGAAGCCGAGCACGCCCTTCAGCTCCTGCGAGGCCGCGCGCCGCATCGCGCCGTTGATCTCGTCCACCGTGGTGGGGCGCTTCACCTTCACCTTGAGGTCGACCAGCGACACGTTCGGCGTCGGCACCCGGATGGCCGAGCCGTCGAGCTTGCCCTTCAGCTCCGGCAGCACGAGGCCGATCGCCTTGGCGGCGCCCGTCGAGGTCGGGATGGAGGAGAGGGCCGCGGCGCGGGCCCGGTAGAGGTCCTTGTGCATCGTGTCGAGCGTGGGCTGGTCGCCCGTGTAGGAGTGGATCGTCGTCATGAAGCCGTGCTCGATGCCGATCGTGTCGTTGAGCACCTTGGCGACGGGCGCGAGGCAGTTCGTGGTGCAGGAGCCGTTCGACACGACGAGGTGGTCGGACGACAGCTTGTCGTGGTTCACGCCGTACACCACCGTGAGGTCGGCGCCGTCCGAGGGGGCCGACACCAGCACGCGCTTGGCGCCCGCCTTGAGGTGGGCCGCGGCCTTGTCCTTGGCGGTGAAGATCCCCGTGCATTCCATGGCGATGTCGACGCCGAGCTCGCCGTGCGGCAGCAGGGCCGGGTCCTTGATGGCCGTGACCCGGATCGGCCCGCGGCCGACGTCGATCGTGTCGCCCTCGACCTTCACCTCGTGGGGGAAGCGGCCGTGCACGCTGTCGAAGCGCAGGAGGTGGGCGTTGGTCTCGACCGGGCCGAGGTCGTTGATGCTCACGACCTCGATGTCGTCGCGCCCCGACTCGATGATGGCGCGCAGGATGTTGCGGCCGATCCGGCCGAACCCGTTGATGGCGACCTTGACGGTCATGCTGGCGTGCTCCCGGTTTGCTGCCTGATCCGCGCCGAAACTAGCGCGCCGCCCGCCGAAAGGCGAGGGAGGGGCGCAGCGGCCGGCCATCGGCTCGACTGGGCCGTTCCGAGCCACCAGGGTGGTCATCCGCTCCTGCCGAAAGCGGACGCCCACACCAGTTCCCGTTCGTCCCCGGAAGGGCGTCGCGGGCCTCAGCAGGCTTCGGGGGGGGGGGCGTCACACGCTCTTTCGACACCTGCGACAGAACAAGGATCCCGGCCGACGAAGCGTCGGCCTTCCAACGCAAGTCTGCCGAGTGTTGCGAGGCTCGCCGGGTCGGTAACGGGGGTCGTCCCGGTGATCGGGGCGATGCTGCGGATCGGCCGCGCGTCGGTCGACCGCGCTCAGATGCCCTGGCCGCCGGACACCTCGATCCTCTGCGCGTTGATCCAGCGGTTGTCCCCGGACAGCAGGTTCGCGATCATCGGCCCGATGTCGTCCGGCAGGCCGGCGCGGCCGAGAGCCGTCATCTCCGCGAAGAGCTTGTTGATGGCCGCGTCGTCGCGGACGGCACCGCCGCCGAAGTCGGTCTCGATCGCGCCCGGTGCCACGGTGTTGACCGCGATCCCCCGTTCACCCCACTCCTTCGCCATGTAGCGGGTGAGCACCTCGACCGCACCCTTCACCGCCGCATAGGCGGCGTAGCCGGGAAACGATGTCCTGGTCAGGCCGGAGGACAGGTTCACGATGCGGCCGCCGTCCGCGATCAGCGGCAGCAGCGTCTGGGTCAGGAAGTAGACCCCCTTGAAATGGACGTCGACCAACTCGTCGAACTGCGCCTCGGTCGTCTGAGCGATCGGGGCGTAGATGCCCTGGCCGGCGTTGTTCACCAGGTGATCGAACGTGTCGCGGTTCCAGGTCCGTCGCAGCGCCGTCCGCAGCCGGTCGGCGAATGCCGCGAAGCTGGCGACGTCGCCGGTGTCGAGCTGGAACGCCACGGCGTTGCGGCCCAGGGCTGCGATCTCGGCGACCGCGGCCTCGGCGTCTTCGCGGCGATCGCGGTACGTGAGGACGACGTCGCCGCCGCGGCGGGCGATGCTGAGTACGGTGTTGCGGCCGAGCCCGCGGCTGGCACCGGTGACGAGGGCGATCTTGGTCATGGTCCGACTCCTGTGACGTGACCGCCCTGATGTTGGCCCGCAGGGTCGGCCGCCCTTGCCGGATCCTGGACGTTCCTTGCCTATTCCTCCAAGATCGCGTGCGGAGCGACCGGAACCTGCTTACACTCGCAAGATCGAGCGGCGTGGATGTCGCTTCGAAAAGCGGAATCGACCGTGGCTTCAGCCACGCAAGGCTGCTTCAGGGCCAGACCATGACGAACGCTCTGCTCGACGCCGTCCGCCGCCATACGGCGGCTCATGCGGACGCGACGGGCCTCGCGCAGACCCCCATCCCGGGGCTCGCGACGGTCCGCGCCACCTCGCCCAGCGGCCTGGTGCACGCGATCTCCAGGCCCCTCGTCTGCCTCGTGCTGCAGGGGAGCAAGCAGGTCGCGATGGGACCGCAGAGCTTCGCGTTCGGCGTCGGCGACTCGCTGCTGATCACGGCGGACGTGCCGACCGTGAGCCAGATCACGCGCGCCAGCGTCTCCTCGCCCTACCTCTCGGTCGTCCTGGAGCTCGATCCGGCCGTCATCGCCGATCTGCAGATGCAGATGACGGCCGGGCCGGCCGCCGCGGGGGCGCCGGTGCGGGTCGAGCCGACGGACGCCGAGGTCGCCGACGCGGCGCTGCGGCTGATACGGCTGCTCGACCGCCCGGGAGCCGAACCGGTGCTGCATGCGCTCTTCGCGCGCGAGTTGCACTATTGGCTCCTGGCCGGACGACACGGGGCGGCGCTCCGCCGCCTCGGCGGGTCCGAGGGCCACGCGCAGCGCGTGTCGCGCGCGGTCGCGGTGCTTCGGGCCGAGTTCGCGCGGCCGTTGCCGGTCGAACGCCTCGCCGAGGCGGCCGGCATGAGCCCATCCTCGTTCCACGCGCATTTCCGCGCCGTGACCTCCCTGTCGCCGTTGCAGTTCCAGAAGCAGCTGCGTTTGATCGAGGCGCGACGGCTGATGCTGTCGGAGAGCCTGCCCGCGAGCCGGGCGGCCTTCGCGGTCGGCTACGAGAGCGTGCCGCAGTTCACCCGAGAGTACGGCCGGATGTTCGGCCTGCCGCCCGTTCGGGATGTGGAGGCGGCGAGGGGCAGGGCGCGGGCGGCCTGAGCCGCCGTCCGGATCGACGCCGTTCACCTCCCGGGACCCACCTCGGCTCTCGCGGCTGGTCGCGGGCGAGCCCCGCGCCGTGGTCGACCGATCCATGACCGCAGCCCCGCTTCCCCACGCAGCCCGCAGCGCTTAGAAGCCGCGCATGACATGCCTCATCGGGCGGCATGCGGAGGATGCCATGCGCGTCACCCTGCGCGACCTGCAGCGCATGAAGGACCGCGGCGAGCGGATCGCCATGGTGACGGCCTACGACTACCCCTCGGCGCGCCTCGCCGAGCGGGCCGGCGTGCCGTTGCTGCTCGTCGGCGACTCGCTCGGCATGGTGGTGCAGGGCCATCCCACGACCCTGCCGGTGACGCTCGACGACATGGTGCGCCACGCCGCGGCCGCCATGCGCGGCACCGAGCGCGCCCTGGTGGTGGCCGACCTGCCGTTCCTGACCTACGCGACCGAGGCCGACGCCATCGCCTCGGCCCGTCGCCTGATGGGCGAGGCCGGCGCCGGCGCCGTCAAGCTCGAAGGCGGGGCCGCGCTCGTGCCGACCGTGGCGCGGCTGACGGCGCTCGGCGTGCCCGTGATGGGCCACATCGGCTTCACCCCCCAGGCCCAGCACCAGATCGGCCTGCGCGTGCAGGGCCGGGACGCCGCCGCGGCCCGGCGGCTCCTGGAGGACGCGCTCGCCCTGGAGCGCGCCGGCGCCTTCGCGATCGTGCTCGAACTCGTGCCGGCGCCGCTCGCTGCGGCCGTGTCGTCGCGCCTGCGCGTGCCCACCATCGGCATCGGCGCGGGCGCGGGCTGCGACGGGCAGGTGCAGGTGTGGCACGACCTCCTCGGCCTCGGCGACGGCCGTGTGCCCCGCCACGCCAAGCCCTACGCGGACCTCGGCCCGGCCATCGAGGCGGCGCTCCGGGCCTATGTGGCGGATGTCGGCTCGGGGGCCTTCCCGACGGCGGCGCAGAGCTCCGCCATGGACGAGGCCGAGCTCGCGCAGGCGCTGGAGGGGATCGACTGAGATGCGCGTCGCCCGAACGATCCCCGATCTGCGCGCGGCGCGCGGGGTCTTCCCGCGCCTCGGCCTCGTGCCCACCATGGGGTTCCTCCACGCCGGCCACATGAGCCTCGTGCTGCGCGCCCGCGCCGAATGCGGCGCCGTCGCGGTGTCGATCTTCGTCAACCCGACCCAGTTCGCCCCCGGCGAGGACCTGTCGCGCTACCCGCGCGACATGCCGCGCGACCTCGCCCTGCTGGAGGCCGCGGGCGTCGACCTCGTCTTCGCGCCCGAGCCCGCCGAGATCTACCCGCCGGGCTGTGCCAGCCGCGTCGAGGTCGGCCCGGTGTCGGAGCCGCTGGAAGGCGCGCGGCGGCCGGGGCACTTCGCCGGCGTCGCCACCGTGGTGGCCAAGCTCTTCAACATCGTTCAGCCGACGCGGGCCTATTTCGGCCAGAAGGACGCCCAGCAGGCCGCCGTGATCCGCCGCATGGCGCGCGACCTCGACATGCCGCTGGAAGTCGTCGTGGGGGAGACGGTGCGCGAGCCCGACGGCCTCGCCCTGTCGAGCCGCAACGTGTATCTGTCGGAGGACGACAGAGCGGCCGCGCCCGTGCTGTTCCGCGCGCTCGACCGCGCGCGGCGGCTCCACGGCGGCGGCGAGCGCGACGCCGGGGCGCTGCGCCGCGCCATGCTGTCGACCCTCGCGTCCGAGCCGCGCGTCGAGACCGACTATGTCAGCGTCGCCGACCCCGTCACGCTCCGCGAGCTGGACCGGGTCGACGCCGGCGCCCTGCTGTCGCTGGCGGCCCGGATCGGCCGCACGCGGCTCATCGACAACGTGATGGTGGGTGAGGGCGCAGCCACCGGCCCCCTTCCGAGATGAAGCGACTCAGCTCAACGAGGCCGCGACTTTGCCGAGCTTCGTGTTCAGCCGGGTGCCGATGGTCGTCAAGGCCGAGATGATCACCAGCGCGATCAGGCCGGCGATCAGACCGTATTCGATGGATGTGGCGCCGGACGTGTCGCTGGTGAACCGGCGGAGCAAGGTGATCATGCGGAACCTCGTCGAGTGCGGAGAGCCGCACGGCCGGTCCAGCATGACACGGCAGATTTAACTCAGACTGACGAGATGAGACCCGATTTCGAGCCCGAGCTTGATCGATCTTTAGGATTTGAGCCCGAGCACGACTGAAACTGCTGGCGGATCCGCCCTTTTCCCGGGCCCGAAGGGCATCGATCCACGGACTCGGGATCCTGCCGCCGCGATCTGCCGGCCGGCTGCCTGGGGAGATGATCTGCCGCCATGGTGTCCGAAGCCTCAAGGCCCGGCGACGCCGCCCGGGGGTGCCGATCCACCCCGCCCGTCGCGGCGGCCTCCGCCGCGGTCTTCCCGCGTTTGACCTCGCCGCCGATCCTCGCCAGGGTTGCGGCACGCGCCCGGTCGCCTCGCCGGCGCCCGACTCATCCGCGCCGGAGCATCATGGACCTGCCCGACCGCCTGCAGCGCGCGATCCAGCGCTTGAACGGCGCGCTCGACGCCCTCGACGCCGCGGCGGCCCGGCGCGCCGAGGCCGACGCCGCCCGCGCCGACGCCGATGCCGAATTCGCCGTGCTGCAGGACGACCGGTCGCGGCTCGCCCTGGAGCTCGATGCCGCCCTGGCGCGGGCCCGCGCGCTCGACCGCACCGCCGACGAGGTGTCGGGCCGGCTGGAGCGGGCGGGCGCGACGGTGCAGGGCATCCTGGCCGAGCTCGCGGCGGAGAGCGCCCCGGCCGGGCCGGCATAGGCGGGGCGCCCCATGGCACAGGTGAGCGTGCGGATCGCCGGACGGGTCTACCGCATGGCCTGCGCGGACGGCGAGGAGGAGCACCTGACGGGCCTCGCGGCGCGGCTCGACGCCAGGATCGACGAGCTGCGCGGTGCCTTCGGCGAGATCGGCGACGGCCGCATCACCGTGATGGCGGCCCTGACCATCGCCGACCAGTTGGGCGAGACAGAGCGGCGGGTCGCGGCCCTCGAAGCCGAGAACGACCGGCTGCGCGGCGAAGGGGCCGGCCAGGAGGCCCGCACCGCCGCCCTGGCGGAGGCGCTGGCCGAGGCGCTCGGCGACGCCGCGGCCCGCATCGACCGCGTGGCGCAGGCGCTCAACGCCCCGCCGCGCGAGTGACGTTCAGACGGCCAGCGCGATCCGGTCCCGCCCGCCCGCCTTGGCGCGGTAGAGGGCCATGTCGGCCCGGTGCATCAGGGCCGGCCAGGACTCGTCGGACCGCGACTGCGCGACCCCGACGCTGACCGACAGCCGCAGCCGCTCCGGCGCGCCGTCGAGGTCCACCGGCGGCAGTGCCGCGATGATCCCCGCCAGGGCCGCGTCGAGCGGGACCGACCCCGCACGGGGCCGCACGAGCAGGAACTCGTCCCCGCCGAGCCGGCTGAACTGGTCTTCCGGCCCGACCGCCGCCATCATGCACCCGGCGAAATGCACCAGCGCGCGGTCGCCGGCCTCGTGGCCGTAGACGTCGTTGATGCTCTTGAAGTGGTCGACGTCGAGCAGGGCGAGCGACAGGCCGGTGCCGGCCGCGCGACCCGCCTTGAACAGGGCCTCCGCCCGCCTGAGCCCGTGGCGGCGGTTGGGCGCGCCGGTGAGCTCGTCGGTGCGGGATTCGGCGAGGGCCGAATCGTGCGCGTCGCGGAGCTGGGCCTCGGCGCGCTTCAGGGTGGAGATGTCCTGCGCGACCACGAGGATCCAGCCGTTCGACAGCCGCGTCTCGGTCGCGGCCCACCACGTCCCGTCCACGATGTCGCAGGCGAAGCCGCGCGAACCGGCCAGCGCCTGCCTGCCGTTGCGGATGGCGCGGGCGATCTCCTCCAGGGGCGCCGAGACCGGCTTGAGGCCGGTGCCGGCCGCCATCGCGGCCGCGACCGTCGCGGTGAAGTCGGCCGGGCGGCCGTCGAACTGCGGGAAGAAGGCGGCCCGGAAGGCCGCGTTGGCGTAGCGGATCCGGTCGTCGCCGTCGCACAGGCACAGGGCGGCGGCACTCTCGGCGAGGGCGCGCAGGAGGGCGTCCGCGACACCGTCGCCGGTCGAGTGCTCGCCTGCCCGTTCGGTTCTCATCGTCATCGCCGCGACCGCCACCCGTCAGCGTGCACGCGGAATGGTCAACGCTCGGTTAAAGACCCATCCCGGTGGAGGGCACGCGCGGCGAGACGCTGCGGCCACGCCCGCCGGGGCTTCGGCTACCGCCGCCCCGCGCGATGGCGTAGAGAAGGCGGACCGTTCCGCACCGGGCCCGCCGCCATGTCCGCCGCCACCGCCAACAGCTTCATCCTGGTCGCGATCGGCCTCGTCTTCGCCGTCCTGGTGGCGGGGCTCGTCAACATGGTCCGGGGCGGCAATTCCAACACGTCGCAGCGCCTCATGCGCTGGCGCGTGGGGCTCCAGTTCGCGGCCATCCTGGTCGTGATGATCGTGCTGTACTTCAGGGGGTGAACGGCCGTGGTGGTCCTCAATCGCATCTACACGCGCACCGGCGACGACGGCACGACGGCCCTGGGCTCGGGCGAGCGCCGGCGGAAGTCGGACATCCGCATCGCGGCCTACGGCACGGTGGACGAGTGCAACGCCGCGATCGGCCTCGCCCGCCTGTCGACCGCGGCGGAGTCGCCCGAGCTCGACGCCATGCTGGGCCGCATCCAGAACGACCTGTTCGACCTCGGCGCCGACCTCGCCACCCCGCCGGCCGAGGACGAGGCGGAGGGCGCCCGTCTCCGCATGGTCGGGGCCCAGGTGGAACGGCTGGAACGCGAGATCGACGCGCTCAACGCCGACCTGTCGCCGCTCAGGTCCTTCGTGCTGCCGGGCGGCACGCCGGCCGCGGCGGCACTCCACCTCGCCCGCACGATCTGCCGCCGGGCCGAGCGGCTGATGGTGGACCTCAAGGTCGAGCACGGCGAGGCCGTGAGCGGACCGGCGCTCGGCTACGCCAACCGCCTGTCCGACTTCCTGTTCGTGGCCTCGCGCCACTGCAACCACCTGCGCGACGGCGACGTGCTCTGGGTGCCGGGGAAGAACCGCTGAGGGTTCGATCGTCCCGGTGCTCAAGGGCGCACGATCGCCCCCGCCGACCCGGGATCCCGGGCCGGGATGCAGATCAGAACAAGTATAAGCTGACGCGCTCATCTGGAGTTTCGAACCGCTATAATGTCGTCGGGCGTCGTTGACGCTGCGTTCGGATCGGTGAAAGACGGTCTTCAGGCGACCGCGCCGCCGCTCTTCTGTGGAGCGGGACGCGACGCCTGTCCCGAGCCGGAGACGCAACCGTGATCCATGTCGAGCCGCAGGCGCCCACGACGGCGCTGGACGCCCTGGCCCTGTCCGAACGCTTCCTGCTGTGGAACGTCCGCGCCTGGGCCTGCTGCTGCCGCGGGCAGCGCCTGCCGGCCGAGCCGGTGGCGGCGGCCTTCGCGGACATCGGCGCGCCGGCCGCCGCCGCGGCCCTCGACGCCGCCATGACACGGCTCGTGCTGGCGACGTGCCGCCCCCTGACGGTCCATTGCCCGCCCTTCGCCGGCCTGTCGGGGGACGAGCGCACCCTGCTCGACGCCGCCGCGGCCGCCCAGCGCCACGACGGCCCCGCGTTCCGCCTGCTCCTCGCCGACCTCCTGCCGCCCCCGGCCTCGGCCCTGGTGGGGTGGGCGATGACGGAGCTCGGCGCCGCCATGGCGGGCGCGGGCCTCGTGCTGCCGCGGCCCGGCCGGGCCGAGGCGCCGCCCCGCGTCGACGCGGCGGCCTCCGCGCCGCCGACGCTGCACTGATGCGCGCCGCGGGCGACGCCGCCGCGGGCGACGCCGCCGCGGGCGGCCCTCCCCCGCGCTGCCCCGCGGCGAAAGCGCGGCACGCGGCCTGCCCGGCGGCCCCGGCCTGCCCGGCGCCCCTGGCCGACGCCGCCCTCATGCCGCGCGGCGGCGCCGAACGGGCCGTGATGCTGGCGCTGCGCTTCGTCGCGGCGGCCGACGACACGGGCGACGCCGCCTGCTGGGATGCCGCCTTCGAGCGGGCCGAGGCCGAGTTCGGCCCGCGCGACGGCGCCCTGCTGGTGGCCCGCGCTGCGGCCCTGCTGCGCGCCCTGCGGCGCGACGGGTCCGACCTCCGCTTCCTGCCGCCCCCGTGCCGGCGCCTGTCGGCAGGGGAAGCGGGACTGCTGGCCGCGTTGCGGGCGCGGCTCGGCGGGGGCCGGCACCCCGCGGCCTGCGAGGCCCCGCCCGGCACGCGCGCAGCCCTGGCCGACCTCGCGGCGCCGATCCCCCCGCCGCGGGGCCGCCTCCCGCGCCCGGCCGTCCCGCCCGCCGCGGGGCGTGCGGCGCGAGCGATGCTTTGAGATCGTTCTAAACTGTGGGACGAGGCCATTCTAAACTGGGCGGCCTCCAGTTTTAACCCCTTCTAAGTTGAGCCCGATCCGGTCGATTGAGCTTGAACGCCCGGCGGCGGGGGCCTAACTCGCGGCTCACCCCGTCAGACAGGATCGCGCCGTGCTGTTCGCCTATCTCATCATGCTGCGCGAGGGCATCGAGGCGGCACTCATCGTCGGCATCGTAGCGGGCTACCTGAAGCAGACCGGCCGGGCCCGCTTCATGCCGGCCGTGTGGGCCGGCGTGGTTCTGGCCCTCGTCATCTGCACGGTGCTGGGCGTGGGCCTCACCTACACGGGCTCCGAGTTCCCGCAGAAGAGCCAGGAGATGTTCGAGGGCGCCGTGGCGCTGGTCGCCGTGGGCGTGCTCACCTCGATGGTGTTCTGGATGAAGAAGGCCGCGAAGAGCATCAGGGCCGAGCTCCACGATTCCGTCGAGGCGGCGCTGAGCCGCGCCTCCGGCGGCGGCATGGCGCTGGTGCTGATGGCCTTCTTCGCGGTGGGCCGCGAGGGGCTGGAATCCGTGTTCTTCCTGCTCGCCACCTTCCAGCAGGACATCGGCTGGGGCCCGCCGCTCGGGGCGCTGCTCGGGGTGCTGTCCGCGACGGTCTTCGGCGCGCTCGTCACCTACGGCGGCTACAGGCTCGACCTGCGGAGCTTCTTCCGCTGGACCAGCGCCCTCATCGTCTTCGTGGCGGCGGGCCTGCTGGCCGGCGCGCTGCGGGCCTTCCACGAGGCCGGGCTGTGGAACGGCCTCCAGGCCCGGGCCTTCGACCTGTCCGAGGTGCTGCCCGCCGACGGCACGCTCGGCACGCTGCTCAGCGGCATCTTCGGCTACCAGGACGCCCCCACCGTCGGGGAGGTCCTGGTCTACGTCGCCTTCCTGATCCCCGCCCTGTGGCTCCTCTTCGCCCCGAGCCGCCCGCAACTGACCGCGCCCCGCACCGCGTGACGCCCTCTCGCATCTCAGGACCCCGACCCATGACGACCCTCGCCGCCGCGGCCCGCCTCTCCGTCAGCCTGTCGGCGCTCTGCGCCGCCGCCGCCTTCGCCCCCGCGCGCGCCGCCGGCGACGCCCCCGTGGCCGTGACGATCTCGGACCGCGGCTGCGAGCCCGCCGCCCTGTCGGTCGTGCCCGGCAAGTCGGTGTTCAAGGTCAAGAACGAGTCGAAGCGCGCCGTGGAATGGGAGATCCTGCGCGGGGTCGACGTGGTCGAGGAGCGGGAGAACATCATCCCGGGCTTCACCCAGACGCTGACGGCCACGCTCGACAGCGGCGACTATCAGATGACCTGCGGGCTGCTGTCGAACCCCAAGGGCGTCCTCACGGTCGCGGTGGCCGCCACGGACGCCAAGGCCGCGGCGCCGGTGTCGCCCATGGACCTCGTCGGCCCGCTGGCCGAGTACAAGGTCTACGTCACCAGGGAGGTCGACGCCATGGTGACGGCCACCAGGACCTTCACCGAGGCCGTCAAGGCCGGCCAGCTCGACGACGCCAAGGCGCTCTACGCCCCGGCCCGCGAGCATTACGAGCGCATCGAGCCCATCGCCGAGCTGTTCAACGACCTCGACGGCTCCATGGACAGCCGCGAGGACGACTTCGAGAAGAAGGCCGAGGATCCCGGCTTCACCGGCTTCCACCGCATCGAGAAGGGCCTCTTCGCGGACGGCTCGACGAAGGACATGGCGCCCTTCGCCGACAGGCTGATGGCCGACGCGCTCGACCTGCAGAAGCGCTTGGGCGACCTCGCCATCACGCCGAAGAGCATGGTGGGGGGGGCCGCCAACCTCATCGAGGAAGTGGCGTCGAAGAAGATCTCCGGCGAGGAGGACCGCTACAGCCGCACCGACCTGTGGGACTTCCAGGCCAACATCGACGGCGCCCAGAAGATCGTCGCCCTGGTCGACCCGCTGGTGCGCAAGCGCAATCCGGCGCTGGTCACCCGCGTCAAGGGCAACTTCGCCAAGGTCGACGCCGTGCTGGCCAAGTACAAGGCGCCGAAGGGCGGCTACGTGTCCTACGAGAAGCTGGCCACCGACGACCGCACCCGGCTGAAGGGGCCGGTGACGGCGCTGGCCGAGGACCTGTCGACGCTGCGCGGCACGCTCGGCATCGACTGAGAGTTTGTGAATGAATACCCATCTGGCACAAAACAGGACAAAATTCCTCAATGTTTTCAGAGGGCATTCAGGCACAAGTTCGATCCATTCACAGACTCTGACCGGACGGGGGAGGGGGAGATGACGGACCGCAGGCCGCTCCTTCAGGGGCGCTGCCCCTTCGGGTTCGGCGCGCGCCCCGCGCCGGAGCCGGAGAAGGCCGCCCCCGCGGCGGCCGTCTCCGCCGGGGCTCCGGCCTGTCCGGGCCGGCGCAGCCTCCTCGTCGGCCTCGGCCTCGCGGGGGGCGCCCTCGGCCTCGCACCCGGCGCGGCCCTCGCGGCCACCGCCCAGGACGAGCGCCGCGCCGCGCCCGACGGCGACGGCACGCGCGAGCGGCTGAGCTTCTACGGCCCGCACCAGGCCGGCATCGCCACGCCCCAGCCGGCCGCGGCCCTCGTCGCGTCCTTCGACGTGCTGGCGGACACGCGCGAGGATCTGACCGCGCTGATGAGGCGCCTGACGGCCAGCGTCTCCGCGCTGATGGCGGGCGAGATGCCGGCGCCGGCCGACGCCAGGATGCCGCCGCCCGACAGCGGGCTGCTCGGCCCCGAGGGCATGACGGACGGTCTGTCGGTGACGCTGGCCTTCGGCGCCTCGCTGTTCGACGCGCGCTTCGGCCTGGCCGACCGTCGCCCGAAGCGCCTCGTCGCCATGGCGCCCTTTCCCAACGACGCGCTCGACGCCGACTGCTGCCACGGCGACCTGCTGGTGCAGTTCAACGCCAACACGGCCGAGACCAACATCCACGCCCTGCGGGCGTTGCTGAAGGACTTCCCCGACCTCCTGGCGCTGCGCTGGAAGCAGGACGGCTTCCTGCCGCCCCACACGATGAAGACCCCGGGGCACGACACGGCCCGCAACCTGCTCGGCTTCAAGGACGGCACCGCCAACCTCGACGCCGAGGACGGCAAGCTGATGGACCACGTCGTCTGGGTCGGCGACGGCGCGGCCGAGCCCGCCTGGACGCGCGGCGGCACCTATCAGGTGGTGCGCGTCATCCGCACGCTGGTCGAGCGCTGGGACCGCACCCCGCTCGGCGAGCAGGAGGCCATCATCGGCCGCGACAAGGCCGAGGGCGCGCCGCTCGGCCTCGCGCGCGAGCACGACATGCCGGACTACGCCGCCGATCCGGAGGGCCGCGGCGTGCCGCTCGACGCCCACATCCGCCGCGCCAACCCGCGCACCGCCGAGACGGCCGACAGCGTGATCCTGCGCCGCGCCTACAATTATTCCAACGGGCTCACCAAGGCCGGGCAGCTCGACATGGGCCTGCTCTTCTCGAGCTTCCAGTCGGACCTCGACCGCGGCTTCATCGCCGTGCAGACCCGGCTCAACGGCGAGCCGCTGGAGGAATACATCAAGCCGGTCGGCGGCGGCTATTTCTTCGCGCTGCCGGGCGTCGAGGGCCCGCGGGACTATTTCGCCAGGGCCCTGCTCGACACCGGCGCGTGAGCGGGCCGGCGGGGCGGCGCCGAGATCAAGCGAAGCTCATCGATGGGCACCATCGCGGATCGCGATGGCGTGGCGGGTGGAGCGGCGCCCGCGTGGCGGGGGAGCGGCGCCGCGCGCCCCATCCGTCTCGGCCTCCGGTCGAGCCACCTTCCCCTCACGGGCTAGCGTCGGCACACATCTCGG
The DNA here is from genome assembly GCA_964242785.1 of uncultured Lichenihabitans sp. Taxonomy (GTDB): domain Bacteria; phylum Pseudomonadota; class Alphaproteobacteria; order Rhizobiales; family Beijerinckiaceae; genus Lichenihabitans. The sequence continues at coordinate 41 of CAXTBR010000107.1, read as the reverse complement.
CGCCCGCGGGGGTTGCCCTTCTCCCCAGCGGGGAGAAGGTG
>CAXTBR010000106.1:0-13590 GCA_964242785.1 uncultured Lichenihabitans sp. | reverse complement strand
TGCGGGTCCACAGGTTGGCGGCCGCGATCGACATGATGGCGGCCGGCACCAGCGCGCCGATGCCGATGGCCGCGAAGGAGAAACCCGCGAACCAGGACGGGAAGATGTCCAGGATGAGGGCCGGAACGGCGAACTGGTTGGAATACTGGTCGAACAGGGCCGCATATTGCGGCTTGCCCTTCACCCCGACCGCGATGGCCATGAAGCCGAGCAGCGTCAGGAAGGCCAGCACCAGCGAATAGGCGGGGAGCAGGGCCGAGTTGCGCCGGATGACGTCGCGCGTCGAGGAGCTCAGGATCGCCGTGATGGCGTGGGGATACATGAAGAGGGCCGCGGCCGAGCCGAGCGCCAGGGTCGCGTAGGCGCTGTAGGCGCCGGTCGAGCCCGCCGGCGGCGCCGGCAGCACGAGCTTCTCGGGCGGCACGGCCGCGAAGACGGCCGAGAAGCCGCCGAAGTCGCGCAGGATGACGCCGACGGCCGCGACGATGACCACGTAGATCATCACGTCCTTCACGATCGCGATCGCGGCCGGCGCCCGCAGGCCCGACGTGTAGGTGAAGGCCGCCAGGATGACGAAGGCGAGGAGCAGCGGCAGGTGGCCGAGAGAACCGCCGGTGCTGACGCCGAGCCCCGCGATCACCACCTCCAGGCCGACGAGCTGCAGGGCGATGTACGGCATGGTGGCGAGCAGCCCGGTCGCCGCCACGGCGAGCGCGAGCCATCGGTTGCCGAAGCGCCCGCGCACGAAGTCGGCCGCCGTGATGTAGCCGTGGCGCCGGCACACGGACCACATGCGCGGGAAGACCACGAAGGTGATGGGGTAGATCAGCGTCGTGTAGGGCACGGCGAAGAACGCCACGGCGCCGGCCCCGAAGGCCAGGGCCGGCACGGCGATGAAGGTATAGGCCGTGTAGATGTCGCCGCCGATCAGGAACCAGGTGACCAGCGTGCCGAAGGTGCCGCCCCCGAGGCCCCACTCGTGGAGAAGGTCGAGGTCGCCTCGGCGCCAGCGGGCGGAGGCGAAGCCCAGGACGGTGACGGCGGCGAAACAGACCACGAAGACCGTCAGGGCGATCCAGTTGACCGGCATTGTTCTCTCGATTCGGAGGGGGGATCGCGGCCCGGCCGCGGGTCGGCGAGCGGGATCAGTCGGTCATGGCGTAGACCAGGGCCGTGATGATCGCGGTCAGGATCACGAAGCCCATCTGATAGGCGTAGAAGAACGGGAAGCCGAGGACGTGCGGCTCGACCGAATCGTAGAACGGCACCCAGAGCAGCGCCGGATAGGGGATGATGAGCAGCCAGAGCCAGGCCGACGGACGCCTGCGGCGCGCCGGATCGTCGATCCGATGGACCATGAATCTCCTCCCGAATGGGCCGGCACGCTACAATGGCGAGCGGAACCGTGGCAATGGTGCGGCGGCGGGCGCGGAGGGCGAAGGCGATGTCGACGGTCCATTGGCCGAAGGAGCTGCGGCTCAAAGACGGCGGCCGGCTGCTCAGCGTCGCCTACGACGACGCCACCTTCGCGCTGCCGGCGGAATACCTGCGGGTCACGAGCCCCAGCGCCGAGGTGCAGGGCCACACGGCCGCGGAGAGGCGGACGGTCGGCGGCAAGCGCCGGGTGGTGATCGCGGCCGTGGAGCCGGTGGGCCACTATGCCGTCAAGCTCGTCTTCGACGACCGCCACGACAGCGGCCTCTTCACCTGGGACTACCTCTACGAACTCGGCGCCGACCGGGAGGCCAGATGGGCGCGCTACCTCGGCGAACTCGACGCCAAGGGCCTGTCGCGCGACGTGCCGGGCCCGTGACCGTCGGGCTCGGCCGCCGGGGCCGACCGTGGATCCCGCAGGGAGGGCTCAGCGCTCCACGATCACCCGGGTGCCGACCTTGGCGCGCTCGTAGAGGTCCGCCACGTCCTCGTTGGTCATGCGGATGCAGCCCGACGACACGGCTTGGCCGATGGTGTCGGGCTCGTTCGAGCCGTGGATGCGGTACATGGTGCCGCCGAGGTACATGGCGCGGGCGCCGAGCGGGTTGTCGATGCCGCCGGCCATGTGGTGCGGGATCTCGGGGCGGCGCTTGATCATCTCGGGCGGGGGCGTCCAGTCCGGCCACTCGCGCTTGGCCGTGATGGTCTGGCCGCCCGACCACTCGAACCCGGGGCGGCCGACGCCGACGCCGTAGCGGATCGCCTGCCCCTCGGGCAGCACGTAGTAGAGTCGCTTCTCCTGCGTCGACACCACGATCGTGCCGGGCGCCTGGGCTCCGTCGAAGGCCACCACCTCGCGGGGGATCGCGGAGGCCAGCGGCCGGCGCTCGAACCCCTCGTCGCCGCCACCCACCGCGTGGCCGTGGCCGAAGATCGGCTGCGCGTCGGCGGGCTCGGGCTCCGCCGAGGCCACCGCCGGCGAGGCCGCGACCGGACGGACCGCGGCCCTGGCGCGGGGCGCGGGCTCCGGCGCCGCGGCGGCGTCGGGCTCGAAGTAGCTCCTGTGCTGTTCGACGAAGAAATCCGTGTTGGACGCTCTGGCCGGAGCCTGGGCCGCGATGATCGCGATGCCTGCGGCGCCGGCCAGGGCGAGGGTGCGTGGCCGCATCGTCTTGCCTCTCGGTGGGGATGCCCGTGACGGGACCGACGGCATTCAGCCGTCATCGAGCCGATATTCTGCCACCTTTCGGCGGGGCGGCAACGGCGCCGCGGCGGCGCGGCCCGCATTGCGGGGCGGCGTGGCGCCGGTGTGACACCGGCCCCGCGGCCCTCGCAGCGCGCGCTTGACAGGCCCCCGGGGGCTCGCTAGTCCAAACCCCACGGACCGGGCGCGTAGCTCAGCGGGAGAGCATTCGCTTCACACGCGAAGGGTCACAGGTTCAATCCCTGTCGCGCCCACCGATCCTCCTCACGCCCGCACCTCGGCCGACCGGCCCTCCCGACCCCGCGCCAGCAGCATCTCGACGGCGTCGCCCAGCGCGTCGAAGTGGCCGATGATCAGGTCGGGGCCGAGCTCCGACACCGGCCGGTCGGTGTAGCCGAAATCCACCGCCACGACCGGGATCCGCGCCGCCTTGGCGGTGTCGATGTCGGTGGCGCTGTCGCCCACCATGACGCTGCGGGCCGGGTCGCCGCCCGCGCGCTCGACCGTGCCCAGCAGCGCGCCGGGCTGCGGCTTCGACACCGCGAACGTGTCCTGGCCGCAGATGGCCCGGAAGCGGTCCGCCACCCCCAGCACGGCCAGGAGCCTGCGCGCCGTGCCCTCCATCTTGTTGGTGCAGACCGCGAGGCCGTAGCCGCGCGCCTCCAGCCGGTCGAGCGCCTCGGTCACGCCGGGGAACAGGTGCGAGTGGTCGGCGATATGCGCCTCGTAGAACTGCAGGAACAGGCGGAACAGCTCCTCCAGCCGCTCCTCCTCGAGCGGCCGCCCCGCGGCCGTGAAGCCGCGGCGGATCAGGGCGCGGCCGCCTGCGCCGAGCAGGCTGCGGGCGCGGTCGACCGGCAGGGGCGCGATGCCGTCGAGCGACAGGACGTGGTTCAGGGCCCCCATCAGGTCGCCCGCCGTCTCGGCCAGCGTGCCGTCGAGGTCGAAGACGATGAGGGCTGCGGGGTCGGTCATGGTGTCCTCGGGCCGTCGCGCCGCCACGCCCGCACTGGAAACGCGCCGCCGACTGGGGGATAATCCTAACCCGATCCAGGGGCGCCGGAGAACCACAAGATGAGACGATCGGCGATGGCCGCAGCTCCCGCGTCCCGCTCGGTGTGGAGGCCGGGCCTGCTGGCGGCGGGGCTGGCGCTGGCCTCCGTGCCGCCCGCCGCGGCCGCCACCTACGAGTTCCTGGCCGCGCCCGAGATCGACCTCAACCGGGTATACCGGCTCGACAAGGCCACGGGCGAGATGGGGGCCTGCCAGTACGGCTTGGCCGAGACCGCGGACGACAAGGCCGCCCCGGGCGGCGCCAGGAAGGCCGACGTCGGCGTCACCCTGTGCTACCCGCCGGGCGAGGGCGGCGGGGCGCAGTCCCAGAGCGAATACGCGCTGGTCGCGTCGCGGCACAGCAAGGAGGGCGGGGTGTTCCGGGTGGACGTCCGCACCGGCACGATGTCGATCTGCTACGTGCTCAACGACACGGTAGTGTGCACGCCGCCCGCCAAATGAAGAGAGCCGCCCCGGGCCGAAGCCGGGGCGGCTCTCGAAGAGCGAAGACCCTCCGGTGGGGCGCGAACCGGAGGGTCTCGCTGGCGCAGCCCGACCGCGAGGTCAGGCCGGCCAAGCTGGCGGGGCCGCCGCTCGGCGGCCCCGATGAGGCTCGATCAGCACACCCGCACGGGGCGGTAGCCGGCGAAGTTGCCGTAGCCGTCGTAGACCGGGCGGCGGCGCACGCAGGGGTAGGGACCGGGGCCGTAACCGTAGGGCCGGGCCGCGCTGCCGATGATGGCGCCGGCCGCGAGGCCGCCGAGCACGCCGGCCGCCACGGGGGCGCCCCAGCCGTAGCGCCACCAGGCTTCGGCCGGCGACGAGGCCGCGACCGTGGCGGTCCCCAGGGTCAGGGCCGCGAGCCCGGCCGTGACGGTCTTTCTGACTGCCGACATGGAAAGCTCCTTGAGCGGGAAAGGGTGGTGGCCGGACCGAAGCGCCGGCCGCGACGGCCGCGATGCAGCGTCGACACGATCATCACTAACGGCATTTAGCTGAACACGAGGTGAAGCCGCCGGGTCGCCTCGCGCCGCCCGTCGCCACCCCTCGGCTATTTGCTTTTCGACCGGCGAGACGGTAGTTCTCCGGCCGTCCGGCGGCCCCCGCCGCACCTCGACATCCCCCGCGAACGACGAGCCAGCATGGCCGACCAGCCGGACGAGTCCTCGAAGCGCCGCGTCGCGGCCCGCGCGCTCGCCTCCGTCGAGGACGGCATGCGGCTCGGGCTCGGCACCGGCTCCACCGCCAGGCATTTCGTCGAGCTGCTCGGCGAGCGCGTGCGCTCCGGGCTCGACGTCGTCTGCGTGCCGACCTCCGAGCGCACGCGGGCGCAGGCCGAGGCGCTCGGCATCCGCCTGTCCACGCTCGACCAGCACCCCGACCTCGACCTCACGGTCGACGGGGCCGACGAGTTCGACGCCGAGCTCCGGCTCATCAAGGGCGGCGGCGGCGCGCTGCTGCGCGAGAAGATCGTGGCCACGGCCTCGGCCCGCATGATCGTCATCGCGGACGCGTCGAAGCGGGTCGCGCGGCTCGGCCGCTTCCCGCTGCCCGTCGAGGTCAACGCCTTCGGCCTCGGCTCCACCCGGAAGCTCGTGGAGCGGGCCGCGGCGGAGGTGGGGGCGCGCGGCGCCATCGCGCTGCGGCCGGCCGGGGACGGCACGCCCTTCGTCACGGACGGCGGCCATCACATCCTGGACTGCCACTTCGATCCCATCCCCGATCCCGAAGCCCTCGCGTCGCGCCTCGCGGCGATCCCGGGGGTGGTCGAGCACGGACTTTTCATCGGACTGGCCTCGGCCGTCGTCACGGACGACGGCGAGGGCACGCTGGTCCTCGAACGGCCCGGACCCGGCCCCACCCCTTGAGGACCCCTCCATGATGCTTCCGTCCCGCGCCGCGGCCGTCTCGGCCCTCCTCCTGCTGGGGGCCGCCCTGCCGGCCTCGGCCCAGACGGCCCCAGCCCCCACGCCGCCGGCCAACATCCCGGCGCCCGCCGCCGTGTCGCCCGTGCCGCCGCTGCCGCCGCCACCCGTGCCGCCCGAGAAGCTCGCCCTCGCCCGCGAGGTGGTGCGGGCCTCCGGCATGAGCCGCAGCTTCGAGCCCATGGTGCCGCAGCTCGCGCAGCAGATCCCCATGGTGGTGACGCGCACCCGGCCCGAACTCGCCAAGAGCGTCTACGGCGTCCTGGCCCAGCTCAAGCCCGAGTTCGACAAGAAGGGCGAGGAGATGCTCGACATCGCGGCCGCCATCTACGCGCGGCGCCTGAGCGAGGACGAGCTCAAGACGACGGCGGCCTTCTTCGACAGCCCGGCCGGCAAGCGATACGTCGAGGCCCAACCCCTCATGCTCGACGAACTCGTCGTCGCCATGCAGGCCTGGACCCAGGAGACGTCGACCTACATGATGAAGCGCGTCCAGGCCGAGATGGAGAAGAAGGGCGAGAAGTTCTGAGGGTTTGTGGATGAAGGCCCATCTGCCCCTCGACGGACAGAGACTCATCGATGTCTTCGAAGGGCATTCAGGCACAAGTTCGATACTTTGATGAAGTCTGAGGGCGCCGGGCCGGACGTCCTGTCGACGGGGATCGATATGGTGAGCACGCCCGACAAGGTCGACTTCTTCGTCATCGGTGCCGGCTCGGGCGGGGTGCGCTCCGGGCGGATCGCCGCCTCGCACGGCGCGAAGGTCGTCGTCGCCGAGGACAACCGCATCGGCGGCACCTGCGTGCTGCGCGGCTGCGTGCCGAAGAAGCTCTACGTCTACGCGAGCCGCTTCGCCGACGAGTTCGCCGACGCCGCGGGCTTCGGCTGGACCGTGGGGGCGACGCGCTTCGACTGGCCCGACCTCGTGCGGGCCAAGGAAGGCGAGATCACCCGCCTGTCGGGCCTCTACCGCCAGAACCTGGAGAGGGCCGGCGCCACGCTGGTCGAGAGCCGGGCCCGCGTCGAGGGCCCGAACGAGGTCGCCCTGGCGGACGGGCGCCGCATCCGGGCCGAGCACATCCTGGTGGCGACTGGCGGCCGGCCGGTGCTGCCGCCGGAGATCCCGGGGCTCGAACACGCCATCACGTCGAACGAGATCTTCGACCTCAAGGACTTTCCGCGCCGCCTGCTGGTGGTGGGGGCCGGCTACATCGGGCTCGAATTCGCCTCCGTCTTCGCCCGGCTCGGGTCCGAGGTCACCGTGGCGTTCCGGGGCGAGCAGATCCTGAGCGGCTTCGACGACGACATGCGCGACGGCCTGGCCGAGGCCCTGGGCGACGCCGGCGTCACGCTCCTCCCCCGCACACTGCCCAGAGCCCTCACCCGGGCGGACGGCCTCGTCGAGGTCGCCATGCCGGACGGCACCACGCTGACGGTCGACCAGGTCCTGATCGCCACCGGGCGCGACCCCAACACGCGCGGCCTCGGCCTCGCGGAGGCCGGCGTCGCGCTCGACCGGAAGGGCGCCGTGAAGGTGGACGCCTTCTCGCGCAGCTCCGTGCCCTCGATCCACGCCGTCGGCGACGTGACGGACCGCATCAACCTCACCCCCGTGGCGGTGCGCGAGGGCCACGCGCTCGCCGACACGCTGTTCGGCGGCCGGCCCACCGGCGTCGACCACGACCACGTCGCCTCCGGGGTGTTCACCACGCCGGAGATCGGCTCGCTCGGCCTGACCGAGCGCCGCGCCCGCGAGCACCACGACGTCGTCGACATCTACAGGTCGAGTTTCCGCCCGCTGAAGGCGACGCTGTCCGGCCGCAAGGAGAAGGTGATCTTCAAGCTCGTGGTCGACGGGCTGACGGACCGCGTCCTCGGCGTCCACATCTTCGGACCCGAGGCCGGCGAGATGATCCAGATGTGCGCCATCGCGGTGCGGATGGGCGCCACCAAGGCGGATTTCGACGCCACCATGGCGGTCCATCCCACCATGGCCGAGGAGATCGTCACGATGAGGACCCGCACGGCGCGCCACGTCCGCACGGCCTCGGGCGAGCTCGACGCCGACGCCCGCGCGCGCCAGCGGACCGGCATGGCGGCCGGCTGACGCCGCCCATCGGCTGACGATGGGCCTCGACCCGCAGGCCGAGCGGCTGATGGCGATGCTCGGGGCCGGGCGCCGCAGCGACGCGGCCGCGATCACCGCGGAGGAGCGGCGGCGCAGCTTCGCGGCGCTGATGCGCCTGGCGGGCCGCCCGCCCGCCGTCGACCCGGTCGCCGAGATCGAGGTGGCGGGGGCCGAAGGACCTCTGCCGGCCCGGCTCTACACACCCGTCGCGGGCGGCGCCGAGCCCCTGCCGGGGCTCGTCTTCTTCCACGGCGGCGGCCTCGTGGCGGGCGACCTCGACACCCACGACGCGCTGTGCCGCGGCCTCGCGGCCGGCGCGGGATGCCGCGTCGTCGCGGTCGGCTACCGGCTCGCGCCGGAGCATCCCTTCCCGGCGGCGGTCGAGGACGCCGCGGCCGCGCTCGCCGACGTGCTCGCCCGCGCCGCCGCCTTGGGGCTCCGCGCGGACGCCATCGCGGTCGGCGGCGACTCCGCCGGCGCTACCCTCGCGGCCGTGGCGGCCCGGACCGTCTCCGGCCCCCGTCCCGCGCTGCTGCTGATGCTCTGCCCCGTGCTCGACGCCGTGCCGGCCGCGGATCCCGCCGCCGGCACGCCCTCGCGCCGCGCCTTCGCCGAGGGCTACCTGCTCGACGCGGGCCTGATGCGGCGCGACCTCGCCGATTACGCGCCCGGCACCCCGGACCTCGCCAACCCGCGCCTGTCGCCGCTGCGCGCGCCCGACCTGTCCGGCCTGCCCCCCACCCACATCCACGCGGCGGAGTTCGATCCCCTGCGCGACGAGGGGGCGCTCTACGCCGGGCGGCTCGCCGCGGCGGGCGTCGCGGTCGCCCACCGCTGCCACCCCGGCATGATCCACCACTTCTACGGGCTCACGGGCTTCATCCCCGCGGCCCGCGTCGCCCTCGCCGGGATCGCAGCCGACCTCGGGCGGGCGCTGCGCTCATAGCCTGAAGGCGCCCGAGACGATGCGGGCGTGCGTCGCGGCGTCGAGCGGCACGTAGACGCCGGCCTCGCGGTCGTCGACGAACAGCGGGTCCGTCACCACGGCCGGGTCGAAGCCGTCGCGGACGAGCGGCGCCTTGAGCGGCTTGAACGTGTCGGTGGCGGCGATCCCGGCCATCACGCGCAGGAACACGGGCCGGGCATAGGCGGGCAGGCGGGTGGCCAAGTGGCCGCGCAGCGTCGCCACGTCGAACCCCGCCCCCGTCACCAGGGCCGCCATGCCGGCGCGGCCGTCGCCGTTCGGCACCGCGGCCCCGTAGACCGTCGCCTCGGCCACCCCCGGCGCGCCCATCAGAACCTCGGCGACCTCGGCGGTCGAGACGTTCTCGCCGCGCCAGCGGAACGTGTCGCCGATGCGGTCGACGAAGAAGAAGAATCCCGCCGCGTCCTGGCGCATCAGGTCGCCGGTGCGGAACCAGCGGTCGCCGGTCTCGAACACGTCCCGCAGCACCTTGGCGTCGCCGTCGGCGCGGCGCGTGTAGCCCTCGAAGCTCCCGCCGCCGCTGCCGAGCCGCCCGATCGCCTCGCCGGCCTCGCCCGGGGCGACGCGGGTGCAGAAGCCCCGCGCGTCGCGCGCCGGCAGGCCCGTGCCGACGTCGAAGCGCACGAGGGCGGCCGGGAAGCGATGCGCCAGGACGGGCGGGATGCGGCCGATGGAGCCCACCGCGCCCTCGACGTTGACGAGCGAGAAGCTCCCCTCGGTGGCGGCGTAGAATTCCAGGATCTCGGGGATGGCGAACCGGTCCTTGAACGCCGTCCAGATGTCGGGCCGCAACCCGTTGCCGAGGCAGAGACGCAGGCGGTGGGCGGGCGGCGCGCCGCCCTCCGGGGCGGCGGCGAGGAGGTAGCGGCACAGTTCGCCGATGTACTGGAACAGCGTGCAGTCCCAGCGCGCGACGTCGTCCCAGAAGCGCCGCGCCGAGAAGCGCTTCGCGATCACCACCGAGCCCCCCGCCACCAGCACGCAGCCCGGCGCCACCACCCCGCCGACGCTGTGGAACAGCGGCAGGCAGTCGTAGATGCGGTCCTCCGGGCCGATGCCGGCGAGGCCCGCGAACCAGTGGCTCCAGGTCATGACGCGCCGGTGGCTGACGCGTGCGGCCTTGGGCAACCCCGTGGTGCCCGAGGTGTAGATGCACAGGGCGCTGTCCGACAGGCTCACCGGCCGGCGCTCCTCCGGGCCGAGCGGCGCGCCCGACAGCGCGTCGAGCGCGGCGTCGAGCCCCCCGCCGCCGTGGCGCCACGCGCGGGGCGGCTCCGCGAGGTAGGGCAGGGCGCCGGCATAGGCCGCGGCGCAGGGCTCCGCCACGATGACCCCGACGGGGTCGACCACCGCGATGCAATGGGCCAGCGACGCGCCGGCGAGGCCCGTGTTGAGCAGCGCCGCCGTGCAGCCGACCCGCGCGATGCCGATCCAGGCCGCGAGATAGTCGGGCCGGTTCGGCATCAGCAGCCCCACGGTGTCGCCCGGCCGCAGGCCCAGGGACAGGGCCCACCGGCTGTAGCGGTTCGAGCGCGCCGCGAGGTCGGCGAAGCTGAAGGTCTCCACCTCGGACAGCAGGGCCGCCCGGCCGCCGTGCTCCAGCGCCAGGGCGTCGATGACGTCCGGGAAGGTCCGCCCGGCCGCGTCGAGGCCGGCCGTCATCTCCAGCGCGCGCAGCCAGCGCCGCGTCGGGGAGGGGCGGCGCCGTGACGGCGGTGTTTCAGCTCCAGCGCTCAATGTCGACCGTCCCGTTCGCTTCTCCGGGGCGCTGCCCTGGACCCGCAAAAGGCCGAGGGCCTTTTGACACCACAGAACAGACTGGAGAGATCGCGTTTCCCGTCCCTGAATCGGACCGGTGCCCTGATCCGTTAAGGTTATCGGGCTTCTCGATTTCGTATTCGGTAAGTATCGCGGCCATCCTCCGGCATGGATGTCGCTTCCGCGTCCCCGGGTGACGGGGTCTTCACCTCGATCATCCATGATCTGTTCGATTTGGGACGGGTCTCGGCGGCGACGCATCGGCCGCCGCGCCGAATCGGGACGAGGCTGCATCCATGCGGAACGAGACGCTCGCGCTTCACGCCGGCTTCACCGACGACCCCACCACCCACGCCGTGGCGGTGCCGATCTATCAGACGGCCGCCTTCGCGTTCGACAGCGCGGACCACGGTGCGGCCCTGTTCAACCTCGAACAGGAGGGCTACCGCTACAGCCGGATCTCCAACCCCACGGTGGCGGTGCTGGAGGAGCGGGTCGCGGCGCTGGAGGGCGGAGCCGCCGCGGTGGCGGTGTCGACCGGGCAGACCGCCACCTATTACGCGCTCGCCAACCTCGCCGACGGCGGCGGCAACATCGTCGCGGTGCCGCAGATCTACGGCACCACCCACACGCTGCTCGCCCACACCCTGCCGCGGCAGGGCATCACCGGCCGCTTCGCCGCCTCGGATGCCGCGGAGGACGTGGCCCGGATGATCGACCGCGACACCCGCGCGGTCTTCTGCGAGAGCGTCGGCAACCCGGCCGGCAACATCCCCGACCTCGCGGCCCTGGCCGAGGTGGCGCACCGCCACGGCGTGCCGCTCGTCGTCGACAACACGGTCGCGACGCCGATCCTGGTGCGGCCGATCGAGCACGGGGCCGACGTCGTGGTCACGTCGCTGACGAAGTTCATGGGCGGCCACGGCACCACGCTCGGCGGCGCGGTGATCGACGGCGGCACCTTCCCCTGGGCGGCGCATGCCGAGCGCTTCCCGATGTTCTCGACGCCCGACGCCTCCTACCACGGCATGGTCTACACGGAGCGCTTCGGCCGCACGGCCTTCGCGGCCCGCTGCCGCAGCGTCTACCAGCGCACCACCGGCGCCGTGCTGCCCGCCATGAGCGCCTTCCTGCTGCTCCAGGGCATCGAGACCGTGGCGCTGCGCGTCGAGCGCCACGTCGAGAACGCCCGCCGCGTGGCGGAGGCCCTTGCCCGCGACCCGCGCGTCGACTGGGTCAACTACGCCGGCTTCCCGTCCTCCCCCTATCACGCCCTGGCGCAGCGCTACCTCGGCGGCCGCCCGCCCTCCCTGCTCACCTTCGGCGCGGTGGGCGGCTTCGCGGGCGGCGTGGCGTTCTACGACGCGCTGAAGCTCGTCAAGCGCCTCGTCAACATCGGCGACGTCAAATCGCTCGCCTGCCACCCGGCCTCGACGACCCACCGGCAGATGTCGCCCGCCGAGCAGCTCGCCGCCGGCGTCCGCCCGGAGACGATCCGGCTCAGCGTCGGCATCGAGCATATCGACGACATCCTGGCCGACCTCGACCAGGCGCTCGACGCCGCGGCCCGGCGCGGTGCCCGCGCCATGGCGGCCGAATGACCGGGCGGATCGCCGGGCGAGGGGGACCGTCATGCCGCTGATGGTGGAAGGCGCCGGCTCGGCCGCCTGGGCGATGCCGCCCGCCTCACCCCCGCTGGGGACGGGGCAGGGGGAGGCGACGGCGAAGGCGTCGCGCGGCCGCCTCGACATCGGCCTCGTCAACAACATGCCGGATGCCGCCCTGAAGGCGACGGAGCGGCAGTTCGCCCGCCTGCTCGCCGCGGCCTCGGGCGCCACCGACGTGCGCCTCCACCTCTTCTCGCTCGGCGGCGTGCCGCGCGGGGCCGCCGCCCGCAGCTACCTCGCCGGGCGCTACCGCGACCTCGCGGCGCTGGAGCGGGGGCGCCTCGACGGGTTGATCGTCACGGGGGCCGAACCCGCGGCGGCCTCGCTCGCCGACGAGCCCTACTGGGGCGAGCTGACGCGCGTCGTCGACTGGGCGGAGCACAACACGGCCTCGACGGTCTGGTCCTGCCTCGCCGCCCACGCGGCCGTGCTGCACCTCGACGGCATCCGGCGCCGGCGTCTCCCCGAGAAGCGCTTCGGCCTCTACGACTGCGCCGTGACGGCGGCCGACGGCCTGCTCGGCGAGACTCAGGCGCGCCTGCTCGTGCCCCACTCGCGCTGGAACGACCTCGCCGAGGCCGACCTGCGCTCGCACGGCTACCGCATCGCCTCCCGCTCGTCCGAGGCCGGGGTCGACACGTTCACGAAGCAGTGGGGCAGCCTCTTCGTGTTCCTGCAGGGGCACCCCGAATACGACGCCGAGTCGCTGTTCCGGGAATACCGGCGCGACGCGCACCGATTCCTCGACCGCGAGCGCGACGACCTGCCCGCCCTGCCGGGCCACTATTTCGACGCCCGCACGGAGCGGGCCGCGCTGGAGTTCCGGGACCGGGCCCTCGACCGGCGCGACCGCGCGGCCTGGGATGCCTTCCCGCGGGCCTGGGGCTTCCGGCCGGCGACCGTGGGCCAGTGGCAGGCTTCCGCGACGCAGTTCTACCGCAACTGGCTCGGACGCGTGGCCGACGCCCGCCCCTGATCGAGGCGTCGGCCCGATCGCTCCCGGATCGACCACCCCGCTCCGTCATCGTGGGCGAGGGGGGCACGATCCCGCGGTGAGAGGATTCGAGCCCTCCTCTGCGCGCCACCGCCGCCCGTCCGGACCCGCGGCCCGGGCCGCTCGCGCGTGCCTGGCGCGAGGTGCCTCGCCGGCCGGCGATGGGCGACCTTCGACGAAAAACGCCGGCTCGAAAGCCGGCGCCGTCACAGGGGAGTGACCTTGGACCGTCAGGGTTTTCAGGCGACCGCGCTGTAGCCGTAGCCGTAACCGCCGTAGCCGTAGCTTCCGTAACCGCCGTAGCCGTAGCTGCCGTAGCTGCCGTAGCTTCCGTAACCGCCGTAGCCGTAGCTGCCATAGCCATAACCGCCGTAGCCGTAGCCATAGCCGCCGTAGCCGTAGCCGCCGTAGCCGTAACCATAGCCGCCGTAGCCGTAACCAT
>CAXTBR010000105.1:0-13653 GCA_964242785.1 uncultured Lichenihabitans sp. | reverse complement strand
GACCCGCTCGACTCGACCTCGCGCATGCTCTCGCCCCTCGTCGTCGGCGAGGAGCATTACGCCATCGCCCGCCAGGTGCAGCAGGTGCTGCAGCGCTACAAGGCGCTCCAGGACATCATCGCCATCCTGGGCATGGACGAGCTGTCCGAGGAGGACAAGATCTCGGTCGCCCGCGCCCGCAAGATCGAGCGCTTCCTCAGCCAGCCCTTCCACGTCGCCGAGATCTTCACCGGCTCGCCCGGCAAGCTCGTGTCGCTGGCCGACACCATCAAGGGCTTCAAGGGCCTCGTCGAGGGCCAATACGACCACCTCCCCGAGGCGGCCTTCTACATGGTGGGCAACATCGACGAGGCGATCGAGAAGGCCGGCAAGCTCGCCAAGGCGGCGTAAACTCACACGGGTTGGGTTCACCCTTGTTCGATATCATGCTCCGATACAATGTCCTTATGGGGATCCTGTTCGGATTCGTGTTTGCCGTCATCGGTATGGTGAAGCGTACGGGAAAGGCTGCGGAGACGGATCGGGATAATCTCGTCCTCGCCGACGGCTTCCAGGGATTGACGATCGCGACGCTGATCGTGGTCGCCACCATGGTGTATTACATCGATGATCCACGAGCTGTCGCCGTCTTGAGGGAGCAGGCGAGCGTGATCTCGACTTTCTCCATTTTAGGTTCGTTGCAGCAATTGGACAGGTTCAGGCGGAGCCTGAAGGCATGAGCAGCGGTAATATCATCACTGCCTTGTCCTTCGTGGTTCCGACCGCGTTCGTCTTAGGTTGTTCGATATGGTTTCGTGCGAGTATGGATCGATCCCGACTCTCGGGATTGTTCCTTGAGATTTTCACTTTGTTTTCTGCTGTTATGGTGCTTATAGGCGCTTTCGTGCCAAAGTACTTTGATGAGCTTGGTGGCAATAAATCATTTTTGATTGTGATTTCTCTATCAGCCGTGCTTCATGCTGTTTCAAGCGTAGCGTCGGCCATATCAAACGCCAAGTCGCGATCGCAGGCAGAAACTAACTCGAGATCTTTTGATAAGGTGAACTGATGGCCGCCTTCCCGTTCGAGCTCGTGTCGCCCGAGCGCCTGCTCTTCACCGGCGACGTCGAGTCCGTCGTCGTTCCGGGCACCGAGGGCGAGCTGACCGTGATGAAGGACCACGCGCCGCTGATGACGACGCTGAAGCCCGGCATCGTCACGGTCAACGAGGCGGCCGGCCAATCGTCCCGCCTCTTCGTGCGCGGCGGCTTCGCGGACGTGGCGCCGACGGGCCTCACCATCCTGGCCGAGAGCGCGGTGCCGGTGGAGCAGCTCGACGCCGCGACGCTCGACGCCGAGGTGAAGGGCGCCGGCACCGACGTGGCGGACGCCACCACCGACGAGGGGCGCCGCCTCGCCCAGGAGAAGCTCGACCAGCTCACCGAGTTGCGCGGCGCCCTGGCGATCTGATCGGACCCGCGGCGATGCCTGAAACCCGCGCGTCCCGACCGGGGCGCGCGGGTTTCGCGCGTCGGGGACCCCGCACCATGAGCACCAGAACAGGCCGGGGATCCTCACCCTCCCTCATCCTGAGCAGGGTGGAGGAAAACTCGGTTGTTGATCCAACCTCGATGCATGTCGGATCCTGCCCCAGGCTGCCCGCGTGACCGACCGCGGACGCCAGACCCTGCGCCTCGGCGCCGATGCGGCGGGGATCGCCGCCGCCGCCGCCCTCCTGCGGCGCGGTGGGCTGGTGGCCTTCCCGACCGAGACGGTCTACGGGCTCGGCGCCGACGCGCGCGTCGCCGAGGCCGTGGCCGGTATCTACGCTGCCAAGGCGCGGCCCCGCTTCAACCCGCTCATCGCCCATGTGGCGGACCTCGCGGCCGCGGAACGCGAGGGGCTGTTCGGCCCCGACGCGCTCGCCCTGGCCCGCGCCTTCTGGCCCGGCCCGCTGACGCTCGTGGTGCCGGCGGCGCCGGGCGGCACGGTCTGCGACCTCGCCCGCGCCGGGCTCGACAGCGTGGCGCTGCGGGTGCCCGCTCACCCGGTCGCCCAGGCGCTGATCGCTGCGGCCGGTCGGCCCGTCGCGGCGCCCTCGGCCAACCGCTCGGGCCGCGTCAGCCCGACGACGGCCGCGCACGTGCTCGGCGACCTCGACGGCCGCGTCGACGCCGTGCTCGACGGCGGGGCGACCGACGTGGGGGTGGAATCGACCATCGTGTCCTGCCTCGGCGCGCCCGTGCTGCTGCGGCCCGGCGGGGTGACGCGCGAGGCGGTCGAGGCCGTGCTGGGCAGGCCGGTGGCCGCACCCGCGGCCGATGCCCCGGCGGTGGCGCCCGGCATGCTCGCGTCCCACTACGCCCCGCGGGCGGCCCTGCGGCTTGGGGCGGTCGCGCTCGCGCCCGGCGAAGCGGGGCTCGACCTCGGGAGGCGTTTCACGGGGTGGACCGGGATCCACCTCGACCTGTCGCCGCGGGGCGATCTCGCCGAGGCCGCCGCCAACCTGTTCGGCCACCTGCGCCGCCTCGACGACGCGCTCGACGGGCGCGGCACGATCGCGGTGGCGCCGATCCCGGGATACGGGCTCGGCGAGGCCATCGCCGACCGGCTCGCCAGGGGGGCGGCGCCGCGCTGATCTCCGTCTGAGTCCCTATCGGCCGATCTCCACCACCACGCGCCCGCGCACCTTGCCGTCCAGGATCGCATGGGCGGTCGGCACGATGTCGTCGAAGCCGATCACCGTTGTCAGCGCCGAAAGTTTCCCGCGGTCGAGATCGCGCGCCAGCCGGGCCCAGGCTTCGAGCCGCCGCTCCCGGCTGGCCATGACGCTGTCGATGCCGAGCAGCGCCACGCCGCGCAGGATGAACGGCATCACGCTCCCGGGCAGATCGGCCCCGCCCGCGAGCCCGCAGGCCGCGACCGCGCCGTTCATCCGCGTCTGCGCCAGCACGTTGGCCAGGGTGTGCGAGCCCACGGCGTCGATGCCGGCAGTCCAGCGCTCCTTGCCGAGCGGGCGGCCGGGCGCCGACAGCTCGCCGCGCGCGATGACCTCGGCGGCGCCGAGGCCGCGCAGGAACGGCTCCTCCTCGGGCCGCCCCGTCGCGGCGATCACGCGCCAGCCGAGACGGCACAGCAACGCCACGGCGATCGAGCCGACCCCGCCGGCCGCCCCGGTGACGACCGCGGCGGCGCCCTCCGGCGTCAGCCCGTGCCGCTCCAGCGCCAGCACGGCCAGCATGGCCGTGTAGCCCGCCGTGCCGATCGCCATGGCGTCGGCGGGGCCGAAGGCTTGCGGCAGGGGCACGAGCCATTCGCCCCGGACACGGGCGCGCTCCGCATAGGCGCCGAGATGCGTCTCGCCGAGGCCCCAGCCGTTCAGCACCACGGCGTCGCCCGGCCGGAGGTCGGGATGGGTCGTCTCCTCCACGGTGCCGGCGAAGTCGATGCCCGGGATCATGGGGAAGCGCCGCACCACGGGCGAGCGCCCCGTGATGGCGAGCCCGTCCTTGTAGTTGACGGTGGAATGGGTGATCCGCACGGTCGTGTCGCCCGGCATCAGCCCGGCCTCGTCGAAGGCCACGCGCTCGACCGTCTGGCCGCCCTCCGCCCTGTCGATCCGCAGCGCCTTGAACGTGGCCATGGCGTTCCCCCCGTGTCGTTGGCCGGGATGTGAACCCGCCGGGGGGTCGGCCGTCAATCCGGCCGGCGCGGACGGGCGCCGAGCCGCCCTTGCGGCACTCGCGCAAAAAGGACATCTTCCGCCGTCACCGTGCCTCGGACCGCGCGTGCCCGAGCCCGTGTCAGGTCGAGCCGCCGCCCCGCCAACCCCACAAGGTCTCCGTGCCCGACCACCTCCCCCAGGCCTCCCTCCCGCGGCGCGCCAGAAGCGGGCTCGCGGCCCTCCTGCTGGCCGGCACGGCCTTCGCCACCCCGCTCCAGGCTCGCCCCACCCTCGCGCCGCCCCCGCCTCCGGACGTCAGCGGCAGCCTGTCGGGCAACTACCTGTCGGCCCTCGTGGCGGGCGCCGACCGCGACACGCAGGCGGCCTCGGCCTATTTCAAGGAGGTGCTGCGCTCAGACCCGCGCAACCCCGAACTGATCGAACGCACCTTCGTGGCGGCCCTGTCGAACGGCGACGTCGACGACGCGCTCGACTTCGCGCGCCGCCTCGTCAAGGCGGACGCCAGGAACGGCCTTGCCCACATGGTGCTGGGCATCGGCCAGATGAAGGACGGCCATTGGGTCGCGGCGCGCCGCGAGTTCGCCAGCGGCGGGGCGGGACGCGAGCACGACATCACGGCGACGCTGCTCACCGCTTGGTCCTACGCGGGCCAGGGCGACGAGAAGAGGGCGCTGGCGACGATCGACGGGCTGCGGGACACGGGCTTCGCGGTGTTCCGCGACTATCATTCAGCGCTGATCGCCGACATGGCCAACGACCTGCCCGAGGCCACCAAGCGGTTCAAGACCGCCTATGCCGAGGACCACACCATCCTGCGCCTCGTCGACGCCTACGTGCGCTTCGAGGCGCGGCACGGCGCCAAGGACGAGGCCCTGCGCGCGATCGACGCCTTCCAGGAGGTGCTGCCGCACCACCCGCTGATCGAGGCCAACCTCGCCGACATCACGGCCGGCAAACCCATCCAGCCCCTCGTCCGCAGCGCCCAGGAGGGCGCCGCCGAGGTGCTCTACGGGCTCGGCGCCGCGGGGGGCCGGCAGGGCGACGAACTCGCCGCCATGATCTACCTGCGCCTGTCGCTGTACTTGTCGCCCGGCAACAGCCTCGCCGACATCACGCTGGCGGACCTCTACGGCCGCCTGAAGCAGAGCGATCAGGCCATCGCGGTCTACAACCGCGTGCCGGACGGCACCCCGCTGCGCGACAACGCCGACGTCCAGACCGGGCTGACGCTCGACGTGATGGGCAAGCCGGACGAGGCCATCGCCTACCTCAAGGACATCGTCGCCAAGCGTCCGAAGGACATCGACGCCCTGACGACGCTGGGCAACATCCAGCGCGAGCAGAAGCTCCACGCCGACGCCGCGGCCTCCTACACGCAGGCGCTCGACAGCCTGCCGAAGGACGACAAGAGCGCCTGGACGCTGCACTACTTCCGCGGCATCTCCCACGAGCGGAACAAGGACTGGCCCAAGGCCGAGGCCGATTTCCAGGCCGCGCTGGCCCTCCAGCCCGACCAGCCGCTGGTGCTGAACTATCTCGGCTATTCCTGGGTCGACCGCGGTCTCCACCTCGACGAGGCCTTCAAGATGCTGCGCAAGGCCGTGGCGCTGCGGCCCGAGGACGGCTTCATCGTCGACAGCCTGGGTTGGGCCAACTTCCGGCTCGGCGACTATGACGGGGCCGTGAAGGAGCTGGAGCGCGCCATCGGGCTCAAGCCCGGCGACCCCACCATCAACGACCACCTGGGCGACGCCTACTGGCGCACGGGCCACAAGCAGGAGGCGCAGTTCCAGTGGAACCACGCCCGCGACCTCAAGCCCGAGGCCGACGACCTGCCCGCCATCCTGGAGAAGATCGCGCACGGCCTGCCCGACCCGACGCCGACGGCCTCCGCCGAGAGCAAGCCGGTCGAGGCGCCGGCCGCGGAGGCGCCGGCTCCGGCCGCACCAGAACCCGCGCCGCCCGCGCCCGCGGCTCCGGCGGGGGACGCGGCGCCGAAATAGGCTTGCATCCCGCCCCGCCGGGCGCCATGTCGAAGCAGCGCCGCGGCCCGGCCCCTGTCAGGGACCCCACGAACATCCGTGCTTCGTTCTCGACGCTGGCTCGAGAGGCGCAAGCCACCTCAATCGAAGCACCGATGTCCGTGGGAGCCCTCGCGCGGGGCGCGGGCGGCGGTCCTTGCGCTGGCGTGGTGCGGTCATATCGGTCCGTCTGCCCCCGATATGGAGCTGAGACATGAGCGTCGAGACCCTGGTCGTCACCGAGGACGAGGACGGCATGCGCCTCGACCGCTGGTTCAAGCGGCGGCGCCCCGAGCTGACGCTGGGCCACCTGAACAAGATCGTCCGCACCGGGCAGGTGAGGGTCGACGGCGCCCGCGCCAAGACCTCGACCCGCGTGGCGCCCGGCCAGACCGTGCGGGTGCCGCCGCTGCGCGCCGGCGAGGAGGTGGCGGGCCCGGCCGTGCGGCGGGCGCAGCCCTCCGACGAGGACCGGCGCGCCATCCAGAACATGGTGCTGTTCGAGGACCGCGACCTCATGGTGCTGAACAAGCCCTACGGTCTGGCCGTGCAGGGCGGCTCCGGCACCGTGCACCACATCGACGGCATGCTGGAGAGCCTGGGGACCGGTGCCGGCGACCGGCCACTGCTGGTGCATCGGCTCGACCGCGACACGTCGGGCGTGCTGCTGGTGGCGAAGAGCCGCAAGATCGCCTCCGAGCTCGGCGAGGTGTTCCGCTCGCGCCAGGCGCGCAAGCATTATTGGGCGCTGGTCGAAGGCGTGCCGAAGCCCGCGCAGGGGCGCATCTCGCTCTTCCTCGCCAAGGGCGAGGCCATGGGCGGCGAACGCGCCGCCCGGACGAAGGGAGAGGACCGGAGCGCGATGGAACGCATGCGCGTCGCCAAGCACGGCGACCCGGACGCGCAGCATTCCGTGACGCTCTTCGCCACCGTGGACCGCGTGCTGCCGCGCCTCGCCTGGCTGTCGATGAAGCCCATCACGGGCCGCACCCATCAGCTCCGCGCCCATGCCGAGGCGATCGGCCACCCGATCGTCGGCGACCCGAAATACTTCGTGGCGCCCCCCGGCGGCGCCAAGCACGTCGACCCGTCCCGCGCCGTCCCGGCGGAGGTCGAGCGCAAGCTCCACCTCCTGGCGCGCCGCCTCGTGTTGCCGCACCCGCGCGGCGGCACCCTGGATGTGACGGCGCCGTTGCCGCCCCATATGCGGGCGACGTGGGACCTGTTCGGCTTCGACGTGAAGCAATACGACCCGATCGAGAACGCGCCCGAGGACTGAGTCTATGGCGGAACAACGCGGACCGGCGATCACCCTCGGGCGGGAGGCGCCGCCGCCCCGGCCGAAGCGCTTCTACGAGCGGGCGACGGCCGGCGAGCGCGACGGCGGCTTCACGCTCCTGCTCGACGGCCGCTCCGCCAGGACGCCGGCGAAGCGCGACCTCCTGCTGCCGTCCCGGCCCGCCGCGGAGGCGCTCGCGGCGGAGTGGGACGCCCAGCGCGAGATCCTCGACCCCGCCGCCATGCCGCTCACCCGGCTCTGCAACACCGCCATCGACGGCGTGGCGATCCAGATGCCGGCCGTGGCCGACGAGGTGAAGACCTACCTCACCTCCGACCTGCTCGCCTATCGCGCCGCCGATCCCGCGCCGCTCGTGGCCGCCCAGGCGCGGGACTGGGATCCCGTGCTCGACTGGGCGCGGGACGCCTTCGGGGCGCGCTTCATCCTCGCCCAGGGCATCACCTTCGTGGCCCAGCCGCTCGCGACGCTGGCCGCGATGGGCGCGGTCGTCGATGCCATCGTGGGCCAGGGGCCGGCGGCGCCCTTCCGCCTCGCCGCCCTCCACGTCATGACCACGCTGACGGGCTCGGCGCTGCTCGCCCTCGCGGTGATGCACGGGCGGCTCACCTCGGACGCCGCCTGGGCCGCGGCCCACGTCGATGAGTTGTTCCAGGAATCGCAGTGGGGCAACGATGCGGAAGCCCTGGAGCGCCGTGACCGGCGCTGGACCGAGATGAAGGCCGCCGCGACCCTCGGGCTGCTGGTGGGGTAGGGGGCCAGTGACGCGGGGTCGCTGTCGTGTCCGGTACCGTCCCTCAGGTCGGGCGTCGCGACGCCGTAGCGAGGGGGAGGCCGCGATCGGGGATGGGCTTCACATCACAGTTGGAGCGTGGCCGCATCGCTGTCGGCCGAGAAGGGCCGGGCGAACTCCACCGCCACCCCGCCGTTGAACCCGCGCACCACCTGGGCGGGCGTCCGCCCCAGCGTCACGGCCGTGCCGACCGGGAGCTGGACCTCGGCCGTGAAGGCCGCGCCCGAGATCGACACGTCGATCAGGCGCACGGGGCATTCCCGGCCACCCGGCAGCGTCAGCGTCGCGCGCGGGTTGTGCGGCGCCACGCGCTCGTGACGCCTGTCCTCCGGCATGCCGAGGGCGTGGCGGTTGCCGAGCCAGGTGAGCTGGTCGGCCAGTTTCTCGCGCTTGGTCAGGGGGACGTTGAGAGCCATCGCGAAGCCGCCGTCGATGTGGCGGGCCACCGTGCCCTCCACGCGGCCGATCTGGTCGATGTAGCAGATCACCCGTTCCTTCACGGAGCCGCGCACCGGGGCGATGAGGGCGACGCCGCCGGGCGACATGTCGACGGTCTGGCAGGGGAACTCCTGCCGGTTCGCCAGCATGTAGCGGCCCAGCACCGCGACCCGCACGCGCTGGTGGCGGCGGCGTTCGAGGGCCTGCGGCTCCTGTCTGATCAGCGTCGATGGGACCACAGGATGCGCGCCTCGAAAGGTTCGGGACCGTTCTGCCCGGCGACACCCTAGGGCCGCACCCGTTAAAGGGGCCTGAACTTGAAGCTCACGGCGGAGGACATCGAGGTCACGCCGGCGATCGTGCCGACGCATCGGCGCCGCGTCTGCCCTCGTAGACCCGGAAGGGTCCGACCTGCGTGACGACCGGGGGTCGCACGTTCGCCCGGTCCCGCGCATCGCTCGGCGCGAGGCCCGTCGATCCCGCGCCGCGTCGGGACGGGCTCCCCGGCATGGATCGGAACGACGCGAGCTGGAGCGGCTCCGCGGGGCGCAGGCCCATCCAGCCGGGGTTGGCGGCGGGGGCGAGCGAGCCGAGCACGCGGGCATGGGTCTTGCCGTGATGCCGGAGGGGCAGCAGCAGGAGTTCGAGGGCGATCGGCTCGTAGCCGGGCGGCCCGCCCCAGGCACCCGCCACCGCGGCGGCGCGGTCGTCGAGCGCCACGTCCAGCAGGGCCTCGGCGCTCCCCGCGTCCCGCGGGCTCCAGATCGATGAGAACCCGCTGCCCTTGAGGTCCCGCCCGAAGAGGGCGTTGAGGCGCGTGCCGCACAGGCGGAAGGAGACGTCGCGCCGGCCGGACGAGGGGCATCCGGACACGCCGAGGACGAACGTGTAGGCGAGGACGTGCCGGATCTCCGCCGGATCGATCTCGCTCCGTTCGGGGGCGGTCCGCCCTGCGCGCAGCGCGTCCCAGTAGCGGTGGAGATCGCGGCTGACGCGATGTTTCATTTCGATCCCTCGGCGCTCGGACCGGAGCGGCGGTGTCGCGTTTCGGCGCGACCCCGCGCCGTCTGAGGCGCGGACACGCTCCAGGCAGCACCGCGCGTGCCACCCGCGCCCACGCCGCGGGCCAGGATCTTTCACGGTGCTCCAGGGCTTGACTCGCCGACCGCGTCGCCGGGCGCCGTCCGCATCACGGGGTTCAGCCTTGCTCGACCGTCCCGCCGAACCCGAGGGTCCGGTCCCGCAGCGGCAGCCGATCTTCAACATCCCGGGTCCGGTCGTGGCGGTGCTGGCGACGCTGATCGCGGTCCACGTCGGCCGCCGCTTCATCGGCGACGGTTGGGACGACGCCCTGTTCTCGCACCTCGCCTTCGTGCCGGGGCGCCTCACCTACGGCTTCGCGCCCGACAGGGTCGTGGCCGCCATGGTGGACCTGGCGGGGCAGGGGGCGGAGGGCTATCGCTCGGCGCAGGTGGAGCGCTTCTTCCTCGGCGACGGCTCGGCCCAGCCCTGGACGGCCGTCACCTACGCGCTGCTCCACGCCGATACGGCCCACATCGGCCTCAACGGCGTCTGGCTGCTGGCCTTCGGCACGCCGCTCGCCCGCCGCTTCGGCGCCGTCCGCTTCTTCGCCTTCCTGATCGTGACGGCCTTGGCGGGCGCCCTCGTGCACTGGGCCGCGCATCCGCTCGACCTGGCCCCGGTGATCGGCGCCTCCGCGTCCGTGTCGGGCTGCATGGGAGCGACGCTGCGCTTCATGTTCCAGCCGGAGGTGCGGGTGGCGGCGCCGGTCGAGGCCGCGGGCGAGGGGCGGCGCCGGGCCTCCCTTCGGCCGGCCCAGCCGTTGCGCGAGGTGGTGAGGGACCGGCGCGCCGTGACCTTCCTCATCGCCTGGTTCGCCACGAACCTCCTGTTCGGGCTCGGATCGATCTCGCTCGGGCTCGGCAACGGCCCCATCGCCTGGGAGGCCCACATCGGCGGCTTCCTGGTGGGCCTGCTCCTGTTCGGGCTCTTCGATCCCGCGCGCGGGCCCGTCCCGGCCGACGTCGCGCCCACCGCGCCCGAAGAGCCTCCGGTCTGAGGGCACCCACATCGATCAGTGCTGCGAATGAGCGTTCGTCGCAGAGGGACAAGGCCGGCGAAGCGCAGCACTGATCGATGCGGGAACCCTGAGCGGGGCGCCGCGCGACGGACCCGGCGTCAGAGTTTGCAACGGTATCGAACTCGTGCCTGAATGCCCTCTGACAACATCGAGGCGTTTCTGCCCGTTTTGGGGCAGATCGGCCTTCATTCACAGGCTCTCAGGTGAAGCGCATCAGGGAGCGGAACAGGTTCTTGACGAAGCCCTGTTCGGCGCCGCCCGTGGGCGTCGTGCGGCTCACGAAGTCGAACACCTTGCCGTCCTTCAGGCCGTAGTTGGCGACGCGCTCGACCTTCTTGTCGTTGCTGAAGTAGACGGCGAGAACGCGCTGGTCGACGATGGCGGGAGCCGAGAACGCGAAGGTGCGGTCGACGGTCTGGCTGATGTAGTACCAGGCGGTGCCGCCGATGGTCGACGTGGTCGAGGGCGTCCCCATCACCACCAGCACCTGCTCGGCGGAGGAGCCCGGCTTCACCTGGTCGAGCGCGCGCTGGTCGACGACGTAGCCGCGCGTCACCTGGCCGTCGTAGCCGAGGCAGCCGCCGAGGCTCAGGGTCAGCAAACCGACGCCGGCGAGCCCGGCCGCCCTGCGGGCGCGCGACGGGCCGTATCCCTTGCCTCGCATCCGAACCTCCTGGAGATGATCCGACCCGCGAAGGACCGCGGCGGCGGGCCCTCGACCCTTGCATCGGAGGAGGGCAGTGCGTAACTGCGACACTCGCGAAAAGCAAGTTGCGCCTCCACCTCAGCCGATCCGCCCGCGCCCCGGGCGATGGTCGCCGGACCCGACGCCATGCTGTTCCCCTTCGGCCGCCGACGCCCCTCCCCGACCCGGGCGCTGCTCGACCGGCTCCATGCCGAGATCGTCGGTGCGGTGCGGCGGCCCGGCTTCTACCTCGACTACGGCGTGCCCGACACGTTCGAGGGTCGGTTCGAACTCCTGGCGCTGCACGCCGGACTCGTGCTGCGCCGCCTCAACGCCGCCGAGGCCCCCGGGCCGGCCGTGGCGCAGGATCTGGTGGACGCGCTCTTCGCCGCCCTCGATGCCGACCTGCGGGAGGCCGGCGTCGGCGACATCACCGTGCCGAAGCGCATGAAGAAGCTCTGCGAGGCCTTCCTGGGCCGCTCCGCCGCCTATGACGCCGCCCTGCGCGGCGGCGGCGATGCCCTCGCCACGGCGCTGTCGCGCAACGTCTACGCCGGCCGGAGCGGATCCGGCGATGCCGATCCGCGCCGCATGGCGCGCTACGCCGCGGCCGCCGCGGCGGCGCTCGGCTCGGCCCCGCTCGACCTGTGCCTCGCGGGGCCGCTGCCCTTCCCCGACCCATCCTCCATCCCAACCTAGTGTCTGTCATGCTCCGCCCGTCCCACACCATCCAGGGCCCCCTGGTCCGCCGCTTCGACGCGGCCGCCGCGCGCGACGGCGGCACCCCGTTCCGCGTCGACGCCACCGCGGCCGAGCGCGACGCGCTCGCGACGGACTGCGGCCTGCCCGGCATCGACGCGCTGTCGGCCGACCTGCTCGTGGAGCGCGAGGGTGCCGAGGGACTGCGCGTGACCGGGAGCGTCGTGGCCCGGGTGCGGCAGGTCTGCGTCGTGTCGCTCGACGAGTTCGCCTCCGACATCGACGAGCCGCTCGACGTCAGCTTCGCCCCCGAGGCCGAGGTCGATGCCCTGGCGGCCGCCCACGCGGCGCGCGCCCCCGGCGCGGACGATGAGGAGGCCGAAGACCTGCCCGACCCGATCGTCGGCGGCCGCATCGACCTTGGCGCCCTCGTGGCCGAGGTGCTGGTGCTCGGTCTCGACCCCTATCCCCGCAAGCCCGGCGTCGCCTTCAGCGAGCCCGTGGCGGCCGAGCCCGCGGCCTCGCCCTTCGCGGTGCTGCGCGACCTCAAGAGGCCGGACGGGCCGTGAGGGCAGGCCGCGCGTCGTCGGCGCGTCATCGGCTGCCCGCATGGAGGGGGTGCGGCGCCGAGTTGACGCCGGGCGAGCCGCGGGGGCATTGGACGGTGCCGTGATCCGGCCGTCGCTCCCGCCGTCCCGGAGCCGGAGCGACGCCGATCAGGTCTTCGAATCCGGGCAGGTCTTCGAATCCGGGCAGGTCTTCGAGTCCGGCCCGGCACGCCACGGCAAGGGTGAAGGATGACGCAACAGGTTCGGATCGCCATCGACGCCATGGGCGGCGATCACGGGCCTGCTGTGGTGATTCCCGGGGCGGCGCTGGCGCTGCGGCAGCGTCCGGGGACGCGATTCCTGCTGTTCGGCGACGAGGCGCTGCTCCGGCCCCTCCTGGCGGGGGAACCGGAGCTGTCGGCGGCCTCCGAGGTCGTCCACACGGCCGTGTCGGTGCGGATGGACGACAAGCCGAGCCAAGCGCTGCGGGCGGGCCGCCGCACCTCCTCCATGTGGATGGCGATCGAGGCCGTGAAGGCCGGGCAGGCCGACGTCGTGGTGTCGGCGGGCAACACCGGCGCCCTCATGGCCATGTCGAAGATCTGCCTGCGCACCATGGCGCATGTCGATCGCCCGGCCATCGCGGCCATGTGGCCGACCGTGAAGGGCGTGTCGATCGTGCTCGACGTCGGCGCCAGCATCGGCGCGGATGCCCAGCACCTCGTCGACCTCGGCATCATGGGGGCCGCCATGGCGCGCATCGTGCTCGGCATCGAGCGGCCGAGCGTGGGCCTGCTCAACGTCGGCACCGAGGAGATCAAGGGCCTGGAGGAGATCAAGGCGGCCGGCCGCCTGCTCCGGGAACTCGCCCTGCCGTCGCTCGACTATCGCGGCTTCGTCGAGGGCGACGATCTCGGGCGCGGCACGGTCGACGTCGTCGTGACGGAGGGCTTCACCGGCAACATCGCGCTCAAGACCGCCGAGGGGACCGCCGTGCAGATCGGCCGCTACCTGCGCGAGGTGATGGGGCGGAACTGGATGTCGCGGATCGGCTACTGGTTCGCCCGGCACGCCTTCGCGGCCCTGCGCGAGAAGATGGACCCGCGCCGCGTCAACGGCGGCGTGTTCCTCGGCCTCGACGGCGTGGTGATCAAGAGCCACGGCGGCACCGACGCCGTCGGCTACGCCCGGGCCATCGGGGTCGGCCACGAGATGGTCAGCGACGACCTGCTGGCGCGGATCCGCGAGCAGCTGGCCTTCTCGCAGGAGGCCCAGACGGGGGCGGGTCAGCTCCCCTCGCCGGGCGCGCAGCCCGCCTCCGCGCCGGCGCCCTGAGCGCCTGTTTGCGTGCCGGAGTGGGGCTGCGCCGCAGCCCTGTTCGGATGATCGGCAGGACGCGCGTGAAGA
>CAXTBR010000104.1:0-13745 GCA_964242785.1 uncultured Lichenihabitans sp. | reverse complement strand
CGCCACCCGGGTCCCATCCCGGCGAGCCGGGATGGGTTCCCGATCCTCCCCGCTGAGGGGAAGGGCAACCCCCGCGGGCGCCGAGATGTGTGCCAACGCTCAGCAGGCTTGCGTTGGTAGACCAACGCTTCGCCTGCCGAGCTTCCTGTTTTGTCGCAGGTTTCGTCGAAAGAGCGTGTGGCGCTCTTTCGAAACCTGCTTAGCCCTTGCCCAGGAGGGGAGCGTCCCCTCGATCGAAGCACCGACCTCCGTGGGAGCCCTGACCGCGATGCAGCATGGAGCGACGATGACGCGCCGAGCCCCGCCCGCGCCGCGGGACCTGACCCTCGCGGTGGAGGGCCTCGCGGCCGAGCGCGGCGGCCGGCCGGTGCTCGCCGGCGTGAGCTTCACGCTGCGGGGCGGGGAGGCGCTGGGCGTCGTGGGGCGCAACGGCGCCGGCAAGTCGACGCTGCTGCGCGCCCTGGCGGGGCTGCTGCGGCCGACGGCGGGCCGCGTCGCCCTCGACCCGCCCGACCCCGACGACCCCGACACCCCGGTCGCGGAGCGCGCCCACTACCTCGGCCACGCCGACGCCCTCAAGCCCGCCCTGACGCCCCTCGACCACCTGGGTTTCGCGGCCGACCTGCTGGGCGGGAAGGGCGGCGGCGCGCTCTCGCCCGCCGAGGCGCTGGAGCGGGTCGCCCTGTCGCACGCCGCCGACCTCCCCTGCGGCTGTCTGTCGGCCGGCCAGCGCCGCCGGGTGGCGCTGGCGCGGCTGCTGGTGGCGGCGCGCCCGCTGTGGCTGCTGGACGAGCCCGCGACGGCCCTCGACGCCGCCGCGCAGGCCGTGCTGGCCGGGATGATGCGCCGCCACCTCGACGGCGGCGGCCTCGTGGTGGCGGCCACCCACGGCCCGCTCGGGCTGGAGGGGCTGCGCGAGCTCCGGCTGGAGCGGGGCTGATGCGCCCGCTGCTGGCGCTGTTCCGCCGCGACCTCGTGCTCGCGCGCCGCATCGGCGGGGGCGGGGCCACGGGGGTGGTGTTCTTCCTGTGCCTCGTCACGGTGGTGCCCTTCGCGGTCGGCCCGGACCTCGCCCTGCTGGGCCGGATCGGCCCCGCCATCCTGTGGATCGCGGCGCTGCTGTCGACGCTGCTCGGGCTCGACCGGCTGTTCGGCGGCGACGGCGAGGACGGCTCGCTCGACCTGCTGCGCATGGCCGGCACGCCGCTGGAGCTGGTGGTGGCGACCAAGTGCCTGGCGCATTGGTGCGCCACGGGGCTGCCGCTGGTGCTGGTGTCGCCGCTGTTCGGGCTGATGCTGGCGCTCGACGGCCCGGCGCTCGGCGGCGTGGCCCTGAGCCTGCTGGTGGGGACGCCGGCCCTGACCTGCCTGGGCGCGGTCGGCGCCGCCCTCACCGTGTCGCTGCGGCGCGGGGGGCTGCTGCTGTCCGTGCTGGTGATCCCGCTGGCGATCCCGGTGCTGATCTTCGGCGTCGCGGCGGCCTCCGCGGCGGGGGGCGGCCCTGTGCCGTTCCTGACGCCCTTCCTGGTGCTCTGCGGCCTGACGCTGCTCGCCGCCGCCGGCACGCCCTTCGCGGCGGCGGCGGCGCTCAGGCTGACGGCGGAGTGAGTGCATGTCGGCTCGTGACGGATGCCGAGGTGATGACGGCGAGGCGCGAGTGTCGCGTCAGTCTGGATTCAAAAGGCCCCCGGCTTTTGGCGAGTTTCAGGGCAGAACCTTGAAAAGACCGATGATTTGTCGTCAGGGCTCCGCCCTGAAACCCGCCAAAGGGCGAGCCCTTCGGGATCCCCTGCGAGGGACAACGTCAATCCAGAAGCCGAGAAGAGCCTTCATGCGTAGCCTGCGCGATGTCACCTGCGACAGGCGCGCCACCTGCCTCCGCCCTATCGCGACATCCCCAGCCGGCGGGCGACGCGCCGCGCCAGCCCGTCGCGGTCGCGCGTGCCCGCCAGCGGCGCGAAGCCGAAGGCGAAGTCGAGGAAGCGCTCGACGTCGATGTCGAAGCGCAGGCCCTGCTCGGGGTGCCTCGGGTCGGCCTGCACCGCGCCGCAGAACCAGGCCGCGTGGCGCAGCCCGTTGATGAGGCACAGCGGCCGCACCCAGTGGTTCTCCATGCCGGCCGGCTGGATCTCCACCACCAGGGTGCCGGGCCGGCAGTAGAGCGCGTTGGCGAAGGCCGCCCCGGCGCTGCCCACCACGGCCTCGGCGCCGGCGAAGAGCGCGACCTGCCGGTCGACCGGCATGCGGCCGGTGTCCACCGCCGCGAAGCCCGCGCGGCGCAGCGCCCGCAGCAGGTGCGGCTCGGACAGCATGGTGCGGCGGTCCCGTGGCCCCCGCGACAGGTAGAGGCGCGCCGGGCCGCCGCGCCCCGGGGGCAGCGCCGCGAGCTGGCGCCGGCGCAGGTCGCGGTAGTTCAGGTTGGGATTGTGCAGGAAGTGGTGCACGGCGCTCGTGTAGACGAGCTCGTCGACACGCACGACCGGCGCCGCCTCGACCCGGGGCGCCGCGCCCATCAGCGCGAAGTGGCGCGCCTGCCAGGGCCTCAACGGCGGCACCAGCGCGGGATGGTCGGCGAACAGCCCGGTCGCCTCGATGGCCGCCAGGGACGATAGCCCGTCGAGGACGAAGTGGCCGTAGTTCATCACGGCGCCGAACGGCAGGACGAGGGCCGCCTTCGGCAGGCGGGGGATCCCCTCCGGCAGGTCGAGCACGACCGCTTCCCCCTGGCGGGACACGTGCGGCAGCCCCGTGAGATCGGGCGACGCGTAGGCGGCCTCCTCCATGGTGAGGCGCATGACGTGGCCCTCCCGCGTCGCGACCACGCCCCAGGCCGGGAAGACGAGGACGTCGCGCAGCTTGATGAGGTGCAGCGCCCCGATATAGGCCTCCGCGTCCGACCACCAGGGCGGGGGCGGCACCTCCCCGCCATGGACGCCCCAGGCGCCGGGGAACTGCACGGCGGCGGGCTCGGGCCGGCGCGCCAGGAGCTCGGTGAAGCAGGGCTCCGGCGAGGCCCGCAGCGCCGCGGCGGAGGCCACCCGGGGCAGGGTCGACAGCTCGTCGACGCCGAGTTCCAACGGAATGCGCAAAGCCGCGGCCCCTCCGATGCCGATCCGGCGGGCTCCCGCCGCGTCCGCTCGCCCCATGAGCAGGCCCTTATGGCCCGGCCGCATTTGCGCTAAAAGGGGAGGCGGCCCATGCCCCGGGCTCGCCCCGCGCAGCCGGTGGATGGGTCCATGTACGTCCTCGCCAACCCCGCGAACTTCATGCGGCTGTCGGGCCGCGTGCTGCCTTGGCTGGCGCTCGCCTCGGTCCTGACGCTCGCGCTCGGGCTCACCCTCGGCTTCGCGGCGCCGCCCGACTACCAGCAGGGCGAGACCGTCAAGATCATGTTCATCCACGTGCCGGCCGCCTGGGTGGCGAGCCTCGCCTACGTGGTGATGACGGGCTCGGCGCTGGGCACGCTGGTGTGGCGCCACCCGCTGGCCGAGGCCGCCCACAAGGCCGCCGTGCCGCTGGGTGCCGCCTTCACCTTCGTGTGCCTCGTCACCGGCTCGCTGTGGGGCAAGCCCATGTGGGGCACCTACTGGGTGTGGGACGCGCGGCTCACCTCCATGCTGGTGCTGTTCATCACCTACCTCGGCCTGCTCGCCCTGTGGCACACGATCGAGGAGCCCGGCCGCGCCGCGCGCGCCGCCGCCGTGCTGACGCTGGTGGGCGCCATCGACCTGCCGATCGTCAAGTTCTCGGTCGACTGGTGGAACACGCTGCACCAGGGCTCGATCTTCCGCATGACGGGCTCGACGGTCGACCGGTCGATCCTCGTCCCGCTCCTGGTGATGGCGCTCGCCTTCACGCTGATCTTCGTGACGCTGCACCTGGCCTCGATCCGCAACGAGATCCTGCGCCGCCGCGTCCGCCGCCTGATGCTCGCCGCCGCGGCCGACCGCGAGCCCGCCGCCCGCCCGGTGCCGGGCGAGGCCGTGCCCGCCGGGGCGAGCCTGTCATGATGGCGGTCCCGCACATCGGCTTCATCCTGGCCTCCTACGCCGTCACGGGTGCGGTGGTGGGCGGCGCGGCCGTGGCCGTGCTGCTCGACCGGCGCGCGCTGACGCGCGCGCTCCGCCGGCTGGAGGCCCGGGCCGGCCGCGGGCGCGGGGAGACCGCGCGGTGAGCGCCTCCGGCGCGCCCGCGGGCGAGGCGCCGACCCCGCGCGCCCGGCGCCTCGTCGTGGCGCTGCCGCTGCTGGCCTTCGCCGCGCTGGTGCTGCTGTTCGCGGTGCGGCTCGGCGCCGGCGATCCGTCGCGGATTCCCTCGCCGCTGATCGGCCGGCCGGTGCCGGACTTCGCCCTGCCGCCGCTCCCCGGGAGGGCCGGGGCCGCCGGCCTCGACGCGGCGGCGCTGAAGGCCGGGCACGTGACGCTGGTCAACGTCTTCGCCTCCTGGTGCGCGGAGTGCCACGACGAGCACGAGATCCTGATGGCGCTGTCCCGGAGCCCGCGCCTGAAGGCGCTCGGCGTCCCGCTCGACGGGATCGTCTACAAGGACGATCCGGAGGACGCCCGGCGCTATCTCGGCTCCAAGGGCGACCCCTACGCGGCGGTCGGCGACGACCGCAAGGGGCGCACCGCCATCGACTTCGGCGTCTACGGGGTGCCCGAAACCTTCGTGGTCAAGGGCGACGGCACGATCAGCTACAAGCTGATCGGCCCCGTCACGCCCGACACGGTCGGCGCGCTGGAGGCCGAGATCGAGAAGGCGGCCCGCTGAAGCGCGGCCATCGGGTTTCAAAAGGCCCTCGGCCTTTTGCGGGTTTCAGGGCAGAGCCCTGAATGATCTGCAAGTCAAGCATGCCTGTTGAAAGGTCTTTTCAGGGCAGAGCTCTGAGACCCGCCAAAGGGCGAGCCCTTTGGAAACCAGCTCGAAAGTTATCATCGTTCTGAAAGCTGTCATCAGACTCGATTTCTCTGATGAATCACCAAGGAAATCGCGTTTTAACGTATCTATGCCTTCAAAGATCCTCTGAAGGCCAAAAGCCATCCGCCTCGGCCTCGTCGACCGTGAAGGGCGGGTCGACCGGAAAGCGCCCGAGCGGCAGCCCCGTCTCGGCGGCGGCCTCGCGCCGCGCCGCCGCATAGGCCTTGGCGAAGAGCTCGGCCCGCCGCGGCTTCAACCCCGGGCTGTCGTCGTAGTCCTGCTCGACGTTCAGCCGCTCCCGCACGATCGTGGTGGTCCAACTCGGCGTCGCTTTCTCCGGCTGGAGCATCATCTCGAGGAGGTGCATCGCGATCAGCCGGTAGGCCGACCTCAGTGCGGAAGCCTGCGCGCGTCCCAAGCCGTCGATCTCCTCGGCGATGTTGTCGATGTCGGCGCGGTCGAGCCGCCCCGCGCGCAGGAGCCCGGCCTGCCGCTGCGTCCAGCCGTAGAAGTCGGTGTCGTAGAGGTCGTCGCCCATGGTGTCCCCCCGCGGCGTCGGCCCGGATGATAGGCCGGGGCGGGCCGCCGCGCGAGATCCCGATTCCCTTTCGCCCCGCCGCGCCTTACATCGGGCGGCGGCCCGCCCCCGGGCCGCCCTTCGACTCCGGGAGACCCGCATGAGATCCGACAGCCCCCACGGCATCGCCATCATGCCCCACCCCGGCCGCGTGCGGGTGCTCTTCGCCGGCCGCGAGGTCGCCGACACGACCCGCGCCCTCGACCTCACCGAGGGCACGATGCCGCCGGTGCTCTACGTGCCGCGGGAGGACGCCGACATGTCGGCCTACGCGCCGACGTCGCGGCACACGCGCTGCCCCTTCAAGGGCGAGGCGAGCTACTTCACCCTGAAGGCCGAGGGCCGCGAGGCCCAGAACGCCGTCTGGTCCTACGAGGCGCCGCTGCCCGGCGTCGCGGCCATCGCGGGCCACCTCGCCTTCTACGCCGATCAGGTCGAGATCCGGCAGGGCTGACGACCCACCCTTCGCGCCCCGGGCCCGGATCGCCGATCCGGTGCCGCGCGTTCGCCATCACCCCGCGGTGACCCCCGCGCCCAACAGCGAGACCAGCACATGTCCACCGATCTTGAAGGTCTCCAGGTCGCGATCCTGGCGACGGACGGCGTCGAGCAGGTCGAGATCCTGGAGCCCATGAAGGCCCTGGCGGCCGCAGGCGCCGACGTGAAGGTCGTGTCGCTGAAGACCGGCACCATCCAGGCCATGCACCAGGACGTGAACCCGGGCGACCGGATCCCGGTCGACTTCGACCTCACGGTCGACGCCGACATCTTCGACGCCCTGGTCCTGCCGGGCGGCACCACCAACCCCGACAAGCTGCGCGTGAGCGAGGACGCCATCGAGTTCGTGCAGCACTTCGTCGACAACGACAAGCCGATCGCCGCCATCTGCCACGGGCCCTGGATGCTGATCGAGGCCGACGCGGTCGACGGCGTGCAGCTCACGTCCTGGCCGTCGCTGCGCACCGACATCGAGAACGCGGGCGGCGAGTGGGTCGACGAGCCCTGCGTGCGCGACGGCCTCCTCGTCACCTCGCGCAAGCCCGACGACCTGCCCGAGTTCTGCCGGCAGATGGTGGAGATGTTCGGGGAGGATGCCGAGGAGGATGAATAGGGGATAGGGCGCCCCGGCGCCGCCGAGGTCGCGGGAGGGCGGCCGTTCAGACGTCGGCCCGTCCGGCCTCGGCCGCCATCGCGCCCCGGATGGCGGCTTCGATCGCCTCCATCTCCCCGTCGGTGATCTCGGCGAAGGACGCCCTCCTCTGCTTCGACAGCCGCCCCCCGTTCTGCAGGCAGAGGCGGATCAGCAGCGAGGCCCGGCGGTCCGGCATGTCGACGACCTCCCGCACCGCCGTGAAGGCCCCGTCGAAGACGGCCACGAAGCCCAACTCCTCCCTGAGGTCGCGGCGGACCGTGTCGGCGACGCGGTCGTAAAGGTATTCGGCGAAGGCGGTGGCGTCGAAGTACCGGTAGTGGTCGAGGGTGCTGCCCGAGACTTCGAGGTCCTGGTCCGGGGTCAGGCGCCAGTCGACGAGGGCCGTGATCGGCTTCGAGAAGGTTTCGAGCACGTCGTCGTAGGAGCGGCGATCCCGCAGGATGGCGGCCGATACGGGGAAGATGGTCCCCGGCGGGCCGTAGCCGCGCTTCGCCAGGACGTGATGCATCAGGAAGCGGTGGATGCGGCCGTTGCCGTCCTCGAAGGGATGGACGAACACGAACGAGAAGGCGAGGACGGCCGCGGCCACGACGGGGTCGACGTCCACCGTCATGAGCCGCTCGGACATGCTCATCCAGCCGTCCATCAGGAACGGCACGTCCCCCGGTCGCGGGCAGACGTAGTGCACCTCCTCGCGATATCCGACGGTCTCCCCGACGAAGTTCTGGACGTCGCGCCAGTCCCTAGCGGCATAACGAGGGTCGACGATGTCGCCCTGCAACGCGACCAGTGACGTCTTGTCGAGCTGAAAACGCGGGGCGGATTTCAGGGCGTCGATGAAACGCTCGGCGCGTCGCGTGCTGGGCGTCTCCCCCTCGATCGCGAAGGAAGAGCGGGTCTCCTTCGTGTAGAGGTAATTGACCGCGCGGGTCAGAACGATCGGGTCGTAGCGGGCCATCAGGCGCCGGGCTTCCTCATCGACGCGGGCGCCGATCTGAGACGTCAGCCTGTCCGTGCGTCGCACGGTCGGGCACAGGCCCGGGCCGCCCAGCAGGTTGTCGTTGACGCGATGCCGCGAACTCCTGCGCTTCGGGGCGACGACATGCTTGCCTGGATCGAGCGCGTCGACGTATTGACCCATCCGCGCGTCGTCGATGTCCAGTTCCAGGCCGGCCAGCACCTCGCAGAAAAACCAGGCGCGGCGACTGTAGGCGCCCGTGGGTTCCGACCTGATCCAACCCTCCAGGTCGGATCGCTTCATCGCTTTGAGCGCTCCGATCAGGCAACCGAGATCGATCGCTTCGTATCGCAGCGCGAAACGGATGTTCGCCACCGCCGAACCGTCGGTCGCATAGGGGCGGGGGTAGAACTCCAGGGTCCTCCGATCCCTGACCTCGGTCCTGCGCGCTCCCGAGATGACGAAACTTGCGACCGGTGGGGGCAGGACGGCGAGGCCGAACTCGCGCCTGAGCCAGGCATGACCCACCGGGTCGGAGCCGTGTTTCAGATCGGGGTCGATCATGCCAAAACGATTTCCGGGATCTCAAATCGATGACAGATGCGTCTACTCGTGTGGAAACGATCAGGGAGGGCAGACCTCTGGGACGGTTTTCAGGCCTGTCGTGTGCAAAACCCCCCTTCAGGGCTCCGCCCTGACCGCAAAAGGACGGGAGCATTTCGAAACCAGGACCGATGCGGTCCCGGCCCTCACCGCGGCGTCGGCCGCCCGAAGCTCTGGGCCAGGAACTGGCCCCCGTGCGTCAGGCCCGAGCCGTCGATGCCGTGCGCGACGCCGAAGGACAGGTGCCACTGCGCCGGGATCTCGGCGCGGCCGAGGTCCTCGGCGGCGGCGAAGAGCGCGTCGACCGGGATGACGTCGTCCCGGTCGCCGTGCACCAGCAGCACGGCCGGCGGGCGGCCCGCGGGCGAGCGGGCCGTCGCCTCGCCGAGATGCTCGGGGCCGACCAGCAGGCCCGAATAGCCCAGGATGGCGGCCGGCGCGCGGGCGCGGCGCAGCCCCGTGTGCAGCGCCACCATGGTGCCCTGGCTGAAGCCCACCAGCGCGAGCCGGCCGTCGTCGAGGCCGGTGCGGGCCAGCTCCCGGTCGAGGAAGGCGTCGAGCGCCGGCCGCGCCTTGACCACGCCGGTCCAGCGCTCGGCCGTGTCCCGCATCGTCAGCGGGAACCACTGCCGGCCCCCGGGGCCCTGCGCGCAGCGCTCCGGCGCGTGCGGCGCCACGAATTCGGCGTCGGGCAGCCAGGCCTGCCACTGCCGGCCGATCTCGATCAGGTCGTTGCCGTCCGCCCCGTAGCCGTGGAGGAAGACCACGAGCTGGCGGGCGTGGCGCGAGCGGGCCGGAAGGCGCGGGCCGTCGATGGGGGCCAAGGCGGGATCCTCGTTGAAACTGCGTCGGTCCTCCGGACATCGCGGCTTCCGCGCCGCCGGTCAAGGTGGGCCTCAGAGTTTGTAAATGTATCGAACTTGTGCCTGAATGCCCTCTGAAAATACTGAGGAATTTCTGCCCGTTTTGAGCCAGATCGGCATTCATTCACAAACTCTCAGCCGTCATCGAGGCCGATCCCCAGCCCCTCGCGCGCCTTCACGGCCCGGTAGTAGCCCCACAGCAGGCGGGCCGCGACGGCGCGGTGCGGGCGCCAGCGCTCGGCGAGCCGCGCCAGCGCGGCCGCGTCCGGCCGGGCGTCGAGCCGCAGCGCCACCCGGGCCGCCTCCTGGAGGGCGATGTCGCCGGGCGGCCAGGCATCGGCGTGGCCCAGGCAGGACAAGAGGTAGAGCTCGGCCGTCCAGGGCCCGATGCCCCGCACGGCGGTGAGCCGCGCCGCGGCCTCCTCGGCCGGGAGCTCGGCCAGGGCGTCGAGCGGCAGACGGCCGTCCGCCACCGCGGCCGCGGCGGCCCGCAGGGTCAGGACCTTGCCGCCCGACAGCCCGGCCCCGCGCAGCGCGGCGTCGCTCACCGCCGCCAGCGTCGGGGCGTCGAGGGGCACGACGGCGGCCCGCAGCCGGGCGAAGATGGCCGCGGCCGCGGCGGTCGACACCTGCTGCGACACCACCATGGCGGCCAGACCCTCGAAGCCCGCCGCGCGGCGGCGCAGCGGCGGCCGGCCGCCGACGGCGAGGAGGTGGGCCACCAGCGCGGGGTCCCGTCCGGCCAGCAGCGCCACGGCCTCGTCGAGGTCGCGCTCGGTGGCGATGCGGTGGATCGAGGGCCGTCCCTGCGTCATTTCCCCCATGACCGACCCCGTCCCGGCGTGCGAACCTGTCGCCCAGCGGCGTCGCGGGGCCGGGCAGGTCCGTCAAAACGTGCCCGGGCCCGGGCGGTGCCGGGCGGCTTCGGGGGCAGGGTGTGTCGGACCACGATCGCGGAGGGGACGGAGGCGCGGTCTTCCGCTTCGCCCCCTCGCCCAACGGCTTCCTGCACCTCGGCCACGCCCTGTCGGCGCTGCTCAACGGCGACCTCGCGCGGCGCTCCGGCGGCACGCTGCTGCTGCGCCTGGAGGACATCGACCGCGAGCGGTGCCGCGACGCCCATGCGACCGCCATCGTCGACGATCTGCGATGGCTGGGGCTGCTCTGGTCCGGGGCGCCGCGCCGCCAGTCGGAGCACTTCCCCGCCTACGGGGCGGCGCTCGACAGCCTCGCGGCCCGCGGCCTCGTCTATCCCTGCTTCTGCAGCCGCGGGGCGGTGCTGGCGGCCGGCGCGGCGCGGGCCTCGGCGACCGGGACGCCCTGGGCGGCGGACCCCGACGGCGCGCCGCTCTACCCCGGCACCTGCCGCCACCTCGCGCCCGCCGAGCGCACGCGCCGCCTGGCCGAGGGGTGGCCGGCGGGGCTGCGGCTCGACATGGCGAGGGCGCTGCGGGCGGTGCCGGAGGCCCTCCACTGGCGCGAATGCGGGGACGATGACGGGGAGCCGCGCGACGTGCCGGCCGACCCCGCGGCCTGGGGCGACGCCCTGCTGGCGCGCCGCGACGTGCCGACCAGCTACCACGTGTCGGTCGTGGTGGACGACGCCGACCAGGGCGTCACCGACGTCGTGCGGGGCCGCGACCTGTTCCACGCCACGGGCCTGCACCGCCTGCTGCAGCACCTCCTCGGCCTGCCGGCGCCCCGCTACCATCACCACCGCCTCGTGCTCGACGCGGCCGGCCACAAGCTGTCGAAGAGCCGGGGCGCGCCGTCGCTGCGCGACCTGCGCCGCGACGGCCGAAGCCCGGCCGACGTCCGGCACGTCCTGGGTCTCGGGGAGTGACCCCGCGCGGCCGGGGCCGCGCGGGGCCGGTTCGATCACGCTCCGGCGCGGCTCACTCGCCCGTGGCGGCGATGAGCGCCTGGAAGCCCTGGCCGCCGTTGGCGCCGTTGGGCAGGAACCCGCCCCTGGCCGCGCCGCTCGCCCCGTAGACGACGTTGAGGACCTGCCGCGGCGTGCGGGCGAAGGCGAGGCCGTTGGGATCGGTGTTGGTGATGTTGGCCGGCGACGGGAAGCCGCCGCCGATCGTGCTCTGGTCGCCGCCGATGCCCTGGTCGTCGACCGCCCCCGACAGCGTCGCGCGCAGCTTGGAGATGAGCGCGGTCGCGTTGGGGTAGAACTGGTTCTGCTGGGCGAACAGCAGGGTGCGGATCGTGCCGATGTGGTAGGCCTCGACCGCCAGGATGCTGGACGCCGCGGCCAGGTTGGCCTTGCTGGTGATGAAGGGCGCGGCGCCGATATAGGCCGTCACGCCGACGTCGGTGAGCGTGTAGGCGCCGAGCAGGAACGAGAAGTCGTCCGCGTAGGGGCTGAAGCCCCCCGGCAGGCCGGCGGCGGCCGCGAAGGCCGTCCAGGCCGTGTCGAGCGAGATGACGGGCTCGGCCACGGCCGCGCTGCCCAGCGCCGAGCGGATGAACGCGACGTGGTTCTTCTCGTCGTTGGCGACCTCGGCCATCGTGTCGAGGACGACGCCGTTCGTGAACGCGACCTTGCTGCCGCCCCGCACGCCGCCGCCCTGCCGGCCGGCGCCGCTGGTCAGGTCTGCGGGCAGGCCGACGCCGTAGACGCCGCGGTTGTAGAATTCGGCCTCGAGATATTCGAGGTTCAGGGCGAAGTTGAGGATCGCCACGTCGAGGTCGGGGGTGGCGGCCTGCGCTTCGCCGGTCATGGCGCCCGCGAAGGTGGCGAGCGCGCCGGTGATGCCCGCGGCCTTCATGAAGGCGCGGCGGCCGGCCTCGATGTCGATGGGCTTGGCGTCGTCGGCTGCGCCGCCCGTGCGCGATTGAGTCTCGGTCATGCGTTTCTCTCCCTCACTGGATCGGCCCGGACGGTCGGTCGAGACCGCGCACTGCGCCGCAGTCCTGACACGTCGGCGACCTGTTTCCGGTTCCGATGCCTCATCTGAAAAAACGGGTCCCGTGGCTTTTCGATCCACCTCCCGTTGTGCGCCGGATAGGCGCCACGGTGACGCCCTCCCTCATCCCCTACGATGCCGACACGCGGCGGGTCCTGCGCATCGTCGATGGCCGTCGAGACCTGCCGCCGCTGTTTTCCGGGCCATCATGATGCTTTCGGCATCACTCCACGCCCCCCTTCAGCACCAGCGGCAGTCCGGCCGCCACCAGCACGACGCGGCCGCACAGGGCGGCGACCCGCTGGTTCAGCCGCCCCTGGGCGTCGCGGAAGTCGCGGGCGAGGCGGTTGTCGGGCACGATGCCCCAGCCGACCTCGTTCGACACGAAGACCGCGGGCCCGGCGAGGCCCGGCAGCGCGGCCGCCAGGGCCGCGCAGGCCGCCTCGACGTCGCGGCCGCCCAGCATGGTGTTGCCGAGCCACAGCGTCAGGCAGTCGCAGAGCAGGATCCGGCCGGGGGCCGCCTCGCGTTCCAGCGCGTCGACCAGCGCGAGCGGCTCCTCGACGGTGCGCCAGCCGTCGGCGGCGCGCTCGGCGCGGTGCCGGGCGATGCGCTCGCGCATCTCGTCGTCGAAGGGCGTGGCGGTGGCGAGGTAGACGCGGTCGAGCCCCGAGCGCCGCGCCATCGCCTCGGCGTGGCGGCTCTTGCCCGACCGCGCCCCGCCGATCACCATCGCGTGGGACGGGGGAGGCAGCATCCTACCCGAACAGCCGGCGCAGCAGCGTCCGCCAACCGAACGTCGTCCTGCTGTAGACGCGGTTGTAGGCGGCGCGGCGCGGGTCCGTCAGCCAGCCCCAGCCGCGCGGGGCCTTGAGGCCCAGATCGTGGCGGAGATAGCGGCGCCACGAGAGGCGCGCCGCGATGCTCTTGCGGGGGGAGGGACGACGCAGGCCGAGCTTCATGCCGGCAGGCTAGCGCCGCGCCGCGGGGGCGTCCAGCGGGCCGGGTCCCCGCCGCGACGGTGTCACCGGGGCGGGTTCACCTCCGCCCCCGGCCCTTGCGCCAGTTGCTCACCCCCGGGTCCGGCCGCTCCGGCCGCACGTAGGCGTCGCCGCCGGCCGGCGCCTCCTCGCGCCCCGGCCCCATCTCGTCGAGGTTCGGCTTCCTCGCCCGGCCCGCCGCCGCGGCCCGCGGCCGGGCCTCGCCGCCGCCGAGATTGTGCGGCCCCATGTCGGCGTCGCCCGGCTTGCGGGGGCCGCCGGCCGAGGCCGAGCGCGCCGTGCCGGGCGCCCGCCCGGCGTTGGAGCGGCCCACGCCCGCGGGCAGGTTCGCGGCCGAGCCGTAGGTGCGCTCCCCCGCGTAGCGCCCCGCCTCGCGCTCGACCTCGGCCTGCCGCGCCATCGGGTCGGCGCCGACCATCAGCTCCGTCGCCTCCAGGCGCTTCAGCTCGTCGCGCAGGCGCGCCGCCTCCTCGAACTCCAGGTTCGCGGCCGCGGCCCGCATCCGCTTCTCGATGTCGGCGATCGCGGCCTTGAGGTTGTGGCCGATCAGCGCCTCGGGCCCTGCCATGCCGGTGTCGACCGTGACGTGGTCGGCCTCGTAGACGCTCTGGAGGATGTCGGCGATGCCGCGCTTGATGGTGGCGGGCGTGATGCCGTGCTCGGTGTTGTAGGCCTCCTGCCGCTCGCGGCGGCGCTTCGTCTCCGCCATGGCGCGCTCCATCGAGCCCGTGACGTGGTCGGCGTAGAGGATCACCTTG
>CAXTBR010000103.1:0-14293 GCA_964242785.1 uncultured Lichenihabitans sp. | reverse complement strand
TTACGAGCATCTTCACGCGATCAGGTGATTCCACCTGATCGCGATCTGCTCTAGACGGGGTCGGTCGGCCGGACCCATCCCATGTCATCATCCTCCGGGGCATCGCCCCTGCACGGCATCCGCGTCCTCGAACTGGCCCGCATCCTGGCCGGCCCGTGGTGCGGGCAGTTGCTCGCCGACCTCGGCGCCGACGTCGTCAAGGTCGAGCGCGCGGGCGCGGGCGACGACACCCGCCAATGGGGGCCGCCCTTCGTGGCGGCGGCCGAGGGCGGCGACCTCGGGGCCGCCTACTTCCACAGTTGCAACCGCGGCAAGCGCTGCATCGCGGCCGACTTCGAGGCGCCGGAGGGGCGCGACCTCGTCCGGCGCCTCGCCGCCCGCGCCGACGTCGTCATCGAGAACTTCAAGGTCGGCGGCCTCCGGCGCCACGGGCTCGACCCCGCGTCGCTGCGCGCCCTGAACCCGCGCCTCGTCGTCTGCTCGATCTCCGGCTTCGGCCAGGACGGGCCCTACGCGGCCCGCGCCGGCTACGACTTCCTGATCCAGGGCATGGGCGGCGCCATGTCGATCACCGGCGCCGCGGACGGGCCGCCCACCAAGTCCGGCATGGCCATCGCCGACCTGTTCACCGGCCTCTACGCGGCCAACGCCGTCCAGGCCGCCCTGATCCGCCGGGCCGCCACGGGGGAGGGGGCCTGGATCGACTGCGCGCTGCTCGACGCCCAGGTGGCGATGCTGGGCTACCAGGGCCTGAACTTCCTCGTGTCGGGGCGGGAGGGGCGGCGGCTCGGCAACGCCCATCCCAACATCGTGCCCTACGACGTCTTCCCGGTGGCGGACGGCCACGTCATCATCGCGGCCGGCAACGACGGGCAGTTCCGCAGGCTCTGCGAGATCCTCGACGCGCCGGCCCTCGCGGTCCATCCCGACTACGCGCGGAGCCAGGACCGCGTCGCGCATCGCGCGGCCCTGACGGAGGTGCTCCACGCCCTGACGTCGCGCCGCGCGGGCAGCGATCTGCTCGCGGCGCTCGACGCGGCGCACGTGCCGGCCGGCCCCATCAACGGCATGGCCGAGGTCTTCGCCGACCCGCAGGTGCGGGCGCGCGGCCTGGCGCTGTCGCTCGACAACCCGCTGGCCGCGGGCGGCACGACGCCCGGCCTGCGCTCCCCCATCGTCATCGACGGCGTGCCCCAGGCGAGCCCGCGCCCCGCGCCGGCGCTGGGGCAGCACGAAGCCGAGATCCTGGCGGACCCCGCCTGGGTGGGCGCCCCGGACGGCGGAGACGCGCGATGAGCGGAGCCGCAGCGGCCCGCACCGGCGGGCGGATCCTGGTCGAGGGGCTCGCCGCGCAGGGCGTCGGCCACGTCTTCTGCGTGCCGGGCGAGAGCTACCTCGCGGTGCTGGACGCGCTGCACGACAGCCCCATCGCGCTGACGGTGTGCCGCCACGAGGCCGGCGCCGCCATGATGGCGGACGCCGTGGCGCGGCTCACCGACCGCCCCGGCATCTGCATGGTGACGCGCGGCCCCGGCGCCACCAACGCGGCCGCGGGGCTGCACGTCGCCGAGCACGATTCCGTGCCGCTGATCCTCTTCGTCGGCCAGGTCGAGCGCGCCATGCGGGGCCGCGGCGCCTTCCAGGAGATGGACTACAGGGCCGTCTTCGGCTCGGTCGCCAAGTGGGTGGTGGAGGTCGACGACCCGGCCCGCATCCCCGAGACCCTGTCGCGCGCCTTCCACACGGCCCTGCAGGGCCGCCCCGGCCCCGTGGTCATCGCGCTGCCCGAGGACGTGCTGACCGAGGTGGCGAGCGTCGCGGACGCGCCCCGCGTCGAGCCCGCCCTGGCCTGGCCGGGGCTCCCCCAGATGGCGGAGCTGCAGAAGATGCTCTGGGCCGCCGCGCGGCCCGTGGCGGTGCTGGGGGGCGGGGGCTGGACCGCGGCGGCGCGCGCCGCCGCGACGCGCTTCGCCGAGCGCTTCGCCCTGCCGGTCGCGACCTCGTTCCGGCGCGCCTCGCTGTTCGACGCCACGCATCCGAACTACGCCGGCGAGATCGGCATCGGGCCCAACCCGAGGCTCAAGGCGCGCATCGCCGAGGCCGACCTGCTGCTCCTCGTCGGCACCCGCATGAGCGAGATGCCGTCGCAGGGCTACACGCTGCTCGACGTGCCGGTGCCGCGCCAGCGGCTGGTCCACGTCCACGCGGACGCGGGCGAGATCGGCCGGGTCTACCACCCGGCGCTCGGCATCCACGCGG
Organism: uncultured Lichenihabitans sp.; assembly: GCA_964242785.1. Taxonomy (GTDB): domain Bacteria; phylum Pseudomonadota; class Alphaproteobacteria; order Rhizobiales; family Beijerinckiaceae; genus Lichenihabitans. Next base: position 12,034 of record CAXTBR010000103.1, on the reverse strand, counting down.
CCCCCCGCACCTTCGCGGCCTCGCTCGAAGCCCTGCAGCCGCCCCACGCCCTGCCCTGGGCGGGCGCGGCCGAGGCGGCGCGGGCCGACTACCTCGCCTGGACCGAGGAGCCGCCCGCGGTGCCGGGGGCCGTCGACATGGGGCAGGTGGTGCGCTGGCTGCGCGACAGGCTGCCCGCCGACGCCGTGGTGTGCAACGGCGCGGGCAATTACGCGATCTGGCCGGGGCGGTTCTACCGCTTCCGGCGCTGGGGCACGCAGCTCGCTCCCACCTCGGGCTCCATGGGCTACGGCGTGCCGGCCGCGGTCGGGGCCAAGCGGCTCGACCCGTCGCGCACCGTCGTGGCCTTCGCGGGCGACGGCTGCTTCCTGATGACGGGCCAGGACTTCGCCACCGCGGTCCAGTACGGGCTCGCCGTGATCGTCATCGTGGTGGACAACGGCATGTACGGCACGATCCGCATGCACCAGGAGCGGGACTACCCGGGCCGCGTCTCGGGCACGGCGCTGGTCAACCCCGACTTCGCCGCCTATGCCCGCGCCTTCGGCGGCCACGGCGAGACCGTGGAGCGCACGGCGGAGTTCGCGCCGGCCTTCGAGCGGGCCACGGCGTCGGGCCGGCCCTCGATCATCCACGTCCGGGTCGACCCCGAGGCCATCACCCCGGCCACCACGCTGAGCGCCATCCGCGACGCGGGCCGGGCGAGCTGAGACCCGGGCAGCGCACCGTCAGTACTCGGTCGCGGCGCCGAAGGGGTTCTCCAGCCAGTTGTCGTAGCTCGGGGCCGCCCGCGCCGGGGCATAGGCCAGGGGGGCCTCGTCCCGCTGCTGGCGGCGGGCGTAGGCGGCGCCGCCGCGGCCGTGATGGTGGCGGCCGACGACCCGCTCGCCGCCGCGGGCGTCCGCCACCCGCTCATAGCTTCGGCCGCGCGCCACCTGCACGTCGCCGCGCCCGGGCCGGCTGCCGACGATGCTGATGCTGGCGCCCTCGGCCCGCACCATCCCGTAGAGCGTCGCGGCGTTCTGGGGCGAGAGCCTCACGCAGCCGTGCGAGGCGGCAGCGCCGAGCGACCCCGTCGCGTAGGTGCCGTGGATCGCGTAGCCGCCCTTGAAGAAGATCGAATGGGGCATCGGCGAGTTGTGGTACTTGCGCGAGTAGTGCATCGCCTGGAGGCTCTGCACGCCGTAGCGGCCGCGCGGGGTCACGAAGCCCGCGCGGGCCGTCGACACGGGCCAGTCGTAGGCTTCGCCGCTGCCGGAGGTGACGTGCATGGTCTGGGTCGACAGGTCGACCTGGATGTTCACGGCGGCCTCGGCCGGGGCGGCCCAGAGGCCCAGGCCGATCAGCATCGCGGCCAGCAAACCCTTCAAACGCATGGGACGGATCCTTCGCGGCACGCCGTGCCTCACTACGGCCATGATCGAGCTTGCGTGCCGCCGTGTAAAGGCCGGCCTGGAAACACAGTTTATGGTCGTCGAGGCGCCGTGCCGGATCGGGACGCCGCTTCACACATCCCGGCGGCGGGAGGTTGCCCTTCTCCCCGAGGGGAGAAGGGCGCCAACGCCCGGCGTCGGTGATGCGTGAACCCGGCAGGGCGCTTCGGGGAGCGTGGGGCAGGGTGCCATCTCGGTACAGGGACGATCGCGTCCCGGGCGCCTCCTCACCGTGGCGGTGACATCCGCGGAGGGTGAGGGAGAACCCGTTCGATGGATCAAACGCCGACGGGCCCCGGTTTTTGTTAACCAAACTTTTTGGATTCGCCCCCGATAACAGGCTCGTAAACGTCGCGGTAGGGATTTGCACGGTCGAGCCGCCGCGACGTCGAAGCATGAGGGTGCTCACGGACCATGGAAATCGCGAAGCCACGATCGCCGTCCCTGGCCGGCGTGGCCCTGGCCCTGCTGATGCCCATGCTCGCGGGGCTCGGCGGCTGCGGCAGCGTGGCGGGCGACGCCTGCGTCGATCCGGACACGACGGCCAACAACACGGTGCTGAACGACCGCGACGTCACGCCCCGCAACTGCGACGGCAATTTCCTGTCCGCCCGCAAGCAGCGCGAGGTGCTCTACGGCGGCGACGACCGGCCGCGCCTCTACACCGGCGAAGGCGCACGGGTCGGCGGCGGGGTCGACGCCTCGCGCCTCGACGTCCCCTCGCCGAGCGGCAAGCCCTCGCGGCCCGTGACGGCCTATCTCGGCACGTTGCGCATCGACTACGAGGCCACCGGCTCGGTGCCGGCCGGCGACGCCGACGCGATCCAGCAGTCGCCGGCCCTCAAGTCCAACCCGGACCAGACCGTCAACGTCGACTTCAAGAAGGCCACGCTCGACTTCGTGGTGAAGCAGTTGCTCGGCGGCGCGCTGGGCCTCAACTATCTCGCGCCCGACGACCTCGGCGGCTCGATCACCTTCAGGACCGAGCAGCCGATCCCCAAGGGCCGCATCCTGCAGGTCGTCCGCGACCTGCTGGCCCGCAGCGGCTACGAGATGCGCAGCGTCAACGGCATCTACTACATCGGCAAACCCGACCTCATCGCCTCCATCGAGGGCGTGGGCGAGGCCGGCCGGGCGGCCGACAGGGTCACGCACGTGCTGCGGCTGAAGAAGGGCACCGCGCCGGAGATCGTCGGCATCGCCCGGCAGCTCATGCCGCCCAACGTCACCATCATGACGACCAACAGCGCCGACACGCTGCTGGTGCGCGCGGCACCCTCCGACATCGATCAGGTCGAGGGCGTGATCAGGAACCTCGCGTCCTCGAACAGCGGCGACGACCGCGTGGCCATCATCCCGCTCCACCAGAGCGCACCCGACCAGATCGCGGCGCAGCTCGGCGAGGTTTATCACAGCCGGGGCGCCGACGTGACCATCGTGCCGCTGACCCAGCAGCAGGGCCTGCTGGTCACGGCCAGGGACGCCTCGATCATGAAGGGGGTCCGGGCGCTGGTCCGCGTCATGGACACCGAAGTGCGCGACGAAGTGGCGTTGCGCCTCATCCCCCTCCAGCACCTCAACGCGGCCGACACGGCCGACCGCCTCGCCAGCATCTTCGGGGGCGCCGGGGGCACCGGGCCGGGCAACGGCCGCAGCGGGTCGGGCGGGAGCCGCTCGTCGACCAGCGCCGGCCTCGGCGGCGGCCTCGGCAACGGCGCCAGCCTGGGCGGCCTCGGGAGCGGCGGCGGGCTGCCGGTCCCGCAGGCCTCCGACGTGGCGCAGGACGGCCCCACCACGGCCTATCCGGCCGGGCCGGGATCCGGCGGCGGCCTCGGGTCGGGCGGCGGCCTCGGGTCCGGCGGCGGGTTGGGTTCGGGTGGCGGCGAGGGCCCGGGTTCGGGCAGCGCCGGCATCGACGACGGCTCGGGCACGGCCGGCCGCGGCGGTGCGGGGAGCCTCGGCGCGTCGGGCGGGCTCGGGGGCGCCGGCCGGTCGAGCTCGCCGCGCGGCGGCGGTGGAGGCAGTGGCGGTAGCAGCGGTGGCGGCGGCGGCGACGAGCAGACCAAGATCGTCGCCGACAAGACCAGCAACTCCGTGATGGTCTACTCGACCTACGCCACCTTCAAGCGCATCCGCGAGGTGCTGCGGACGCTCGACATCGCCCAGGCCCAGGTCGTGATCGAGGCCACCATCGTCGAGGTCACGCTCAACGACCAGATGCAGCAGGGCGTGCAGTTCTTCCTCACCGGCCGGGGTTTCTCGCTCGGCTCGGGCGACGTCAGCAGCCTCACGGGCGGCACGGGCTCGGGCACCTCCGTGAGCGGCACCGCCACCACGGGCACCACCGGCACGACCGCCACCGGCTCCACCGGCACGACCTCGACCGGCACCGGCACGGGCAGCGCGCTCACCACCAACAACGGCGGCGCCCTGTCGATCGGCGCCAACCTGACGCCGAACCTGCGGGTCGACGCCGTCCTGTCGGCCCTCCAGGGCATCACCAAGGTCAAGGTCATCTCCTCGCCCTACCTCACCGTCACCAACGGCAAGGAGGCGCGGCTCGTGGTCGGCGACCAGATCCCCTATTCGACCCGGACCCAGTCGTCCAACAACCTCGGCAACAACACCACGACCAACGAGGTCACGGTCAAGGACACCGGCATCATCCTGGACATCACGCCGGACATCCACGCCAACAACGAGGTGGGGCTCAAGATCAGCCAGTCCGTCTCGACGCCGTCGCAGTCCTCGCCGCTCGGCGGCGTGCTGACGCCCGTCATCTCGACGCGCAGCGTCGACTCGGAGGTGCTGCTCCAGTCCGGCCGCACCGTGCTGCTCGGCGGCCTGATCCAGGACCGGCTGGAACAGCAGGAGGGCGGCGTGCCGGTGCTGCGCACCGTGCCGGGCCTGGGCGACCTCTTCAAGTCGAAGACCGACAGCGTGCAGCGCGTCGAGCTGATCCTGATGCTGACGCCGCGGGTCACGCGCTCGTCCTCGCAGATCGAGGACCTGGCGCACCTCATCCAGGCCCAGGTCCACACGCGGTGAGGGAGCGCGGGGCGATGCGCTCCCCTCGAACAGGCTCTCGTGCGGTCTCCGGCCGATCGCTGCCCTTCACCGCTCCTCCCCGCGCAGGCGCATAGGCGCTAAGATTGGAGCAAAAACCCTGTTTTTCCCCCACCCTCCCTCATCCTGAGCGAGGGTCCGAAGGACCCGTGTCGTCCTTCGACAGGCTCAGGATGAGAGGACGCACCAGCGGGACGCTCCCGCGCGGAGCACGCCTGCGTCCTTCGACACGGCCCTTCGGGCCTGCTCAGGATGAGGGGGGTGGGGTATTTCTCGCCTCAATGAGGGCCTATGCGCAGGCGCGGGGATGAGCGGCCGAGGGGGCGATCCGAGCCGATTGGCCGAAGACCGCGTCAGATCGGCGTGGTCACGCCGGCCTGGCCGTAGGCGGAGTTCTGCAGGAACATGTCGACGGCGTCGGCTTCGGGCTTGCGCTGCTGGCGCTCGACCGTGGTGATGCTGGTGCGGTCGAGGTAGTCCTTGAACGCGTCCGCCGCCCTGGCCTCGTCGGTGCCGGTGCGGCTGTCGGCCGACTTCCGGAGCTCGGCCGGCGACGACAGGGGCAGGGGATCGCGCGTGCCCTGGAGCGTCTGGTAGCTCGGCAGCGGCATCGCACTCGACGCCTGGATGGGATCGGGCATGGGATGGCTCGCGGCGTCGCCTAGGCAGAGGGGCTCCGTCGGGCGCGACGCCCCTCCGACGAGGCCGGGACCCGAGCGTAGCCGACCGCCCCCCGGGGGACAAGCCATTCCGTCGCCGCCACCACGGCCGCCCCGGCGAGGAGCATCAGGGCCGCGAGGGCGAGCCCGAGCCAGCGCAGCAGGCGCGCCAGCAGGGACGCGGCCGGGGCATCCCCGGAGGGCGCCGCCGATCCCCCCGGCGCGCCGGCGCGCCCCGCGGCGTGGCCGCCGGGCGCGATCCTGTCCGAGGCGGCCAGCAGGCGCGCCAGCCCGTCGCGGAACGCGTCGAGGCTCGCCGGGTGGGCGGCCAGCGCCAGGAACTCGGGCGACCAGCGCCCCTCCGCGACGGGATCGCGGAGCGCGCGCGGCACCGAAAGCTCGGTCCAGGGCGCGCCGGCCCGCACGAGGCGCGCGACGGCCTCCCGGTAGTGGCGGTTCGAGAAGACGTAGAGCCGCACGGGTTCGCCCCCGCCGCCGTCACGCCAGGCGGCGGCGATCCGCGCGAGGCCGGCCTCGGCCGGCAGGGCCTCGGTCGCCCCGCCGCGGCTGATCGCGACCTCCCCCTCCGCGAGGTCGAGGCCGAGCCCGGGCGAGGCGGGGTCGCGCCGCTTCAGCATCGCCACGAGGTCGCCCGCCCGGAGAGCCCGATGCGGCACGGCCCCGAGGTCGCGCGCCGCCTCGACGGCCGGGGGCGGGGCGGCCCCGGCGGCGCGGTCGGCCAGCGCCCGCACCTGGAGCAGCACGACCAGGATCAGCAGCAGCGCCGCGAAGACGTTGGCCGACAGGTCGGACAGCACCGTCATCTCGGGGCGCAGGTGCGCGCCCTCGGCCGCCGGGTCGAGCGCCGGGGCGCGCCTCACGGCCGGCAGGCCGCCGCCAGGGCGGCGTCGCTCGTGGCCGCGCAGGTGTCGGTCGCCCGCACCTCGCGCAGGTCGCGCGGCCCGTGCGCGGCCAGCACCGGGCCGGACAGGAAGGCGGCTTCGAGCCCGTCGGGCTCGACCACGAGCAGCAGCGGGCGGTCGTCCTGCCGCAGGCGGTCGAGGAGGCCGATCAGGCCCGGGTCGTCCGCGATGGCGTCGAGGCCGACCAGCCGGCCGCCCTCGCCCACGAGCCGGAGCCCCCCGGCGCCGGCGACGAGCGCCGCGGCGCTCCGGCCGTCCACCCGGACCTCGACCGGGGCAGGGGCCCGCGCCGCGGCGGGCCGGACCTCGCGGGCTTCGCCGAGCGAGGGCGCCCGGAGCAGCGGCGCCAGCAGGAAGATCGCCGGCAGCACGGCCGCGATCAGCGTGAACAGGAGGTCGGCCAGCGGGTCGACGGCGCTGCCGCCCTCGGGCTCGGCGTCGAGCCCGGAACGGCCGCGACCCTCAAGCCGCATCCCCGTCCTCCGCGGCCCCGACCAGCAGCGCGCAGGCGGCCGCCAGTTCGGTCTCGCAGCGCTCGATCAGCCCGAGGATGAAGGACGCCACCATGCTGGCCATGATGCCGAGCAGCGTCGTCTCGAACTTCACCGCGAGGCCCGCGAGGCTGCCGGAGATGTCGATGGAGCCGCCCGCGCCGGCGCTGGTGGGCAGGGCCGCCATGGCGGTCGCGAGCCCCACCACCGTGCCGAAGAAGCCGAGCAGCGGCAGGAAGGGCAGCAGGCCGCGGATGAAGCGGCGCGACGCGAGGTGGAAGGCGCCGAAGGCCGAGGCCGCCAGCACCCGGCCGCCGGAGGGCTGCGGGTCCAGCGCATCGAAGGCGTCGTGCAGCAGTTGCGCCGTCCGGGTCTGCGGCTCCTCGCGCGACAGGGCCGAGAGCAGCGCCCGCAGGGCCGCCCGGTCCGGGACGGGGCCCCGCCGCCGCTCCGCCCGCAGGGCGCGCTGGAAGGCCAGCAGGGCCGCGCGGTCGCGCCGGTAGTGCAGGGCGGCGTCGAGCGCGAAGGCCAGGATCACGAAGAACAGGAACAGGATGCCGCGGTGCACGGGGGTCTGCCCGTTCAGCGCGTTCATCACGATCGCCCCCATGGTGGCGCCGGCCACGCGCCCCGGCGCGGCCCACCACAGGGCCTGGTAGAACGCGAAGGTGAAGCAGGCGCCGAGCGCCACGGCGGCCGTGGCGGACTGGAGCTGCACGGCCGAGGAGGCGTCGAGCGGCGCGCGCCAGAAGCGGGCGTAGCGCAGGTCCGCCTCCTCGGTGAGCACGCGGCTCGCGAACAGCGCCACCAGGATCTGCGGCCAGAGCGGCACGGCCTCCATGAGGGGGCCCGCGGCGGCGCGCTGCCACCATTCGGGCACCACGGGGATCGCCAGGGCCAGGGCCAGGGCGCCGCACACGCCGGCGCGGAAGGGCGGGCCGAACCCCCGGATCCCCGTGGCCAGGGCCGCGCCGGCCGCCAGCGCGCAGACCCAGAAGGCGGCGCCCTGGCCCGGGCCCTGCGCGACGAGGCAGAGCGCGAAGGCGATGCCCAGCGCGACCCCGTAGATGGTGAGCCGGAGCCCCGCGGCCTCCGCGCCGCCCGCGGGCTCGCGGTCCGCGCGCCCGGCGGCGCGGGCCGCCGTCAAACGGAGGGCCGCTGCGCCGGGCCGGGCCGGCCGGCGTCAGGCCGCATTGCTGAGCTGCGCGTTGAGCTTGATGCGCTCCAGCGGCTGGATGTTCGCCGTGGCGGTGAGCTCCTGGTAGGACAGGACCGCGATGGCGGGGAAATCGCGCTCGACGAGCTTGCGCATGAAGCGCCGGATGTCCATCGGCACCAGGATCACCGGCGCGATGGCGTTCTGGCCGACGTTGCCGACGATGGCCCGCATGGAGGTGATCAACTGGCGGTGGACGTCCGGCGACAGGGCGAGGTAGGAGGCGCCGCTGGTCTGGCGGATGGCGTTGCGGATCATGTCCTCGATGTCCTTGGCGATCAGATAGGCCGGGATGATGCCCTGTCCGCCCGAGAACTTGTGGGTGATGTAGCGGCTGAGGGCCGAGCGCACGTGCTCGGTCAGCACGATCGGGTCCTTCTCGCGCTGCCCCCAGGTGACCAGCGCCTCCAGGATGGTGCGCATGTCGCGCACCGAGATCTCCTCGCCGACGAGGCGCTGGAGCACGTCCGTGATGGTGATGGTGGGCAGTTGCCGCGTCACCTCGCGCACCAGCTCACCGAAGTTCTTCTGCATCTGGTTCATCAGATACATGGTCTCCTGCACGCCCACGAACTCGGCCGCGTGGCTCTTCAGCACGTGGGCGAGGTGGAAGGTCAGCATGGTGGAGAGCGTCATCACCTGCATGCCGGCGCGCTCCAGCAGCGGCATGTGCTTCATGGCCACCCAGTAGCTCGGCGTCTGCGGCAGGAAGTCGTCGCCGCGCTCGAAGGGCACGTCGAACATCCGCAGGTTCTGCTCGGTCTCCCGCACGATGACGAAGCCCGGGCGGGCCTGCCCGGCCGCCACCGGGATTTCGTTGACCAGGATGCGGTACTCGCCCTCCTGGAGGTTCTCGTTGAGGCGCAGGTGGATGCCGGGGAAGGGCACGCCGAGGTCGAAGTAGAGGGCGCGGCGCACGCGCGCGACCTCGCGGTCGAGCTTGTCGGGCCGGATGGAGTTGCGCACGCTGGCCGCGATGTCGACGATCAGCGGCACCGTGAGGGCGAAGCTGACGGCCTCGACCGGCGCCCCGTCGCCGTCGTCGGCGGGCAGCGAGGGCGCCTTGCCCTGCGGCATGAGGGCGGGCACGAGGGAGGGCATCTCCTCCGAGCGCGTCTGCGCCGCGCCCCGGCGCCGCCGGCGCGTCACCATGTATCCGCCGCCCCCGCACATGGCCGCGAGCGTCAGGAACACCACCGCCGGGAAGCCCGGCACCATGGCGAAGATCACCAGGATCACGGCCGTGACCATGAGGGCCTTCGGCTCGTTGACGAGCTGGTTGGCGATGTCGGTGCCGAGGTCGGCGTTGTCCTCGGACGCCACGCGCGTCACGATGAAGCCCGCCGTGATGGACACGAACAGCGCCGGGATCTGCGACACGAGGCCGTCGCCGATGGTCAGCAGCGAGTAGCGGTCGAGCGCCTCGTCGATCGGCATGCCGCGCTGGAGCGCGCCGATGGCGATGCCGCCGATCATGTTGATGGCGATGATGATGAGGCCCGCGATGGCGTCGCCCTTCACGAACTTCATGGCGCCGTCCATGGCGCCGTAGAGCTGGCTCTCCTTTTCGAGCTTGTTGCGGCGGCGCTTGGCCTCGTCGAGCTCGATCATGCCGGCCCGCATGTCGCTGTCGATCGACATCTGCTTGCCGGGCATGGAATCGAGCGAGAAGCGCGCCGACACCTCGGCGACGCGCTCCGACCCCTTGGTGATGACCATGAAGTTCACGATCGTCAGGATCAGGAACACCACGAGGCCGACCACGAGGTTGCCGCCCACGACGAAGCGGCCGAAGGTCTCGACGATGTGGCCGGCGTCGGCCTGGATCAGGATCAAGCGGGTGGTCGAGATGGCGAGCGCCAGGCGGAACAGCGTCGTCAGCAGCAGGATCGACGGGAAGGACGACAGTTGCGTCACGTCCGTCAGGTAGACGGCCGCCATCAGCAGGATGGCCGCGAGGCACAGGTTGATGCCGATCAGGACGTCGATCACCCCCGTGGGCAGGGGCAGGATCATCATGAAGACGATGCAGATCAGCAGGAACGCGAGGACCAAGTCGTTGCGCTTGGACAGCGCGTTCAGGAAACGCATCATGGCTCGAACGCTCCGTCGCGGCGATCGTCGGTGTGCCCGGATGCGCCGTTGACAATCCGCGCGGACCGGCGCAGCCGGCCGGAACCGTCCTCACCGATACTGAGAACGATGGGCACCCGCCAGTTAAAATACGGCGAGCGCTCCAGCTCCGTGGGAGCCCTCACAGCGACAGCCGGAAGCGTCCGCCGCCGGCATCGGCGGTGCGGTCCTGCGAGCCGGCGTTCTCCTGCCTCACCACGGCCCTGAGGTCGGCGAGGCCCGCCACGAGGCCGGCCGCCAGGGCCGCCACGCGGTCCGCGTCCACGGCGTCGCCCTGCCGCGTGCGCTGCTGCGCGTCCTCGGCGCTGCGCCGGGCATCCTTCTCGCGGAACGTCCTCGCGGTGCCTTCGAGGTCCTCGAAGCCCCTGTCGAGCGCCTTGGCCTTGGTGACGTCGCGGGCGTGCGCGCCGCCGCCGAAGACGTCGGTGGCGATCTGGCTGAAGACCGGGATGAGGGTGAGGGCCTGCGGCGCCACGGAGCCGCTCTGCGTCACGATGTCGGCCGCGAGCGCCGCGATGTCCCGGCCGACGGAGGCGAAACCCGCCGCCACGGCCTCCGCGGCCCGACCGAGGTCGGCGACCTGCTCGGCCAGGCCCGCGACCGCATCGGCGACGGCCCCCTTCGCGGCCGCATAGGCGGCCCGCGACGCGGGCTTCGAGGGGTCGGCCCGCTGGATCAGGTCGTCGAAGGTGGCGATGCCCGCGTCGAGCGACGTCAGGCTGTCCTCCAGCACGGCGTCGAACTGCGCCTTCACGTCCGTCGCGACCGAGGCGAGGTCCGCCGCCAGCGACGCCCGCGTGGCCTGCAACCCGGCGACGACCTCCGTGTAGCCCGCGGCCGTCGCCTCGGCGATCCTCGCGTCCACGTCCGCGATCTGGCCCGTCAGGCCGGCGGTCCTGCTCGCCACCGCCGCGGCCTCGGCCGTGCCGTTCTCGCGGGTGATGGAGGCCGCCGCACCCTTCAGCAGATCCTGGCCGGCCTTGAGGTCCGCGACGTAGGTGGCGCCACTGACCTCGCCATCGGGCGCCCCGCCGTCCAGCAGGGCGAGCGCGGCGTCGTTGGCCCGGCCGGCCTCGGCGAGGGCCGCCCCCTCCACGGTCTGCCCGGCCTTCGTCTCGTCGAGGTCGCCCTTCGTCCGGTCGGCGGCGGCGGTCGCGGCGCCGTCCTTCGCCACGGCCCGCTGCTTCCCGTCGATGAAGCCGGCGAAGCCCTGCAGGGCGTCGCGCCCCTGCGCGTAGTTGTTCAGGATCCTGTTCCTGCGGCCCTCGCCGCCCGTCCGGTCGAGGGCCAGTTCGGCTTCGGCCAGGATGGCGCTCGAATCCTCGGGGTTCACGCCGCGCGACAGGCCGAGCGGCCCCGTGGCGACCAGCCCGCTCGTCAAGCCCTGCGCCAGCGCGGCGGCGCTGGCGGCGCTCTGGTTCCCGGCCCCCGCCTCTTGGGGCGCGACGGTGCCGGAGGTCGAGGGGACGGTCGAGGGCGCGACCGTCTGGCCCGGCGATCCGATGCTGTTGACCATTCCCCCACCTCCCGCCGCCAGCGTCCCCGCGGAGGGGGCCGCGCCGCCCGACGCCCACCCTTAGATGCGACGCCGGCCGGCCCCTGTGCCGAACGTCACTGCGTCCCGGACTATCGCCGTGGGGACCTTCAGGCCGTGAGGGTGCGCCGCATGTCGTCGTCGTCCTCGTCCTCGCCCCTCCCTCGGAGGGTCTCGCTCACCAGCAGCAGGTCCTGCTCCAGCGCGTCGATCAGGGCCTCGATCGTGGTCCACAGGGCCGCGAGCCCCACCAGCACGCGCAGCCGCCGTGCGCGCGACAGGCCCGACAGGCGCGCCCGCATGCGCGCCAGGAGCCCCGCCTCGGCGCCCCGTTCGGCGAAATAGCCCAGCATGTCGTCCTCGCCCGGCACGGCGTTCGGGCTGCTCAGCAGGCGGTCCAGCAGGGCCGCGGCGGGCGGCATCTCGAAGGGCCGCGGGGGCGGCCAGCCCGGGATCATGGCGGCGTTGAGGATGAAGGACGCGATGACGCCCGCCCGCTCCACCTGCCCGTCGGCCGGGGCGGCGGACGGCGCGGCCGCGCCCATCAGCCAGTACACGTCGGCGAGGCGGTCGCGCGCC
>CAXTBR010000102.1:0-14387 GCA_964242785.1 uncultured Lichenihabitans sp. | reverse complement strand
CCCTCATCCGGCGCTGCGCGCCACCTTCTCCCCGCTGGGGAGAAGGGCAACCCCCCGCGGACGCCGATACGTGTGCCAACGCTAGCTCAGGATAAGGGAGGGTGGGAGAAAACAGGGTTTTTGCTCCAATCTTAGCGCCTATGGGGCAGAGCCCTGAAACCCGCCGAAGGCCGCGGGCCTTTGGACACCGAACGGCGGGACTGTGAGGGACTCTTGACCATCATCGGCCATCAGACGGCGGAAACGGCGCCTCCGAAGCTCGACCGCAAGGCCGTGGCGGCCGTCGTGCTCGGCAACGCGCTCGAATTCTACGACTTCACCATCTACGCCTTCTTCGCCGTGCCGATCGGCGAAGCCTTCTTCCCGGCCAAGGACGCGACCGACAGCCTGCTCGCCTCCCTGGCGCTGTTCGGCATCGGCTACGTCATGCGCCCCATCGGCGGCGTGCTCATCGGCGCCTTCGCGGACCGGGCGGGGCGCAAGCCCGCCATGCTGATCACCATCGGCCTGATGGCGCTCGGCATGCTGATGCTGGCCGCGACGCCCGGCACCGCGACGCTCGGCACGGCCGCCCAGGTCATCGTCATCGCCGGGCGGCTCATCCAGGGCCTGGCGCTCGGCGGCGAGGTCGGGCCCTCCACGGCCTACCTGCTGGAGGCGGCGCCGCCGGAGCGCCGCGGCTTCATCGCGAGCTGGCAGATCGCCAGCCAGGGCTGCGCGGCCCTGCTGGCCGGCGTGCTGGCCTCCGGGCTGGCGCTCGCCGTCGGCGACCGGGCGATGGGCGACTGGGGCTGGCGCGCCATGGTGCTGCTCGGCCTCACCGTCGTGCCGGTCGGCCTCGTCATCCGCAGCCACCTGCCCGAGACGGCCGGCCAGGAGAAGGACGCCGGCGCTTCGGCCTCGACCGGCGCGGTCGTGATGCGCCTGCTGCGCGACCACGGCCGCCTGCTGGCGCTGACCTTCCTGGTGATCGCGGCCTCGACCGTGTCCAACGCGGTGGGCACCAACATGCCGGTCTACGCCAGATCGACCCTCGGCCTGACCGACACGGTGTCGACCGCCGTGCCGATCGCGCTGGGCTTGGCGTCGATCCTGTTCCCGCTGCTGGGCGGCTGGCTCGCCGACCGCGCCGGGCGCCGCCCCGTGATGATCTGGCCTCGCGCCCTCATCGCCCTCGCGGCCGTGCCGGCCTTCCTCTGGCTCGCGCGGAGCCCGAACGCGGTGGCGGTCTACGCCGTGACGTTCCTCCTCTCGGCCCTGTCGTCGATCAACGCCGCGGCCGTCATCGTGGCCATCCCCGAGTCGCTGCCCCGCGCCGTGCGCAGCGCCGGCCTGTCGATCGTCTACGCCCTGTCGGTGTCGATCTTCGGCGGCAGCACCAACTACCTCGTCAACAAGCTGATCGCGGTGACGGGCGACAGGCTGATGCCCGCCTACTACCTCCTGGCCTTCAGCGCCGTCGGCACGGCGGCGGCCTTCTTCATGCCGGAGACGCGGGGGCGCGACCTCGACGCGGCCGCCGAGGCGTGACGCGCCCTCACCCCGGCCGGAACCGCCGCGACGCCGCGGCGAGGGTCGCGAGGTCCTGCCCGAACCGCGCCGCCGCGGCCCCGTCGAGCGCGCACCCGACTGCGTTGACCCGCGCCGTGAAGCCGCGCCGCCACGCGGCGTGGGGCCCGTGGATGTCCGAATGGTTCTCGCCCGTGTTGACGAGATAGGCGCCCGACACGGGCAGCCGGGCCAGGGCGGCGCCGTGCTCGGCCGCGACCTCCACCCAGCGGTGATGCGAGCGCAGCACCGCGAAGGGGTCGCGGCGGATCGGCGCCGCGTCCCCGGGCCGGATCAACGCCACCCCGCAGGAGCCGCAGAGGCGGTGGAAGGGCAGCTCCGACACCGCGGGATGGGGCAGGGGGGCCGCGTGCAAAGTGGCGAAATCCACCGCCAGCCCCTCCTCGATCAGCCCGCCGACGTGCTCCGGCCCGATCCCCGCCCGCGCGGCCGCCACGAGGCCGCGGTCGACCCAGTCGTCGGCGTCCAGCACCATGAGGAGGCCGCCGCCCCGGTCGCGGACGATGTCGCTGAGGAGGTGCTTCTTGCGGCCCGAATCGTCGTTGTGGGGGCCCGGCGGCTCCACCGGCCAGCCGACGTCCACGACGGCGATCCGCGGGTCCGGGACGGCGAGCCGCGGCGGATCGTGGGCGGCGATCAGCACGCGGAAGTCGCCGTCCGTCTGGGCCAGGACGGAGCGCAGCGTCAGGTCGAGCAGGGCCTCGATCAGACCCCAGTCGCGGGCGTTGGCGCGCGGCGTGAGCGCGACCGCGAAGGTGAAGGGCGCCGCCGTCACGGCTCGCCCGGCGCCTCGCCCCGCTCGGCGGCGGCGAGCCGCGCCACGTCCCGCACGTAGCCGTCGGCGTCGAACTTCTTCAGGCTCGCCTCGCTCATCGAGCGCACGTTGCCGAACACGGGCTGCGGTCCCCAGGGCCGGTCGTGCAGGCCGAACAGCCAGCCCACGTTGGTGAAGGAGTTGGCGTCGCGCCCGTCGATGAAATACTTGTTGTTGAGCCGCAGCGCGATGTCCCAGGCCTCCGCGGGCGAGGCCGACCACTGCACGATCTTCTTGCCCCAGTACATCCGCATGTGGTTGTGCATGTAGCCGGTCTCGCGCATCTCCTGCATGGCGGCGTTCCAGTGGCGGTCGTGCGTCTCGCCCGCCTCGAACTGTTCGCGCGTGTAGCTGTGGGGGCGGGCGTCGGCCCGGTGGGCGTCGAGCGTCTTGCGGGCCCAGTCGGGCACGCAGGCGAGGTCGTCGTAGTCCGGCGCGTAGAAGACGTGGTTCATGGCGAGCTCGCGCCGCACCACCAGCTCTTCGAGGTAGGCGGCCCGGTCCTCGGCGTCGCCGGCCTCCGACGCCCGCACCGCCAGCGCGATCGCCACCGGCGAGATCTGGCCGAAGTGGAGGTAGGGGCTCATGTGCGACGCCGCCCCCGCCTCGGGCCGGCCGCGCACCGTGGCGTAGCGGCCGAAGCCGCCCGAGAGGTAGCGGTGCAGGCGCCGCTCCGCCTCGGCGTGGCCGCCTCTGAAGCGCCTGACGGCGCCGACGCTCTGGTCGGCCTTCAGCGTCGACACCAGCCGCGGCACGTCCGACAGGTCGAGCGTGCTCTCCAGCGCGAGCCCCTCGGCGCGTCGGCCGACCTCCCGCTCCTTCAGCGGGACGATGTACTCCTCCCACTGCCGCTGGATCCGGGGCCGCAGCGTGCGGGCCGCGTAATCGTGCTTGGAGGAGGCCGTCTCGACCGGCACCACCACGTCGCCCTCCACCTGCAGGGTGCGGCAGGGGGAGCGGGCCACGAAGTCCTCGTAGAAGCGGCGGATCGGCTTCAGGTAGTTGCGGTCCATCACCACCAGGGCGGCATCCGCCGCATAGGTCAGCGCCGTCCCGACGGGCCCCTCCCGGCGGCGGGCCACAAAGCCGATGCCGCGCTTCGCCAGCGCCGGGCCGATCTCCGCCATGCCCTCCAGCAGGAAGGTCCAGTGGCGCGCGTTGACCTCGGGGAAGCCCTCGGCGATGCCGTAGCAGACCACGACCGGCAGGCCGCGGGCGTTGGCCTCGTCGACGGCGTGTTCCAGCGCCGGGTTGAAGGCGGCGCGCTGCGACAGCCCCATCCAGTAGAGGACATAGGCGCCGCGCGGGTTCTCGGGGGCGTCCTTGAGGACCTTGATGCGGGACGGCTGGATCATGGCGTCCTATGGCACGCCGCGGCCGGGCTCGGCCAGATCCTCCGGCGTCGCGGCGGCGGATCATCCGCTTGGATGCGGGCGGATCCGCCCGCGCCCGGCGCGCGTTCCTGCTGTTGCGGGCCGGACCGGCCCATTCGGATGGGGGACGACGCCATGGAATACCGCCGCCTGGGGGCCTCCGGCTTCACCGTGCCGGCCTTGAGCTTCGGGACGGGGACGTTCGGCGGCAGGGGCGAGTTCTTCCAGGCCTGGGGCTCGACCGACGTCACGGAGGCCCGCCGGCTCATCGACATCTGCCTCGACGCCGGGCTGACCATGTTCGACACCGCCGACATCTATTCTGCCGGCGGTGCCGAGGAGGTGCTGGGCGGGGCGATCCAGGGCCGGCCGCGCGACGGGCTCATCATCTCGACCAAGGCGACGTTCCGCGCGGGCGAGGCCCCGAACCAGGTCGGCTCGTCGCGCCACCACCTCGTGGCCACGGTCGAGCGGCAGTTGAAGCGCCTCGGCACCGACTACATCGACCTGTTCCAGCTGCACGGCTTCGACGCCATGACGCCGGTCGAGGAGGTCCTGTCGACGCTCGACCAGCTCGTGCGCGAGGGCAAGATCCGCTACGTCGGCGTGTCGAACTTCTCGGGCTGGCACGTGATGAAGTCGCTGGCGGCAGCCGACAGGCACGGCTACCCGCGCTACGTGGCGAACCAGACCTACTACTCGCTGGTGGGCCGCGACTACGAGTGGGAACTGATGCCGCTCGGGCTCGACCAGGGCCTCGGCGCCGTGGTGTGGAGCCCCCTCGGCTGGGGCCGCCTCACCGGCAAGATCCGCCGCGGCCAGCCCCTGCCCGAGCGGAGCCGGCTGCACAAGACCGCCGAGGCCGGCCCGCCCCTGGAGGACGAAGATGTCTACCGCGTCGTGGACGCCCTCGATGCCGTGGCCGAGGAGACCGGCAAGAGCGTGCCGCAGGTGGCGCTGAACTGGGTGCTGGGCCGCCCCACCGTGTCGAGCGTCATCATCGGCGCGCGGAACGAGGAGCAGCTCCGCCAGAACCTCGGCGCCGTGGGCTGGACGCTGACGCCCGAACAGGTCAAGCGCCTCGACGAGGCCAGCGCCAAGCCCCTGGCCTACCCCTACTGGCACCAGGCCGGCTTCGCCGAGCGTAACCCGCCCCCCGTGTGAGGTCGGCGGCACGCAGCGCCGCTCATCCGCAGTCGGGTCACCGCGCCCTTCTCCCCTCGGGGCTGGCGTTGGTACACATCACTGACGCTGGGCGTTGGCGCCCTTCTCCCCGAGGGGAGAAGGGCATGCTCCCGCCGACGCGCCACGCCGAGGACCGACGCAACCCCATGCCACCGCTCCCCGGTTCCGAACCGCCGCCCGCCTGCCGGATCAGCCGCATGGGCAGCGGGGCCGTCCTGCTCGACGCCGCGGACGGCGCCTTCGACGACGCCGTGCAGCGCCGCGTCTGGGCAGCGGCGCGCGCCGTCCGCGGCATGGAGGGCGTGCACGAGGCGGTGCCCGGCATGAACAACCTCATGGTCGTGTTCGACGCCCTGCGGGTCGAGCGGGCCGCCGTGGAGCGGGCGCTGCTCGCCGCCTGGGCGGAGGTGCGGCCGGAGGCCGTCGCCGGCCGCACGCTGGAGGTCCCCGTGGTGTATGGCGGGGAGGATCTGCCGGAGCTGGCGCGCCGGTGTGGGCTCGACGTCGCGGAGGTGGTCCGCCGTCACGCGGCCGCGCTCTACACGGTGGCGGCGGTCGGCGCCATGCCCGGCTTCCCCTACCTGTCCGGCCTCGACCCGGCGCTGAGTTGGGGACGGCGGGCGAGCCCCCGGGGCAGGGTGCCGGAGGGCGCCGTCATCATCGGGGGCGCCCAGGCCGGCATCATGCCCTGCACGGCCCCCTCGGGCTGGCACGTCATCGGGCACACGGCGGTGAAGCTCTTCGCGCCCGAAGCCGACGACCCCGTCCTGCTGCGGCCGGGCGACACCGTCCGCTTCACGGCCGCGGGGCCGCCCGCGTGATCGAGATCCTCACCACCGGCGCCCCGAACACGGTCCAGGACTCCGGCCGCCGCGGCCACCTCGACGCCGGCATCAGCCGCTGCGGGGCCATGGACCGCTTGGCGCTCGACACCGGCAACGCCCTCCTCGGCAACGCCCTCCCTGGCAACGACCCTGGGGCCGCCGGGATCGAGGTGGCGTTCTTTCCCTTCCGCCTGCGCTTCGCGCGGGCCGTGGCCTTCGCGGTCACCGGGGCGGCGTGCGGCGCGACCCTGGACGGGCGGGCGCTGCCGCCGTGCTGGACGGCCGAGGCCGGGGCCGGGCAGGTGCTCGCGCTGTCCCCGCCGCGCCGCGGCGCGCGCGCCTACGTCACGGTGGCGGGCGGCATCGACCTCCCGCCCGTCATGGGGTCGCGGTCGACGGACGTGAAGGGCGGCTTCGGCGGGCTCGCGGGCCGCGGCCTCCGGCGCGGCGACCGGCTCGCCCTGGCCGATCCGGCACCGGGGCCGGGGCCCGGGCGCACCGGCTTCGGCGCCGCCCCGCCGCCCTTCGCGCCCTCCGGCCCGGAGGGGGGCGCCGTGGCGCTCCGGGTCATCCCGGCGGCCGAGTTCGAGCGTTTCGATCCCCCGTCCCGCCGGGCGCTGGTCGAGGCCGAGTGGCGCGTGGGCCAGGAGGCGAACCGCATGGGCTACCGGCTCGGCGGGCCCATCCTGACGCTCGACCGGCCCCTGGAGCTGCTGTCCCACGGCATCGTGCCGGGCGTCGTCCAGGTGCCGGCCAACGGCCAGCCCATCGTCCAGCTCGCGGACGCCAACACCTGCGGGGGCTATCCGAAGATCGCCGCGGTGATCGAGGCCGACCTGTGGAGGATCGCTCAGGCCCCCGTCGGCGCGCGCCTGCGCTTCGCCGAGGTGGACGATGGGGAGGCCGTGCGGCTCCTGCGCGAGCAGGCGGACTGGCTCGCGGCACTCGCCCGGACGGCCGCGCGGCTCCGGCGCTGACCCGGATTGCCCGGGGGCGCCGGCCCTGCCATCACTGTCGCGACGAGAGGACGGGACGGATGCGGACGTCGAAGGTGATCCACGTCGTGAGCTGCCACGCGGAGGGCGAGGTCGGGGACGTCATCGTCGGCGGCGTGCTGCCCCCGCCCGGCGACACGGTGTGGGAGCAGTCCCGCTTCATCGCGCGGGACGAGGGCCTGCGGAACTTCATGCTCAACGAGCCGCGCGGCGGCGTCTTCCGCCACGTCAACCTCCTCGTGCCGCCCAAGGACCCGCGGGCGCAGATGGGCTGGATCATCATGGAGCCGGCCGATACGCCGCCGATGTCGGGCTCCAACGCCATCTGCGTGGCGACCGTCCTGCTCGACACCGGGATCGTCCCGATGCGGGAGCCCGAGACCCGCATGGTGCTGGAGCCGCCCGCCGGGCTGATCGAGGTCGTGGCGGCCTGCCGGGACGGCAAGGCCGAGCGGATCAGCGTCCGCAACGTGCCGTCCTTCGCCGACAGGCTCGATGCGCCCCTGGAGGTGCCCGGCCTCGGCACGATCGCGGTGGACACGGCCTATGGCGGCGACAGCTTCGTGATCGTCGACGCCCAGGCCCTCGGCTTCGCGATCCGGCCCGACGAGGCCCGCGACCTCGCCGCGCTCGGCATCCGCATCACGGCGGCGGCCAACGAGCAGCTCGGCTTCGTCCACCCCGAGAACACGGCCTGGGACCACATCTCCTTCTGCCAGTTCGCGGCCCCCGTCACGTCCGAGGGCGGGGTGCTCGGCGCCCCCAACGCGGTCGTGGTCCGGCCCGGCAAGATCGACAGGTCGCCGACCGGCACCGGCTGCTCGGCCCGCATGGCCGTGCTGCACGCCAGGGGCATCCTGCAGGTCGGCGACGCCTTCGTGGCCCGCTCCATCATCGGGTCGCGGTTCGACTGCCGCATCGACGCCGAGGCCACGGTGGCGGGCCGGCCCGCGATCCTCCCGGTCATCGCCGGTTCCGCCTGGATCACCGGCACCCACCAATATGTGCTCGACCCCGCCGATCCCTATCCGGCCGGCTACCGCCTGTCCGACACCTGGCCGGCCGCCGCCGACGGCCGGGCGTGAGGGAGCCGCCGATGGACCTCGCGCTGATCGAGCGGCTGATCGACATCTTCGAGCGCTCCTCCCTGGCCGAGCTCGACTACGCCGAGGGCGGCGCGCGCCTGCGCCTCGCCCGTGACACGGGGGCCTCGGCCGCACCCGCGCCTCGTCCCGCGGCGGCGGCGGCGGCCCCCGCCGCATCCTCCGCTTCGGAGCCTCCGGCCGCCGCGGAGCACCTCCTCACCGCCGGCATCTTCGGCACCTTCTTCCGCGCGCCGGGGCCCGGTCAGGCGCCCTTCGTGTCCGAGGGGGACGCCGTGCGGGAGGGGCAGACGCTGGCCATCCTGGAGGCCATGAAGGTGCTGAACCCGGTCGAGGCCGACCGCGCCGGGCGCGTGGCGAGGATCCTCGCCGAGGACGGCGCGACCGTGGAGGTCGGCACGCCGCTCTTCGCCCTCGCGCCCGCGGGCTGAGGCATGTTCGACACGGTCCTCATCGCCAACCGCGGCGAGATCGCCCTGCGGATCCTGCGCGCCTGCCGCGATCTCGGGCTCCGGACGGTCGCGGCCCATTCGGAGGCGGACCGCACGCTCCGGCACGTCGCGCTGGCCGACCGGGCGCTCTGCATCGGCCCGGCACCGGCCGCCGGCAGCTACCTCGACGGGGAGGGGATCATCCTGGCGGCGAAGCTCACCGGGGCCGGCGCCATCCATCCGGGCTACGGCTTCCTGTCCGAGAGCGCTGCCTTCGCCGAGGCCGTGGAGAAGGCGGGGCTCGCCTTCGTCGGGCCGCCCTCGGCCGCGATCCGGCTGATGGGCGACAAGGTTTCGGCGAAGCGCGCCATGCGGGCCGCCGGCGTCCCCTGCGTCCCGGGGTCGGAGGGGGCGCTGCCCGCGGATCCCGAGGCGGCCGCCGCGCTGGCGGCCGAGGTGGGCTATCCGCTGATCGTCAAGGCGTCCGGCGGCGGCGGGGGACGGGGCATGCGCGTCGTGCGGCGGCCGGAGGACCTCGGCGAGGCCGTGGCCACCACGCGCGAGGAGGCGGCCCGCGCCTTCGGCGATCCGCGGGTCTACGCCGAGCGCTTCCTGGAGCACCCGCGCCACGTCGAGATCCAGGTGCTGGCGGACCGCCACGGCGGCGCCGTGTGGCTCGGCGAGCGCGACTGCTCGATGCAGCGGCGCCACCAGAAGCTGATCGAGGAGGCGCCGGCCCCCGGCCTCGACCGCGGCGCGGTCGCGGACATCGGCCGGCGCTGCGCCGAGGCCTGCCGGACTATCGGCTACGTCGGGGCCGGCACCTTCGAGTTCCTGTACGAGGACGGGCGGTTCCACTTCATCGAGATGAACACGCGCGTCCAGGTGGAGCATCCCGTCACCGAACTCGTCACCGGCATCGACATCGTCCGGGAGCAGCTCCGCATCGCCCGCGGCGAGGCCCTGGGCTTCCGCCAGCAGGACGTGCGCCGCGACGGCCACGCCATCGAGTGCCGCATCAACGCCGAGCACCCCTTCACCTTCGCGCCCTCGCCGGGGCGCGTCACCCGCTGGACGGTGCCGGGCGGCCCGGGGATCCGCGTCGACTCGCACCTCACCGACGGCTACGTGGTCCCCCCGCACTACGACTCGCTCGTCGCCAAGCTCCTGGCCCACGGCGCCACGCGCGAGGAGGCGCTGGCCCGCATGAGGGGCGCCCTGTCGGAGATCGTCGTCGAGGGGATCGCCACCACGGTCACCCTGCACCGTCGCCTGATGGAGGACGAGGGATTCCGCGCCGGGGGCGTCGACATCCACCACCTGGAGCGCCTCATGGCGGAGGGCCTGCCGGAGCCGGCCTGCCCTTCTCCCCCTCGGGGAGAATCGGGAACCCATCCCGGCAAGCCGGGATGGGACCCGGGTGGCGCGCAGCGCCGGATGAGGGGGGATCTACTGCCCGTGGAATCCCCCTCATCCGCCCTCATCGCGCCCTTCTCCCCGAGGGGAGAAGGGCGCGAGCGACCGCCGTCGATGACATTTGAGGGCGGTCGCAAAGAGGGCATGAGCCCCGACACCGTCGAAAAGCTGGTCCGTCGCCTGGAGACATCCGGCATCTCCACTTTCGAGCTGACGGACGGCGCGACGAGCCTGAAGCTGCGGATGGGGCGCCGACGCCCTTCCGTCACCGCGGAACCAGCGGTCCCGCCCTCCGCCCCTGCCGTCACCGCGCCCGCCTTCGGGATCCTGCGCCTCCGACACCCGGCCGCCGCCCCGGACGCGGACCGAAGCTACCCCGCCCGGGTCCCGGCCGGCGAGGCGATCGCCTTCCTCGAAGCAGGCGGCTGTCTCCGCCCCGTCACCGTCGAGGCGGACGGCCTTGTCGGCGCGCCCCTCGAGGCCGACGGGGCCCTGGTCGGCTACGGGACGCCGCTCTTCCCCCTCCTGTGACGTGGGCCCGGCCGCGGCCGGGCCAGACCTTAAGGACCAGCGCCATGACCGCGACAGCTTCCCTCACCGTCGACCTCAACTCCGACATGGGGGAGGGGTTCGGGCCCTGGCGGATCGGCGACGACGCCGCGATCCTCGGGATCGTGACGTCGGCCAACGTCGCCTGCGGGTTCCACGCCGGCGACCCCGACGTCATGGCCGAAACCTTCCGCACCGCCAAGGCCAAGGGCGTCGCGGTCGGCGCCCATCCCGGCTTCGCCGACCTGAAGGGGTTCGGGCGACGGGTGATCCCCTGCTCGGCCGGCGAGATCGAGCGCCTCGTGGCCTACCAGGTCGGCGCCGCCCTGGGCCTGTCGGCCTATGCCGGCCATCTGATCACCTACGTGAAGGCGCACGGCGCCCTGGGCAACCTGACCCAGACCGACGCCGACGTGGCGGCCGCGGTGACGCGGGCCATCAGGGCCGTCGACCCCCGGCTCGTCTGCCTCGCCATCGCGCTCGGCCACCAGGACCGTATCGCCCGCGAGATGGGGCTGACGGTGAAGTCCGAGATCTTCGCCGACCGCGCCTACACCGAGGACGGCCACCTCGTGTCGCGGTCGCTCCCCGGCGCGGTGATCCACGACGCCCACGCCGCGGCGGCCCGGGCCCTGCGCATGGTGACGTCGCGCTCGATCGAGACCGTGTCGGGCCGGAGCCTCCCCGCGGCGGTGGACTCGATCTGCGTCCACAGCGACACGCCGGCCGCCGTCACCATCGCGGGGGAGGTCAGGCGGACCCTGGAGGAGGCCGGCGTCGCCCTGAAGTCATTCGCCGCGCCGGTCTCCGTGCCCTGATCTCCGGGGCGGGGCCGCCGGGATGCGATCGAACCACGCGCCCGACGGCTCATCGACACTCACCCCGGACCGGCCAAGGGGAGCCGAGGGGGCCGGTCACGATGACCGGACGCGCAAGGCGATCGACATCTCCTGCACCAGACCCCGCCGCCCCGAGATCCGGACGGCGAGCCTGTAGCGGCCGGGCGCGAAGGCGGAGACGTCCACTTCCGTGCTGAACGCCGTCTGGCGCGCCCCCTCCCAGTCGCGGTAGGGCAGACCGGGGGCCCAATCGGTGGGGCCGTTGGCGACGGGGTTCCCATCGATGGAGATCTCGAGGCGCTCCGGTTCGTCGCCGCGCAATACGGTCCAGCCGTTGACCGAGACTCTGTCGGTGGCTTCGATGCCGTAGCTGTCGAGGAAAGGCTTCGATGCGTCGAAGCGTGGCGCGATCCGGCCCGTGGCGTCGGGGTTGAAGGTCATGCGCGTCGAAGTCTCGACCACGCGCATCCCCATGCGGGGCGGCTGGCCGGGCTGTGGTTTCCGCATCAGGCAGATCGATTGATAGTCCAGCAGCCCGTCCGGAGCCACGAAGTCGATGTCGAAGAGAGACCCCCAGTGGCGTTCGACCCAGGCCGGTGACATGAAGACCATCGGGCCGCCCCGGTTCCAGCTATGGAACGGATTCTTGACGTAGAGGCCGAATCGCGGATCGAAGCCATCGTAAGGGAGTGACAACATCTCTTCGAAGGGCGTCTGCCCCGCGTAACTCATGAAGAAGGATCCGCCGGGCTTGAGAACGCGTCGGATCTCGACGGCCCACTGATGCCAATTCTCGTAGAGTTGACTGAACACGGCGACGGCATAGATCAGATCGAAGGACGAGTCCTCGAACGGCAGGCTCGGCGTTGGAGACATCTGATAGAAGCGGAAGGGCGGTGTCATGTTCTCGACCGCCCACCGGATGCTCGTCCCGTCGATGTCGCAACCCCAGAACTCGGCCGATCGCGCCTCCTCGGCGAAATGCCGGATGACGCGGCCGATCCCACAGCCGAAATCGAGGCATCGGCTGCCGCGGAACTCGAAATTCGGCGGCAGGCAACGGACGATCGTCTCCTTCACGCCTCGCCCGATCTCATCGAAGCCGTCGAGCGTGGGCGAACCGATGCGGATCGACAGGTCCAGCGGCGGCAGAGGCATCGCGCCTTCGGCCGATGCCGTCCGTGACGCATCCAGGGCGTAGTGGACGTGGTCGGTCTCGGAGCGCAGTCGTTCCGAAAAGGGAAGCCGGCCTTCGCGGCTCGCCTCCAGGAAGGAGTCGAAAGCCTGGCCTTGGTCCAACGCCTTCACGGTCCGGCCCAGGGCCCGGCCTTTCCGGATATAGTGGAGGAGCGGGTTGATGCCCGGGAGATCCGCCTCGGGCGTCTCGCCGAGGTACCACAGGACGTCGAACTTCGGCCCTGGACGTCGCCCTTCGTCGGCCCCCGCCGTGACGTAATGGATCAGGGGATCGATGCCGGCTTCGGCGACATCCACGTAGGATCGAAGATACCAATCCGCGTCGAAGAGGCCGCTGGCCCGGATCTCCGCGATCGCCGGATCCTCTGATTCATCGACCTTCTGAGGCTGCTGAGACATTCGTTGCCGGTCAGATTTTCGGAGACGAAAAACCATGTGACGCCCTTAGAGCAGATCGCGATCAGGTGGAATCACCTGATCGCGTGAAGATGCTCGTAAAAACAGGAGGCTGGAGCTGGAGCTGCGAGCCAAGGCGAGCGGCAACAGCTCTAGCTCGACTTTAGCCAAAAAGTGAGGCGAGGAGTAACTCCCAAGCACCCCTATGGCCTCACCCTGTCGGGGTCGGGTGGGCCGGTGTCATCCTGACAAGTCCTGGATCAGGGCGGCCGGCGAAGTTGTGAGGGTGTGCAGGATGTTGCGTCCCTGCTTGCGGGCTGTGGAGAGAACCGAGCGCAGGGTGGCGAAGGTTGCGGCGCCGGCCCAGGTGCGGAAGCCGCCGGAGATCGTCATCTTCACCTTCATCATGCGGATGTCCTGCTCGGCCCGATCGTCGGTGAAGGCGTCGCGGCCGCACCCGAGCTGCACCTCGCCGAGATGCGCGGCCGCCGCACCCTGCTGGTGGTCGACGAGGTCCACCACCTGCCGGGTCTCGCCGACGACGAGCCCGGCACCGAGGTGGATCCCGCCGCGCCCGACGAGGCCTCGAACTGGAGCCGGGCGCTGCTGCCGATGCTGGAGTGCGCCAGCTATCGCCTGCTCCTGTCGGGCACGCTGGAGCGCGCCGACGGGCGCGCCATCCTGTGGTTGCCCTATCGGGCCGGCCCCAAGGCGCGCACCCACCAGGTGGATCTCGCCGCCCCGGGGTGGGCCGTGGTGGGCTACTCGCGCGCGCAGGCCGTCGCCGACTGCGCCGTGCTGCCAATCACCTTTGGGGCGCTCGACGGCGACGCCACCTGGGCCGAGGCGGGCCGGGACGAGGACGAACGGGTCACGGTGGGACCGCACCGCCTGTCGGGGCCGCACGCGACCGAGACGAGCCGGCCCGCCCTGTTCACGGCCCTGCGCACCGGCTTCGCGACGGAACTGCTCCGGAAGGCCTTCGAGGCGACGCGCGAACTGCGGGCGAAGCGTCGGACGGAGCGGGGCCTCGCGCCTGTTACCGCAGTGCGGGGCCTCGGCAAGCTGCTGGTGGTGGCGCCCGACCAGGCCTCGGCGCGCACCTGCCTCGACGCGCTCCGGCGCTGGATGCCAGCCGAGCAGGCGAAACGCGACATCCGGCTCGCGACCTCTCACCGACGCGACGCCCACGAGGCGCTGGCCGCCTTCCGGCTGCTGGCCGAGCCGTCCATCCTTGTCACGGTCGCGATGGTCTGCGAGGGGCTGGACGCCCCCGAGGTGGCGGTGGCGGCCCTGACGCACATCCGCTCCCGGCCCTGGCTCGAACAGATGATCGCCCGCGCGACGTGGGTCGACCCCAACGCGGACCCTGCGAAGGGCAGCGCGCCCTGCTGTTCCACCCCGACGACCCGCTCTTCGCCGTCTTCCGCCGCCGGGTCGAGACCGAGCGGGGCATGTCGGCGAAGAGGCCAAGGTGGCGCGGCAGGGCTCGCTCCTCCCCGATGCGGCAACGGTCCCCGACCTCGGGGCCAGACCGTCGTGTTGGGCAGGATGCCGGCGCTGTAGGTCAGCCCCAGCGCCGTGATGGCGTCCCGCAGGCGCGTGTCGGCCCCGTAGCCCGCATCCATCAGCACGACGCCGCGCGGGATGCCGGCCGCCAGGGTGGCCTCGATCTGACGGAGCGCGATCTCCGGCT
>CAXTBR010000101.1:0-14845 GCA_964242785.1 uncultured Lichenihabitans sp. | reverse complement strand
ACCGCCTGCCCGTCAAGGTGTTCATCCTCAACAACAGCTACATGGGCATGGTGCGCCAGTGGCAGGAGCTGCTGCACGGCTCGCGCTACTCGGAGAGCTATTCCGAGGCCCTGCCGGACTTCGTCAAGCTCGCCGAGGCCTATGGCGCGGTCGGCATCCGCTGCGACGACCCGGCCGGGCTCGACGATGCCATCCTGCGCATGATCGACACGCCGCGGGCGGTGATCTTCGACTGCGTGGTGGAGCGCGAGGAGAACTGCTTCCCGATGATCCCCTCGGGCAAGGCCCACAACGAGATGCTCCTCCCCACCGGCATCGACGACTGGGGCGCCCCCGACCTCGGCGCCGTCATCGACGAGACGGGCAAGATGCTGGTGTGAGGGTGCCGTCCTTCTCCCGCCTGCGGGAGAAGGTGTCGGCGCGAAGCGACGACGGATGAGGGGAAGCCCGACCGTCGGAAGGGGTCCATCATGGTGCCGCGCGTCCCCGACGAGCGATTGAGCTTCGCCCGCCGCCTCCGCCGGGACATGACGGCGGCCGAGACCATGCTGTGGCGCAGCCTCCGCAACCGCGGCATCGCGGCCAAGTTCCGCCGCCAGGTCCCGGTCGGCCCCTACGTGGCGGACTTCGCCTGCGTGGCGGCGCGGTTGATCGTCGAACTCGACGGCCGGCCGCACGATGATCCCGAACGGCAGGCGCACGACCGCTGTCGCGACGCCTGGCTGGCCGAGCGGGGCTGGCGGATCTTGCGGATCCCGAATGACATCGTGATCGGAGGCGGCGACATCGTCATCGATCGCATCAGGGCGGCGCTGCCGCCGGTCCCCTCATCCGACCCTCGCTGACGCGAGGGCCACCTTCTCCCGCTCCGCGGGAGAAGGACGACAACCCCGAAGGACACCCCATGAACGCCCTCACCGCCCCGCCCCCCGGCCCGCCCTCGCCCTATTCCTCGGTGCTGGCGACCTCGAACACCGAGTCCCACACGCTGTCGGTGCTGGTCGACAACGAGCCCGGCGTGCTGGCGCGCGTCGTCGGGCTGTTCTCCGGCCGGGGCTACAACATCGAGAGCCTCACCGTCGCCGAGGTGGCGCACGCCGAGCACATGTCGCGCATCACCATCGTGACCTCCGGCACGCCCGAGGCCGTGGAGCAGATCCGCCACCAGTTGGAGCGGCTGGTGCCGGTGCACCGGGTCACCGACCTCACGGCCCAGGGCCACTTCGTCGAGCGCGAGCTCGCCATGGTGAAGGTGCGCGGCAAGGGCGAGAACCGCATGGAGGCGCTGCGTCTCTCCGAAGCCTTCCGGGGTCGGGTGGTCGACGCCACGACGGAGAGCTTCACCTTCGAGCTGACCGGCGCGCCCTCGAAGATCGACCAGTTCGTCGAGCTGATGCGCCCCGTGGGCCTCGTGGAAGTGTCGCGCACCGGCGTCGCGGCCATCTCGCGCGGCCCGGACGGGATGTGAGGCCGCCGTGTCGGCCTCGCTCCTCTGGGGCCTCGCGGCCTTCTGCTTCGCCAGCTCGATCACGCCCGGCCCCAACAACCTGATGCTGATGACCTCGGGCGTGAACTTCGGGGTCCGCCGCACGATGCCGCACATGATGGGCGTGGCGCTCGGCTTCGCCGTGATGGTGGCCCTGGTGGGGATCGGGCTCGCCGGGGTCTTCACGCGCTTCCCCGGCCTGCTGGTCGGGCTGAAGTGGGTCGGGGCCGCCTACATGGTCTACCTCGCGGCCAAGCTGGCCCGCGCCGCGCCGGTCAAGCCCGGCGCCGCCGGCGGCCGGCCGATGAGCTTCGCGCAGGCCGGCGCCTTCCAGTGGGTCAACCCCAAGGCCTGGGTGATGGCCCTGACGGCGGTCGCCACCTACACGGATCCGGCCGACTATGCCCGCACCGTGGGGGTGGTGGCGCTGGTGTTCGGCGCCGTCAACCTGCCCTGCATCGCCGCCTGGGTGGTGTTCGGCACGGCGCTGCGGCACGCGCTGCAGCGGCCGGCGGTGCTGCGGGCCTTCAACCTCGCCATGGGGGCGCTGCTGATCGCCTCGCTCTACCCGGCCCTGACCGAATAGACCTATGCGGCCTCGTCGCGGCCGGGGGCCGCGGCGTGGCGCTCCTCGGGGATCAGAGCCCCGTCGATGCGCTCGCGGTCGAGGTGCCAGGGGATGTTGACCACCACGACGCCGTCGCCGCCGAAGCGCAGCAGCGCCTGGCTCAGCCGCGCCGTGTGGTGGGTGTGGAGCAGGTGCTGCCACAGATGCGTCTTGGCGACCGTCGGCACCAGAACGGCGATGACCCGGTCGGGCTGGTCGCGCCGCACCCGCTCGATCAGGCGCAGCAGCGGCGCGTGGATGCGCCGGTAGGTCGCCTGGAGCAGCATCAGCCGCGGCGCCCTGAGCCCCGCGGCGCGGGCCGGCGCCGCCACGTCGGCCTCCCAGGCGGTGCGCAGGCGCGCCGCCTCGCCCTCCTCGTCGCCGCCGTCGAGGTCGAGGAGGTGGACCGCGATGACGTCGGGCGACAGGCGCAGGGCGAAGCGCAGGGCCTTGTCGGTCAGCCGGTCCCAGCCGCGGGTCGCCACCAGCACCAGCGGGGCCCCGACGTCGCCGAGGTCGATCGGCCCCTCCTCGCGCAGTTGCCCGTCGAGCCGCGCGTAATAGGCGTGGATCGTGACGAGCAGCCAGATCACCAGCGGGATCGCCAGCACGGTGATCCAGGCGCCCTCGACGAATTTCGCCGCCAGGATGACGAGCAGCGCCAGCCCGGTCGTGGCGGCGCCGACGGCGTTCAGCGCGAGGCGCGACGCATTCCCGGCGCCGCGCCCCTGCCCGCGCCAGTGCACCACCATGCCGGCCTGCGACAGCGTGAAGGTGAGGAAGGCCCCGATGGCGAAGAGCGGGATCAGCCGGTCGGTGATGCCGCCGAAGGCGAAGAGCAGCAGCCCCGCGGTGCCGGCGAGGTAGAGCACCCCCACCGAATAGACGAGCCGCCGCCCCGCCACCGCGAAGGGCCGCGGCAGGAAGCCGTCGCGCGCCACGAGGCGGCACAGGCGCGGGAAGTCCACGAAGCTGGTGTTGGCCGACAGGCACAGGATGCACAGCAGGCTGCCGATGGCGACGTCGTAGATCCAGCCCCGGCCCACGATGGCGGCGACGAGCTGC
This sequence comes from uncultured Lichenihabitans sp., assembly GCA_964242785.1. GTDB lineage: Bacteria > Pseudomonadota > Alphaproteobacteria > Rhizobiales > Beijerinckiaceae > Lichenihabitans. The sequence continues at coordinate 11,687 of CAXTBR010000101.1, read as the reverse complement.
GACAGCACGCTCTGGTAGCCGGGCTGGGTCTGGTCCATGGCGCCGATGCCGTAGGCCCGCGCGAGGTAGCCGATGCCGATGAGCAGCGCCCCGAGCACCGCCACGATGACCGTCAGCGTGCGGTGGGCGTTGGGCACCACCGGCTGGCGGAAGGCGCCGACGCCGTTCGACACGGCCTCGACGCCCGTCATGGCGGTGCAGCCGGACGCGAAGGCGCGCAGGAACAGCCACAGGCCGAGCGAGGCCGTCGCGTCCGGCAGCGCCGGGGGCCGCTCGACCGGCACGGGGTGGCCGCCGGCGGCGAGCGCCGCCCAGGCGCCGAGGCCGATCACCAGGGCGAAGGACGCCACGAAGAGGTAGGTCGGCAGGGCGAAGAGGCGGCCGGCGTCGAGCGTGCCGCGCAGGTTGACGAGCGTCAGGAAGACCAGGACGCCGAGGCACAGCGCGAGCGTGTAGGGGCCGAGCGCCGGCACGGCCGACACCAGCGCGGCGATGCCGGCCGAGATGCCGACCGCGACGTTGAGCACGTAGTCGATCATCAGGGCGGCGGCGGCCAAGAGGCTCGCGCCCGTGCCGAGGTTGGCCTTGGCGACCGTGTAGGCGCCCCCGTTGCTGGGATAGGCCAGCACGGTCTGCCGGTAGGACAGGTAGAGGATCGCCAGCAGCGCGACGAGCAGCAGCATGATGGGCTGCACGGCCGACAGGCCCGCCGCGCCGAGCGGCACCAGGATGGTGAGGGCGGCCTCCGGCCCGTAGGCCGAGGAGCCGAGGCCGTCGAGCCCCATGGCGGGCACGCCCTCGAAGGGGCCGATCTTGCGCGCCTCGCCGGCGTCGGTGGCCACGAAGGGGCCGAGCAGCAGGCGCGACAGGCGCTCGGTCAGGGCCGGGGCAGCGGAAGCGGCGTCTCGGTCGAGGTCGGTCAAGCGGGCGGTCCTCCTCGTGCCGGTGGCAACGGGCGCGGGCGGGCGATGTTCCGGGCCGCGACGGCGCCGCCCTCCGCCGCCCTCAGCGATCCCGCGTCATGGTGAACACGGCCCCGTCCCACAGCCGGAACGGCCGCTCGCCGGCGCGCCCGAGCGACAGGCCGCGCCGCGCCGCGGCAGCCGCGAGCTCGGCCCGGTCGCGCCCCGGGTCGCCGCGGTAGGAATAATTGAGGATCGCGGCCGCGCCGCCGGGCCGGAGCACCCGGGCGATCTCGGCGACGTGGCGCTCGGCGAGGCCGGCCTCCACCAGATAGGGGAAGACGTCGGCTGCCAGCACGAGGTCGAGGCTCTCGGCCGCGACGCCCGCGAGGTCGCGGCCCGAGCCGACCGCGAAGCGCACGTTCGGGCGGAGCACGCGCCGGCGTGCCTCCTCGACCATGCCGGGCGACAGGTCGAGGCCCAGCACCGAGCGGACGCCGGGCGCCAATGCCGCCGCGAAGCGGCCGATGCCGCAGCCGAGGTCGAGCACGTCGCTCGCGGGCCCGGCGAGCCCCCAGCCGCGCAGCGCCTCCACCACTTCGGCCGTGGCGGCGGCGAGCAGGGCCGGGTCGCCCAGCGCGTAGAGCGCCACGCCGGCCTCGGGCGCCGTCGCGGCCAGCCGGTCGAAGGCGTCGCGCCAGCGCTCCAGCGTGGCGTCGGGCGAGGCGGGCGGCGGCGCGTGGTCGACGCTGTCCGACACGGCGTGGACCGTGGCCCAGGCGCCGGGATGGGCGAGGCGCAGGCGCTCGACCTCGGCGACGGCACCGGCCAGGGCCGGATCCAGCGTCCGGGCCAGCGCCACGGCCGCGGCGGCGGCGGCCGGGGAGGCCGCCTCCATGAGCAGCAGCATGAGGGCGACATTGGCCGGCTGGCGAGCGCGCAGGCGCGCCGCCAGCGCGTCCGACAGGGGATGATCGTCCGTCATGAGCCGCGGCTCCGGCGCAGGGTGCGGCGCAGGTTGATCCGGTCGACCGCGCCCCACTCGTATTTGTAGGGCTCCTTCCCGCGCAGCAGGTTCAGCGTGCCGGCGCCCTCGCGCATCAGCGCGTCGAGCGCGTGGCCCATCAGCACGGTGCCGGGGCTCTCGAAGGCGAAATCGGGATCGAAACCGCCGAGATAGGCGTGGATCGTCGGCCCGCGCCGCAGCCCGTGGAAGGCCCCCGCCACCCGGCCCTCGATGCGCAGCAGGGTCGCGTGGAGCAGGCCGGCCGCGGCGAGGCGCGGCACGGCGAGCCGGTGGAAGCGCCGCACGGCGGGGTCGGCCAGCACGCCGGCCTCGCCGCGGCCCTCCCAGCGGGCCGCGTGGAGGCGGAACAGGGCGTCGAGGTGGTCGAGGGCGGTGCCCGCCTCCGCGACCTCGACCCGGGCGCCGCGTCGCTCGGCGCGGTGCCGCGCCATGCGGAGCTTGCGCAGCCTGCGGGCCGGCACGGCGGCCTCGAGGCCGGACGCGCCCGCGGGCCAGGAGAGGGCGGGGCAAAAACTCTGCTCCGCGACCTCGTCGGACCAGCCCTCCGGCGCCCGCCACAGCAGCGCCGCGGCGCCCGGCCCGAGCTCCTCCAGCGACGCCACGTCCCAGCCGGGGACGTCCGTCAGGGCGTCGAGCGCGGCGGCGCCGGCCTCCGCGGCGAGGCCGGGGACGGCCAGCACGTCGAGGTCGTCCGACAGGCCGATGCCGAGCGGCAGCAGGCGGCGGCTCGCTTCCTCCAGGTAGAGCGGCGCCAGCGCCACGAGCGTGCCGCCCCGCCGCACCGCGACGGAGCGCAGCGGCCCCGGCGCGAAGACCTCCCACCAGGGCAGCAGCCAGGCGGGCGAGCGGAACGGCGTCGCGGCGGGGCAGCGCTCCCACAGCGCCCACCACTCGGCCTCGAGGCCGGCGAGGGCTCGGGCGTCGGCGACGAGCTCGGCCCGCAGCGCCGCGCTCACGCGACGGTCCCGGCGATGCGGCGGTAATGCGCGAGGTAGCCCGCGACCATCCGGCCCTCGTCGAAATGCGCGCGGGCGTGGGCGCGGCAGGCGTCGGGCCGGATCTCGCCGGCCGCCGCGATGGCGCTCGCCATGGCGGCGGCGTCCCCGACCAGGAAGCCCGTCTCGCCCGGCACGACGGCCTCGGCCAGGGCGCCGTTGGGGAAGGCCACGACGGGCGTGCCGCAGGCCGCGGCCTCGCGCGCGACCAGCGACGAGGTCTCGGCCGCGAGGCTCGGCACCAGCAGGCAGCGCGCCGCGGTGAGCAGCCGGCGCTTGCGGGCGAAGCCGACAGGGCCGACGAAGCGCCGCCGCGCGTCGAGGCGCGGCGCCACCTCCGCGTCGAAATAGGCCCAGTGCGCCGCGTAGGGGTAGAGTTCGCCCGCCAAGAGGAGCGACACGCCGGCGCGGTGCGCCGCCTCCAGCGCCAGATGCACGCCCTTCTCGGGGCAGATGCGGCCGAGGAACAGCGCGAAGCCGCGGCGGGCGTGGCGCGCGTCGAAGCGCTCCAGCGCGATGCCGTTCTCGACCGGCGGCAGGAGGTTCGGCGCGGGCGGACAGGCGGCGTGCTGGGCCGCCGACACGCAGTTCAGCCAGGTGCGGGGCCGCGCCGGGCGCAGCGCCTCGGGCGCATACCAGTCGGGCGGCAGGTGCAGCGTCGCCAGCACGGGGGGGCCGGGCGCGGGGAGGTAGCGGTCGAAGTCGATGCCGTGGAGGTGCACCACGTCGACCCGCTCGCGCGCCAGCACGCGGGCGACGGCGGCGCGGTTGCGCGCCTGCGCGGCCGCCTTGGCGCCGTCGTCGAGCAGGCCCGCGGCCCAGGCGACCGGCTCCAGCTCGCCCGCCACCCGCGAGCCCTCGGGCGCCACCACGAGCGAGCGATGGCCGGACCCCGCGAGGGCGCGGTCGAGGGCGGCGAGCACCTGTTCGGAGCCGCCGGTGCTGTCGGCCGATACGCGGGCCAGCGGGTAGGCGACGCTCAGCACCGTGAGGCTCACGGCGCCGGGCTCGCCGCGGCGAGCCCGAGCTCGGCCGCGGCGGCGCGGACGGCGATGCGCCAGCCGGCGCGGTCGAGGTTCCAGCCGTGGCGCTCGTAGAGGAGGTCGCCATCGTGCGGCGGGGCGGCGAAGTCGTGGGCGGGGGCGGCGCGATAGGCTTCGCGGTCGAGCGCGAAGCTCGACAGGGTGCCGGCCTGGGAGGCGTGGCAGGCCGCCATGCGGCGCTTGAGATCGCGCTCGCGCTCCGTCAGCGCGAGCAGGCACTCCGCGCCGGCGCCCGGCTGCGGCAGGAAGCGCTGGCGGGTCCAGCCCTCCGGCGCGGCGTGGTAGAAGGGCATCTCGACGACGGGGCGGGCCGGGCCGGGCGCGAGGCGCAGAGCCGCGTGGGCCGCGAAGGCCACGGCGTCGTGGTCGGGGTGGCCGCCCTCGTAGGCGTGGGTCAGCACGGCGTCGGCCTCCTGCACCAGGGGGACGAGGCGCCGCGCGATCGCGGCGAGCCGATGGGCCGCGCCCTGGTCGGCGACGCCGAGCCAGTGGCGGCGATGCGGCGGGACGCCCGCGAGGCCCAGCGCCGCCCCGGCCTCCCGCCGCCGCGCCGCCGCATAGGCGGCCGGATCGGCGAAGCCGTGGCGGAGCGCGTCGGTGCCGTCGCGCGGCGCGCCGTCCGTGACGGTGACCACGTCGACGTCGGGGAGGCGCGACAGCAGCGCGCCGCAGCCGAGCGTCTCGTCGTCGGGATGCGCCACCACGACGAGCCAGCGCCGGGCGGGCGACAGGTCCGGCGGCGCGGCCGGATCGTCGGGGGATGGGGGGCTCAAGATGCGAAAAGCCTCCGGCGATGATCCGAAGGCTTCATGGTCGAGCGACTGGTGGGCGGTACAGGGTTTGAACCTGTGACCCCTGCGATGTCAACACAGTGCTCTACCGCTGAGCTAACCGCCCGATGCCGGCCTGTCTAGCGGGCGGCCCCTGAGCGCGCAAGCGGAAAAATCCGCCGTCCTGTCGGGTTATCGTCGGAAGGGCGGCTTTTTCCCGAATGGTTTCAGGAGGCCCCCGGCCTCTGGAATCCAGACTGTCGATCAATGCCGCAGCAGGGCGCGGAACAGGTCGTCCTCGCAGGCCGTGCCGAGGACGCGCGCCTCGCCGTCGACGACGAGCAGGCCGGCGGCGCCGCGCCGCCGCAGCGCCACCGCGGCCTTGAGGGGCAGCGCCGACGGCACCAGCACCAGGGCGTCGCCGATCTCGCCGGCCTCGGCCGCGGCGAGGGTGAGGAGGCGCAGCGGCGCGCCCGCCCGGCAGGCGTCCCGGGCCCGACCATCGGAGTCGAGCGCGGCGCGGAGCCCCTCGCCGAAGGCGACGCCGTCGCCCCCGCCCTCGGGGAGCGGCACCATGAAGGTCTCGGCCTTGAGGGCGTCGAGCGGGTTCATGTGGCGCACGAAATCCGCCACGTAGCGGTCGGCGGGGCGCAGCACGATATCCGCCACCGTGCCGGCCTGGACGATCCGCCCGCCCTCCATGATGACAATGCGGTCGCCGAGCTTGGCGGCCTCGTCAAGGTCGTGGGACACGAACAAGATGGTCTTCTTCAGGCGCGCCTGGAGGTCGAGCAGTTCGTCCTGGAGCTTGGCGCGGATCAGCGGGTCGAGGGCCGAGAAGGGCTCGTCCATGAGCAGGATGTCGGCGTCGGTCGCGAAGGCGCGCGCCAGCCCCACCCGCTGCTGCATGCCGCCCGACAGCTCGTGCGCGTGCTTGTCGGCCCAGCGGTCGAGCCCCACCAGGGCGAGCTTCTCGTCCACGACGGCGTCGCGCGCCCGCCGCCCCATGCCCCGCAGTTCGAGCCCCATCCCGACGTTGTCGCGCACGCTGCGCCAGGGCAGGAGCGCGAACTGCTGGAACACCATGGCGACGCCGACCGAGCGCAGGTCGCGCAGCGTGGCGGCGTCGCAGGCGCAGACGTCGACCGGCCGGCCGCGGTGGCTCACCTCGACGTGGCCGCGCGCCGGACGCACCAGCCGGTTGACGGCGCGCAGCAGCGTCGACTTGCCCGAGCCCGACAGGCCCATCAGCACGCAGATCTCGCCCGGCGCGACGCTCAGGCTCGCGCCCGCCACGCCGACCACGTGGCCGGTCTGGGCCAGGATGTCGTCCCGGCCCCGCCCCGCGTCGAGCAGCGCCAGGGCGCGACGGGGCTTCGGGCCGAAGACGATGTCGACGTCGCGGAAGGCGATGGCGGGATGCGGCGCTCCGCTCACCGCGCCGCACCCGCGGCGGCCGGGCGCCGGAACAGGCGGTCGAGCAGCACCGCCACCAGCACGATGGCGAGGCCCGCCTCGAAGCCCATGGCGGGCCGCACCTGGTTCAGCGAGCGCAGCACCGGCACGCCGAGCCCGCCCGACCCCACCATGGTGGCGATCACCGACATGGACAGCGCCAGCATGATGGCCTGGGTCAGCCCCTCCATGATGGCCGGCAGGGCATGGGGCAGTTCCACCTTGCGGAGCAACTGCCAGGGCGTGGCCCCGAAGCTCTCGCCGGCCTCGCGCAAAGCCGGCGGCACCGAGGCGATGCCGAGCTGCGTCATGCGGATCGGCGCCGGCACGGCGAAGATCACGGTCGCGATGATGCCGGGCACGACGCCGAGGCCGAACAGCGACAGCATGGGGATGAGGTAGACGAAGGTCGGCAGCGTCTGCATCAGGTCGAGCACCGGCCGCAGCACCTTCGCCAGCCGGGCGCTGTGCCCCACCAGGATGCCGACCGGCACGCCGACCAGCATGGAGGCGGCGGTGGCGTAGAAGGTGATGACCAGCGTGGTGAGCGTGTCGCGCCAGTAGCCCTGGTTGAGGATGAAGCCGAGCGCCAGCACCGAGAACAGCGCCAGCGGCCAGGAGCGCCGCAGCGCGTAGGCCAGCGCCGCCACCAGCGCGCAGAAGACGAGCGGCGGCAGGGCGCCGACGCCCGCCACCGTGTGGTCGATGAGGAAGCTCAACCCGTCCGCCACGTCGTCGAAGAACAGGCCGGAGCCGTCCTTCATCGCGTTCATGCCGGCGTTGAGCCAGGGGCCGACCGGGATCTTGTGGGCCGTGATCAGGGCCGTGACGGGGTCCACCGATCGGCTCAGAGTTTGTAAACGTATCGAACTTGTGTCTGAATGCCCTTTGAAAACATTTGCGAATTTCTGCTTGTTGAGGGGCTAGGGGGCATTCATTCACAAACTCTCGGTCGCGCGCGGCGGGGCGCGTCACAGCCCCAGGCCGGCCTTCACGGCCGGCAGGCCGGGCTGGCCGTCGAGCGTGGTGACGCCCGCGAGCCAGCCGTCGAGGGTGGCGGGGTTGGCCTTGAGCCAGTCGGTCGCGGCCTTGTCGGCCTCCTGGTTGTCGAACAGGATGGAGCCCATGATCTGGTTCTCCATCGGCAGGCTGAACTTCAACTGGTCGAGCAGCTTGCCGAGGTTGGGGCAGTCCGTCGTCAGCCCGGCCCGCACGTTGGTCAGCACCGTCGCGCCGCCATAGTTGGGGCCGAAGACGTCGTCGCCGCCCGACAGGTATTTCATCTTGAACTTGGTGTTCATCGGATGCGGCTCCCAGCCCAGGAACACGATGGGCTCGTGGCGCTTCTCGGCCCGCTCGACCTGGGACAGCATGCCCTGCTCGCTCGACTCCACCACGTCGAAGCCGTGCATCCCGAACTTGTCGTCCTTGACCATGCCGAGGATGAGCCGGTTGCCGTCGTTGCCGGGCTCGATGCCGTAGACCTTGCCGCCGAGCTGGTCCCGGAACTTGGCGATGTCCGCGAAGGTCTTGAGGCCGGCGTCGAAGGTGTAGTCCGGCACGGCGAGCGTGTATTTGGCGCCGGTCAGGTTCGTGCCCACCACCTTGACGGTGCCGTCGTCCACGAAAGGCTTCCGGTCTGCCTCCATCGTGGGCATCCAGTTGCCGAGAAAAACGTCAACCTGCTTGCTGTGCAGCGATTGATAGGTGACGGGCACGGAGAGCACGTCCGTGTGAGGCTCGTAGCCGAGGCCCTTCAGCACCGCCGAGGTCGCGGCCGTGGTGGCGGTGATGTCGGTCCAGCCGACGTCGGAGAACTTCACGGTCTTGCAGGACGGCGGGTCGCCGGCCGCGGAGGCGGCACCCGCCGAGAGCGCCACGCACGCCGCCAGGGCGGCCCCGATCGTCACGTTGCGCATATTCGACTCCCGATGGTGGCGTCTCGCCGGGGTCGATTAGCAAAGGCTAGGCCAGGGGGCGCGCGCGGGGAGTTCGCCCTTCTCCCCTTGAGGGGAGAAGGTCCGCGCAGCGGGGATGAGGGGGGAGGCGGCACGCGCGGGGATGATCCCCCTCATCCGCCCGCTGCGCGGGCACCTTCTCCCCGCTGGGGAGAAGGACGGATCGCTCACGTCGACTCCGCCCGGCTGGGTGCGACGGGGATGAGCGTGCCGGCCCGGCGCCGCCGGGGCTGGAGCAGCAGCGCCGCCAGGCCCGACCAGCCCGTCTGGTGCGCGGCGCCGAGGCCCGCGCCGTCGTCGCCGTGGAAATATTCGTGGAACGGCACGTGGTCGCGGAAGTGGGGGTCGGTCTGGAACAGGTCGTTGCCGCCGAGCACCGGGCGGCGGCCGTCGGCCCCGCGCAGGAACAGGGCGTTCAGCCGCCGCGCCAGCTCGGCGCCGATCTCGGAGATCGTCATCATCACGCCCGAGCCCTTCGGGCATTCGATCTGAAAGTCTTCGTCCTCGTAGAACTTCTCGTATTCGTAGAGGGACTCGATCAGCACGAAGTTGATCGGCATCCAGATCGGGCCGCGCCAGTTGGAATTGCCGCCGAACAGCGTGGTGGTGCTCTCCGCCGGCTCGTAGTCCACCTGGAAGCGGGTGCCGTCCCAGTCGTAGACGAAGGGATCGGCGCCGTGGGCCTTGGACACGGAGCGGATGCCGTGGGGCGACAGGAACTCCGTCTCGTCCAGCATCCGCGTCAGCAGCGCCTGCATGCGGTGGCGGCGCAGCAGCGACAGCAGCAGGCGGTTGCCCTTGCCGGGCTCGGTCCAGCGGGACACGAGGCGCGCGAGGTCGGGCCGGTTCGTCAGCATCCAGCTCAGCCGCTCGGAGAAGTCCGGGAACTTCTGTTCGGTGTCGCTGTCCAGCACCGCCACGGCGCAGAGCGGGATCAGCCCCACGAGCGAGCGCACCCGCAGCGGCACGCGGCTCCCGTCCGGCAGGTTGAGGATGTCGTAGTAGAACTGGTCGCGCTCGTCCCACAGGCCGATGGCGGTCTCACCCTTCTCCTCGCCCTCGCCCATGTCGGTCATGGCCTCGGCGATGTAGAGGAAATGCTCGAAGAACTTCGAGGCGATGTCCTCGTAGGCGGAGTCCTTCTCGGCGAGTTCGAGCGCGATCTGCATCAGGTTCAGCGTATAGGCGGCCATCCAGGCGGTGCCGTCGGCCTGGGAGATGTAGCCGCCCGTCGGCAGGGGCTTCGACCGGTCGAAGACGCCGATGTTGTCGAGGCCGAGGAAGCCGCCCTGGAAGATGTTGCGCCCGCCCTCGTCCTTGCGGTTCACCCACCAGGTGAAGTTGATCATCAGCTTGTGGAACACGCGCACCAGGAACTCCCGGTCCGGCACGCCCGTCAGGGACCGGTCCATCTGGTAGACGCGCCAGGCCGCGAGGCCGTGCACCGGCGGGTTCACGTCGCCGAAGTTCCACTCGTAGGCGGGGAGCTGGCCGTTCGGGTGCATGTACCATTCGCGCATCAGCAGCACGAGCTGGCCCTTGGCGAAGTCGGGGTCGATCAGCGCGAAGACCGAGCAGTGGAAGGCGAGGTCCCAGGCGGCGTACCAGGGATATTCCCACTTGTCGGGCATCGACACGATATCGGCGTTGACGAGGTGGCCCCAGTCGCTGTCGCGCCCGGCCTTCCGCTCAGCCGGCGGGGGCGGCATGGCGGGGTCGCCGCCGAGCCAGCGGCGCACGTCGAGGTGGTAGAACTGCTTGGACCAGAGCATGCCGGCGAAGGCCTGCCGCTGAACGGCCCGCGCGTCCGGGTCGTCCATGTCGGCCTGGACGGCGGCATAGAAGGCGTCGGCCTCGGCGATGCGGGCCGCGAAGACCGCGTCGTAGTCCGCATCCCCCAGCGCCGCGGCCTCGGCGGGCGCGAAGCGGAACCGCAGCGCGATGCTGGCGCCCGGCTCCAGGCGCAGCACCGCGTGGGCGGCGCATTTCGTTCCCGTGCGGGCCGGGTTGACGGCATCGCGGTCGCCGCCGACCAGGAAGTCGTTGATGCCGTCCTTGAAGAAGCCCTCGGCCTCCGTGCCGTAGAGCCGGCGCGTGTTGGTCTCGTTGTCGCAGAACAGCCAGTCGACGGGCTGGAGCGCGGCGAAGCGCATCGCGGGCGCGTGGGGCCGCTCGGCCGCGACCGCGCCGTCCTCGCCGAGCCGGAGGCTCGGCTTCGGGTGGCCGGCCTCCCAGGACCAGGTGTTGCGCGCCCACAGATGCGGCAGCACATGGAGGTCGGCGGCCTCGGGGCCGCGGTTGACGGCCGTGACGCGCATCAGGATGTCGTCGGGCCCGTCCTTCGCGTATTCGGTGGTGACGTCGAAGTAGCGCCCCTCGGCGAAGACGCCCGTGTCGGCGAGTTCGTATTCGAAGGCCGTGGCGTCGGTCGCCTTGCGGCGCGCGTTCTCGGCGATCAGGTCCTCGTAGGGGAAGCGCGCCTGCGGATACTTGTAGAGCACCCGCATGTAGGAGTGGGTCGGCGTGCCGTCGAGGTAGTACCAGAGCTCCTTCACGTCCTCGCCGTGGTTGCCCTCAGCGTTGGTGAGGCCGAACATGCGCTCCTTGAGGATCGGGTCGCGCCCGTTCCACAGCGCCAGCGCCAGGTTCCAGCGCTGGTGGAGGTCGGAGAAGCCCGCGATGCCGTCCTCGCTCCAGCGGTAGGCGCGGGAGCGGGCGTGGTCGTGGGGCAGGTAGTTCCAGGCGTCGCCGCTCGCGCTGTAGTCCTCCCGCACCGTGCCCCACTGCCGCTCGCTGAGGTAGGGCCCCCAGCGGCGCCAACCCCCCGCCTCGGCGTCGCGCAGGCGCCGGCCCTCCGCGGTGTCGAAGACGGGGGAGTGGTGGCTGTCGTCGGGCATCGGGGGCTCCTGGGGTCTGGGGTCCGCGCGCCGAGGCCGGCCCGCCCGATCCGGCGAGACGACGGCCGCGCATGCGAAATGTTCCTCCCACCCTCGCAAGCCGGCATGACGGCACCGCGACGCCGCGAAATCAGCGCTTCCGCGCGCCGACGCGATGCGGCTAAGCTTCCCCGCATCGAGGAGCCCGCCCATGTCCTGCACCCTGCCCCGCCCAGCCTACGGCGACATGTTCGGCCCTACGACGGGCGACCGGCTGCGCCTCGCCGACACGGCGCTGGTGATCGAGGTCGAGCGGGACTTCACGGTCTACGGCGAGGAGGTGAAGTTCGGCGGCGGCAAGGTGATCCGCGACGGCATGGGGCAGAGCCAGGTGAGCCGGGCCGGCGGCGCCCTCGACACCGTCATCACCAACGCGGTGGTGCTGGACCACTGGGGCATCGTCAAGGGCGACGTGGGGCTGAGGGACGGGCGCATCGTCGGGGTCGGCAAGGCCGGCAACCCGGAGATCCAGCCCGGCGTGACGCTGATCATCGGCCCCGGCACCGAGGTGATCGCCGGCGAGGGCAAGATCCTCACCGCGGGGGGCTTCGACACCCACATCCACTTCATCTGCCCGCAGCAGATCGAGGAGGCGCTGATG
>CAXTBR010000100.1:0-15255 GCA_964242785.1 uncultured Lichenihabitans sp. | reverse complement strand
ATTCAGGCACAAGTTCGATACATTTACAAACTCCGATCCCGAAACGAGGACGGCGGGCGATCCCTGGGGATCGCCCGCCGTCCATGTCGGTATCGCCGTGTCACGCCCGCGGCCGAGCCGCGGGCGTCGCGATCAGTAGAAGCGGCGATAGCCGTAGAACGGGCGGCGATAGCCATAGACGAAGGGGCGGCGGTACCCGTAGAACGGACGGCGATAGCCGTAGAACGGGCGGAAGCCGTAGCCGAAGCGCCGCACGAAGGGGCGACGATAGCCGTAGCCGTAGAGGTAGACCTGCTCGATGGGAGCGGTCGACGCCGCTGGGCTCAGCGGCTGGATCGGCATGGCCTGGGCTTCCGCCGTGGCGAAGGTCGCCCCGGCCAGCGCCAGGGTGCCCGCGATGATGCCCTTCATGATGTTCTGCATGGGAAGATCGTCCTCCGTTTGATGGGTTCACATTGGACGAGGCCGCATGAACCGAACCTGACCGTGGCGACCCTCAGCGCGCCATGGCGGGCTTCTTGAAGCGGTTGAAGCAGCCGAGCTTGTAGCAGCCGAACAGCGCCACCGCGGCGGTGCCGATGGCGATCTTGGTGCCCGTCGACAGTGTGCCGGCCTTCGGATCCACGGCGGCCGGCTGGTCGGGCGCGGGTTGGACGGGCGTCGTCGGGATGGCCGCGGTGGCCCCGCCGCCGAGCGTGGCGGTCACGCGCTGGGCCCCCTGGGGGCCGCTGCCGGAGGGCAGGAAATCGACGTTGATCTGCTGGCCGGGCGCCACCGAGCCGACGTAGCCCGCGAAGGCCGGGACGCTCGGGAAGACCCGTCCGTCCACCGAGATGATCTGGTCGCCGGTGCGGAAGCCCGCCTGCGCGCCGGAGGCGCCGGGCTTCACGGAATTGACCCGCAGCAGCTTGAACGTCAGGCCGCCGCTGGTGATCTGCTGGCCCGGCCCGACGTTGAGGCCGAGCGTGCCGCCCGCCTTCGGCAGGCTCGACGCCTCGGCCTGGGGCAGCATGCGGTAGCCCATCTGGTTGTCGGCCCAGGCGGGGCTGAGGCCGGGCTGGAGGCCGAGGAACGACGTGAGAACCAGCGTCGAGACGATGCGCTTGCCGATCATGATGGGTTCCTGACTGCGGGGTCGGCCCGGGGCGTGCCGCGGCGTTGTTGGGTCGGGCAGTGTCCTGCCCCGGATTGCGATCTCGGTGCGGATCGCACTGTTTCCTGATGAACGCTCAACCCTCACCGCTCATCCCCGCGGATGCGGGGATGAGCGCAGGAGGAAGGCCGAAGGCCGCCTCCTCCATCGCGCCTTACGCCGCTCGGTTGCAGAGGAGGGACTGGCCTTTGGCCGGACATTCCACGCTGGATCCCCGCCTTCGCGGGGATGAACGGTGGAGCGAGCGGATCAGACCGACATGGAGCCGTCGTCGGCGGGAAGCTGCCCGTCCGGCGTCATCCCGTCCACGGCGCGGGGGAGGTGGTGGCTGAGCTGGCTCAGGAAGTCGCCCTGGTCCATGCCGGCCTGGTTGGCCATGTCCTGCACCCGGTCCTGGCCGAACACGTTCTGGAGCTGCTCCGGTGACACCGGATGGTTGTCGCCGCCGCCCACCCAGGACTGGGCGATATTGCCGAGGCCGGCCTGCTGGAACTGCGAGAGGAGGCCGCCGAGGCCGCCCGCCATCGGCCCGCCCGTCTGCCCGCCGCCCATCTGCCCGCCATCCGTCTGCCCGCCGAAGGGGCCCGCGCCGGCTTGGCCGCCGCCCAGGATGCTCGACAGCACGCCGCCGAGGGGGGAGGCGCCGCCGCCCTGCTGGCCGCCGCCGAGGAGGCTGCCGATGACCGAATCGAGAATGCCCATGGTGAACTCCGTCGGTTGGACCGGCGCCGCACCCCCGCCCGCGGCCGGGCGTCTCCCCATGAGGATCGGCCTCGGACATGCACGGTCGGGTCCGGCACGCCGGACGTGATCAGCCAGCCCGCGTCCGAGCAGCCTTGCGCGGCTGAAGCCACGGTCGATCTCACTTCTTCAAAGCGAAATCGACGCTGCTCGATCTTGCAAATGTCAGCAGGCTCGCAAGAACCCGCTGAGTGGACCTCGGCCGCGCCGCTGGCTTCGGCGGCGATCGAGGCTGCAGAGCGACATTCGGCCCCACCGGGGCCTTGAACCCCGACAACCGGCAGGCGTGATCTTGGTTCCGCGGAGCCGCGCGCGGCCGGCCCGGAACCACCCCGGCGCAAGCTCCCCCGCCCTAGGATGTATCGTCAGACCATACTCCGGCCCGTGCGCCCCGCGCACCGGCCATCGGCTGCGGCGGGGACGGATGAGCATAGCGGCGATCACACCGGTGCGGCGCGGGGCGACGGGCGCGCCCCTGCCGCCCGGCAGCACGGCCCGGGCCCCGCGCCGGAGCGGGCGCGACGTCGGCTTCGCCATCGGCATCGTGGCGATCCTGTCGATCTTCTTCCTGCCGATCCCCTCCTTCATGATCGACATGGGCTTGGCCTTGTCGATCGCGCTCTCGGTGCTGATCCTGATGGTGGCGCTGTGGATCGAGCGCCCGCTCGAATTCTCGGCCTTCCCCACCGTGCTGCTGGTGGCGACGCTGCTGCGCCTGTCGCTCAACATCGCCACGACCCGGCTCATCCTGTCCAACGGCTCGGAGGGATCCAACGCCGCGGGCTTCATCATCGGGGGCTTCTCGCGGCTCGTGATGAGCGGCGACTTCGTCATCGGCCTCATCGTCTTCGCCATCCTGCTGACCATCAACTTCGTGGTCATCACCAAGGGCGCGACCCGCATCGCCGAGGTCGGCGCCCGCTTCACGCTCGACGCCATCCCGGGCAAGCAGATGGCCATCGACGCGGATCTGTCGGCGGGCCTCATCACCGACAAGGAATCGCAGGCCCGCCGGCGCGAGCTGGAGGAGGAGAGCGCCTTCTTCGGCTCCATGGACGGCGCCTCGAAGTTCGTGCGCGGCGACGCCGTGGCGGGCCTCATCATCCTGGCGGTCAACGTGTTCGGCGGCATCGTCATCGGCGTCACGCGCCACGGCATGCCGCTCGGGGAGGCGGCGGACGTCTTCGCCAAGCTGTCGGTCGGCGACGGCCTCGTGTCGCAGATCCCGGCCCTCATCGTGTCGCTGGGCGCGGCCCTGCTGGTGTCGAAGGGCGGCACGCGCGGCTCGACCGAGAAGGCCGTGCTGAACCAGCTCGTGCACTTCCCCCGCGCGCTCTTCGTGGCGGCCCTGATGATGTTCGTCCTGGCGCTCGTGCCGGGCCTGCCCTTCTTCCCCTTCGCGGCGCTCGGCGGCATCATGGTGTTCGCCGGCACGGTGCTGCCGCGCCGCGTGGCGGCGGAGCGCGCCGCCGCCGAGGCCGAGGCCGCCCAGGCGGCCGACGCCGCGGCGGCCGAGACCAAGGATTCGGTGAAGGAGTTCCTGCGCACCGCCGAGATCGAGATCGCGCTCGGCAAGCAGCTCTCGGCGCGGCTCATGCCCTCGGGGGCCGAACTCGCCCACCGCGTCACCAAGATGCGGCGCAAGTTCGCCCGCCAGTACGGTTTCGTGGTGCCCGAGATCAAGGTGTCGGACAGCATGGACGTGCCGGCCAAGTCCTACCAGATCAAGATCCACGGCACCGTGGTGGTGTCCCAGGAGCTTCGGCTCGGCGAATGCCTCATCATCACGGGCGACGGCCCCAAGCCCGACATCCCGGGGCTGGAGACGCGCGAGCCCGCCTTCGGCATGAAGGCGCTGTGGGTGTCGGACGCCTATGCGGCCGAGGCCAAGCGGCAGAACTTCCAGATCGTCGACACGCTGTCGATCCTCCTGACCCATCTCAGCGAGGTGATCCGCAACAACCTGTCCCAGCTCCTGTCCTACAAGGACATGCGCGCCCTGCTCGACCGGCTGGACCCGGAATACAAGAAGCTCATCGACGACATCTGCCCGGGCCAGATCTCGTATTCGGGCCTGCAGGCCGTGCTGAAGCTGCTGCTCGGCGAGCGCGTGTCGATCCGCAACCTGCACCTCATCCTGGAGGCCATCGCCGAGATCGTGCCGCACGTGCGCCGCTCCGAGCAGGTGGCCGAGCACGTTCGGGTGCGGATGAGCCAGCAGATCTGCGGCGACCTCGCGGAGAACGGCTCGCTCAAGGTGCTGCGCCTCGGCAACCGCTGGGACCTGGCCTTCCACCAGAGCGTCAAGCGCGACGCCAAGGGCGAGGTGACCGAGTTCGAGCTCGACCCCCGCATGGTGGAGCAGTTCGGCCAGGAGGCGTCGACCGCCATCCGCGAGCGCATGGACGCGGGCCACAGCTTCGTGCTGATCGCGGCGCCCGAGGTGCGGACCTACGTCCGCATGATCGTCGAGCGCATGTTCGCCACCCTGCCGGTCCTGTCGCACCTCGAGATCGCCCGCGGCCTGGAGATCAAGCCCCTGGGCACGATCTCGTGACGGGGCGCCCGAGCAGGACGGGCGTGACCGTGCCCGGATCACCCCTCCAGCCGTTCATCCCCGCGAAGGCGGCTGCGGTTCCGCGGGACGTCATCCCTTCCCGACAGGCCGGACATCGGGCGACCGCGCGTCGGATGGCCTTCGCTTAGAGCAGATCGCGATCAGGTGGAATCACCTGATCGCGTGAAGATGCTCGTAAAAACAGGAGGCTGGAGCTGCGAGCCAAGGCGAGCGGCAACAGCTCTAGTCCTCAGGATCTCCGGGCATCGACCGGCAGCCCGAGCCCCTCGCGCAGCATGTCGTTGGCCCGGCTCTGCCATCCCGATCCGCTCGCCCGCAAGGTGGCGAGGACGTCCTTGTCGAGCCGGAGCGACACGAGATCCTTCGTCGGCGCCCGCTGATGGCCGCGCTTGCGCCGCATCGCCGCGACGAGGTCGGGACGGGTCTCGATCAGAGGTCGACCCCTAGCCAACTGCTCGTCAGTCAACTCCGGGTTGTCGCAGACCTCGTCCCAATCCTCTTGAGCATAGCCCTGGCCGGGGACGAAGCCCGGCGCGTGTTCGTCAGAGGCCATAGCGGTGCCGCTCCTTCGCATTCGCGTGTCGCACGCTCACCAAGGACAAGGCCTCGGTGCCGAGCGGTGAGAGGATCGCCACCACGACGATTTCGCCGTTGAGTTCCCCGATAAGGGAGAAGCGCGCCCGGCCCGTGCGGCTGGTGTATGCCTCAAGCTCGATGGCAGAGGCGAAATCGAAGCCAGCCTCGAAGTCCGCAAAGTCAATGCGATGCTTCCTGAGGTTGGCAGCGCGCTTCACCTCGTCGAAGACGATCGTCATAGGCAGATTGTAGGTACACCAAAACCCTTCGTCAACGGCAGGGACTGGAACATGCGGGCAGGCTCACCCGCCACATGCCAAACGCTGTCCCGTCATGTCGGCGAGCTTCTGGGCCGGCAGATCCCGTCGCGCATGCGCCCCCACCACCCCGTGGCCGCATCCTCGCGCGCCAGAAGGCGCTCCAGTCCTCGAAGGCGGCCACGAGGGGCACGGGGCGGCTGCGGCGATAGGGTCGGTTCCGGTCTGTGCCGTCCCCGCGTCGCCGCTGCCGATCAGGCGATCGTTCGGACCCGGCACGATGAGATCACGCCGCCGTCGGCGACTCCTGGATCCGCGTGCGACCGGCCCGCAGCTGGCGCCCGAGGAACGACCGGCCAAGCTGCTCCCTCATGACGAAGCGGTTCACCTCGCGCACGGTCCGGGCCTGGACGACCTCGGCGAGCGGCAGCCTGCCGTTCCGGTGGAGCCAGGCGGCGACCTCGGCCCAGTCGTAGAGCGGGCTCTCGGACGTGACGCGCGCGACCGGCGCCGGGAAGTCGCGGCCGCGCTCGCCCTTGGCGTAGAGCGAGATGGCGGCCCGCCCGAGGTCGCTCCGCTTCGCGATCTCGGCGGCGCTGACGAGGTCGTCGGGCTCGACGCGCTCGATCCTGGCGCCGGCGCGCGCGACGTCGCGCATCGCGGTCACGAGGGCGTGGGTGAAGGTCCGCGCCTCGCGGTCGAAATCGAGCACGAACAGGCCCTTCTGGATCGCCACCGTCGCGTCGTCGCAGCCGGCCTCGTAGAAGCGGTCCGCGAAGGCGTCGCCCAGCGCGTCGAGCCCGGACGCGATGATGGTGAGGCTGTGGTTCTTCATGGCTTCACCCTGCTCGATGACAGGCCGGACATCGGGCGACCGCGCGTCGGATGGCCTTCGCGTGGTTCTCGGGATGCTTGGGCGTCGACCACACGGCGACCATGCAGCCGTCGCGGGTGTGGTTGGGGCACAGCAGGTGCCCCACGCATGCCCCTTCGACAGCTCGACGCGCCACCCGGAGGCCTCGGCCGCCTGGACGGCGGCTTCGATCTCCCTGTTGGTGTGGCGCGGCCTAAGCAGACTGTCGCGGGTTGACCCGCGACAGTCTGCTGATCCTTTCCATAAGAAGAAGCAGGATTTCGTGGGGGAACCCACGACATCCCGCTCAGCCACCGTGTCCCGCCACACGACCGCGACTGTAAACAGATGTCAACACCCGAAGGTTTCTCGAAGGAGTGATGGCGGAAATTCCGCTGCCGCGCCGATGCGAGGCCTCAGGTGCCGGATGTGCGTCGGTCGTAGCTCGCCCGTGGCGGATCCGCGACGGCTGTCGCCGCGGCCCGGTCCCGCTCGACCCTGCGACAGGATGGAGGACTGGACCGCGAGGCGCGAACCGCACCTGCGAGGCGGACGTTCCTCGACGTGTCCGCCTGTCTGGAGCAGCCGCTCGGAAGCCGAACCGATCGCGAGCCTGCCGATGAGATGCGCCCCCGCCGTGACCTTGCTGGCCCTGTGCCTGGCGAGCTGTCCCACCCAGACCTCGGCCGACAGCGAGATGAAGCAGTCGCCCCTGCTCTTCCATCGGGCGGGACCATCCTGCCAGCCCGGCAATCTCGGGGGCGAGGACGGCGCCGGCTTCGGCTACCGTGTCGGTCCATGCGCCGGACCCGATGCAGCCCCTGTCCCGGATGGAGCCCAAAGGACTCACCGTTCATCCCCGCGAAGGCGGGGATGAACGGTGAGGGAGTAGCGGAAACCGCGCCGCCCCATCCGGACACACGCCCGGCATGGAGGCGACGCGCGAATCGCGCTAAGGGTCGGGACCGCGAAATGCGCCCCGGATCCCGCCATGAAGAGCCTCCTCCTCGCTTCCGCCCTCCTGCTGGCCGCGCCGACGGCCCGGGCCCAGGAGGCGCCGCCGGCCACCCCCGCGGCGCCCGAGTTCCAGATGTCCTGCACGCTGTTCAAGCGTGATGCCGATGGGGCGTGGCACGTCACCCAGCCGATGACGCTCCAGCCGGCCGCCGGGCCGGTCGCGCTGAAGCCGAGCAGGAAGTTCCGCCCCGGCACCCTGCTCGGCGGCTTCGACCTCGCGGCCGCGCTGGAGGGCGCCTGCCCGCACTGAAGTCCGTCGCGGGCGTCACGTCTGCCCGGGCTTCAGCGCGTAGAAGATGTGGTGGCCGATCGCCTCCGTCCGCCGCAGCGCGCGCGCCCAGCCCGGCCGCACGTAGTTCGCGTGGTAATGCGTCGAGCCGCCGATGTCCGACACGTAGGTCGAGCCGTCCGTGACCTCGCGGGCGATCCGCACGGCGCGGTCCCAGGGCTGGCCCTCCGTCACCCGCAGCGCGCGGCCCTCGCAGGCGAAGGAGAACTGGCAGGCATTGCGGTGCTGCTGGTTCTGGAACACCACCCCGCAGACCGAGCCCGGGTAGAGCCCGCTCATGGCGCGGTTCAGCACCACCTGCGCCACGGCGGCCTGGCCCTCCTCGGGCTCGCTCCGCGCCTCGAAGTAGACGGCCTCGGCGAGGCAGCGCTGCTCGGGCTCCGACCTCGCGGTCTCGACCGTGGCGGCGTAATCGGGGTGGGGCTGGGCGATGCCCACCACCGTGGTGTCGCCCATGACGAGCCCGTGCGGCCCGCGCGAGAACTTCGGCAGCGCCGCGATCTCGATCGGCGTGTCGTCGGCCGCCGCCGGCGTGGTCGAGGCCAGCGACACGGCGCGCGCCACCCCGGGCGTCGCCCCGTCGCCCACGGGGGGCGTGGTCGAGCCCGCCTCGGCCTGGGGGGAATGGGCCGCGTGGGTCGGGCGCGTCGTCGCCGACAGGTCGCGCGGCAGCGGCCGGAGCCGCGACGGGTCGGCCCAGGGGCCGTCGACCGGCACGGGCGCGAAGCCGTCCGCGTCCTCCTCGCCGGGCCCGAAGGCCAGCGCCGCGGCGCGGAAGCGGGACAGCGAGCCCGGCGCGCGCAGCGCCACCGCGAAGGTGGGCCGCACGGCGTTCCTCGGATCGCCGCGGCCGGCGCGATCGACCGCCGGGGCCGGGCGGCCCTCGCCCTTGAGGGTCGCGCGGGGCTCCACGCCCTCGGGCTCGTCCGCCGCGGCCCGGTGGACGGCGGCGGACAGGACGTCCGCGTCGGGCAGCGCGAAGCCCGCGCCCTCGACGGAATCCGCGAGGGGGACGAGGTCGCCCGGCATGGCGGGTGCGGGGTCGGTCAGGTCGAGGCGCGTCACGCCGATGACGGTGTCCTGCCCGGCGTCGGCCGCCATGGAGACCAGCAGCCCCGCCGCGAGGCACCAGGGCACCACCGTCAGGGCCGCCCAGCACAGCCGGGAGCGGCCCCGCGCCCTGCGGCGCACCGCCATGCGCGTGCGAACCATCCCGCCTCTCCGAACCCCGCTCCGCTGAGGCGCCGTCGCCACACCGGACGCCGCGCCGCGACCGTGGTTAACGGAACCCTGCCGAGACCCTTATCGCGGGTGCTCCTTGCCGGCGGGTTAATGGAGCTTTCTCGGAGGGCAGGCGGCGCGGCGGCGCGGGACATCGGCCCGAATCTTTGGCAGAAGACGGCCCGACACCGTCTCCCGAGAGGAAAGCCATGACGCCCGACGAGGCCTACGACACGATCCTGGTCGAACGGCGCGGGCGCGTCGGGCTGATCACGCTGAACCGGCCGAAGGCCCTGAACGCCCTGAACCGGCAGGTGATGCGCGAGGTGACGGAGGCGGCGGCCGCCTTCGACGCCGACCCCGCGGTGGGCTGCCTCGTGATCACCGGCTCCGACAGGGCCTTCGCGGCCGGCGCCGACATCAAGGAGATGGCGGCCGCCGATGCCGTCTCGATCTTCCTGGAGGACGGCTTCGGCGGCTGGACCGCGCTGACGCGCGTCCGCAAGCCCATCGTCGCGGCCGTGTCGGGCTTCGCGCTCGGCGGCGGCTGCGAGCTCGCCATGATGTGCGACATGATCATCGCGTCCGACACCGCCAAGTTCGGCCAGCCCGAGATCAAGCTCGGCATCATCCCGGGCATCGGCGGCTCGCAGCGGCTGATCCGCGCCGTCGGCAAGGCCAAGGCCACCGACCTGTGCCTGACGGGCCGCATGATGGACGCGGCCGAGGCCGAGCGCTCCGGCCTCGTGGCCCGCGTGGTGCCGGCCGCCGAGGTCATGGCCGAGGCGATGCGGACCGCCGAGACCATCGCCGGCATGTCGCTGCCCGCCCTGCTGTCGCTGAAGGAATGCCTCGGCCGCGCCGACGAGACGAGCCTCGCCGAGGGCCTGCTCTTCGAGCGCCGCGTCCTCCACGCGCTCTTCGCCACCGCGGACCGGCGCGAGGGCATGGCGGCCTTCGTCGAGAAGCGCTCCCCCAACTTCATCCATAGCTGAGAGTTCGTGGATGAAGGCCCATCTGCCCCAAAACGGGCAGAAGTTCCTCGATGTTTTCAGAGGGCATTCAGGCACAAGTTCGATACATCTACAAAATCTGAGGGACTTCACCATGGATACGATCGCCATCGCGGTGCACGGCGGCTGCGGCGTGATGCCCGTGCAGGGCCTCCCCGCGGCCGAATGGGAGGAGGCGCGCGCCGCCCTCGCCGAGGCGCTCCGCGCCGGCTGGGCCGTGCTGCGGGCCGGCGGCCGCTCGCTCGACGCCGTCGAGGCCGCGGTCGTGGTGCTGGAAGATTCGCCCCACTTCAACGCCGGCCACGGCGCGGCGCTGAACGCCGAGGGCGAGCACGAGCTCGACGCCTCGATCATGGACGGGATGGGGCGGGCCGCCGGCGCCGTGATCGGCGTGAGGCGGGTGCGCAACCCCGTCCGGGCGGCCCGCGCCGTGCTCGACGCCGGGCAGGTCGTGGCGCTGGCGGGGCCGGCGGCCGACCGCTACGCGGGGGAGCGCGGCCTCGCCCTCGTCGACCCCTCCTACTTCACCACGGAGCGGCGGCGGGAGAACCTGGAGAGCATGAGGGCGCGCGGGGAGGCCGGCACGGTGGCGGCCGCCAGCGAGGCCGAGAAGCACGGCACGGTGGGGGCCGTGGCGCTCGACCGCGCCGGCCACCTCGCGGCCGCGACCTCGACGGGCGGCTACACCAACAAGCCCGCGGGCCGGGTCGGCGACAGCCCGATCCCCGGCGCCGGCACCTACGCGCAGGACGGCGTCTGCGCCGTGTCGGGCACCGGCCAGGGCGAGGCCTTCATCCGCCACGCCCTGGCCCACGACGTCGCCTGCCGGATGGACTATCGCGGCGACGCGCTGGCGGAGGCGACGGCCGGCGTGCTGGCCGACCTCACGCCGCGCGGCGTCGGGGCGGGGCTGATCGCGCTCGACGCCGCGGGCCGGGTCGCGGCACCCTTCAACACGGGGGGCATGTTCCGCGGCTGGGTGACGGCCGAGGGCGACCTCCACGTCGGCACCCACGCCGAGGTGCTTTTCGTCGAGCGGCTGGCGGTGGCGTGAGCGGGCCGCCCGCCGCGGGGGCGCCGGTCGCCGTCTACGTCGACGCCGACGCCTGCCCGGTGAAGGCCGAGGTGTACCGCGTGGCCGAGCGGCACGGCGCGCGCGTCTACGTCGTGTCGAACAGTCCCATCATGGTGCCGCGCGACGCCTTCATCGAGCGCGTGGTGGTGCGGAGCGGCCCCGACGTGGCGGACGACTGGATCGCCGAGCGCGCCACCGCCCGCGACGTGGTGGTGACGGCCGACGTGCCCCTGGCCGACCGCTGCGTCCGGGCGGGCGCGGCCGTGCTGGCGCCCAACGGCAAGAGCTTCACCGCGAGCTCGATCGGCATGGCGCTCGCGACCCGCAACCTGATGGACCAGTTGCGCGGCTCGGGCGAGGTGACGGGCGGGCCCAAGCCCTTCTCGCCGCGCGACCGCTCGGCGTTCCTCGGCGCCCTCGACCGCGCCCTCAACCGCATCAAGCGCGGGGCCGCGCCGGGGCGGTGACGGGCATTTCGAACGGTCTCGGCGCGTGCTAGGCTACGGTCATGGCTGACGCGGCACCCTCCGAGATGACGGTCGACGAGTTCCTGGTCTGGGCCGAAGGCCGGCCAGGCCGCTACGAGCTCGACGGCGGAACGGTGATCGCGATGTCACCGGAGAACGTCGGCCACCTGCGGGCCAAGACAGACGCTTATGAGGCCCTCGCCACGGCGATCCGCCGGGCCCGCCTCGCCTGCGAGGCCCTGCCCGACGGTGCGACGGTGCGCATCGATGTCCGAACGGCCTACGAACCCGATGCGCTGGTCTATTGCGGCCCTCGTCTGCCCCGCAGGGCGATCGAAGTGCCGAACCCGGTGATCGTCGTCGAAGTCCTGTCGCCCAGCACGGGGCGCCACGATCGGTCCGGCAAGCTCGTCGGCTACTTCGCGGTGCCGAGCCTTCACCACTACCTGATCGTCGACGCCGACCGCCGCGCCGTCATCCACCACGCCCGCAAGGAGGACGAGATCGCGACGCGGATCCTCCGCAGCGGCAGCCTCCGCCTCGATCCGCCGGGACTGGATCTGACGATCGAAGACCTGTTCGATGTCGGATGAGCAGGACGACAGAAGTTCAGTGGCACAATCCAGAGCTTCGGGCGCGGGATTGAAGCTCATCATCAGTCCGGTTTCAAAAGGCCCTCGGCCTTTTGCGGGTTTCAGGGCAGAGCCCTGAATATTTTGCTATTCGAAAACCAATTTCATAATTAGAAAAGCTCTTCAGGGCTCTGCACTGAAACCCGCCAAAGGGCTCGCCCTTTGGAATCTATCGCTGAAGATCCTTCACCCCCGCCAGCGCCGCGCCGCGTAATCCAGCAGGAAGCGGTCGGGATCGGCCGCGAGCGCCGCCATGCCGCCGAGCACCGAATCGGCGTGGATGACGAGCCGCGTCCCCGTCCGCCGCGTCAGCGCCGCCACCGGGGCCTTGTCCTCGAAGGCGTCGCGGAAGGCCGCGTCGTCGATCAACTCGGCGATGCGGGGCAGCACGCCGCCCGCGAGCGTCACCCCGCCCGTCGCCATGAAGGTGATGGCGATGTCGCCCGCGAACCGGGCGACGAGCCGCAGGTAGCACCGCACCGTCGCGGCCTCCTCGCCGTCCCGCGCGCCGAGCGCCGCCGCCGTGATGGCGGCGGCCGTCGGGTGCGGGCCGTCCGGCGCCCCCCGGGCGGCGAGCCGCGCGCGGTGGACCCGTTCGAGCCCCACCCCCGACAGCACGCTCTCCGAGGTGATCCGGCCCTGCACGCGGTCGAGGTGGGGCCAGAACGCCTCCTCCTCCGGCGTGCCGGGGCCGAAGCCAGCGTGGCAGGCCTCGCTCGACACGGGCGCGAAGCGCCCCTCGGCCTCGACCAGCGCCGCGATGCCGAGCCCCGTGCCGGGCCCGAGGATCACCCGCGGCCCGGGGCCGGGCGGCAGGTCCGGCCCGATGAGCCGCACCCAGCCCGGCTCGATGGCGGGCAGCGACAGGGCCTGGGCCTCGAAGTCGTTGAGCAACAGCCCGTCGTCGAGGGCGAGCAGGGCGGCGATCTCCGGCCCGTCCATCACCCAGGGGGCGTTGGTGAGCTTCAGCCGGCGCCCGTCGACCGGCCCGGCCCCGCAGGCGATCACCGACCGGGGCTTGACGGGGTCGGCGGCCGTCGCCGCCCCGATGGCCTCGCCCAGGCCCGCGTGGTCGGCCGTGAGCTGGTGGGGGAGGTTCCGCAGGGGCAGGCCGGGCCCGTCCTGGATCGAGATCCGGCAGTTGGTGCCGCCGACGTCGCAGACCGCCACGGGGTAGGGGAACAGCACGGGCGGGGTCCTCGGCGTCGGAGTTCGTCGGTCGATGCGGCACCATGGCACGCCGCGCCACCGCTCCCAATCGGCCCGCGGCTCCGGAGTTCCATGCCGGGAGTGAGTCTCGCGCCGCATCGGCCCGGCGGGGATGGGCGCGATTCAGGACCGTGCCGGGGCGTCGCACGCTTGCAACGCGGGGCGATTCGGACGAAAGAGGCGCCCGACCCCTGTTCACCTCAATCCGGACGGCGCGGGAGCGGGGATGCCTGCGCCCGGCATGGACGGTTTTTCGCATGGCACGCAAGAAGATCGCATTGGTGGGGGCGGGGCAGATCGGCGGCACCCTGGCGCTCCTGGCCGGCTTGAAGGAGCTCGGCGACATCGTCCTGTTCGACATCGTCGAGGGCGTGCCCCAGGGCAAATCGCTCGACATCGCCGAAGCCTCGCCGGTGGAGGGCTTCGACGCCCGCATGGTGGGGGCGAACGACTTCGCGGGCCTCGCCGGGGCCGACGTCGTGATCGTCACGGCCGGCGTGCCGCGCAAGCCCGGCATGAGCCGCGACGACCTCATCGGCATCAACCTCAAGGTGATGGAGACCGTCGGCCAGGGCCTCAAGGACAATTGCCCCGACGCTTTCGTGATCTGCATCACCAACCCGCTCGACGCGATGGTGTGGGCGCTGCAGAAGGCCTCCGGCCTGCCCCATAACAAGGTGGTGGGCATGGCGGGCGTGCTCGATTCGGCGCGGTTCCGCTACTTCCTCGCCGAGGAGTTCGACGTGTCGGTCGAGGACGTCACGGCCTTCGTGCTCGGCGGCCACGGCGACGACATGGTGCCCCTGATCCGCTACTCGACGGTGGCCGGCATCCCGCTGCCCGACCTCGTCAAGATGGGCTGGACCACCCACGAGAGGGTCGACGCCATCGTCGAGCGCACCCGCAAGGGCGGCGGCGAGATCGTCAACCTCCTGAAGACCGGCTCGGCCTTCTACGCCCCGGCCTCCTCGGCCATCGCCATGGCGGAGTCCTACCTCCGGGACAAGAAGCGCGTGCTGCCCTGCGCGGCCTACCTCGACGGCGAATACGACGTCCGCGACATGTATGTCGGCGTCCCGGTGGTGATCGGCGAGAGGGGCGTCGAGCGCATCCTCGAGATCGAGATGTCCAAGGACGAGCGCGAGATGTTCGCCAGATCGGTCGAGTCGGTGAGGACCCTCATCGCGGCCTGCAAGACCGTCAACCCGGCCTTCGCCCCGTAGACCCTCCCGCGCCCCTCCTCCCCGGCCGCAACCGCTCCCAGGACATCCCGATGAACGTGCACGAATACCAGGCCAAGGCGATCCTGAAGGAGTTCGGGGTGCCGGTGTCGCGCGGGGTGGCGATCATGTCGGCCGCCGAGGCGGGCCGGGCGGCCGACGAGCTCGGCGGCCCGGTCTGGGTCGTGAAGAGCCAGATCCACGCGGGCGGCCGCGGCAAGGGCCGCTTCAAGGAGGCGGCCGCCGGCGACAAGGGCGGCGTGCGCTTGGCAAAATCGCGCGACGAGGTCGAGCGCTATGCCCGCGAGATGCTGGGCCACACGCTGGTGACGGTGCAGACCGGCCCGGCCGGCCGCACCGTCGGGCGCCTCTACATCGAGGACGGCGCCGCCATCGACCGCGAGCTCTACCTGTCGGCCCTGGTCGACCGCGAGACGTCGCGCGTGTCCTTCGTGGCCTCGACCGAGGGCGGCATGGACATCGAGACCGTCGCGCACGACACGCCCGAGCGCATCCACACCATCTCGGTCGACCCCACCACGGGCGTCATGCCCCACCACGGCCGCGCCCTCGCCGAGGCCCTGAAGCTGTCGGGCGACCTCGCCAAGGCGGCCGGCACGCTGCTCGGCCAGCTCTACGCGGCCTTCGTGTCCAAGGACATGGACCTCCTGGAGATCAACCCGCTGATCGTCACCAAGGACGGGCAGTTGAGGGCGCTCGACGCCAAGATGAGCTTCGACGGCAACGCCCTCTACCGCCACCCGGACGTGCTGGCGCTGCGCGACGAGACCGAGGAGGACGCCAAGGAGATCGAGGCCTCCAAGTACGACCTCAACTACATCACGCTCGACGGCACCATCGGCTGCATGGTGAACGGCGCCGGCCTCGCCATGGCCACGATGGACATCATCAAGCTCTACGGCGAGGCGCCGGCCAACTTCCTCGACGTGGGCG